>CAZOVT010000025.1:18710-22257 GCA_964583565.1 uncultured Coxiellaceae bacterium
CTGGTTGCCGGGCTGCTGGTGCTGGTGTTTGCATTGGGTCTGCGGCGGTTGAATAGCAGTGTGGAAAAACACCGTTTGAAGCGTACTTTCAAATCCTAGGCTCGCTTATTCAGCCGCTGTTTTTGCCGCGCCCAGTCGCGGTCTTTCTCGGCGGCGCGTTTATCGTGTAGTTTTTTACCCTTGGCCAGCCCGATCTCCAGTTTGACGCGGTTGTTTTTCCAGTACAGTGACAGCGGTACGACGGTATAGCCGCGGCGGTCAACATTGCCGATTAATTTGTTGATTTCCCGGCGGGACAGCAGTAACTTGCGGCTGCGCTGCGGTTCCGGGGTAATGTGGGTTGAGACGGTCTGCAACGGGGTGATCAGTGCGCCGAATAGCCAAGCCTCACCTTTTTTGAGTAGAATATACCCTTGATCAAGTTGTACCCGGCCTGAACGCAAGCTTTTGACTTCCCAGCCTTCAAGCACAAGTCCAGCTTCAAAGCGGTCTTCAATAAAGTATTCGTGCGTTGCTTTGCGGTTGCGGGCTATAGATGTATCTGGTTTTGATGATGGTTTCATGTGGCGCAGTATAATGTTAAATCGATAAATTGGAAACGGTTATGCATACTTTAAAACGAAATGCGATTGTGCCCTATACCCAGCGGCAAATGTTTGAACTGGTGAATGATATTGGCGAATACCCGCGGTTTCTGCCCTGGTGCCATAGCAGCGAAATCATTAGTCGTACGGATGAGGAAGTAGTTGCCAAACTGGAGGCAAACTGGAATGGCATTCATAAAAATTTTACTACCCGAAATCGTCTGTTTCCTTATCACCGGATGGAAATGACCTTGACGGACGGCCCATTAAAACGCCTGAGCGGCATATGGGATTTTATCTCGTTGAATGAAAAAGCATGTAAAATTACGCTGGATATGGAGTTTGAATTTACCGGCGCATTTATTGACCGGTTGTTTCAGCCTGTTTTTCAGCATATTTCCAATACCTTTGTCGAAGCATTCTGTAAACGGGCAGTGGAGTTATACGGCAGTGAATAGACTGATCAAAGTGGAAGTTGTGTATGTGAGCGAGCATGACCAAAAGCTGGTTAAGCTGGTAGTCGAAGAAGGCACGACTATCGAAGCGGTGATCCACCATTCCGGTTTGCTGAAAATCTTCCCTGAAATAGATCTTGGCAGGCAAAGTGTCGGCGTTTTTAGCCGTCAGCGCTTGCTGACGGATATTGTACATGAGGGCGACAGAGTAGAAATCTACCGCCCGTTAGTGATGGATCCCAAAGATGCCCGCCGTTTGCGTGCCAAAACAAAATGCCAGGATTAACTCTGCAAAATATCCACTAATCGGTCGTTCTTAAACAGACAGGTCACACGCTTTTCTGTCATGCTGCCACCGCCAGGTTGAATGGTGTAAACGTACTCGATGCGATCAGGTGTAAATATGTTGGACAGCATGGGCTCACCCATGATTTCTGTTACCGCTTCTTCGCTCATACCGCGGTGCAGGCGGCTGACAGCGCTGGAATCAATAACATTCCCTTGCACAATTTCTTGTTTGCGGACATGCAGATAGCTGCATCCGGCGAGCGATAAGGTGATTAATAAAATAGCAAAACGCTTGAACATGAACTGTCTCCGGATAAAAATCAGTATAAATTTATGACGATGCAGGTATACTAACGCCGCTCTAGTTTTATTATTTGAGGAGGTTAGCATGAAATCATTTTTCGTTAAAACGATAATAACAGGTTTACTGGCATTTGCGATGATCGGCACAGCAAGTGCAAATTACCAGTGCAGGGTACACAATTTGAAAGGGCAATCCTGGTTTGGAACGGCGGACTCACGCGCAGTCGCAACTGCATATGCGATGAAATTTTGTGTTTCCAATTCTGACCGTGCAAGTAATTGCCAGATTGATTATTGCCACGCTGGTAATTTTGGCGGAGAGCATATTCCTGGCGGTACGTGGCAGTGCAACGCAACCAATGCACGCGGACAACTCTGGATTGGTACAGGCTCAAGCAGGGCGATTGCAGCATCGAATGCCAGCGGTTTCTGCTCGGCTCATTCGGCAAAAGCGCGTAATTGCGTAATCAACAGCTGCTTTATTAAATATTAATCAGCGGTTTTGATAGATATCCCGCGTTTTCAATTGAGAGCGCGGGATTTTTTTGGGGATGAACCATGCCTAACGATAGTAATCTGAAAAAAGCCGGACTCAAAGTCACGCTGCCGCGGCTGAAAATTTTGCAAATTCTGGAAGATGCGACAGAGCATCACATGAGTGCGGAAGATATTTATCGTATCCTGCTGGAATCGGGTGATGATATTGGCCTGGCAACCGTTTACCGGGTGCTGACTCAGTTTGAAGAAGCGGGGCTGGTGGTGCGCCATCATTTTGAAAGCGGGCAATCTGTGTTTGAAATGGATTCAGGCGAGCATCATGATCATCTGGTCTGCGTGAAGTGCAATCGTGTTGAAGAGTTTGTCGATGAGCTGATTGAAGCAAGACAAAAAGATATAGCCAGGAAGGCTGGTTTCACGATTACCGATCACAGCCTGAATATTTATGGAATATGCTCTGCTTGTCAGAAAAAATAACCCGCTATGAGTCAAAAGACGCCGTTGGGTAGAAGCCTTAGCCTGGTACTTACTCAGCTAACAGCTTGGGCAGAAGCAAACATGGAAGCTATCGTTTAATTATTATCACCATTGCCACATAAACAACAGGCTGATAAGATAATGGACGGAAGGTCGTATGGATTACATCACGGTTTAGGATGAGCCTACTATGCTAATGTCAATTTTGCTTGGAGTTGCGTTAGTGTTTATGTGGCGCAATGTTGCTGCCATACAGGAAACGTTAGAATCCCTTGAAGGGAAAATACACACGCTTGAAGACAAACTTCGGCAACAGAAAGAAACAATAAAAACGGTTTCTTCTGCCGCGCCGCCGTCAGCGCTTCCAATTCGGGTTTATTCTGAAAATACGCCAGAGGCACCCGAGCTTACCATTAAACAGCCTGACTATAGTGTCTCATCACTGGTATCAGCGCCGGACATCAATGTCAGGGCTAGTGCCAAATCATCAGAATCTGGTACGTTGCTTGAATCCATCAAGTCGAATTTTTTCACCGGGCATCCTGTTGCCAAAATAGGAATACTGGCGGTGTTTATCGCGCTTGCATTCTTGCTGCGGCACACCGTGTCTTATTCTGGTCTGTCGCTTGAATGGCGGTTAACAGGTATTGTGGGTATTGCCACTATCATGCTGCTGGATGGATTGCGGCTGGCGGCAAAACGGCCGTGGTATAGCAGCGTCGTTTCCTGTGCTGGCGTGTCTATTCTGTATCTGACGATTTACGCCTCCTTCCAGTTGTATGATTTATTGATGCCGGCTGTTGCATTTAGCCTGCTGGTGACAGTTGCCGTGGTAGCTGCGCTTGCTTCATTAATTCAATATTCAAAATCGTTAGCAATGTTGAGCATGATGGGTGCTTTTTTAGTGCCTGTTCTTCTGCCGGATAATTCTGCCGGCAGAAG
>CAZOVT010000025.1:22267-28234 GCA_964583565.1 uncultured Coxiellaceae bacterium
GCAATGGGCAACAGAAGGATTCCTGATTTATTTCTTTGTGTATTACACCGGGGTCATGCTGGCAGGTGCTTATTGGCATGGTTCAGAAAAAAGAGGGTGGGTGACATCGATTTTTGCATTTGGTTTGCCGGTTGTTGTGTCGGGATGGCAGATTGCGCTGGTGCAATCTGTTCCTGATGCATTGTCATTCAGTGCGCTAGCACTCTGTTTGTATTTTGGTGCGGCGTTTGGTTTGCTGCGGCTGGTGCGGTCAAGTGCGTTGCAAGGTCTTGCAGGCCCATTTGCCATGTGGGCGGTCTTGTTTGGAATAATCGCATTACCTTTAGCGTTTTCAGGTATGTGGCTGGCAGAAGGATTGGCCTTTGCAAGCGCTATTCTGTTAGGTCTCGGATATAGTCTGCAGGATATTCGTACCCGGTTGTTTGGCGGCCTTGTATTGTTGATAAGTATGATTGTCTTTGTTGACACTGCTATCTCGCTGGTACCGGCGGCTCAATATATGAATGAACTTTATCTGGGCGGGGTGTTTGTATTTGCTGCCAGCGCGGTATGTGCTTACTTCTTTTATGCAGTGCAATCACTTCCCGATATGGAAAGACTGCCCTTGTATCAGGATGCACGCACCGTTGAACGTTTTCTGGCGAAATTGTATTTTGCCGTTGGTATCGCAGGCTGGTATCTGTTAAACCTGAACCAGATTAAGCTGCATGTGCCTGTTGCCTATGAAATGTCATCGATACTTGCGTTGGTTGCAGGCACCAGCGTGGCAGCCTGGCTGTTGGCCGAGTTTCTGACATGGAGCTGGCTGCGTTATTCAGTATTATTGTTGCTGCCGGCATTAGGTTTGATGTTTGTACCGGGCAGTTCATTAGATGTTTCGATGACCAGTCTTGCGCTATGGTATGTGATTCTTTACCGGCATGAAAAAACACCCGCCTGGTATTTGCCGGTTTGCCATACGTTATCGTTAGCGCTCATTGTCACCTTCATGACGTATGAGTTAGCACAGGTAGTAATAGATACAACGCACAGTGAACTCTGGACTTACCTGACATGCGGTGCTGTGCCAGCAGTGTTTTTGTATGCTGTGTGCTTCCAGACAAAACTATTGTCATGGCCGGTAGCGGCGTATCGGAAAGCATATCAGCAATATGGCGGAAGCTTGCTTGCGAGTTATCTGGCTGTGTGGCTGTTTGCCAGCAGTATCTGGTCGGGTGAGATGGAATATTTCCGTTACATCCCATTTATTAATCCGATTGACGGCGTCATCCTGTTTGCACTGGGCGGTGTGAGCATCTGGGCTTACATGACAAGAAAATGGCTGGCTTCGTTCTGGCAAGGCATGATGGCAGATCTCTTGCTGGGCGTGTTCTGTGTTATAGTTTTTACCTGGCTCAATGCCGTGTTGTTCAGGTCGATGCACGACATGATGCACATTCCCTATGATTACATCAGTTTGCGCAACTCGATGCAGGTTCAGGCATATTGCTCGGTACTTTGGACTGCAATCGCTGTGCTTGCTACGTTTATTGCTGCGCGTATTCAGGCGCGAACCTTGTGGTTTATCGGATTTGCGTTGCTGATAGTGGTTGGATCGAAGCTGTGTATGGTAGATATGCGTCAGGCACCGGCTGTTAATCAGGCGCTGACGCTGGTGGGTGTTGGTATTCTGCTGTTAATTAACGGCTATGTATTGCCATTGCCGCCTAAACGTTAGCAAGTACTTCTTCCGCGTGTTCCAGCGTCTTGGCGGTGATTTTTTCACCGCCAAGCATGCGTGCAATTTCTGCTGTTCTTTCACTATTGTTTAACAGGCGCAGGCTGGTGTGGGTGCTTTTCCCGACAAAATGTTTTTCAACCAGCAGGTGATGATGACCGCAGGCAGCTACTTGCGGTTGATGGGTAACGCAAAAAACCTGATAGGATTCGCCCAGTTTGCGCAGCAGTTTGCCGATTTTTTCCGCGGTGGCGCCGCTTAAGCCTGTATCGACTTCATCAAAAACAAGGGTTGGAATCGACGTGCGGTTGGCGAGCGCAAGGTGCGCAGCCAGACTGAGCCGTGATAATTCGCCGCCAGAAATGACTTTGGCTAATGGCTGCAATGATTGATCAGGGTTTGTCTTGATCAGAAAAACAATTTTTTCATTGCCGTGTGCTGAAAGCAGCGCTGATTCTTTTTCGAGTTCGATATGGAATTCGCCGTAGGGCAATGAAAGGGAGCGTATGGTTTTAGTAATTTCCTGCTCTAGTTTTGCGGCGGCTTTTTTGCGGCCGGTACTTAATTGATTTGCAAGCTTGTCGTAGCCGTCGCGATATTGTTGCAGGGTTGTTTTCAACTTACCTAACTCTTCATCGCTGGTATTGAGCAATGCGTATTCTTCTTCAAGCCGCTGCTGGAAAAGGATAAGTTCAGCAGGCTGGACTTTATGTTTACGGGAGAGATCAAAAATAAGGCTGACGCGTTCTTCGAGTGCCTGCAATTTTTTGGGATCCAGCTGTGTGTTTTCAAGATAATTTTTCAGATCGGATTCAAGGTCTTCAACCTGGATCAGTGCCGATTGAATCGTGTCTATCCATGCGCTGGCCTTTACTTCAACCGGCTGGATGGTTTCCAGCGTTTTGCGTATGTCATTTAACAGTGAGGAAGCATTTTGCTGCTCATCATCTGCAATGAGCGAGATAGTGTGTTGTATCTGGCGCATTAATTCTTCGGCGTGTGTCAGGCGGTGATGTTCTGCTTCCAGCGATTTCCATTCGTCGGGTTTTAATCCAATAGCTTGCAGCTCATCAAGTTGAAAGCGCAGGTAATTGGAGCGTTCGGCGCGTTCCGCGGTTTTATTCTGTAATGTCTGGATGCGGTTGTTCAGTTCGCGCCAGTTATCGGCTGCTTCTTTAACGTTCGCGGCGAGCGGGAGCAGATCAGCATATCGATCCAGCATGTCACGCTGTGTTTCCGCTTTTAATAACACTTGCTGTTCATGCTGGCCGTGCAGGTGGAACAGCAGTTCACCTAATTCCTTGACGAGCTGTAATGTCGCGGGCGATCCATTGACATAACAGCGTGAACGGCCGTCGCTGGTAATGACGCGGCGAATAATGCATTCAGGCGAGTCGTGATAAAGATCCTGTGCCTCGAGGCAGGTATTCACTTTTGGAAAGGCGCTGGTTTCAAAACACAGGCTGATTTCCGCTTTTTCTTTGCCGGGACGGATCAGGTTGGCGGAAGCGCGGCCGCCGAGTGCCAGTTCGATGGCTTCAATGAAGACAGATTTACCCGCGCCTGTTTCGCCGGTAATCATGGTGGAATTGTTTTGAAGATCCAGCTGCACGGCTTCTATCGTAGCCAGATCACGGATAATAATTTGCGTTAGCATGCCTTACTCCGAATAATGCAGTTTACGTCCCCAGTGCAGCTTGCTGCGTAATGTTTCGTAATAGTCATAATCAGTAGGATGAATTAAGTGCAGCCGCTGTGGTTTTTTTTCAATCTGGATATGACTGCCGGGAGGTGTGCTGATGAAATTTTGCCCGTCACAGGTTAAACGCGGCGTGGCGAAATTTTTCGGCGAAATAACAAGAGTGATGCGTCTGTTTCCCTCAATCACAATAGGTCTGACACTGAGTGTGTGTGGGAACATTGGCACAATCACAATGGCATCGAGCTGCGGGTGTAAAATGGGGCCGCCGCCGGAAAGCGCATAAGCGGTAGAGCCGGTAGGGGTGGCGATGATGACGCCGTCAGAATCCTGACTGCAGACAAACTGATCATCAATGTAAATTTCAAACTGGTTCATGTGCGGCACCGAGTCTGGAATCAGCGCAACCTCGTTCAGCGCATCATTTTGGCCGAGGATGTTTCCCTGAAATTCAACGGTTGACCTAATGAGAAACCGCTCTTCAAGCCGGTACTTTCCTTCCAGAATGGATTTTATTTTAGCCAGCTGCGTGGGTAGGATATCGGTTAGAAAGCCCAGACGCCCCCGGTTAATGCCCAGCACAGGGATGTCACCTTGAATGATACTGTGGGCGGCGTGTAACAGGCTGCCGTCTCCGCCAACGACAATCAGCAGGTCGCAGCGCTGGCTGATTTCCTGACGGTCGATGCGGGGAATAGACGTATCGTCCAGGGTATCGGCTGTCTTGGAGTCGACCAGAATAGCCTGCCCGATACTGTTAAGATAGCTGATAAGAGCTTTCAGGGTTTCAATAACGCCAGCGTTTCTGACGCGTCCATAGATACCGACGGTGTTGAACTGGGAATGCATGATGTACCCATTGCTCCTGTAAACCTTAATAAGTTACCTTGAATCTTACCATTTCGTCCACATATGGTAATGATAAGAATTTAAGGAGTTGCTGAATGTCAAAAGATAAGCCAAATCATGAGCCTGAGCAGGTTCCAGATCAAGAAAATAATCAGAATGAAGAGTTGTTAACGCATCCTGCTTATGAAGAGCTGCTTCAGCAGCTAAATGAAGCAGAGCAGAAAGTAAACCAGCATTGGGAGCGCATCCTGCGTATGCAGGCAGACAGTGAAAATGCTACCCGCCGTGCTGAGCGTGATGTTGCCAATGCGCATAAATATGCGCTGGAAAAATTCGCGCTGGAATTACTGCCGATTGTTGACAGCCTCGAGTTGTGTCTGACGAGTGTCCCGGATGGGATGAAAAGCCCTGCCAAACCAGTGCTGGAAGGGGTTGATATGACACTCAAGATTTTTTACAACGCAATGGACAAGTTTGGCATTAAACAGCTTAACCCGGTGAATGAGCCTTTTAACCCTGAATTTGAGCAGGCTATTTCGGTGCAGGACGATAAGACCGTGCCGGCAGGCACAGTGTTGTCCGTGCTGCAGAAAGGCTACACGCTAAATGGCCGCCTGCTGCGTCCCGCTCTGGTGACCGTGTCCAAGACTGGCGAATAAGCAGGGGATTGAAATTGGGGAAACAGCCCCTATCTAATAATTATATTGATAACGTGATGGAGAGAATAATGGCTACTAGTAAAATCATAGGCATAGACTTGGGAACGACGAATTCCTGCGTGGCAGTGATGGAAGGGGACAACAAGGTCAGGGTAATCGAAAATGCAGAGGGTGCCCGTACGACCCCCTCTATTGTTGCTTATTTGGACAACAGTGAGGTGCGTGTTGGTCAGCCAGCCAAGCATCAGGCTATTACCAACCCCAAGAATACAATTTATGCTTCCAAGCGTCTGATTGGCCGTCGCTTTGATGACCCAATGGTACGCCGTATGCAGGAAACCGTACCTTATAAAATTATTGAGGCTGATAACGGAGATGCATGGGTTGAAGTGTTAGGTAACAAGGATCTGGCGCCGCCGCAGGTTTCCGCGCAAGTGCTGATGAAGATGAAGAAAACGGCTGAAGATTATCTCGGTCATGAAGTCACGGAAGCTGTGATTACCGTGCCTGCTTATTTTAACGATTCGCAGCGTCAGGCAACGAAAGATGCGGGTAAAATCGCTGGCCTTGAAGTAAAGCGTATTATTAACGAACCAACTGCTGCCGCATTGGCATTTGGTATGGATAAAAAGCCGGGCAATCGCAAAATTGCGGTGTATGACCTTGGCGGCGGTACATTTGATATTTCGATTATTGAAATTGCTGAAGTCGATGGCGAGCATCAGTTTGAAGTGTTATCAACGAATGGTGATACCTTCCTTGGCGGTGAAGATTTTGACGAACGTTTGATGAATTATCTGATTGATGAATTCAAGAATTCATCCGGCATTGATCTGCGCCAGGATCCACTCGCCTTGCAGCGTTTGAAAGAAGCAGCTGAAAAAGCCAAGATTGAACTGTCTTCAACGCAGCAAACAGAAGTGAATCTGCCTTACATTACCGCGGATGCAACGGGTCCGAAGCACATGAATGTTAAAATTACCCGTGCAAAACTGGAATCACTGGTAGAAAAACTGGTCGAAAGAACCATCGAGCCCTGCAAA
>CAZOVT010000026.1:0-26477 GCA_964583565.1 uncultured Coxiellaceae bacterium
CCTAAATCCAGCGCGTCTACCAGTTCCGCCACATTCGCTGCTGATAAGCTCGCCCTTTTTACTGTAGAAAGCATTAATAATCAACATTTTTTTAGTAAAACCGGCACTTATAGCGGTTATCCCCTAATTGACGAACCTCTGCATTCGGGCTTATTCTGAATGAAAGCGGAATCAAATACCATGCCATAAACAGGGATAATTGCTATGGATGAGTTCACCCAAGAGACTCCTCAGTTTAATGACAACAACCAGTATGGGAATAATGCCCCCAAGCGCAGCGGCCTGAAAACCGTTCTGATCAGCATTCTGGTCCTCATTCTGGCAGGTGTTGTTGTCTCCTTCTTCTGGACCTCCCGCTTGCAAACAATAGACAGTGTTGCCGTCAAACAGCTTCAGGTTATCAAGAGCGGCGATCTTGCCAAGGCATACGCCATGACATCCGCTGCATTCAAAGAAGCAACCAGCTATGACATATTCAGCGCTTATATCAACAGTAACTCCATATTCAATGATTACAAAAAAATCACCTTCAGTGAAAACAAGGTGACTGACAATGTGGGAGTATTAAAAGGCATCATCGAAGGCGAGGATGGCGGCCAGATGCATGCCGAATATCAGCTTGTTCAAGAAGACAGCCAATGGAAAATCCAGGCTATTCGTCTGACTCCCATTGGTATAGAACCCAGTGAGGCACCCATGCAGACAACTGACAATGGCAGCACCACCACCCAGACACACCCAAGCATACATGGCATTATGGTAAGCGATGCCAGTGACAACGATGGCTATGTTGAAGAAACCAAAACCGTCATTCCCCGCTCCACGAAAAAAATATTTGTGACGGTGATGATTGTCTCTCCGCAGCCAGATATCAATGTAGCAACCCTGCTAAAACATATCCCTACCGGCACCATACTTGGACCAATAGACAGCACCACAACCAAGACCGGCAACATTATGAAAGCGTTTTCATTCACACGGGAAAAACAACTCTGGCCAACGGGTGAGTATGAAGCTCAAGTCAAACTGTCTTCTGGTAATACCCAGTCGATCAAGTTTGAAATCAAATAAGACGCCTCGTCACATCTGCTGCGCTCCCGGCACCGGCAGAAGCACCGCGTGCCGCGCCAGCAAAAAACCCCAGCGCAATCACTGCGCCCGCCAGCAGGCCAACGCCGCCCGCCACACCAGCCGCTACGGCCACGATATCTGACGTACTCGCCATATATCCATGCTCTATCATCGCCGCTTTACACAATTCATTTGCATGCGTACTGAGATAATTATTAATAGGGCCGCAGCTAGAGTGGTGGTGTGTCGTAATGATCTCTTGATAATCTTGAGCGACTTGCCCCACGATTGAGCCAAGATAAGATCTTATCAGCTTCATCGGATCCAGATAGCTTCGCAAATCACCCCAGCCAAAATACTCTATTATTTCCTCTCTCAGCTTTCCTTTTTCATCAAGCAGCTCACGTATCGCAATATTAATGATATCCGTTGTCCACCTTTCAATATTTAAACGAGTGAAGACATTAGGTCTGGATACATCATCATTAATAAATCTGGCACCAGCAAGTATCTGTAAATATTTATAGGCCAGTCCATCTGTCACCTGACGATCAAGAAGATGAGGAACCGGATCAAAAACACGATCCACAAAATTACGCTGAATTTTATCACGCGTCTGCTCAACCAATACCGCCCGATTAATACCAACCACCGGATTCCTGATATCTTCCTCCACCACACGCAATAATGATGATCTCACCGCACTCATGATCTGCTCCTTCTATTATTTTCCAGTTGCTATGTTACAATACAAGCATCGTACCTAACTTGCCTGAATATATACAGAGGCAACACTGTACGGGTTCCATACAACGGCATTCATGGAGGAAGGCTATCATGGGATTTACAACGCGATCTGGTCATATGCACACTGCTGCCTTCAGAGAAAACTGGGGTAAGTTCCTTGTCTGGGGTATCGCACTCAGCATTCTGGGCATCGCAGCCATGAGTGCTGCAGCCTTCACCACATTAGTCTCTGTCTTCCTGCTGGGTATCCTTATCACGATTGGCGGCGCTGTCGTCATCATCGACTCGCTGACTTTCTGGCGCGGCAAGCCTGGGTTTATATTACACTCCCTTTCTGGCGCCCTTTATCTGGTCGTTGGCCTCATGCTGATGATCAACCCCCTCTCAGGTTCCGTTTCACTGACATTGCTGCTTGGTATTTGCTATACCCTGCTCGGTTTATTCCGTATTATCGCAGCGCTCAGCATTAAACAGTATCGCTGGAAGCTAAGCCTTTTCAACGGCATCATCACCTTATTGATCGGCGTTCTGATTCTGCGAAGCTGGCCTGAATCCAGCCTCTACATCATTGGCCTGTTCATCGGTATCGACTTGCTGGTATGTGGATGGGTGTACATCATGTCCGCCATTGCCGGACGCAATGCTTTACGTCATGCATGATTAGTCGTGATTAATGCAGGCCCAGCATGCTTTACAGCTTTTTTCAGCCGCATAGCATTTATTGCAATGCGTATTTTATGAACAATTTTAATGCTAATAGCTAAATTTTAATAAAAATTAGAATATCAATTACCATCTCTTACTCATTCTCATGGTAAAATGGTCTTTATGAGAATAAGAAGGAGTAAGCGCCATGTTTGCTAACAAGAACCGTGCGGCTTTTCTTTCCATCATCACACTGATGGTCTCACTCACGACTTTAGCCTATGGCGAAAAAGTGATCGTGATTGATCCAAACAAGCATACCTGGACCGCCTACTCTGCCAGCGGTGAAGAACTCAGATCCGGCATGGCAACAGCCGGCAACCATTGGTGCAGAGATATCAAACGCTCATGCAAAACCAAAGCGGGCACCTTCCGCATTTACTCCCTTGGCAACCGCAGCTGCAAATCGAGTAAATTTCCCGTCGGTAAAGGCGGCGCACCGATGCCTTATTGCATGTTCTTCAATGGCGGGCAGGCACTGCACGGATCATACGAAGTCGTACCTAGAAATGTCAGCCATGGCTGCGTAAGGCTTCATGTTGAAGATGCAGAATGGATACGCTTCAATTTCGCTGAACGGCCAAGCGCATCCAATAACTATCGCGGCACCAAGGTTATTGTCAGACCTTATTAAATGGCAAACGAGTAATACGCCTCCATAGCATAGGATTGCTGGTTGTTGCTTGCACCAAATCCATTGCTATTCACAAATGCGTTAACATTTGAAAAATCGTGCCGTGTTTCAGCCCTCAGCATAAACTGCTTTGTGACGTTATAAATGAGTGTCAACGTGATTTCACGCCAATTCTGCCTGACACCCGTCGAATAACCATCGCTATCATTATAAATTTCACCTCGAATGGACGTTTGCCATTGATCCATCAAGTGATAATTCATATAAACTGCCAATCCATCCCAGACTGCATATTGATAATATCCACCTGGCACAATCGCTTTATTCTGAATGCCATAATCATAATTCATTGAAAAATTTAATTTATCCGAGACATACCAGGTACCATAAGTATCCAGCAAATAACGGTTGCTTATATTCCCGCCTTGACGTACTGGTATTCTCTGCTGTATGCCGAGATAGGTATCAACCACCAGCTTGAACCTGTCTGGCACAATATATTTAATTCCCAATTCACCTGTATTCAGATTACCTGGCTGCTGTACAGTGCTCCAACCGTTGTTAAGGCCGGCTATCAGCGTAAGCTGATCATTATAATGATTAGATACCCGCAAACCCAGGTGGGATCCTGGCTGTGCAAAACCATCAATAATGGAGCGAGAAAAATTTTCATCTACGCCATAATTATATTGCTCAATCCCCGACAGTGACAACATTTGTCCCGCATAGAATGTATAACGGGATATACCATATGACAAATACGCTTCAGATTCTGTCAGTCCAATATAATCTGAACCAAAGGCATCAGCATTAATACCATACGGTGCAATTGAATAAGCATCCCGGCCTGCAATCGCGGCAAAAAGACCACCCAGACCAGCATCGGGTGTTACCGAAAATATGATGGCCGCCTGCTGTAAGGTAAAACCATTTTCAGTGATGTCGTATAGACGATTATAAAATCCACTCGTCAACGATTTGCTGCGTACCAGATAGTTATAAGATGTATCAATATACCCGGAAATGTGAAGCGGGCTGCATGTTGATAAAGATGAGATGTCGTTTGAGCATAACGAAGAAACTGCGGCCGCACTGTTTGATAGCATAAACATCGATGCTAACAAGGTGCAGCCGCGTTTCATAAGAACACTCTCTGTTATTGACACAGCTTGGGATTTAAACCAACTTGCCTTAATGCATTTGCAACCGCATTAGGACCATAGTGGTAATCTTTTGCCGCGCTTAATGCACCGCACCCTGCCTGAATGAAGTTAGTACTTGATGTCCAGTAATCCATATTGGCTTTTGCCATTACGTCAAATGCCTTTCTGGTATTCCAGTCAGGCGCTGTTGCCAGCAGGTAAAATACCTTGTTGAAAACGCCGCTGCTGTAATGTACGTTCAGATCATCCGTATAATTATGAACATTATCAATCGAGTGACCATCTTTGGCTGGATCATCCATATAACGCAATGCGCCATCGCCAATCACAATTTCAGGGCCAATCTGCCAGCTATTCTTACCCGTAGAATAATATTCAGCTGCCTGTGCCGCCATATCCGAATACGATTCATTCAAGCCGCCGGATTGTTTTTCATACGTCAGGTTGGAATGTGCAGAAGTAAAGCCATGGCTCAACTCATGCGCGCCAACACCGAGCGATGTCAATGGGTAAAACATTTTTACGCCATCGCCAAAATACATCTGATTGGTAAGACTGAGGAAGAAAGCATTATCCATTTTCTGTCCATACAAATCTTTTGCATGTACATGCATGACCAGTTTCACCGGCATACCAAAGAATGTCAGTACTGGCACGTTATACCATTCCTGATACATGTTTTTGACGACTGTTCCAATGTACATAGCATCATTAGCAGGTGAGTAGCCGCCATTGACAGCATCTTGATCGCTATCCCAGTAGATGCCATATTTGCCGTCTACTTCATTGCAATTAAACCGCTCTGAATGCGTGGAGCTGAATGGGCCGCTGGATTTGGTGTCATCTTTAACTTCCACATCCTCATTCTTGACCATACAAGTATTTTTACCAGCATCACGTGCCATCGTGAATGAAGGGTAATCTGATTTAGCACCAGAATAAACAATTTTACCCATTTTTGGATTACCGCCATAACCGCCGCCAGATACATTATCCAGTGACTGCAAATCATCCCAGGATGCATATACCGTCAATGTCTCAGCATCAAGAATATATGTCGGCACAGCAATTGATCCATCCGCATTACCAGACATAAAGCTAATGTGATAGGCATAATGCGCCTTGCCATTTTTATCGACATAAACAATCGGGGATTTTTTAACGTGTGCACTGTCGTATGTTTTCACACCCGTTTGCTGTGTGTGCAAGCTAACAGCGTGCATGAATGCTTTGTCAATTTGCTCTGGTGATGTCACACGTGCGGATGATAAGCCAAGATCCTGTTCGAGACCATTATAAACAATACCGTTCATGGTTACTGTCTGATCCAGATTATTCAATGATGCTTTGCTGCCTTTTGGAACATGTGCAACCGCATCAGCACCCCAGACAGGCAATCCGGCATACATTTGCTGAAATCGCATATGCGTAACGCCGTTAAAATCCACATGGCTGTTTTTGTCCTGATACGATATCAAACGATGGCCAAGCGTAATGGAATGAAGAACTGATGCAGGCTGACGACTAAGATCAACAGGTTTAGCAGCAAACGCAGAGGACATGCAAGCTAGTGAAACGAGGCTAAGTGCAAATAGCCGGGAACGATAAACCATTACTCTATCTCCTTGAATGAATAAATAAAATCCACGCCATTATGGCATCATCACCAGCTAAATATCAATTAAGCCGGCAGATAATGTTTACGCGCATAACTTAGCAGGACTTTAACGACTGCGCTGACTGGCAATGCGAGCAATATCCCTACCATTCCAAACAGAACACCGCCAGACATCACAGCAAAAATAACAAAAACGGGATGCAATCCGATGCGGCCGCCAACAAAATATGGCGTCAACACATAACCTTCAAACGCCTGACCAACAATAAAAACACCTAGCACCCAAATCAGAGAATCCATGGAGCCAAATTGTACCAATGATGTCAGCGATGCCATCACTAATACAAAAATAGAACCAAGATATGGCACAATACTCAACATGCCGCCAATAAAACCAAGAATAAAACCAACATCCAGCCCTATCAAACTAAGCCCAATACCATATATAAGCGCCAGAAATATCATCACCATCATTTGACCTCTAAAAAACGCACTTAACACCTTGTCACAGGATGTCGCCAGCTTGATCCATGTGGCACGGTCATCTTTTGGAATAAAGTTTTTAATGTTGTTCAACACAAGATCCCAATCACGCAAGAAATAAAATGTCACGATCGGTATCAGCACAATATTAACCAGCAAAATCATAACGGTATGACCTGAATGCATCACCGCCCCAAACACCCATCCAGATTTACTCAACGTGAATGACAAGGTTGACTTTAATGTGTCAAGGTTCAGATATTCATCTATCCAGGGCGACAATCTGGCGTCTAGCCACGCGATGATCTGTGGATACAACGACATTAACATGACTATCTGTTTTTCAATGAGCGGTATCAGCATTAATAAAAAAATCAATATCATGACCATGAGACCAGCAAATACCAGAATAACACTGGGTAAATGTGGCAAACCCCATTTTTCAACTCGTTTAACAACCGGATTAAACAGATACGCCAGCAATGCGCCAAACAAAAAGGGTACGAGTACCGAGGAGAGTAAATACAAAAGAGCCGAAACCAGCACAATTGAAAAAACAAGCATCCCCTGATGCGACATTTTTATCACGACAACCTCCCGTTACTGATAAGCACTTTCAACACCATATCAATGCTACTACTGAATGTTGATTTTTTATACTAATATTGATATTGTTTAATTTTCATGCAGACAGGGATGTTGCTAATGCGATCTGTAAATATATTGTTTCATCTCCTGCTTCTATCTTTTTTCTTCTCCACCGCGTTTGCCAGTACTGCCAATATAGAAATAACAGGCACCACCCCGGGATTTATTCCATTTGACAAACCCGTTGTCATTCAGCACAACGGCAAAACACAAATCATAAATGGCAAACATGTACAGTATATGCGTGTTCGCCTGTCACCAGAAGGTCGAGACTGGCTCAAGAAACATCTTGATGAACCATACATGCCAGCCACAGACAATCAACAAGCTGTACAGACAAATATTGGCATGAATGGCGTGCCTGTCCTTGATCAGGGCGACCATGGATCTTGCGTGACATTTGCCATCACAGGCAACCTTGACGCCATGTACGGTCAAGGCGACTACATCAGCCAATTGTGCAACTTGTCACTGGGTAAATACTTAAACAAAACCATCCCGGACTATCCCAGCGGCTGGGACGGCACATTGGGACGGCGAGTACTCACCCAAATTAAACAATATGGGATTCATTCCATGCAATCACAACGCTCCTATGGATGTGCGGGCGTACGCAAATATCCACGACATAATTCTGGCAACACTGGAAAACCAATGAGTGAAACAGAATTTAAATTACATAGCGAAGATTTGATGCGGCACATTTCATGGATACCCATTATAAATTTCAGCGATGCTTTTTCGTCTCGAATGAATGGTCCCAACCTGCTCCAGAATGTAAAGCGGGCGCTGAATAGAGGTAACAGGGTTGTTTATGGATTTTTTCTGTTGAGCAAAAATGGTGATAACGGTGCCAGAGGTAAATTCAGAACAAACCATGACAGCTGGGTCATGACAAAAAAAATTGCAAACGACCTGACCACCGAGGGTGATCTCTCAGCGCATGAAATCATCATTACTGGATATGATGATAATGCGGTTATCAGTGGACCAGACTGTACTTACCACCGCGGGGTCGTCACCATTCGCAATTCATGGGGAAAGAAGGTAGGCGATCACGGCGATTACTATATGAGCTATGAATACCTGACTAAGATGATTGTTGAAGCATATGAACTCATCCCGGCTTAAGGAATCTATATGAATAATGCCGCTACCAATATGGTGACCATTGAAGAAGGAAAACGTCTTTCAAACTCTATCTTGTGGCAATGGCAAAAAAATTATTACGACAGCCAGGGAATCAACGCCTGGGTATCACAAATTCCATTTGAAGTAACTTCCAACCCATTTATTGCCAACTCCTACGCACACATTGCCGTTGCGTTTATCAGAGATTATCTTGCCAGCAAACCTGAATCTGTTAAAGACCCCTTCTACTTTATTGAACTTGGCACCGGAAGTGGAAAATTTAGCTTTTATGCTATCAAATCAATACTGGATTTACTTAAACTAGCGGGGATGGATCAGGTTAAAATCAACTATATTATGAGTGATTTTACAAATCACAACATACAATATTACAAAACACACCCTGCGCTGCTACCATTCATTAATGCTGGGGTAATTGATTTTGCCATTTTTGATATGGAATCAAGAAATCCTGTTAAGCTGGAAATATCTAATATAACGTTAGACAATAAAATATTAACCAATCCATTAATTGCATTTGCAAATTATGTTTTTGATACGACATCGTATGATGCATACACCATCAATCAAAACACTATTCGCGAATTATTGATAACAATAAAAACTGATAAAAGCAATATGTCTGGCAATAATGTCAATAAAATGGAAAACCTGCAAATCAGTTTTTCACCAGCCGATATTGAAAATGTCAACTACAGCAATGAAGGCATTAATAATGTTTTGAATGAATACAAAACTATCTTTAAAAAGACCAGCGTACTAATGCCCACTGGCGCAATGAATGCCATCCAGTATCTAACTGAGTTATCCAGCAATCAATTACTGTTAATCTCTACCGATAAAGGCAACAGCTCAATCGACTCGCTTGAAAACCAGGATCACCCTGTGCTTACATTTCATGACACCTCTTGTTTTTCCATGATGGTTAATTACCACGCCCTCGCGCTTTATTTTAAAATAAATAATGGTGATGCATTTCTTGAAACATCACGTGATGTGACGCTTGAAACAGGGGTATTTTTATCAGGCTTCAAGTTCAGCGATCTGCATGAAACCAACATCGCTATCGAACATTACATTGAAGAAACAAGCCCATGTGATTATTACAAACTGGATAAACGCATCAGGGAATCCTATCGGGAATGTGACCTGGACACGCTGGCCACCCACCTCTCATTAAGCCACTGGGACCCCGCCATTTATGCCGCCATCGCTGACCGGGTAGAGTCACTGATACCGACGGCAGACAAAGAATTAACCCGTTTTCTTGCTAAAAACATGCCAAAAGTTGCGGGTAATTATTATTACATGCCAAGATCAGAACCCACATTATTTCATGTCGGATACTTTTTCCATTTACTGCAAAAGTATGACGATGCCATTCAGTATTATGAAAAAGCGCTGCCATTTGAAATCAATTTATTTTATATACATTACAATCTGGGACTTTGTTATTATGCTCAGGGCAATAATGAAAAGGCACTTGAGCATCTTCACTCAGCGCTAGGCATTAACCCGGATTCAATCGACACTAAAAACATGATTGAGTCTATTTCAAGCGAGGTAAGTGGATAAACTTAGCTTGATAACATATTTTCTGTTACGATGCGGCCATGAACAGGATACCCAAATTATTAAGCAAAACCAAACTCATGCGCGGTTATCGCTGCTTGAAGTGCATCTATCTCACCATTCATCATCCTGAGCTTGAGGCACCCATCACACCCGATACACAAGCCTTGTTTGATCAGGGCAATATGGTTGGAGCAAAAGCCAGGGAATATTACCCCGGCGGCACGCTGGTAGATAACAAACCCTGGGATTTTACGGGTGCGCTTGGTAAAACCCGCCAGCTTTTAGCCAGTCAAACACCCGTCATTTACGAAGCCGCGTTTGAATATATGGGGTTCTATGCACGTGCCGATATTATACAATATTCACCCGACACAAAACGCTGGCGTATTTTTGAAGTTAAATCCTCTACCAAAGTGAAACCTGAACACTATGATGATGTCGGCCTGCAAGTCTGGATCATGACAAAAAGCGGATTGCCTGTCGAACAAATCAATGTGGTTCACTTAAACCCGGCGTGCCGCTATCCAGACCTCGGTGATTTATTCAAAGAAGTGGATATCACCAATGAAATACGGGAAAAATACCTTACTGTGCAGCCAGCATTATACGAAATCATGACCACCATCAAACAGCCTGATGTACCTGATATCGATATTGGTCCACACTGCCAGTCCCCCACTGAATGCGGATTTATCAATCACTGCTGGCAGGAAAAACAGATTCCATCCGTTAGTGTATTTAACCTGCCCGGCATTAAAAATCGCAAGTGGGAACTTTACAATGAAGGCATTATTGCACTGGACGATCCACGTCTCACCGACCTTAACGATTTACAAACACGCATGGTCGAGTGCTATAAAACAAATCAGCGCTACATTGACAAAGCTGCTATCCGAAACGCGATTGCTGAGTGGCAATACCCGCTGGTTTTTCTGGATTTTGAAACAATCAACCCCGCTATTCCACGATATGATGGTTGCCGGCCGTTTGAGCAAGTCCCGTTTCAATATAGTGTCCACATCCTGACGGCACCAGACGCGGACATTAGTCATCATGAATATCTACATGAAACAGCAGATGATCCACGCCCGGCACTCATTCCCGCCCTGCTGGATGCATGCGGCACAGAGGGATCCATTGTTGCCTATTTTGGTAAATTTGAAGCTGAGCGAATCAAGCAACTTGCGGATTATTCTCCTCAGCACGCTGCTGCTCTCACTCAACTCATTGAACGCATTGTAGATCCTCTGCCTATTATTCGCGACGCTGTCTATGACAACAGCTTTGCTGGCAGCTTCAGCCTAAAAAAAGTCGCGCCCGGCTTACTTGGCGAAGCACACAGCTATGAAGGTATGGCAGTTGCAAATGGCAGCGCAGCACAACGCGCATTCGAAGAATTAATCTCCCCCAACACAATGGCGGCTAAAAAAATATCGCTCAAAAAAGCGATGCTTGACTATTGTGCGCAAGATACACTCGTCATGGTTGAACTGACCAAATGGCTTTACACACACGTGTAACCATTATCCCGATTTCACACTACCAGGGTCTATTGACAATTCGTTTCACGGCTGCAACAGACCCTAAAGAATTTGCAATATAAATAGTTTTCCGTATCATTAGTAAGGCGTTAACCTTAAAGGAGATATCCCCATGGCAACTGAAAAAAAGCAAAAGAAAGAAGACAAGAAAAAACCGACCAAGAGTCTAAAAGAAAAACGTAAGGAAAAAAGAGAAAAACGCGGCAAGTAATGCCTGAATGCCTACTAAACTAGTAGGCATTTTTTTACCTTTCTGAAAACACCACATCAACATCTGAACACCACCTGCCGTTTCCGAAAACAGCTTACCTGAATATTATTGATTATAAAGGTAAAAATATACTTTTTAACGTTATGATATAATGATCTTAAATAATGAGGTGACATATGGAATGGGTCATTATCACAAATACCAACACCTGCCGCATTTACAACTACGATAAAAAACACGTCAAGTTATCATTGCTGACAGAAATATCACACCCGGATCTTAAACTCAAAACCAGCGACGTCATCACCACCGAAAGACCGGGCCACTACCACAAAGGAGAATCTGCCAGAGGTGCTTACGAGCCCCGCATGGATCCCAAAGAAGTTGAAATTGACCGTTTTTCACATGAAATTGCCGCCCTGCTGGATAAAGGCAGAAATGAAAACGCTTACGAAAAATTAATTATCATTACAGCACCGCATATGAATGGGTTATTGTTCAAGCATCTTAACAAACACGTTAAGGAGCTTGTCGCCAAAAATATCCAGAAAGATCTTCTCAATATGAACGAACGTGAAATAACCGATTTTATTAAAACACACACCCAGTTTTCGGGTTAAAAAACCCGTAGCGGACTTAGACAACGGGTTCCAGATAATCAACAATCAGCTGCACACTGCGCCTGCCTTTGTATTCATTCACATCCAGACGATACGCTGCTTTAACCTGTTCACAACGATGATTGGGCCATTCATCCAGATCAACAAAAAACGCAACCGCATCCAGCACTTTCTCACCCTTGGCCAACCGCAGCTTTAAGTGTTTATCTCCGACAATTCGCTGCTCCAGCACCCGGAAAGTATCGTCAAACACAGGCTCAGGAAAAGCCTGCCCCCATGGACCCGCATCCCGCAGCATCACCGCGAGATCGAGCGTGTGGTTTTCAGTACCCAGTTCGCCATCCGACAATAAAGTATGCTGCAATTGCGCTTCTGTTAATTGCGCCGCAACTGTTTGTGAATAAATATTTGCAAACGTATCAAATTTATCATAATCAAGCGTCAATCCTGCCGCCATGGCATGGCCACCGAATTTCTTGATGAGCCCAGGATGGTGTGCATCAATCAACGCTAATACATCCCGTATATGCAAACCTGTTATCGAACGTGCTGAACCCTTAATTTCACCTTCCTGCCCCAATGCAAACACGATTGTTGGCCGGTTATACCGCTCTTTAATTCGTGCCGCCAGTATACCGATAACACCCTGATGCCACCCGCGGTCAAATAAACACAAACCAGCAGGCAAACCATCCTTCATATCCTGAGCAAGTTTATTTAATATTACGACAGCCTGTGACTGCATCCCCGACTCAATACTTCTGCGCTCCTCATTTAGCTGATCCAGCGATTTCGCTATCTCACGCGCACGGACAGGATCATCACTCAGTAAACATTCTATGCCCAGCGCCATATCATCCAGACGGCCAGCGGCGTTTAAACGCGCAGCAACCGCAAAACCCAAATCAGCAGCAACGATACGGGTAAAATCCCTGCCAGCCAATTCCAGCAGCGCAACAATAGCAGGCACGCACTGGCCTGCCCGTATCCGACGCAAACCATGCTGCACTAAAATACGGTTATTACGATCTAGCGGCACCAAATCCGCCACGGTTCCCAAGGCAACCAGATCAAGCAAACGCGACATATTAGGCTCGGGAAGATGTCTGTCCTTAAACCAGCTGATAGTCGATAAATGCCGCCTCAATGCTAACATCACATAAAAAACCACGCCGACACCGGCAAGATTTTTACTTGGGAAAATATCATCCGGCTGGTTCGGGTTGACGATAGCATCTGCATTTGGCAGGGTTGCTGACGGTAAATGATGGTCTGTCACAATCACACGCATACCTGCCGCTATGGCAGCATCAACGCCAGCGTGATTAGCAATGCCATTATCCACTGTCACAATCAGTTCAGGCGCATATGCTTTTGCTGCTTCTACCAATTCAGGTGTCAGGCCGTATCCATACGCAAAACGATTCGGCACCAGATAATTCACATAGTCCGCCCCAAAACTCTTCAAGGCTCTAACCGCGACAGCCGTGCTTGTCGCGCCATCCGCATCAAAATCGCCTACGATTAATATACGCTGGTTTTGTTTTACCGCTTCCGCCAGCACATTGACCGCGTGATCTATCCCTGACAAGCTCTGATAGGGAAGAAGATTGTCAATAGCATGATCAATTTCCTGTATTGATTGAATCTGGCGCGCAGCATACACACGGCGCAAAACAGGATGAGCGGTTTCGAGCGCATCGATATAAGCAGTCCGATACTCACGGCGGATAATTTGTTTACGCATCAAGACACTTTAACCTTTTCTAGTTTACGATTATATGACTCGACAGCGCCAACTGACCATATCGCGCAAACCAGCCATAATAATAAAATGGGAAAGAGAAATTTATTACTAACGACTACAATCCCCAACATAATCATGACAAGGCCGCCCCAAAACGAGGCGTACAATAAACCAACAGGACCAAGCACCACACTAAACAATAATGCCGTCGCAACACTCTTATATGGACGATGAGGAGTAAGACCAGACATAAGCTATCCTTATTGATATTGAATTATAACGTTTACTGATAACATAATACGCTCATAGTTAGCTGGGAGACCATCATGACAACATTAAACCTGGACAGCAACCAGGCAAAATACCAAATCCGCTCTTTCAAGCCGGGTCAAATTCAAATCAACGATACTATACTCACCAGCAGTGTTATTGTCAGCCCTGATGTTTTGATTGAAAAATGGCCACCCCAGTCCATTCATGCATTAACCGCGGACTCACTGGCACACATTCCTGAACTGAAGCCAGATATTCTGTTAATTGGCACCGGCAGCCAGCTTGTTTTTATCAAAACAGAAATTTACGGGGCGCTCATCAATCTGGGAATAGGCGTAGAAATCATGGACACCAGTGCAGCCTGCCGTACCTTTAATGCATTATCTGCCGAGAATCGCAACGTAGTCGCTGCTCTTATTCTTAATTAGTGTTAGTAAACTAAAAGCGAGGAAATAGCTTAATTGAGTAGTACCTATTATTTCAATTTCGGATAAACACGCGCCAGCCTCACCCTGTTTTCCTTCACCTGCATAATTTCAATTGGATATCTGGCAATCAGTATCGCCGTTCCTGAATGCGGCAATGCTTCCAGATACTCAACAATCAATCCATTGATCGTTCTTGGCCCGCGCAGCGGCAAACTCCACTCAGTCGATCGGTTAAATTCCCGAATAGTCATACTGCCGTCTACCAGATAACTTCCATCCGATTGCACCTGCAGCCGCTTGCCTGAAGTCGCGCTGGATTTTACATCACCGACAATCTCTTCGAGAATATCATTCAGCGTAATCATTCCCTGAATTTCACCATACTCATCGACCACAAATGCGATCTTGTCGTGGCTTTGACGAAAGCTCGCCAATTGGCCGCCTAACGATGTTCCTTCCGGTACAAAATACGGTTCCTGCAAAAACTGATGCAGCAATTCTTTGGTAACTGGTATTTGCGTCGACCACAATTTCATAATGTCACGGATATACAGCACCCCCATGACTTGATTCATATTTTCCCGATACACGGGCACCCAATCCTGATTTAGTTCATTCATTCTTTCAATAATGGCAGAAATAGATTGCTCAAAATCGATTCCAGCGATTTCATGCTGTGGAATCATGATATCATCTACCGTTAGCTGATGCAGATCCAGAATGCCAAGCAGCATAGCCTGATACTGACGGGATATCTTGCCCGTTGCATCATACACAACACTACGCAACTCTTCCCTGGACAACGGTTCAAGCGCGTAGTTTGCAACATTAATACCCACCAGTCGCAGCAAACCATTTGAGATAGCATTACTCAGCAACACAACCGGATACAGTATTTTCAACACAATGCGTATAGGATAGCCGATCAGGCGAACAACTTTATCAGGGTAAATAGCCGCGACCGTTTTTGGCGTTATTTCACCAAAAATCAGAACAATAAATGTCAAGACAACGGCGCTCAATATCGCGCCTTTTTCACCGAAATAATGTAATGCAATCATGGTAGCAAGCGATGAAGCCAGAATATTTGCAAACGTGCTTCCAATCAGAATTGCTCCCAGAATGCGGTCCGGACGCTTCAGCAGATCCAGCAATACCACCGCATAACGTTTTTTCAGCCGCGCCTGATGCCTGAGCTTATACCGGTTGAGCGCCATTAAAGCTGTTTCCGAGCAAGAAAAGAATGCCGCCATGAGAACCAGCAGGAACAGAACAAAACTGTATAAAATGATCTGGAAGTGACTCAACGTTCGTCCTTAACATCTTGATTCAGAATAATATTTATATCCAGCTTTTCACCATACCTGTCAAGCAATTCCTGCTAATTCTGCCTTAATATAAACAATGTAGAATGGACTGGTCAATTTATAACCTACCGTAAAGGGCATGAGAGATGTTGCGAAACAGTGACAATAAACAAGCGGTTACAACACCGATTGAAGCGGTTCAGGCAGATGCCATTCTTGACCGAATCAAAGCGGCGCTTGCGACTGATGCCGACATCCAGCCAGCTATTCTCATTATTGACAGCTCCGAAGCAACAAATGCACATCTGCAAGAAGATCAGATTGTCAGCATGCCCTTAGACCGCCGCCAGCCCTCACCTGATATTAACGATGATGCTCCAGCCGCCGCACACAACGACTGCGCCATTAGCATGCTATGCCTGCTGCCTTATGTTCCTGCTGTTTTTAATGCATTGAACGAAGCCGCAAGTGACGCGCTTAGCCTGTATGAAGCAAACAATAAATCCATTTATTTATTAGCAAGCGCCTCAGGTATCACTTTTATGGCTTCGCTGGAATTGACCGGCCAGTCAACTGCCAGCAACATCAAAGAAATATTGTCTATTTTATCCACCAGGAAACGTCCTAATGACTGGCCGGCGCTATCCAGAGTAAAAATTCTTTCTGTCGCAACCATTGCGACAGGGTTTGCGATCTGGTGCGCATTATCAGATACTGCTCAAGCATATGATTTCATCGAATCGATAGGATCAGACTATAAAATAGCAGTTACGCCACAAAGCAAGAACTACTGGCATATTGCATCTGCTGCCGTTGCAAGCGGTTCAGCGGTTACAACGCTATTAACAGACAGCTATGAAACAGGCAAGGTGATGTATAATCTAGCCGCCGGCAACATTGCGCCGCACGCGAACCGGGCAAGTGCCTGCGTTGCTCCGTTTGTTTCCAGCCTTTGCATATTCGGTGCTTTTACAGGTGCCCTGCAAACCCACTCCAGCATTAAAGACATACTCAAGCTTCAGTCAACAGCTGCCATCGCTGGGCTGGGAGCCGCCTGCACCATCAATATGGCTTCCTCTTTATGTTTCTCTGGCGGCGCAGTGCTAGAACAGGTTGATGACCTATTTAGATATATTCCCGAACAAAAATTTGAACCGGCAAAAATCGCTGCATTTCTCACATCACTTGGTCTTGCCTTGTTTTTATCTTATGTCAAACGGCAGCTCAATATCGGTTACTATCGGGAGTTCGCTAATGAAGATCTCAATTTGCCTCAGGCAACAACACCTGACTATCTGTTTGAAACACTGGCATGGGTGAATTTTTTATATGAAGTATTGCTTGTGACTGCTTCATTAAACCCGCAGATGATGCATTTGTTCAGCCATATTGCTAATCAAATCGGAGCCCTGCTGGATTGCCTGACAAAACCCTGTCAGACGCACCCTGCATCACAGTCTGATTATCCCCCGGCAACGCTCGCAGATGATGCATTTGTCGATATACGCCAGAATCAGGATATTGAAAGTGGCGTCCGCCCTTCACAAGCAGGTCTGTTTGCCCCTGAACGATCAGCTTCGACTGATGAATTTCGCATCCCACGCAGACAACCGTCAGGCGGCTGCCCCTGCACCATCATGTAATTTAGGGAACGATTTATTTCTCCAACACAATCGGTATATACTCAGTCCGCAAATTCATAATGACACGGTTGGGAATATATGCTGAATTTTAACCACTTATCTGAACGCTTGAACAAGGTCATCAAAAACCTGACGGGGCAAGGACGTCTCACTGAGGCCAATATCAGGGATACACTGCGAGACATTCGTGTCGCTCTATTGGAAGCGGATGTTGCCCTGCCTGTCGCCAAAGAATTCATAGAACATATTGAAGCCAAAGCCATCGGCAAAGATGTCATGGAAAGCCTCAAACCTGGTGAAGTACTCATCAAGCTGGTTCACGATGAAATGGTACTGCTCATGGGTGAATATAATGCCGAGCTCAATTTAAAAGCCCAGGCTCCCGCTGTTATCCTGATGGCCGGCTTGCAAGGTTCAGGCAAGACAACAACAGCAGCAAAACTGGCGCGTTGGCTCATCCAGACACAGAAAAAATCCGTGATGGTTGCCAGTGCGGATATTTACCGTCCAGCTGCTATCGAGCAGTTAGCCACACTTGCCAAAACAGTCGGCGCCGAATTCTACGCTAGCAATCCCTCCCAGAAACCTGTCG
Source organism: uncultured Coxiellaceae bacterium (assembly GCA_964583565.1). GTDB lineage: Bacteria > Pseudomonadota > Gammaproteobacteria > DSM-16500 > DSM-16500 > Aquicella. Next base: position 18,159 of record CAZOVT010000026.1, read on the forward strand.
ATATTGCTAACGGTGCAATTCAAGCCGCTAAAAACCAGGTGGTTGATGTTGTTATTCTCGATACCGCCGGGCGCTTGCACATTGACGAAGCCATGATGGCTGAAATCAAGCAGCTCCATGCCGCCATCAACCCCATTGAAACCCTGTTCGTTGTGGATAGCATGACTGGACAAGATGCGGCAAATACAGCCAAGGCATTCAATGATGCCCTGCCGCTGACTGGTGTTATTTTAACCAAGACAGATGGCGATGCCCGTGGCGGCGCTGCCCTCTCCATCCGCCACATTACCGGCAAGCCCATCAAATTCATTGGTGTGGGTGAAAAAATTGATGCCCTGGAGCCCTTTCACCCAGACCGCATTGCTTCTCGCATCCTTGATATGGGTGACATTGTCAGTCTCGTAGAGGAAGCCGAACGCACTATTGATAAAGCCAAGGCTGAAAAACTGGTCAAGAAGATCAAAAAAGGCAAAGCCTTTGATCTTGAAGATTTCCGTGATCAGCTAAAGCAGATCCACAACATGGGCGGCGTCATGGGCATTATGAGCAAACTGCCTGGAATCAACCAGTTACCGCAACATGTTAAAGATCAGGTGAATGACAAAAAGCTGGTATCCATCGAAGCTATTATCAATTCGATGACCCCGAAAGAGCGGCGCTTCCCGGATGGAATACGCAACTCGCAAAAACGCCGCATAGCATTGGGTTCCGGCACCTCCATCCAGGCCATCAACCAATTGCTAAAGCAATTCACCCAAATGCAGAAAATGATGAAGAAAATGTCCCAGAAAGGGGGCATGCTAAAAATGATGCGGGGCATGCAGGGCAAATTTCCCTTTGGCGGCGGAGGTATGCCGCCCGGGTCGCCGTTTTAACAATCCTATTGGGAGAGGTGATCCGTTTACAGGTAGAAAAAACTCACGTATAATCCGCGTCTTTATATAATACCCGTACACAGAGGATATTGATTACCATGGTAGTTATTCGTTTATCTCGCGGCGGCGCAAAAAAACGCCCATTTTACCGCATCGTAGTAGCTGATAAGGCACGCGCCCGTAATGGTCGTTTTATCGAACAGCTCGGCTATTTTAACCCAATCGCCGCAGGCGAAGACATACGCCTGACCCTCGACACTGAACGCCTGCAGCACTGGCTGTCAAATGGTGCCCAGCCGTCAGATCGCGTCAAACATCTGGTTGGTGTACATAAGAAAGCGGCACAGGCTGAAAAAGCATCAGCATAACCGCTGGTCTGCCGTCATAAAACAAATCACCATCATTTTTAACTATTGTCCTGCAGTTTATCTGCGGGACTTTCTTTTTTAACAGCCTATGAAAAATCCTGACTCAAGCTACATTAAGATTGGCAAAATCGGCTCCTCATTCGGCATACATGGGTGGGTAAAAATCACTGCTTATACCGAGTCTGGCTCTGACATCCTGAATTACTCACCCTGGTTTCTCTCCAAAAATGGTTATGACTGGAAAACAATTGAGGTAGAAGAAGGGAAACCTCACAGCAAAGGTATCATCGCCAAACTGACAGGCATCGATTCTCCAGAGGAAGCAAGCTTGCTGACGGGCATGCTCATCGGTATCAAACGTTCAGACTTACCCGAGTTAAAACAAGGCGATTATTACTGGTCTGACCTGATTGGTTTAACCGTCATCAACAAAGATGGAACCATCCTGGGCAACGTCAGTTACCTGATCGAAACTGGCGCCAACGATGTTCTCGTCGTGAAAGGAACAAAAGAACACGCCATCCCCTACCTGCCAGATACGGTCATCCTGAGTGTTGACTTGCAAAAACAGGAAATTCACGTGGATTGGGAGCTCCTGTAAATGTGGTTTGGTCTCATCAGTCTATTTCCAGAGATGTTCACTGCGCTTGATCATGGCATTACTGGGCGGGCAAAAAAAAATGGGTTGATACAACTACATGTCTGGAACCCAAGAGACTATGCCACTGACAAACACAAATCTGTAGACGATAGCCCCTATGGCGGCGGCCCTGGCATGGTGATGATGCCAGAACCATTACAGACTTGCCTTGAAGCGGCAAAAAATGCTGCCCCAACACCGCCACTCGTTGTATTCCTATCCCCTCAGGGACAGCCATTTAATCAGCAGGCAGCGGTCAAGATGACAGAAAAAAAATCTATCATTTTGCTCGCAGGCCGCTACGAAGGAATAGATGAGAGGATTATCAATCAATATGTCGATGAAGAATGGTCAATCGGCGATTATGTGCTAAGTGGCGGCGAACTCCCAGCCATGGTAATGATAGACACCCTCACCCGCCTGCTGCCCGGCGCTGTCGGTGATGAACAGTCGATCCAGACAGATTCCATTACGTCCGGCCTGCTCAAATACCCTCAGTATACCCGCCCGGAATCCTTCAAAGATCAGAACGTCCCCGCTGTTCTGCTAAGCGGCAATCACGAACAAATCAGACGCTGGCGCCTCAAGGAGTCGCTGGGAAAGACCTGGATCAGGCGCCCTGACCTGCTGGACAAGTGCCGGCTGGATACCGAATCTACAGTGTTACTTAATGAATTTATTGAAGAATTTAACAAATAAACCCCAAAAAGGCTATTTTAAAAAAAACAAAGAAACTGCTCGAACATTTTGTTAAATATGTATAAAATTGCACGACTTGTTAGAGGAATATGAAAATGAGTAACAAAATTATCCAGGAAATTGAAACTGAATTCGCACAGGCAGCAAAAACCTTGCCAGCATTCAAAGCAGGCGACACCGTTGTCGTTCAGGTCAAAGTTAAAGAAGGTGAGCGTGTACGCTTGCAGTCATATGAAGGCGTTGTGATTGCCAAGCGCAATCGTGGTTACAATTCTTCCTTTACCGTGAGAAAAATCTCTCATGGTGTTGGTGTAGAACGTGTATTCCAGAACTCAAGCGCAACCGTAGACAGCGTTGAAGTCAAGCGTCGCGGCGATGTTCGTCGTGCCAAATTGTACTACATGCGTGATCTGAGTGGTCGTGCAGCACGCATTAAAGAAATGCTCCCAACCCGCACCACGGGAAGCAATACTGCAGCAGATACATCCACTAAAGAGTAATATTCATTCTGTCTTTAAAGAAAGCCCACTTCGTGTGGGCTTTTTTATTGGAGTGCATGTATGGACACGACCACCCTGCAAATCCGGCTCGCTAATCATGATGATATTCCCGCCTTGAGAGACCTGGAAATTCATTGCTTTACAACAGACCGGCTGACTCTTGCCCAGCTTCATCATTATATTGGCAGCAGCTCCGCCCTTGTCGCCGTTTGTGAAATCCATTCACGTATCATCGCCAGTGCGGTCGTTTTATTTCGCAAACATGCCAGCATCGCCAGACTGTACTCCCTTGCCGTCGCCCCGGATAATCAGGGTAAAGGCATTGCTGCCACATTACATGCTTTTATAGAAAAACAAGCTGCCGCACGCCAGTGCCAACGAATACGGCTTGAAGTCAGACACGACAATCATCGCGCGATTGATTTTTATAACAGGCATGGGTATGTCATCGCTGGCGAATATAAGCAGTTTTACGAAGATGGCGCTGATGCAATCAAAATGGTTAAGCAATTAACTCAAACAACATGAAACTGAAAAAGACTAATAATAATCTCAACGGCAATTAATAAAATAATGATGCTTTCAAGCAGCGTTGAATGAGAATACTGAACCTGGCTATTCAAAATATCCAGCAGCTCTTGCAACAAATCCAGCTTCTGGTTTAACGCCATCACACGGCTCGAAATATCCAGAAACTTCTTAATCATCACATAATGCACTTCCAGATTAGGATTGCGCCAGAAAAATTCCGGCGCATCCAGATATTCAATATTCAGATTAATAGAGCTGCGAGCGATGAATATTTCACCCATACGCTTAAAAATAGCACGCCGCGACAATGAGATAACACCGCGAGACGCCATTTCTTCTGGTAGAAGACTATTTTTCTGTATCGCTTCTTTAATAGCTTCTTCAAAGGTTTCCAATTTGATTGATTGTGACAAACCATATGACATCGCCAGTTTGATTTGTGGATCATCAGAATCAAGCGTAATAATATCAAGACGCAGTTTTTCATGGGTATCTATACTAGTATCATCACCATAAAAATAATAAAACTGGTCCGTTTCAAATCGAATCAAGGGTTGTATGGCAAAATCATTAACACTCTCAAGTAATTTCTCTTCAAATACTTTTTTAAAACCCCAGCAAACAAAACTGCCATGATTAAAAAAGAATATATCACCCGGCTTTTTTTGACTTGATACATGCACGACATCACGCATGGTTCGTACGATGTATCCTTTTTTTTTGAAATAACTGGCAATACCCAACAGGTCATAGCTACCGGCTGTTGAGAAAGAAACGCAACGTTTGAACGAACGCATTAGTTTGTCAATCTGCATACTACCAAGATACAGAAACCGCCATCCGCTCGCAAGAGCTTGACGACAACTATCGCTTACGCCATAGTATCCTATAAGTGGAAAGATAGAATTTCGTCACTAAAAGCATTACGACTCTATGCACAGTATTGTTGTCGTCAATAAGCCAAAAGACTGGAATGTCGACATTCCAGATGTTGAAGTCGTTTCAGCAAAATCCTACCTAACTGATTGTAAATACTCTGAATTAAGCAACGTCCGCGTATACAATCTATGCCAGTCCTACCGCTATCAGGGAATGGGTTATTATGTCTCCCTGCTTGCAGAAGCCAGAGGGCACCGCAGCTTTCCAAATATTACGACCATACAGGATTTAAAATCCCAGTCCATTATAAAGATCTTTTCAGAGGAGCTGGACAAACTCATCCAGAGGAGCCTGTCACAGATACGCTCCGGCAAATTTGACCTGAATATCTATTTTGGCAGCAGCGTCGCCAAACAGCATGAACAACTAGGCAAGCAGCTATATAATCTGTTCCCCGCACCACTGTTACGCGTCTGCTTCACCCGGGACGCCGATAAAAACAAATGGCTATTACAAAATATCTTTTTATTGCCGCTCAACCAGATACCAGAGGCACACAAACCTTCTATGCTGGCATTTGCCTCGGATTATTTTGGCAAGAAACGCCGCATCCGCTCATTATCACGCAATCCCAAAATGACTTATGACATTGCAATTCTGGTCAATCCAGATGAAAAAGTACCCCCTTCCAATGAAAAAGCCATTTCACATTTTATTGATGCGGCGGAAGATCTTGGCATGCGCGCAAGAATCATTACTAAAAATGACTACAGTCGCGTAGCAGAGTTTGACGGCCTCTTTATTCGCGAAACAACCGCAGTCAACCATCACACCTACCGCTTCGCACGAAGAGCCGTCGCGGAAAACCTTGTTGTCGTTGACGATCCCATTTCGGTTGTTCGCTGTGCCAACAAAGTATACATGGCGGAAATGTTAAAAAAAGCTAACATTTCCACGCCCAAAACCATCATCATGCATAAATCAAATAAAGATGAATTACTAAGCCAGCTTGAACTTCCCTATGTTCTTAAACAGCCCGACGGTTCCTTTTCGAACGGCGTCGTTAAAGTCGACAACCCGCTTGAGCTAGATGAAGAATTACATCGCTTGTTAAATCAATCTGATTTGATCATCGCCCAGGAATTTGTTCCAACCGATTTTGACTGGCGAATAGGCATCCTGAATAAAACACCACTTTATGCCTGTAAATATTATATGGCTAAAGATCACTGGCAAGTCAACCTATGGGATGCCGGCGGCACCTTAAATGAAGGTGGTGATGAAGCCATACCATTAGATCAGGTACCTGCTAAAGTCATTAAGGCAGCGCAGCGTGCTGCCAGCCTGATTGGCGATGGCTTTTACGGTGTCGATCTAAAGCAGACAGAAAATGATGTCATGGTCATCGAAGTAAATGATAACCCAAACATTGATCACACCATTGAAGATGCCATTCTAGGCAGCAAACTGTACACCGAAGTAATGCGTTATTTTCTCAACCGGATCAAGCATAAAAAGGGACATTAAAATGAAACAACGCGCCGCGGCCATGCTAACAACATTTACGTTGACAATAACATGCAGCGTTACCTTATTACTTATCACTGCATGTCCCACAAGTTATGCTCAATCGGCACAACAACCATCATCCAGTCAGCAGCCGCCCTCTACCAACCAACAACAACCATCCATCATCATATCAAAAGAAGATGCCGCCCTATTAAAATCTATTGACGCCATTCTTGAAAATACACCGGAAAGCGCACTCAGCGTTAGTATCAGCGATAAGGGCGTGATCAGTGTGTCAGGGGTTGTGAAAACCTCTGCAATTGCTGCAGCTGTAGTTGGCAATATTACCGCAATAGCAAAAAAAAGACCTATCAAGTTTGATAAGCTTCTTATGGTCAATGGCAGCCCCATTGCCAAAGAAGCATTGGTAACAGGATTAGTACAGGGTTTATTGTTAGGCAGCGGACTGTATGGAAAAAAAGTAACAACAATAAAGCAAATGCCAGTCAAAGTTTCCGTCAGTGACAATATTATCTTCCTGGATGGCGGCGTTAACAGTCTTCAGATATTAAGCCAAACAATTATCATTGCTCAACGGTTTGCTATTACCCTCTCGCCGCCAATGCGTGTCATATCCAGAATGTATATTCGAGGCCTCATTTACGGAACATAATAACGATCTACCGTCTGGCACGAAAAAAATCTGACAACAGCTTGCCGCACTCATCCGCCAGCACGCCGCCTGTCACATCCACACGATGATTCAGGAATGGCAGTTCTAATGCTTGCAACCTGCTGGTGATCACACCAGCTTTGGCGTCAGGTGCACCATACACCAAACGCTGAATACGAGCATGCACCATAGCGCCAGCACACATCAGGCATGGTTCAAGCGTCACATACAATGTCGTATTGACCAATCGATAATTACATAATTTTGCAGCAGCCTGCCGCAACGCGGCAATCTCAGCATGCGCTGATGGATCATGCTGTCCAATTGGCTGGTTAAATCCCTCACTGATCACTTCGCCATCAAGCACTAACAATGCACCCACAGGTACTTCACCCTGATCAGCGGCTTTCTCTGCCAGTCGCAGCGCGTGACGCATCCAGTACTGATCAGGTGATTCGTTCTCTGGCATGACAGGTAACTATTCCCACTCAATGGTTGCTGGCGGCTTGCTGGATATATCGTAAGTAACACGCGAAATACCCGGAACCTCATTAATAATACGGCTGGAGACTTTGTCCAGAAATTCATATGGCATTTTAGCCCAATGGGCAGTCATAAAATCCAGCGTTTCAACAATCCGAATGGCAATCACATGCTCATAATGCCGCGCATCACCCACCACACCCACTGATCTCACCGGAAGAAAAACAGCGAATGCCTGACTAACTTTATAGTAAAGATCAGCCTTGTATAACTCATCAATCAAAATGGCATCCGCCAATCTCAATGTATCTGCATACTCCCGCTTTACCTCGCCTAACACTCTCACGCCCAAGCCTGGGCCCGGAAATGGATGTCGATAGACAAGCTCAGAGGGCAATCCAAGCTCAACACCTATTTTACGCACTTCGTCTTTAAACAATTCACGCAGCGGCTCAACCAGTCCCAGCTGCATATCATCAGGCAAGCCACCCACATTGTGATGTGATTTAATAACATGAGCCTTGCCTGTCTTAGTTGCCGCCGACTCAATTACATCAGAGTAAATGGTTCCTTGCGCCAGCCATTTTACGTCTGTGATTTTTTCAGCCTCAGCATCAAAAACCGTAATAAACTGTTTACCAATAATCTTACGCTTTGCCTCGGGATCATCAACACCTGCCAACACATGATAAAAATCGTCTCGTGCATCAACACAAATCAACTTGATGCCAAAATGCTTTTTGAAGACAGCACTTACTTCTTCAGCCTCATTTAGCCGCAGTAATCCCGTATCAACAAACACACATGTCAACTGCTCGCCAATCGCCTGATGAAGCAATAATGCGGCTACCGACGAATCCACACCACCCGACAGTCCCAGCAATACCTTGTCGTTTCCAACTTGATGCCGGATATGGTTAATTTGTTCTTCAATAATATTCTTGGCAGTCCAGTTTGTTTCACAGCCGCATATGGTTTTCACAAACCGCTCCATAATACGATGTCCCTGACGCGTGTGGGAAACTTCCGGATGAAATTGCAGCCCGAAAAATTTGCGCTCCTCATCAGCCATTGCTGCTATTGGACAATTCGTTGTGCTTGCTATCGTCTTGAATAGTCCTGGCAGTTTGCTTACATGATCGCCATGACTCATCCACACATC
>CAZOVT010000027.1:0-746 GCA_964583565.1 uncultured Coxiellaceae bacterium
GCTGTATCAACACTGGATGATCTGGTAACACGTCAGGTGGGTCGGGGATATCAAGACCTTGAGAAATATGAAATGGACGGTATTACGCCTGATAATAATCAGGTCGTGCAAAAAAACCAGCTAATCGGTTTTATGCATAGAAATAACGAGCAATTATTACTGATAGCACAATATATTGCTAAAAAATTTCCGACACAGCAAATTCAACTCGATATTATTGATGATGATCTTAGACACGGCAAAGATGCTTTAACAGCAGATCAGCAGCGAGGCTGGCCTGAAAACGTTACTATCAATGCAGTATACCGTTTCAGCACTAAAACCGCTGATGACCAGGTAAGACGTATCACCGAAAACGGTACTGAATTAACGACAGCAGCTGCTGCACTCGTCTCCAGTCATGCTGGTCTGTTTGCAGATGGAGCTGCTTCTTCATCCCCCACCGCAGCACTAACCCAACCCCTGCGCCGCTCAGAAAGAATAGCCGCCAAACCAGTGGTTAGATATAATACTCCCTGAAAATAAACGAGGTGAGCTATGACGATTTGTCCAGAAATTAGCGTCCACGAGCTGGAAGCACTATTGAAAGCAAAAGCCGATGTTCTGGTTCTGGATGTCAGAAATCAGGATGAATATGACATCTGCAATATAAATGGGCGCCTGATCCCTTTTAGCCAGCTTGCCGAGCGTATTAAGGAACTCAATCCTGAGCAGCATATTGTCATCCATTGCCATGCAGGCGGCCG
>CAZOVT010000027.1:756-7968 GCA_964583565.1 uncultured Coxiellaceae bacterium
GCGCGGCGGCATCACCGCATGGGCCAATGAGATTGATCCAAATATGCGCAAGTATTGATCGCCGATAAAAGACCATGACCCCTCTTGATTACTACCTTGACCAGCTGGCTCGCGGCGTTATTGTCAGTGACAACGAACAATTGCGCATCATGGATCAATTGCAATCGATTTATTTTGCTTTACTAAAGGAGCATGAAAATCGGCAAGGTATCTTTACCCGTTTACGCAAGCCGCATCTTGTGCGGGGGCTTTATCTCTGGGGCGGGGTAGGGATAGGCAAAACATTCATGATGGATTGTTTTTACAATACTATTCCATTCAAGAAAAAAATGCGCATGCATTTTCATCAATTCATGCAGTTTATCCATGATGAATTAAGACGTCACAAAGGCCAAAAAAATCCGCTGGAACTGGTTGCAAAATCAATCGCGAGATCATCGATGCTGGTTTGTCTCGATGAATTTATTGTAAAAGACATTGTTGATGCGATGCTGCTGGCGCGTTTGCTGGAAGCCTTGTTTTCACATGGCATCACGATTGTTACAACCTCGAATGTTGAACCTGATCAGTTATATAAAAATGGATTGCAGCGATCGTCCTTCTTGCCAGCCATTACACTGATCAAGCAGCATCTGGCAGTGACACATATTACATCGCGTGAAGACTATCGTTTATCATTTTTAAAATCTGCTGGTGTGTATTACACGCCAGATGATCAGCATGCAACCCAGTTAATGGAAAAAACGTTTGCGCTTATTTCCCATCATCAGCCGGTTGAAGTTAATTCCATTCAAATACATGATAGACCTGTTTCTATTATAAAAAAAACGAGCGATACCATCTGGCTTGATTTTAATGCGATTTGCCGCCCGCCGCGCAGTCAGCATGATTACCTGTATATCGCTAAACATTATAAAAACGTTTTGATTAGTCATATCCCCGTGATTCCCGCCAGCGCAAGAGATACCATCACGTTATTCATACGGATGGTGGATGTTTTTTATGATGCGCGAATCCGGCTGATTGTCTCTGCTGAAGCCACACCTGAAAAGCTCCACACAGATGGTTTGCTGCTAACAGATTATCAACGCACGCAATCCAGATTGATGGAGATGCAGTCTGAGCGGTATTTTATGGATAATTAAATTTGTCACTGCACCGCCATCTTGTCATCTCCGCACCACTACCTTGTTACTCCCGCTTACTAACTTGTCGTCCTCTGCTTACTACTCTGTCATCCCCGCGAAGGCGGGGACCCATTCCTGATTTAACCACGGAATTTCAATCAATTTATGGATACATAACAGTGATAATAACTAATTCCGCAGGAATGGCATGGATGGGTCCCCGCCTTCGCGGGGATGACAGTAGTGGTGCGGGGGTGACAGACTTTATTAAGACCGATGCTTTTTCGATTTTACAGTATGTGTTTTAGTAACGGGCGCTTTTTTCTTGGCATGTGTTTTAGTAACGGGCGCTTTTTTCTTGGCAACAGTCTTTTCAACCGTCACTTTTTTAGCAGGTGCCACAACAGCTTGCGCAGCTAACTGTGCTTTGACAACCGGTGTTTTGCTTACTGGCACAAGAATACTGTACGTTCCTTTTTTTGCGACAACATTATCATGCTTAACATCCGGATTTAATTTATGCAGCGTATCGATATTAATGCCGGTTTTTTTGGCCACGCTGGTCAAACTAACTTCTTTGTTGACTTTCACTTCACTAAAGTAGGGCTTGTTATTCACCGGTGGTAACTGCACACCGTATTTTTCCGGATTCTTGACAATTTCAGCCACTGCCAGTAATCGCGGTACATAATATTCAGTTTCTTTAGGTAATGGTAAGTTCCAGAAATCGTGGTTACCTGTGCGGCGTTCTGCAGAAAGCACTTTACCTTGTCCGCAATTATAGGCTGCAATGGCAAGATACCAATTGTCATTAAAACTGTTACCCAGGTCCTTGAAGTAGGCAAGAGCGGCTTCTGTGGAATCCACGACATTACGCCGTCCATCGTAACCAGAGCGCGTTTGAACACCCAGTTCGCGAGCAGTTTCCGGCATTAACTGCCATAATCCCAATGCACCCTTGTTAGAATGATCATTTGGATTAAACTCGCTTTCAATAACTGGAATAAGCGCCAGCTCGGCCGGTAAACCATGCTCCTGGGTCTGCTGATAGATGTAATAGATATAGGGCGTAGCAGCCGTCAAGATGTGATAAAGCCTGCCCTGATCTGCGATCAGACGCTTGATTTCCCGTTGTACCTGCGCAGATTGCGTATGATGATTCAAATTCAGGCTCTGACTCATGTTATTCCAGATGGAGTCAACAGCCTCAACACTATTGTAACTATCGTCTGTATTGCGTGTGCTGGCTGTAGAGGTAGAGGAGGGTGCTGATGTTTCCCAGCCGAGTATGTCCGTGTTGCTGCTTTCCCAGGTAATGAGAAGGCTGCACATCATAATCGCTACAACAATAAATTTTGGTAGATTCTTAGTTATTATCTGCATAGTGGGTCGCATTCTACCGAAAAACCCCTCTTGAGGCTAGCCTTTATTGACTATTTTTTAGGCAAAAATGCGTAACTGCTTGTTTACGCTAGGTAATTTTTTTCATATTTTTATCATTTTTTGCGGTTTTAGTCAAAAATAATTCAGATTGTGGCGCTAAAACACCTTTAACATTTCCATACAATTTATGTATTTTTGGAATATGAATCCAAAAATACATAAGATAAATGTACCCATTAGTTCTGTTTTTAAGCATAGGCGGGAGGCCAAAAATTAAAAGACTGGGTCCCCGCCTACGCGGGGATGACAGTATGTGGGGGCTGGCGTCCAGTTACTTTACCATGCGTGGCGTTGCGGCGGCGCTTGCATCTGCTTCGTGTTCATCTGCAGGCTTGTCACCGATAAGCAGCTGATCTATTGCTATTCCTTGTTTGAAAAATCTATCTGCCGTACCAAAACGAGGAAGCTCACCGTTTAATACTTTTTTTCCAAAGATTATTGACTCATCTGATAAAAGTCAAATGAAACACCAAACCCGATGGCTGTGTAGAATTGCAAAAAAATACTGCCAGTAAGGAAATTTACTGGCAGTAAGATGGGGGTTAACAAACTACATCATTACCAAATCAACATCTGAATTATTTACGCCTGCGTGGCGCCACGCTTGCTGTAGCTGCGGCAACTGATGCCACTGCACGAGGACGGTTGCTGCGATGTGAAGACGCTGACAAGGATGAGGTTGACATGTGTGACGATAACGGCGCAGCTGCAGCCGCTGCTGTTGTTTCAGCACCTGGTGCAGTTTGCTGGTTATGCGGATGTGAAGGATCAACATTGCCAAAAAGTCTTACTGTATGAGTACGGTGTATATGAACATGAGCACCCTCTGCATCAACGCTTGTGTCAATATTAATATCTGTTGTTGATTCACGTGATGTCATATCCATCGGCGACAACTCTGTCGTTTGGGAAGCAGCATTCAGATACTGGCTAATATGTGACTGAACAAATTGCAACTGACATGCTGACATGTGTGGTAACAATCCACAAATTGCTTGATGATTATCTTGTACATACTTCTCGAACTTATCTAATGAATGCATCTTCTTGTATGCATATTCAACGATTATACCGAGCAAATATTCAATATCTCGCTCCAATGGTGATAAAGGAGTAACAGCTGACCTTACTGGCACCCAGGTCAATGAACGATGAATACTTGAAAATGCTTGTAACACCTTGGACAGGGTTAAACGTTTTTCAGCATCAAACTGGCACATATTAACGAGTAATTGTGATAATCTTGTTTCACTTACATCATCAACGGTACATTCAGCATGTTGGAGAGCAGCTTTATTAAATACAGGCAGCTTTCCATTCATGATCCATTCTGCTCGTTCCGAAAAAGGATCTGTTGTCCAAGCTCTAAATATTTGTATAAAAAGCAATCCCAATAATTGCACCGCTTTCTTTTCATTATCCACATCGGCAGCATCCGTTGTTGTAATGATGACATTTTGTAATGCCTCTCGTGCTGCTTCGTTTGCAGGATAGGTAAACGATCCAATCCTGACTTGTAACTTACCATCGTCTGCTGTATTAACAGTCACGCCATGCAAACCAAGGCATTCCACTGATTTGCCCTCTTCCACAAGCTGTTTCATCGCCAGAGTGGCGTAGAAACAAAACTGAAAACGCTGCTCAACTGTTAGACGGTTTTTATCTGGGTGCTGGCGTTCATCCTCTAACAGTTCTGGTAGATAGATCTGTATAAGAGGGTCTACTGTTTGATTACGTTGCATATTTGTCACCTTGGCAATAAAGTTATTCGATTGCCAAGCATTATATTGTATCTTTATTAAGCAAACCTTAGATTATGAATATATTTTGATTATTTTAGATGGGGTTTCAGAGCAGTCCAGACCGTTTCCATCATGGTAGCTTGTGCGGCGCCCTTGGGATGTATACCGTCCGGGCTCATTAAATCTTTTTTATTATCAATATCTTGCAAAATGTTAGGTACCAGGGCTATAGCGCTGCTCTTCGCTAAGTCCTTGAAAATAGACATAAACTGGCTGACATAATCTTCGCCGTAATTCGGCGGTAATCGGACCCCGATCAATAAAACGGTTGACCCGGCTCTTTGCGACAATGCAATCATTTGCTGGAGGTTGCGTTTGATGACTGACAGCTGTAAGCCTCTCAAGCCATCATTACCGCCCAGCTCAATAAGCGTTATGGCTGGTTGATACTGCTTGAGTAACCCGGGCAAACGGGTCAGACCATTACTGGTGGTGTCGCCGGAAATACTGCTGTTAACTATCTTATAGTCATAACCTGCTTGCTCCAGTTTCTTCTGCAGCAGCAACACCCAGCCCTCTCCCGGCTGCAGACCATACCCTGCGCTCAGGGTGTCCCCTACCACCAAGATTGTTTTTTCTGCGAATGCAGGTAAAGTAAACAGAACGAGCAGAAACACTAACAAGGATTGTTGCAGGAATCTTCGTATGCTGGATGACACGTCCATTTTTCTCCAAACCCGGCACCTGCGCAAGCAAGTCGTCAGTGGTAACAGCCATATTACTATATTGAGCGATATCAACTTCAGTGTAAAGAAAGGCGAATCAGTTGCCATTCTCGGTGCATCCGGTTCTGGTAAAACCACCTTATTGACCTTACTCGCTGGCCTGGATCTGCCAACCGCGGGCGATATCTATTTCCAGAACCTGCATTTCAATCAGCTGGATGATGAAAAACGTGCAGCCTTGCGCGGCCGGCATGTGGGCTTTATCTTTCAATCATTTCAATTACTGCCCAATCTCACCGCACTTGAAAATGTCATGCTGCCACTGGAAATTCAATCTATACCCAACAACAAAGCCCGGCGTGAGGCAAGCAAGTGGTTAAAGGATGTCGGCCTGCAAAGCCGTCTCCACCACTACCCGCTTAAATTATCCGGCGGCGAACAACAACGTGTTGCTATCGCCCGCGCATTCGTTACCCATCCAGATATTATCTTTGCAGATGAAATGACTGGCAATCTGGATACACACACTGGCGAATATATCACCGATCTGATTTTTTCACTCAACCAGGAGCATCAGACAACGTTGGTACTGGTAACACACGACGATCAACTGGCATCCCGCTGTCAACATCAATTCCTATTGCAAGATGGCATACTACACCCATGCTGACATCCGTGAAAATGGCAGGTCAATTATTATGGCGGGATTTACGTTCTGGCGACTGGATCATTCTATTTTGCGCATTACTGTTTTCAGTTGCCGCCGTCACTACGCTGGATTTTTGCACCGACAGAATTAAAATGGGTATTAACCAGCAAAGCAGCCGCCTGTTGGGCGGCGATCTCGCGGTGGTTAGCGCAAGCGCCATTCCTTCTGCATGGGAAACCAAAGCTGATGCATTACAACTGCAACATGCGTTAACGCTTTCCTATCCTTCTGTTGCCAAAGTACGCGGTCAATTTCAACTGGTAACCATTCAGGCGATTTCAGATAATTTTCCTCTGTTTGGCGACAAATCCATGCGGCCGGAATTAGGCACAGTGTGGGTCGAACCAAGATTACTGCCGCTGCTATCAATCGCTATCCGTGATCATATCACGCTTGGCAAGGCTGACTTTACTGTTGCACGCCTACTGACAACAGACAGTGACATGCTCAATACCGGTTGGGTCATAGCACCTCGCGTTCTCATGCGTCTTCATGATATACCGGCAACCAACACTATCTTACCCGGCAGCCGTGTTGAATACAGACTATTATTAACCGGCGATAAAACAGCGCTAACACAATTCCGCAGCTGGGTAACGCCACAATTATCGCCCAGCCAGCGCATTATGACTGTCCGCGACCAGCAAACATTTATTCAGACAACGCTTGAACGTACAGAAAATTATTTGCAGCTGGTAATGCTGGTTTGCCTTGTCATGAGCAGTGTCGCTATCGCACTCAGCGTCAATCAATACATGCAGCGGCATCATGCCCATGTTGCATTGTGGCGCTGCCTGGGCATGCAGCGTCAGCAATTAATAACTGTATTTCTCTGCCAGCTAATCATTATTATATTGCTTGCTGGTATAACAGGTACATTGATTGGCTATCTGGCACAACTGCATTTAAGTGCTGTCTTTATTGAATTCCTGCCATTTGCTATTCCGGCCTCCAGTCTTTCACCCATCATCAAAGGTTTTATCACCAGCACATTTTTATTATTTGCTTTTGCTTATCCGCTTGTCAGCGATTTGCCGCGCACTTCACCATTATATCTCTGGCGCGGCGAAGTAAACACAGGTGCCGCTATTAACCGCTGGTACCTGGTATTTATGCTGCTTTCTATTGCCATCCTGCTGTACTGGATACTGGACATCACGTTATTAACCTTGTTTTTTATCGATATTATTTTACTCAGCGTTGCATCGCTTTATGCCATTAATTTTTTACTGCTCTATATTACTAAAAAAATAGCGGCTTCTACGCTGGGATCTGTCAAGCGCGGCCTGAGCAACCTCATTCAGCATCCAGAGACATCCAATTTGCAATTTAGCGGACTGACATTGATTTTAATTTGTTTATTCATGCTGGGATTCATTCGCGCATCGTTTCTTGAAAACTGGAAAAATGAATTGCCTCCCAATACACCCAATTATTTCGTTTTTAACATTGCACCGGATGATATA
>CAZOVT010000027.1:7978-24895 GCA_964583565.1 uncultured Coxiellaceae bacterium
ATACCATCCATTACCAACCAGCTTAGAAAAGCTGATGTCACATCTGCGGCTATTTACCCCATGGTCAGGGGCAAGCTTACCCGCCTAAATGATCAACCCATTCTAAATGCCGTTCCCGAGCAATCACGTGGACATAATACGCTGCATAGAGAATTAAATTTAAGCTGGATGTGGGAGTATCCTGCAGATAACCGGATTGTCTCGGGCAAACACTGGACCACAGCGGACAGCGGCAAAGCAATCGCTTCTGTTGAAGACAGCATGGCGCAGCATCTGCATTTAAAACTTGGTGATACATTATCTTTTCAAATAGGTGATCAACAAATCAATGCGAGTATTGTTAATTTCCGCAGCGTCGACTGGGGATCATTCCACCCCAATTTTTACGTTATTTTTCCGCCGGGTCTTATCGACAAACTGCCTGCGACCCACATTACCAGCTTTAATTTACCTGCGGATAAAACAGCGTTATTAAATAATTTGATCGAATCATTTCCTAATGTCACTGTCGTCGATACCGCTAATATTTTAAAACAGCTGCAAGTCATCGTTGAAAAAGTTACCACAGCGATACAATATTTATTTTTATTTTCTCTTGGTTCTGGCATGCTGATTGTCATTATTTCCATTCAGACCAGTATGGATGAACGCAGACAAACCTGGCGGCTGATTCGCATATTAGGCGCCAGCCGCCGCTATATTATAACTAGTATTCTGGTTGAATTTGGTTATTTATTTATGCTGATTATCACCAGCTCACTGCTGTTATCCAAATGCTTTGTGTTCTTTCTTGAACGGAATTTTATGCATTAATTTTTACGGGGTTATTTACAATTTCCCCAGCAATTCATCTGGATCATTGTAACCATAAATAGTATTAATAACCGATCCATTGCTATTCATAATAACAATAGCAGGAATAACATGCATGCTATATTGATCTGCCGTTGTACTTTGTCTGGTTGTATCAATTTTTGCCGCAACATATTTATTGTTTATTTTACTAACCACCCTGGTATTAACTAATGTATAGCTATTCATTCTTGCGCAATACTGGCAGCGCGGTGAAAAACCATATAACAATACCATCTTGTGCGCTGCTTTTGCCTGCTTGAAAATAGCAGGCGAATATGACTGCCAGTTTACTGAAGCAGCATGCGCCGTGAGTGATACCATCATTAATGTGACAGCAAGCATCAGGCTATAAAGCTTAAATGAAAATGGCAGACTGGCTGTACGCATAATTGCTCCTTAATATGATTTGATAACGACTTTTGTGCCATGAAAACCGTTTGATCGATTCGGTGCCTCGACAAACTGCTGTCTTAACCATTGTGCATCACTAAAATGCACCCGTACACAACCATGGCTGGCATTATTGTATTCTATCTCATTTGAACCGTGAATGGCTTCCCCGCCATTAAAATACATGCAATAGGGCATAGAAGCACCGCCGCCCGGATAGGGGTATTTTTTGGACGTGCAACTCTCATTCCCCACTGAGTAGATACGAAATGTACCAGTATGGGTCCGGCAACTGCCTTTTGTATCACGACACCAGTCTGATCCTGCTGTTGCCAGTCCCCAGCGAATTAATTTGCCTTTTGCATTATAGGCACCATAAATATGTTCGCGCGGATCCACCACAATCACTTTTTCACCATACGGTTTGATGTATTCCGGAATAGGAGCATTGGAGGTAGCAAACGGCGAGCCATCCAGTTCATAGACATATTGCGCAAGCGTAAGCCGGCTGAATAGTATCAATAAGATGAGTAAGCATAACCGCCTGTCTCCATACACGATCGTCACTCCCTGTTTTTATGCTTGTTATAGGGCGTTACGGGTATCTATGACTATATTTTACCTTAAATAAATGGTTTCTATTTATTATTTAATTTTTCAATGGGTTGGAAGTATCTAGCCCCAAACTACCAATAGATTGATCCACTAAAAAATATCTGGTGTTTACGTACTCGCGTCACCCATCCCCCAGTGGGACCCCTGACGCTGCGTTCGCAAACACCAGATATTTTTTAGTGGATCAATACCATCTTGACATCCCCGCCTACGCGGGGATGTCAGACACTATTATCCCTTCATATACAATCTCCTCAGATACAGCACCATCATCTCATTCGTCACTTCCGGCTCAACCTTTTTAAATCTTGCCTTATCAAACAAAGTCGCTTTATTCGTCCTTTTAAGCTCTTCATGGACCGCTTTCTTGCGATTGGCCGTATCAATTTGCGCATTCTTTACATCCGCATCAGGATCTGTTGCGTTATAATGCTTGGGACTAATCCTGTCTACCCATGCGCCTTGTATTTGAATCATATGCGATGCATCTAATGCCTTTTCTTTAACAACAACATGATGTCTGGATTCAGGTTTCATTTTTCGCATGAGATCCGCTGCGGTGGATAATTTTGCTGCTTCTACCGGCGGATTCATTCTGAAAGCAAATTTAAGCAAATGCGCTTTTTCAACCCCAACCATCACGTCAGCTAATCGTTTGCCTTCCGAAACATAATCAACAAACGCATCCTGACACGCCTGTTTGGCTGCCACATCAAATGTATCGCTGTCCTGACTGCCAATCACTTTATCGATATTCGCATGCACATAACTTCTATCTGGATTTAACCAACGGTAGGTAGCAGCAATCTGGCTTTTAACATCTAACAATGCACCTGCCAGAATACGTGCTTTTTGTTCATCGCTATACTTATTAGATGCTTTAAGCGCTGAAACAAGATTATCAATAAATGTCAATTGTGCAGCACGTTCAGGTGAGTTTTGTACAAATTTATCAAAATCTGCCATCGCACGGTGTCTTGTAAGCTCTGCACCGCTCATTTCGTCGAAATTTTTGGCAATCTGTGTGAATGATAGAGACAAAGGTTTTATGGCTGGCGTCTTCGTGAGCATGTAGCATCTCCTTGTTATAAATAATCGTCCTTCTCTCGAATCTAACACCCAATTGTTAAGGTAATCTTAAGACTATTTGTTCCAGCGTACGCTAATGAGCCTTTCGGATTTTCCGCGTGTAATATACTGCAGATTTTTGCAATGCACCCGATGGATACTGACCCCGCGTGCCCGTGTGATATAACCAACGACTTCCTCACCGGGTACTGGATGACAGCAGCGAGCAATCGATGTCAGCAGATCATTCACGCCTAGTAACTGGATAGGCGGCAATGTCGTGGACTCTTTAGCAGGTTCTTTAACAGCCGCTTTGCGCTTTGGCTGCTGCGGCATTTTTTCTGCTTTTTCATGTTCATCAATGTGCTGAAGCTGGTCATTGACCCGAAACCAATGCGCCACCTTCGATCTGGCACGGGGTGATTTCAGATACCCAGCCTGAGGACTGAGCCAGTCCCGGCTTGGATGCGCCTGCTTGGCCGTTAGAATTTCTATCCGCGCACCAGTTTGCAGCTGATGAGTTAACGGCACCATGCGTCCATTCACTTTTGCGCCACGGCAGCGATGCCCGACATCACTATGGATATGATAGGCAAAATCCAGGGGTGTCGATCCGATGGGCAAATCAATAATATCACCCATGGGTGTAAAAACATAAATCTGGTCAGCAAACAAATCTGGCACTTGCTGCCCCGGTTTCGTTTCACCCGTACTGACAATCTCTTGCTGCCACGCCATAATTTGACGCAGCAAGGCAATCTTTTCTTCATAACTGGCTTGTTGCAGCACGCCTTCTTTATATCGCCAGTGTGCGGCTATCCCCAACTCTGATTCTTCATGCATTTGATAAGTACGAATCTGTACTTCAACAAAATGATTGTCTGGCCCGTGGATAACCGTATGAATAGAGCGGTAACCATTCGGTTTGGGCTTGCTGATATAGTCATCAAATTCTTCTAGCACATGTTCCCAGGCAGCATGCAATATGCTTAACACGGTATAACAGTCATCTACCGTTGGCACCAGTACACGCAGCGCACTGACATCATAAATTTTTTCCAGCGCAGCGTTTTTGCGCTGCATCTTATTATAGATACTATAGATATGTTTCACACGGCCAGACACCTGATATTTTTTAACATGGCCTTTATCCAGCATATCATGCAGCAAACCTATCATGCGTTTAACATATGCTTCGCGTTCTATGCGGCGCTGCATCAACTCTTTTGCAATCTGACTATATACATCAGGCTTGAGATAACGCAGGCATAAATCTTCTGTTTCCCATTTAAGCTGCCAGATGCCCAGACGGTTAGCGAGAGGTGCATGCACATCCATGGTTTCCTGCGCCAATGCCTGCTGTGCTGATGGTTCAAGTGATTTGGCTTCACGCAGCTGATACAAACGTTCTGCCAGCACAACAAATACGGCACGTACATCTGTCACCATGGCCAGCAGCATTTTACGCAAGTTTTCGACATGATGCTGACCGCGTTTACTGGCATGTTGAATCTTGCCCAGTGACTGCATGTGAATGAAATCACGCAGCAGCTTGCTGACACTTTCGCCCAGCACATCCGTGATGGTATCAATGTGTAAATCATGTGACTGCAGCGCGGGATACACAATGGCGGCAGCCAACGTTTCATTATCCAGTCCGAGCGACATCAGGATATCCGCTAACCCAACGCCTCTACTCAGTAACAAATCATCCTGGCTATCATATAAAGCCATAGCCGATGCCAGCATAGGAATAGGCTGCCCGCCCCGCGCCTGAATCACGTAATCCAGCCACTGCGCAGGGCTGTCAAAATGTGGATGATACTTGCTGCTAATCAAATGTAATGTGTTCATATTTTATATTTTTGTATAATCAATGGGTTATATTATGCCAAAACCATTATTAATTTAACCTATCTTTCATTATAATCCCAATTCAAGCTAAATACCGTGGAGAAACCAGATGAACCAGCAAGGCCAATACCCTGCCACTCGCCTGCGCCGTTTGCGCCGCAACCCAGCCATTCGCGCACTAGTACGCGAACATGAGCTCAGCGCAAATGATCTGGTTATGCCGCTCTTTATCCGCCATGGCAAGGGCATTAAAAACCCTATCGCCTCCATGCCAGGACAATTTCAATTTAGCATTGATCAGCTTGAAAACGAAATCCATGCTATTCGGGCTCTCGGTATTAAAAGCGTCATTCTGTTTGGTATTCCCGCAACAAAAGACGCGCTGGGATCAGATTCATATAGCGATACCGGCATTATCCAGACAGCGGTCAAAACCATTAAACAACTCGCGCCTGACATGATTGTGATTGCGGATGTGTGTTTTTGTGAATACACCGATCACGGTCATTGCGGTGTGATTGCTGAACATGCGGGCCAGCATGATGTTGATAATGATGCCACACTGGTGCTGCTTGCAAAGCAAGCCGTCAGCTTTGCCAATGCCGGTGCTGATATTGTCGCACCCAGCGGCATGATAGACGGTATGGTAAAAGCTATCCGGCAGGCGCTTGATCATGCTGGTTACACACATTTGCCGATCCTGAGTTACTCTGTTAAATATGCATCCTTCATGTATGGTCCTTTCCGTGACGCCGCGGAAGGCGCACCGACATTTGGTGACCGCCGCACACACCAGATGGATACCGCCAATAGCAATGAAGCATTGCGTGAATGTGCTCTTGATATTGCTGAGGGTGCCGACATGCTGATGGTCAAACCTGCGCATACTTATCTGGATATTATCCACCGGGTCAAAGACATGTACCCTGCTCTTCCATTATGCGCCTATCATGTCAGTGGTGAATACGCGATGCTAAAAGCCGCGGCTGCCAATGGCTGGCTCAATGAACGCGGTGCTGTTCTTGAAACCCTGACGTCCATCCGCCGCGCGGGCGCTGATTTGATTATCACTTATTATGCCAAGGATGTTGCGGGCTGGCTGCAAGAGTAAGTGTACCGTAATGCGTACTACAAGCGGCAGGCCTGAGATCACCTGATGAAGAAGATGAAAATAATGCTGACGGATTGCGGCTAACAGGGAAAACTAAATCACCAATATTTTCGCACACTTTCTGTAAATCATCAGCTGCTTGCTGAGCGCTAACTGCTGCTGTGACTTTAACTGAATTGCCTTTATCCAACTCTAATGCGGTGCGTAAACATCCAACATCTGACATAAGCGGTGCTTTATCTTCACTCGCGGGTTTTTTATGTTTGCAGCTGTCATATAGCTTGCAGGTTATTAATGAAGTAAGCAATCCAGCTGCTGCACCAATGCCAGCTCCCGCAACAGCACCAATACCCGCTAATACAGGCACACTCAACCCGAGCGTCACTGGCGCAAGAAACCAACCCAGCACAAATCCAACACCCGCGCCAAGTAAACTACTAGCTGCTGTTGTGGCCGCTAATGATATCCAGTGACGGCGCAAAAAACCTGGCCGTTGCCGAACGATAACCGGTGCCACAGAAACACTCGACTGATACACAGCATCATTACGAATCTCAACTGGAGCAGATGGTTTAACTGCTTGCCATTTTTTAGCAGGTACCTGCAATTTCCCTATCTGGGTATCCAGCTGCAAGAGAACCCGCTTATTCAAAACAACAGCCGGCTTAGCAGGCAAATCAAGAAATTCTGATCGATGACCGTCTACACGCTGAGCAAATGCGTTTAATGCAGCGGACATCTGCTGGAGTTCTTTATCGCGTGCTTCAACAGCCGCATCATATAATGCCTGCAGTTCATCCCAACTGTCTGAAAATAACTGCTCACAAAGAAAACGGTAATGATTGGCTGGTGCTTCCAGGCGTCTAAACAAATCACGCAGTCTGGGATCTATACTCACAAATTTAATTTGGGCATCTCTTTGAATACAGGCAATCTCAGTGCTAACATTAATCTCTCTGATGTAAGTGACCAGTTCTTCTGTGATATTAACTTGCTGCCGAATACCATCCAGCTGTTTTTTATCCAGCTTTAATTCGCCGAGCTGAATAGGGGTATTTAAAATATCGCGATAATGCGTCTCAATGTCACTCCATTTGCTTTCAAATGTCTCCACATTTTTAGATGACGTGCCTGCAGCGGCGCGAGAATGCAAACTACTCTTTAAATATTCATCTATCATGTTGCGCAGCGCCACAACATCCTCAATTTTTTCTTTAACAGCCGCTTTTAACTTTTCATTTTCTTGC
This sequence comes from uncultured Coxiellaceae bacterium, assembly GCA_964583565.1. Lineage (GTDB taxonomy): Bacteria > Pseudomonadota > Gammaproteobacteria > DSM-16500 > DSM-16500 > Aquicella. The sequence continues at coordinate 15,119 of CAZOVT010000027.1, forward strand.
CAGGCATTTTCAACCGCCTGAAAGCCATCGAGTGACTGAGCCTGATACCCAATATTAGAAATACACAGCGGCAATGCAGGAAGCTGATCAGGTGCATTTATTTTTACTAACAACTGCCCGATACTGACAGCCAAATCAGCCTTACTTGTTTTTAGTTGTTTTAAATAATCCTGCTGCCGCCGGTCTAATAAAGCACGCTGCCTGTTTAGTGTATTTTCAAACTCGATGAATTGATCTCTGGTTTGTTTATATTCGGCAAGAAATTCACTAATATCTCTTTCCACTTCTGCAAGTGCCGCCGGTGTTTTTACTGCATGCTTTCTTGACCGTAAATCAGCTAATGCCAGCTGGCTCCTGCTTACCCAGACAGCAGCCGACTCCATTTGTAGCGGCAGATCATGTACAAACCGGCCGTTCAAGAACGAAATATCTGTATTAATAGCGCTATATTGTTGACGGCTTACCATTTCAAACTGATTTTCCAAGGTTTTATATTCATCACACAGCTGCTTAAATACACTTGCATTGACTTCTACCAGAAGATCCCGATAGGCATGGGTGATTTGATTATTTTTTGCTGTCGCTCTAATATCAAAATCATCTATTGCATTATGCAATTCAGTTATAATATTTTCCGTTTTATCATCAACTAAAATGGCTTCGGCGGCGTCACGACGTTGAGTGGCAGCCTGATAAACTGATGAATTAAATTCAAGAGCGCGAATTTTCCTGATTAATGCCTGAATATCAAATTGCTGTAAAGCATATGCCTTATAAACTTTAACCAGCTCAATGAGCAGACTTTTATTTTTTGGGGATAATGTTTTTGCCGGGTCATAACAATCATCAGCAATAATTGCCTCAAATCCGTTAAAAACCGATTTCAATCCGGCAAATGTACTTTTTTTCAGGTAATGCCCAATCTGCTCTCTGGCTTCAGTGAATGCCTTATGAAGATTGTCGTCTAGTTGTTGTGTGAGCTGAAACAAATAGTTATCGAGACTAACAAGCGTCTGCTTTTGGTATGCCGTCAATAAATCACATAGCGGCAACATAGCAAGCGATGAACTACTTGATGCATCATCAGCACTTCTCAACATAACCACTCCACTCTCTTATATTGACTCTTATATTTATATAGGATGCGTACCTAAAAGATACCCATCCCTAATCTTTTACATAAATAGCAATAAATGTAAAGGGGCATAACTGCCCCCCCCGTCGATAATATGAAACTATTCAGCCTGAATTTCAAAGAGGAACCAGGTACGGCGCTCGGTCTCATCAATAAAGCCTTCCAGCACACCGGCCGTTGCCGCATCGTTATGGTCAGCACAAACTTTATGTGCCGCCCGTATGCGCCCAGCAAATTCTTTATTATCATCCATCAGACGTCTGATCATTTCTTTTGCAGGAACAAAAGGCTCGTCATCGTCATGTACGTGCTGCATGGATTTAATCTGGCCAACTGACCGTATGGTTGTTCCACCCAGCTTGCGAACCCGCTCTGCCAGCACATCGATCATGGCAAATATTTGATCAGCATGCTCATCCAGCATTTCATGATAATCGTTGTAATGAGGGCCTGACATATGCCAATGATAATTCTTGGTTTTAACAAACAGTGCAAACGCATCCGCCACTAAAGGATTGACGGCCAGCATCACCGCTTCTCTAACTTTTTCGCCTAGATCTGTCGGCGTTGCCAGCTTTGAAGGGGAGCCAGCAACAATGGTTGAACCTTTCATAATTAAGTCCTTTTAAAATATTTGCCCTGAAAAGGTCATTTTATGCCAAGTATGACGGCCTGTCACCTCCATGCCGCTTCCTTGAAATGCTTACGGCACATGGAAACATACTTGTCATTGCCGCCAATTTCAATTTGGTCGCCCTTGCTCACCGCCCTCCCTTCCGCATCAATCCGCACATTCATAATGGCTTTTTTACCACACGCACAAATTGTTTTTATTTCACACAAATTGTCCGCCATTACCAGTAAATATTGACTGCCTTCAAAGGGCTCGCCACGAAAATCGCTGCGCAATCCATAAGCCAGCACAGGCAAATTCTGCTTATCAACGATATCCGTCAATTGCATCACCTGCGATTTTGTCAAAAATTGCGCCTCATCAATCAAGACGCATGTTAACTTGGGGTGCGCCTGGCAATAGTCAACCGTATAGCGATATAAATCCATATCAGGCGTAAATGAAACCGCCTCGGCATGCAAGCCAATACGGGAAGATACCTTGCCTGCGCCATAGCGCTGATCAATAGACGGGGTAAACAATAAGGTCTCCATCCCCCTCTCATTGTAGTTATAAGCAGACTGCAATAAAACTGTACTTTTACCTGCATTCATTGCCGAATAATAAAAATATAATTTTGCCATTATCCTTTGTTCCCTCTTGCATGGTCATCACAGATCATCTATAAACATCCCTACTCTAACATCTACCTTAGCCTGGGAGTATATCTAGTGACTATCCGTTGGTTTTCACCCCTGCCTCTAATACTGACCTGTTTATTCATCACGATGTCGAGCCATGTCTATGCGAAACAAAATTGCGATGGCACGCTGGATCATCCCTGTGTTGTTCAGGATACAACCGAGGATACGAAAGTTATCAAAAATTATCGGGATGCTCAAATGGTCTATTCAACCTATCAAGGCAATACGAAAGGGCTGGATACATTATGGGTATCTGCAAGTGCCGTACCTAATGAACGCAACATGAAAGATATTGCAAACAAAATTGAATCCAGTTCGCATAATAAAGTCAAAAAAATGATTGATCTTGATCTGCGTGAAGAGTCACATGCATACATCAACGGCGAAGCGTTTACACTCAATACCGATCATAACTGGATTAATAAAGATAAGACACACCAGCAGTCCGTTGCTGATGAAGAAGCATGGATACAAAGCATATCTCGCATGGATAAACTCGACAATGTCCTCACTTCACAGCAGTTCAAAGATGGGCAGTTCAATAAAGGCGTCGCTGTCAAGATAGGTTCGACGCACTCTGAGCAGGAAATAGCTGAACAATATGGTTTTGAATATATACGCCTCACTGTGACAGACCATATGAAACCTAACGATATTGAAACAGACCGGTTTGTTTCACTCATCAGGTCTCTGCCCAAAAATACCTGGATACATTTGCATTGCCGCGGGGGCGAAGGCAGGTCAACCACCTTTATGGCCATGTACGATATGCTGCAAAATGCCGATCAGGTATCGTTTAATGACATCATCAAGCGGCTGGCATCTGTAAGCCCGTATTACGATTTATATCATACAGAGCATAAAGACCCTGATAAAACATATTATTACCGTGAACGCTTGCGGTTTCTGGAACATTTTTATCTGTTTGCCAGTGATTATCGACGCGGTTACGCAGGAAACTGGTCAACCTGGGCGGTTGAAAATCACATTAACCCAGATTCTCCTGACATTGCTGAATAAATTTAGGAACAAGATAATCATCGGGGTAAATTCGCAGGCACTTATTAAAATGTTCAAGTGCAAGCGCATGTTTACCCTGATGCAAAGTTTGCAGTCCCAGCTCAAACTCAACCCTGAAAGCCTCAATATCAAATTTGATTTCCTGCATATTATCACCCAGCAGCTCATAAACATTCATCGGATGTGTAATACCTTTCAACAATACACTATCCACTTCCCGCAAAATAAATTTATCTTTAATTTCGGCATACACCGTATCACTGACAATAATTTTAGTATTATAATTTTTATTAATTCCTTCCAGTCTGTTTGTAATATTGATCGTGTCACCAAGCGCGGTATAGCTTAATCGTTCTGACGAGCCGACATTGCCGACGATAGCATCGCCCATATGAATACCTATACGCGTCACAAAAACAGGCCAACCCCGTTCACGCCAGGCTTTATTTAATTCGACTAACCGTGTCTGACAACGCAAAGCGGCTTTTGCGGCATGCGCACAGGGGTCGCTCTCTACCAGTGGTGCACCCCAAAACGCCATCACCGCATCGCCGATATATTTATCAATCGTGCCCTTCTCTTCAATAATAATGCTAGTGACAATTTCAAAATATTCACAAACCTGAGCCATTAATTGCTGTGGGTCAACATTGCCGGCGATCGTTGTAAAATTTTCAATATCCGAGAACATCACAACCAGATTTTTTTTCACGCCGCCAATCTGCATATCCTGACCGGTTTCAATCAACTGGTGTACCAGTATTTTCGGGATATATTTTTGAAAATGTTTTAATCCCCGCTTCATGGAATTTAACGAATTCTTTAACGAATTGACTTCTTTAAGTCTGGATTGAATGTTAATTTCGGCGTCAAGGTTAAAGTCCCGTATGTTTTTAGTTTCCTTCACGAGCAATTTAATTGGCTTGACAATATAGGATACAAATATTGACAGTAAAATAATACCAACTGCCATAATACCTGCCCACACAAAGAATGAATCACGATTTAATCGTTGTATGAATCCAGTGAAGTCACTTTTTGGCACAATAACACCGATTAACCAATGTATCGAGCCAAGATCTTTTACCGGCATGTAAGACACGAGATAATCTTGTCCTGCATAATGGACTGTCAAATACTCATCTAATGTTTTTTTATAAGTATCTAATGACTGATCTATCAATGGTAAGGCTGAAACATGAATATTCAATAAATTATCATCATCTGGATGCGCGGCCGCTGGAAATGGTGCCCGATGTGGATAGGCAATCAGTCTTTCATCGTTAGACACAATGAACGCGCTCCCATTGCGAGCCACTTTCTGATTTGAAACAGCATCCGTTAAATATTCCAGACTGACAAGTAATCCAAGCGCACTCACGACATTTCCATTTTTATCAATAATCGGCACGCTCAGTGTGATACCATTTTTTGCAACGATATAATGATAAACATCTATCCACGAAATAGCTTTTGTAGACCGCGCTGTCGTATACCACGGGCTTTTTCTCGGATCCATGTCATTATCGATGGAACTTTTGACAAGGCGGCGTATTTTTCCATCGCGTGTCTGATTAACAGCGCTATTGATATTGGCACCTTGTCTCCACAAGGTTTCTGTCGTGATTGTTCCATCACTTTCTTTGCGTACAAGAATAAAATTTCCATCTTCATCTGCCCAAAATGCGCTTCGCACTAACGGCATGATAGAGACAAGGTTAAATAAATAAGGTGTTAATTCCTGCCTGTTTTCACTCACCACACCTTTTTCAATTAGCTTGGCGGTGAATGCACCCTGCACTTCAATTGGGTTGATTTCACTTGAGACTTCGCGATAAACAGATGTTGAAGCCTGTTTCATGAGCGACCGCGAGATATATCCAACTTCATCTGAAAACGCGGCATACCTGACAGCCAGCGTCAAAACAGCGGTGAGCAAATAAAGGACAATAAAAATCGACAGCAGCGTAAATCGCAGTGAAAACTGGCGGTTAAAAAACGTCTGCTTCATTATGTTTATTCACCAATTTATTCTTATACTTTATTTTACCATTATTCCCTTGGCACTAGCTCTACGAACAATACTTTATTAATCAACTTATTATGATATAGTAAGCTATGCGTTTAGATTTATCATGACGAATATATCACTTGCCAGCATGGATGCGGAACAATGAGGCTAAGTTTTTTAGGCGCGACTAAAACGGTTACTGGCTCCAAATATCTACTACAAGCTGGCGGGAAACGCATATTAATAGATTGCGGCTTATTTCAGGGATATAAAGATCTTCGCCTCAAAAACTGGGATGCCTTGCCGTTCGATGCGAAATCTATTGATAATGTCATATTAACTCATGCGCATTTAGATCATTCCGGCTATATCCCGCTTCTTATCAAAAATGGCTTTAAAGGTAGTGTATTCTGCACCAGCGGCACCTTTGATTTGTGCTCCATTTTATTGCCGGATTCAGGCTATCTTGAAGAAGAAGAGGCAAAACGAGCAAATTATTATGGTTATACAAAACATAAACCCGCTCTTCCGCTGTATACACAAGCTGACGCTATACATGCGCTCGATCAATATGCTGTTATTCCTTATAACCGTGAAATCAATATCACGGATGAATTACGATTTAAGTTAATGCCATCAGGACATATTATTGGAGCTGCGTTTATTCAATTTTACTATCATCATACCAGCCTGCTTTTTTCAGGTGATTTAGGCCGGCTGCATCATCCCATTATGCGCCAGCCAACAAGACATCTCGCATCAGATTATCTTGTGCTTGAATCCACCTATGGCGACAGGTTACACGATATATTAGATCCTATGATGCAGCTGCAAGACATTATTCTGCGCACCATTTCCCGCGGCGGATCAATCATCATTCCAGCATTTGCTGTTGGCAGAACGCAAGACATTCTCTATTATCTTTATATTTTAAAATCACAAAAAAAGATTCCCAACATACCCGTTTATCTTGACAGCCCAATGGCACAAAGTGCGAGCAATCTTTTGATAAAATATATTGGGGAACACAAGCTCGACGAACCAACCTGTAAACAAATTTATGCGCACGTTGAATATATAAAATCGCAAGATGAATCTAAAATGATTGATCATCTAGAGAAACCCGTCATTATCATTTCTGCAAGCGGCATGGCAACTGGCGGCCGCATTCTTCATCACCTTAAACAATTTCTACCGGGAAAAAATAACACTATCATGTTTACGGGTTATCAAGACTCCGGCACATTAGGCGACCGCATTGTTTGCGGCGAAAAAACAGTAAAAATACATGGTGAAATGATAGAAGTAAATGCGGATATTATCGCGATTGAAAGCCTCTCCGCTCATGCAGATTACGAAGAAACACTTGAGTGGCTGGGCAGCTTTGATCGTCTGCCAAAAAAAATCTTCATTACACATGGCAATCTGGAAAGCGCTATTTCACTCAAGCAAAAAATTGATGCCCGTTATAAAGTTGCCTGCGTCATTCCAGACTACTTATACTCGGAAACACTTTAACGTCAACTAACCCGGCAGCGAAGAACCCGGTCACAGCACGTGACATCATGCCTGTATTACATTATTATTTATACATTCAAACAGGTATATTTGGCATGGAGAAACGGTATGCATAGTAACAATCCAGCTGAAACAGACGGTTTTGCATTTCTTGAGTTTTGCACAAACGACCTTGCCCGGTTGACCTCGCAATTTGAATCCATGGGTTTTGTCAAAGCTGCAAAACACAAGCAATATGATGTCACCATTTTTCAGCAAGGCAGCATCAGGTTTTTCGTTAATACCACGCAAGGATCACATGCGGAAAAATTCGCCCGACTGCATGGCGCGTCAGCTTGTGCAATGGGTTTTCGCGTCAGCAATGCTAATGCGGCATTTCAACATGCTGTCAAGAATGGCGCCATCCCCTACCAGCTATCGGACTATGAACATTCACCGCTGCAAATACCCGCTATTTATGGCGTTGGCAACAGCCTTATTTATTTTGTTGAGCATCAGCATGATATACCTAACTATCAGCATGCTTTTTCCACCATGCCAATAACAAATCACACAGCCGGGGCGGGCCTTACCTATCTTGATCACGTTACACATAACCTCTATCGCGGCAACATGATCAAATGGGCTGATTTTTATACCCGTATTTTCAATTTCCGTGAAATTCGATATTTTGACATTGAAGGGAAAGTAACCGGCCTGAAAAGCAAAGCCATGACAAGCCCGTGTAGTAAAATTCGCATCCCGCTTAATGAATCATCAGATGACAAATCTCAAATTGAAGAATTTCTACATGACTTTCACGGTGAAGGGATACAGCATATCGCGCTTGGTACAAATGATATCTTCACGAGCGTGAATAAACTGAAACATCATGGTCTCGATTTCCTTGACACACCAGACACTTATTACCAACTGATCAATAAACGCTTGCCTGACCATGGCGAGTCCGTAGAAAAATTGAAGCAATTACGCATCCTGATCGATGGTAATACACAACATGAAAAACGTCTATTGCTGCAAATTTTCACCAAAAATATGCTTGGTCCCGTTTTCTTTGAAATTATCCAGCGTAAGGGTGATGAAGGGTTCGGCGAAGGAAACTTTAAAGCATTGTTCGAATCCATTGAGCTGGATCAAATCAATCGTGGTGTCATACAACTGGAAGAAACGGAATAAATATGAAACTAGCCAGCGTTAAAAATAATACCCGGGACGGCCAATTACTAGTCGTCAGCCGTGATTTACAATTTGCTGTGCCCGTCGGCAGCATCGCAGCCACGATGCAGCAAGCACTAGATAACTGGAATATCTGCAAACCACTACTTGAAGATGTCTATGAAAAATTAAATGCCGGCACAATGAAAAATGCTGTTGCATTTGGCAAACTGAATGTTACCGCACCACTTCCGCGTGCATATCAATGGGCAGATGGCAGCGCTTATGTTAATCATGTTGCGCTAGTCCGCAAAGCACGCGGCGCTGACATGCCAGATAACTTCTGGCATGACCCATTAATGTACCAGGGCGGTTCCGATACCTTCCTCGGTCCGTTCGATACCATACCACTCGCCAATGAAGCGTGGGGACTTGATTTTGAATCTGAGGTGGCCGTCATCACATCAGATGTCAAAATGGGTGCCGCACCTGCTGACACCCGGGATGCTATTTGCCTGCTTATGCTGGTAAATGACATTTCACTGCGCAATCTGATTCCTGATGAGCTGGCAAAAAGTTTTGGCTTTTTTCACAGCAAGCCATCCAGTGCTTTTTCGCCTGTTGCAGTAACACCTGACGAATTAGAGACTGCATGGGATGGCTGCAAAGTGCATTTGCCGCTATACACCTATCTTAATGGAGCATTATTTGGGCAGCCAAATGCGGGCATAGATATGACATTTGACTTTCCAGCATTAATAGCTCACGCTTCAAAAACACGCGCTCTGTCCGCTGGCACCATCATCGGCTCTGGTACTGTCTCAAACGATGACCGCAGCAAAGGATCATCCTGTATCGCAGAAAAACGCATGCTCGAATTATTAGAAACCGGGAAAGCGGTAACACCATTCATGAAGCATGGTGACAGAGTAAAAATTGAAATGTTGAATCAACATCAGCAATCTATTTTTGGTTCCATTGATCAAACAGTAAGACTGGTACGCGAGAATGAACACTATGCTAAAGCTTTATGATTACTTCAGGTCAAGCGCCTGTTTTAGAGTTAGAATCGCACTGGCATTAAAAAATCTTGATTACACTGCTATCCCGATTCATCTCGTTAATAATCATGGTGAGCAGCATTCAGCGGCCTATGCAGCTATCAACCCGCAGCAACTCGTACCAGCATTAGTTGATGGACAGCATACCATAACACAATCGCTGGCCATTATTGAATATTTAAACCAACAACATCCAGCACCACCGTTACTTTCAAACAACCCCGTTGAAACAGCGCTCATACGCGCATTTGCTCTCACCATCGCCGCAGACATACACCCCGTTAATAATTTACGGGTATTAAATTATTTAACTGATGAATATAAGATATCCGACGAGCAAAAATCTGACTGGTATCAGCACTGGATACACCTCGGTTTCAATGCGCTTGAAATACAATTGTCCCGACAAGCAACACGTGGCAAATTCTGCTTTGGGGACCACCCGACGCTGGCCGACATTTGTCTTTATCCACAGCTCTATAATGCCAGACGCTTTTCCTGCCATCTGGATAATTATCCAAATTTATTAGCAGTCGAAGCACAATGTCAGCAGCTTGAGG
>CAZOVT010000028.1:0-24296 GCA_964583565.1 uncultured Coxiellaceae bacterium
TATCGTGCCTACGTTTACATGCGGCTTCGTACGCTCAAATACTTGCTTACTCATTTTGAATGCGCTCCCAAATATATATAGTTAACTAATGTATACGTCACTAGAAACAAGAGACTGGAACCTGGTACAAGCAACACCCAGTCTTTTCCATCCAGAAATCAGCCCACAACCGGAATCGAACCGGTCACCTCTTCCTTACCAAGGAAGTGCTCTACCGACTGAGCTATGTGGGCATACAAGCGGGTGATGGGAATCGAACCCACGCTATCAGCTTGGAAGGCTGAAGTTCTACCATTGAACTACACCCGCATACAAGATGCCAGAAATAAGAAACAAAAGCCTGCCTCCGCCTCTTATTTCTGGCACCTGTTTCTTCTTTGGAGGGGGAAGGATTCGAACCTTCGAAGGCGTAAGCCGTCAGATTTACAGTCTGATCCCTTTGGCCGCTCGGGAACCCCTCCTGAAATCGAGCGTGAATTTTGCTTGATGCCGGTGATGATGTCAATTGTAAAAGTTTAAAAAGACTTGGAATTCTTGTCTGGCAGCAGCAAACCCTCATCATTCCGTCTTTACAACGCCAGCCATCCTATATATAAGGGCATAACGTTTATCAGCTCACTTGAAAACCAGCCGTACAAAATAAGGAGTGTCTTCCATGTCAACCAGCCGTCGAAATCAAGCTGAAAAATTATGCAACATAGGCATGCAAGCCCATCTCGACCAAAACCATGAAGATGCGCTTGACGCTTTTACCAGAGCCATTACCATCGATCCATCCTATATCGCTGCCCATTATTATCGCGGTGTCACATACCAGGCAGTAAAAATGGATGCACAGGCTCTACGAGAATTTCAAACGACTGCAAGACACTCACCAGCATTAAAATTAAAAGCACTTTACCGAATGGCAGTAATCTACATAAACAGCAAGCGATTCTCTGCCGCCATCGCAAGCATTACTCAATATATTGATCTGCATCCGAATAACAGCCGGGCTTACTATCTGCGCGCCAACGCTCAGCTAAGCCTTAATCGGTTTGAAGAGGCACTCAGTGACTATAATCACGCTATTAGATTAAAACCAGACAACTATAAGCTGTATGTCAATCGCGGCATGACCTACAAAAAAATGGAAAATTTACCAGCAGCTATTGCTGACTGGACACACGCTGCTCAACTGGCACCCAATCAACCCTTTGCTTATTACAATCGCAGTCTGGCTTATCATGAAATTAACAGACTGAACGAGGCGGTACAGGATGCCACGCAGAGCATTCTATGCGAACTCCATTTTTATAAAGCAAACGAACGAAAAGAGCATGCGTTTAGCAGTATTACAAATTTTCCAGATGGTCTTGCTATTCCATTATTGAAATCTTGCCTGGATGAAACGTCTCCTCTAGGTCAGATTTTCTGGGAACAACGCGGTTTGACAACCCCTGGCACTGACAAGGGCATGCTTAGGCAGGTTATCGACGAACTGAGAGATCGTCATGCGCAATTTGTCGTTTTTGAATCGATTGATGCTTTAACGTCAGGAGCATCTCCCTGGTACCGCCTGTTCCCCAGACCACGCCAAAACGATCAACGACCGGATGCTTGCAACGACGTGTTTGACCACACTGTGTATTCGTTATAATTCAGCGCAGCGGGAGTGGTGACAGCACTGCTCCCGCCAGCACTATCCGCTTACAATGTCGGCGAGTCATCCTTTAACATTGACTGCCGCACGATTTTAACTGGCGGATGACCCTGACGCATGAAATCATCATGGAATTGCCGCAAACTAAATGACTTGCCTTCTTTGGCTTGCAAGTCTGCACGCAGCTTCATAATCTGCAGCTTACCCAGCGTGTAATAAAGATATGTTGGATCCAGTGTCGCACGTTTAGATTCAACAATACCCGTCGATCTGGACTGAAAGCCTTCCTTAACAAAAAAGTTAATTGCCTGATTTACTGTCATATTGCCCGTATGCATTTTGATTGCAACAATATAACGCGCGTTACGCATTAATGCATTTTGCAGCTGTCCCAACCGCAGCAGCCTGGCATCGCGGCTATTACCCGACTGCCCATAACCTTCATCCAGCATCATTTGCTCGCAGTAATGCGCCCAGCCTTCCGTGTTAGAACTCACACCCAATATTTTTCGAGTCCTGTCCTGCATATTGTGCATCCAGAGAAATTGCGTGTAATGACCTGGATACGCTTCATGAATTGCCGTCCCTATAATGGCTGGATAATTAAACATAGACATATAATCTGATATTTTCGCTTTGCTCCAGGCAGGATCAGGCAATGTCACATTAAAATAGGATTCTGTTGCCGTTGTTTCAAATGGTCCAGCGGTATCCATCGATGCAAACGTCGCCGCGCGCATAAATGGTGGTGTATTTTCCATGATAGGGCGCACATCAGAAGGAATAGTAATAATATTATGATCTTTAATAAATGTAATCAAACTATCGAATGAAGATGAAAATGCATTTAACATTTGATCAGGTTCAGGATGATTGGCATCTACTGCTGCTTTAACTTTTTCTACCGAACTACCTTTTGCTAATTCTCGCATTGTCTGCTGATAAGCGCGCTGATTCTCGCGAAGATTTGTCATGCCAATTGACAGCAAACGGTTCAATGGTAAATCAACCATTTCATCATATTGCAATTTCTTTTTAAATGTATCCGCGCCTAACCTGAAACTCCCATGCGAGTGAGGCAGCAGTGATGTTTTCAGCCATGTCTGGTACGACTGCAGCGCCGCAACGACCGCAGCATTCGATTGCGCAAATGACTTTTTCAACGCCGGATCTGTCGCGTCGGCAAAAGCAAGCGGCACATCTTTTTTAAAGAAATCAATCACACCCGGCAATTGTTCAATCGTGATTTCAGTATAGATACGCGGCGGATTATTCAAATTCTTTCTGGCCTCATCCAATACTGCCGGCATTTTCTTTTCACGCTCTACCAACGCACGCAAGCGGTCATTCACAGACGCATACCGACGCTCCATAATCACAAAAGCACTGTTAGCGATGCCTCCGCTAGTCGCATTATTAATCAACCCACTGACGTAATAATCTGGATTTTTCTGCCAGGGTCGTATTACTTCTAGCATTAATAGTTGGCTTTTAATATCACTCAAGATCAACTCACGGTCGCCTCGTGCTTGCTCACTGAGTTGTACGGGATCAATCGCATCTACCTGTTGCGCAAATTGTTTTAGTATCCTGATGACCTTATTAACACTTGATCTGGAATAATCTTCCAGCTGGTCATCATATTGATGCACACCCAGCTGCGTAGCCGTTGTTGGATTCATCGGCAAATAATACGTATCGAAATATTCATCTGCCAACTGATTAAATTTTGCATCCTGCGCCGATGATGCAAACACAGATACCGATATTAAAACCGCAAACAAAAATAGTATCTTTTTCATAGTAAACATATATCTAAGATCTACTTACGATCGCCCATTAACCGCAACAAACTGAGAAACAGGTTGATAAAGTCAAGATATAAAACCAGTGCGCCATAAATCGCACCTTTTTTCGCTTGATCGCGTGTTGCAAATTGAAATTGCATTGCCTTGATACGCTGTGTGTCATACGCCGTTAAGCCGGCAAACACCAGCACACCAACAGCTGCAATAGTTAGCTGCATGGTGTTGCTCATCATGGAAGGAATAAATATTCCTAAAATCATGATACCAATCATACCAAACAAACCCATGATACAAAACGATCCAATCGGGCCCAAATCACGTTTGGTTGTATAACCAACCACACTTAATCCAGCAAAGGAAATCGCTGTGGTAAAAAATGCACTGCTGATACTTTCTGCCGTGTAAATTTGCAACAACACTGAAAATGTCAGGCCAACCAGAACTGCGTACAGAAGATACACTGTCGCGGCCACACCAACACTCATTCGCTGCACAAATGCGCTCAGCGCAACAACAGCTCCTAACTGAAGAATGATCAATCCATAAAATACCAGCGGATTATGCGTGAGAGACATCATCAATTCAGGACGCATGGAAACATAATAAGCTGTGAAGCCGCTAATACCGATACCCGCTGTCATCCAGAGATAAACATTGCTCATAAAGACGGATAACCCACGCGATGCGTCACGTGTGATTGGTGCAGTATAATCTCGATTTGATGAAAACATGTTTATTCCTCTTTCATTTGTATGTGTTAGCGGCGTCACTATAGATCATCTAAGCTTATCTTACTGGCACCGACATTCTGGCGCCTTCCTGCAACCCGGTTGCTCTTACATTACTTGCCGGTGCTAAACGACCAGTTTGAGGCATTTCGGCACCCAGCGATGGAACTGTCGCTGTTGGACCACTTCCCCCACCCGCACAACCAGACAATAAGCCTGCTGAAACACTCATAACAATAGCGCCAATCAATATAGGTAGCTTCATTTTGACATCCTTATCTATCTAAAAGGTTACTTCATTTAAGTGTACAATTATAAAACAACAAATCCATCTAACAGTAGAATCATCACATTTATTTGATTCTGACGCAACTGTACTACATGCTCCATCATCCTTCTAACCTCTTGATCCATTGCGGAAGATGAAACCAATGACGACGGTTTTTGGTTTATTGATATATTTATCTGCGCCCTTGATGATTGGAGCGGCATTGACGGCATACAATGCCGCTGAATCCAGGTCATGATTGTCACTTGATTCAACCATAATGACATCGGTAATGTCGCCTTCTGGATGCACTGTCAACCGGACAAGTACTCTGCCTGCAATCCCAAACTTGCCAGCCATGTCTGGATAACGAAAATGTTTTGACAATGCTCTACCCAACAGAACAATTAATGGATCAGCTTCTGAACTGGTGTCTCCAACCATGTAAATAGGTTCTGAATTTTTTACCATCGCATGAACCGCTTCAAACTGGTTAGCCTGCAGAATACGATAAGACGACGCCATAATCTCTCTCAGACCAACACCGTCCTTTTTCGCCGGCACTGCTCTCTTCAATGGCGTCGCTTTGTTCTCTGGAATGGGTGCTTTGGTAGTGCGCGTTGCTGTTTCGGTTTGTGTACGCGGTACGGTTTGAGAAACCATCGAGGTTGGTGTAATAGCGCCCTTGTATACATAAGCAGGTGTAAATAATGTTGGTTGCTTTTTCTCGACAGGATGCAAACGGATATAGAAAATAAAACTGAACAATAGCAGCAGGTGCAACAGCACTGACAGCCAAAAACTATTGCTCGCGGATCGATTTGTCATGACAGGTTGTTAACATCCCATGTTAAACCTTGCTTTCATCGTACTATTATGACAGGTTTCCCGTTATAACCAACAGGTATTTGGCCAGGCTCTGTGTATCAGGATAGAAAGCCTTCACGAATCAGATTACGCAGCGGCATAAATAACGGGCTCGGCAATGCATCCCAGCTAAACCAATCCCATTTTTCACATTTCTCTGGCTCCATAACCTGAGCTTCACCTGCCAGATAATCTGCCACCATAAACAAGGTCACGTAATGTTTGTTTTCATCCGTGAATATATCATTCGTCCATGGCCCTGAACGCACCTGTTTAATATCAAGACCTGTCTCCTCTCTGGTTTCGCGTATAGCACAGTCCACCGGCGTTTCATTAAACTCCAGATGGCCGCCCGGCGGCGCCCAGGTATTGCTGCCATGCGAGCCTTTTCTTAATCCCAATAAAATTTTATTATCCCTGATGATAATTGATGCAACACCAACTCTGACATTCATGATTTTGCCTCTTTTTTAGTGCGCTGATCTATTTTTAATTGCGAGGTTGGCAATTATTAGTATTTTGCGTTGACGCAGATAATGTATCAGCGTCACTTGACCTAAAGAACCGGAATTGTTCGCCTGTCACCTGTTTAGCTCTTTCTTCCGCTATAATACATTTATATTTTTCAATTAACTCACCTGCACGCAGCCTTTCAGCCGCAAAATCCACTCCAACAAATGTGCCTAGCCACGCAGATATTGGATCCACTTCAACTTTGAGGCTGCGTTCAATATGCGGCAACATAACGTCTTTTAAAAATGCCAATGACTTTTCGCCGTCAACAGGCGGTGTTTGATCTGGACCAAAGTGTCGTGAGAGTGAATCTTTTGCTTTTATGCTTAGTTCTATTTTCTGAGCAGGATTCCAAAGGGTTATCGCTTGAGCTTGGCGCCCGACAGTAATCATATCTTCCAGCGCCGTGCGTGCAAGCTCATAAGATTCTTCATCTTTCTGACTCGAAGCACAAACTGTATTTCTAGAAGTAAAGGCATAGTAGTGACTTTGCAAGTCATCCCACAGTTCGAAAAACCCATATCTGGCTGCGCTCATAATTAACCCTCTTTAGATTGTTTGAAAAAGACTCATTCAGAATACGCCGATTATATGCAAAAATAAATTGAATTGCATTTGACAGATTAACCTTGCGACAACCGCAAACTATCCTCAGCATTAATACTAATCCCTGCTATAGCCGGTGTTGCAGCTGGTGCAAATATCAGCATTGCGGCGCTGACAGGATTTGTATAAACCGGTGCTGCATCAGACACAAGAAGCGGCGCTCTTTCAGGATCTTCGCTTGCATTTGTGCGATATGCTAATTCATGTCTTTGATCAATACTGTTTTCAAGTTTGTGTACACCCGGCAGCGTAGAAAATAATAAATTGACAGAAAAACCATTTAACCCTGCTAATGCAGCTGGCGCAATAATCCAGCTGTATTTATTCACATTCGTTAAATCCGTACCAACTGTCAATACCGACATAAAAAGTGTCAGCCCTTCACCAATCGAATCAATCGTACCAGATGGGTAGGCAATACCTCTTAGTAAACGTTTTTCACAAGCAGGTGCCAGATTAGCAGCGGAATGTGATACTGACTGCACGTTAGCATCTTTTGGCGCGAAATGTTGATAGATAGATGGCAGCCAGGAAACAACCGTTAGCAGCGTCGTTAAACAGGCAATACCTGTGCCTATGTTAATGCCCACATCACCGACATATTTATTGACGCCGGGTATGGAACTCAAGGTTGGTTTAGCTAAAAAGTAAGCTAATGCAGGATAAGTAGCCAGGTTTAATGAAGAACACAAGAGTGTTTTAGTAAGCGCCATCTTGTCCGTAGAATAATCATTTTTATCTATTTTTTCTGCAATCGTATGCGCATTTTTTTTTATTAACTGATAGTCATAACCCAGATACGTATCAGATGCCAGAATGGCAGCAATAATCAATGCAACCTGCAATGGAATTTCAGCTTGCATGGGTAATTCATCCAGTGTTGTACCTAATAATTCAGCTGCGGTTTTAACAATTAATGATGTTGAAAAATAGGCGACACCGACCTGCATCAATCCATATCCTGCGCCAGCTGATTTAAGCGTGGTTTCTACCACTCTGCCGCGCCAGCCTAATGTTGCCGCTTCTTCAGCTGCTGTTTCTTCTTTTTCAGATAAAAAATATGAATAGATAGCAGGCACTTTTACAATTAAATTAGCTATTACATCACCAGCAATTAGTACTGCCATCACGACAATCCCTGGCAGCGTATTAGCTCGCCTAAACATATATTCAGTCCCTTCCTTCGCACTGAAATACATTTTTCCAGCCATAAACAATAATCTGCTGATTGCGCTAGCAAAAAAAACTAAAAACCAGAATCCACGTTTAGCGGTACGCACAGAAAGTTACCCTCATTTTTATAGTTATGATGCGTTTTGTATGTGTCGCCATGTTACATATTGATTAACAAATAATCAATATACCTATCTGTGTGATTTTTATTATAATTCTCAAATCAAGGCTCTCACTCCTGACGAATTTAACCTTACATCGCCGTTCCTTTAGGAGCAGGTTCTTCCGGAAGTGGTATAAACTCATGATCATCCTGCGGAATGTTTGGAAAACGGCTTTGCGAACCACCCGGACCAGACATCCAGTCAGATTTAGCCTGTTCAATCTTTTCTTTTGAACTGGACACAAAATTCCAATAGATGTAACGCTCTCCTATCGGCTTTCCGCCTAACAGCATCAGCTGTGAATCCTGCAATGCTTCAATATGAAGATCACCACATTTTCTTCCAACAGCCATCGCGTATTGATCAATTGTTTTTTCATTTACACGGACATTGCCATCAACCAGATAGACAGCACCTTCACGCCCTTGTAATGGAAAATCAACTGTAGATCCTTTCGGCATATTGACGGCAAGATAAAATAGATCTGAATGAACATTGACGGGGCTGTCATGCTCAAGAGCATGACCTAATAATAATTTGAACTGCACGTGATTGATGTTAAATTCAGGCAATGCCGTGACTGGATAATGCGTAAAACTGCATGGCATTTCTTCAGCGTCTTCTGGCAATGCTATCCAGCACTGAAGGCCGCTCAGGCGGCTGCCTGTTTGCCTCAACTTATCCGGGGTTCTTTCCGAGTGCACAATACCATGCCCTGCCGTCATCCAGTTAATAGCCCCGGGTTCAATCAACTGGTTATTCCCCAGACTATCGCGATGCTGAATGGTTCCTTCAAAAAGATACGTTACCGTTGCGAGACCTATATGAGGATGCGGACGAACATCAATACCTTGATTAGCTTTAAATTCTGCCGGCCCAATATGATCAAAGAAAATAAATGGACCCACCATACGGTGAGCCGCATACGGCAAGAGACGCCGGACATGAAACCCGCCCAGATCATGTTCGCGGGCAGTAATGATTAATTCAATTTCACTCATGTCAAACTCCCAGCTACCGCCAGCAAACCAAAACATACTGCAAGATGCACCATAAACAGCACTATTGTCATGTCACGACGCTCTCCAGACTCAACCGCCCAAAAATTATTGAGAATAACATTGGCGATAAAAGTATAACCTGACAATATTAATGCCGACCAGTAAATGTAAATTCCCGCAACCAAACCAACGCCAGTCAGCAATTTAATGCTGATCGCACCCAGATAACACAACCAGCGCAAAGGAACATGTTTTTGTGTCATCAATTCAAACAATGCCGGCCTGGTTCTAATATCAAGCCAAACAGATGCCATAAACACCGCTCCGATACCCATGCGGCCAGCCGTAAATAGCAGATCATCCATGATAAACCTCTATGTCATCTGAAAAATAAAATCCGGGTGCGTACATCTTGCCCGAACCATCGCTAATCTATTGTTAAAATAACCTTTCCTGTTGTTTGCCTTGATTCAAGCATCTGATGCGCCTTCACCGCATCTTCAAGGGGAAGTCTGTAATCTATTGCTAAATTCAACCAACCCTCATGAATACCCTGCATAACGGCATTTGCACGTTTTAAAAGTTCATCGCGTGTCAGTATAAAATTAAATAACGTTCCACCAGACAGCGTAATTGACTTCACTTGCAATGAATTAGGTGGAAATGGGTCTGCTGGACCACTCGCCGAACCAAAAAGGCAAACATGCCCTCGCACCCGCACTGCATCCAGATCTTTCATAAATGTCGTCTTGCCAACACCATCAATAATATAATCAACACCCTGCTTGTTTGTTATTTTATTCGATTCAGCGGAAAAATCCTGTTGCGTGTAAAGAATAATGTGATCAGCACCGGCATTTTTTGCAATGTTAGCTTTCTCATCAGTTGATACGGTACCAATGACAACAGCACCCAATTTTTTTGCCCACTGAACCAGCAACCGTCCCACACCACCTGCCGCAGCATGGATTAACACAACATCACCCGGTTTGATATGATAAAATTCATGCAGCAAGTAGTGCGCCGTCATTCCCTGCAATGGAAATGCAGCACCTTGTTCAAACGACATGTCATCTGGCAATGGTATGAGTTGACTTGCTTTCACAATATTATATTCAGCATAAGAGCCTATCTGCCCAGTATAAGCCACCCTGTCTCCGACTTTAACCTCAGTCACATCTGGACTGATTGCTTCAACAACACCCGCGCCTTCTAACCCGGGTATATGAGGGAGTGGTCTTTCATATCTCCCGGTTCGAATGTAAATATCAATAAAGTTTATACCAGCCGCCTTCAAACGAACCAACGCTTCGCCAGAACCCAATGGCGGCACTGGCAAGTCACTGAGCTTTAATACATTTGCGTCACCTGTTTTAGTTACCTGAATTGCTTTCATGGTCACCCCTCAGTATATGAAGTTTATTTATGATTGCGATAGCTGCGATGTGCAATCAGGGCAACGAGATGCATTCACTGCGATTTTGGAGCAGCAATAAGGGCAATCTTTTGCAAGTTCTTTTTTAGCCTGTGATTGAGTAAACCTATTTACTTGTTTAATAACAATGAATATCGCAAATGCAACAATGATAAAATCAATTACCGTATTGATAAATGCTCCATATTTAATAGCCACGGCAGAAGAATTTACTGTCTGCTGATGGAGAGTAATGGTTAAATTAGAAAAATCCACCTTACCTAACAACATTCCTATTGGCGGCATAATGACATCGTTAACTAAAGAAGAAACAACCTTGCCAAATGCACTACCAATAATAATACCAACCGCCATATCGATGACATTGCCACGCATGGCAAACTCTTTAAATTCCTTCCACATAAAGCATCCTTAAATGTTGATATAATTAATTATATTCACGAAATGACTATTTTTTATAATATCCATAATCAACACATATGTCGATATCTGGCCTTACAAAAAAGGGCCGCTAGAAACAATGTAGGCATAAACATTATGCTGGCAAAAAATACCCACTCCCAGTAGAATTACGCCATTTAATTCTCTATTGAACGAGCCGCCCCAATGACCAGCCACATGACCCCAGACAATTCAGAACTTGGCAAAAAAGCGCAATACGACAGCCAGTACAATGCCGATAAACTATTCCCCATCCCCAGAAAAGCAAAACGTGATGAAATTGGCGTATCTGATAACCCCCCTTTTTTTGGTTATGACATCTGGAACCATTACGAGGTTTCCTGGCTAAACAACAAAGGCAAGCCAGTGGTTGCGCTGGCGAAAATTACCTATGGATGTGATTCCACAAATATCATTGAATCAAAGTCCATGAAGCTCTATTTCAATTCATTGAATAATACCAAATTTGATAGTCTGGCAACTGTACAGGCTGTTATTAAAAAAGACCTTGAAGAACGGCTGCATGGCTCATTCGTGGATGTTCAGATAACACCCGTCAACCAGTTTCAGGATAAGACGCTTCATCATACTTTAAATGGCACATGTATTGATGAACTCGATATTGAATGCACTGCCTACCACACAGAAACCACTTATCTGACCACCGAAAATGAGCAGGTTGAAGAAACACTTTGTTCAGACTTGCTAAAATCAAATTGCCTTGTGACGAATCAACCTGACTGGTGTAGTGTCCAGATTACCTATAAAGGCAAAAAAATCCATCACGAAGGCTTGCTGCGTTATCTAATTTCCTTCAGAAACGACAATGAATTCCACGAACAATGCATCGAAAAAATATTCATGCACATTATGCAGCATTGCAAACCCGCCGAACTGACTGTTTATGGCCGCTCAACAAGAAGGGGCGGTCTTGATATTAACGCCTACCGTTCTACCAACCCTATCAATCCAGACGACATACCCAATACAAGACTCTGCCGGCAATAGCTCCACTTTGGCCAATTACCCCGTTCGCGATAGCTGATCTAGCAGTGTTTCCCACTGCTTACGCTTAATTTTCACATAGTCACCATCAAACATAGAGTCGTTAAAATAATTTTTAGCCCAAATACTGCGCCTCACATAGGCGATGATATCTGAGAATGTTGCATCTGATTTTTTGTCATACCATGCTGTCGATAAAACATGCAGCATATTGTCTTTTAACATTTCAAGTGCAAATAAACATACCAGTGAGAACAATGCCATCAAGCAAGGTGTCGTTCTGGCGATCGCTTTATCAGACCACTGTCGCTGTGTCTCTATGCCAAGGTGGGCACGTGATTCCTCGAACGTGACTTCGATGTTCCATCGTAGAACAAATTGGTTGATGATCGTTTCGGGCATCGCATCTAAATCAGTGCTAAAGAATGCTTCCGCTTGATTCTTGTCAGAATGAATGACGAGTACCCAGCGAATAGATAAGGGCTTTTCACCAGATGAATACCAAAGATTAATACCTGTCAGCATGCGCACAGTTTTCTTCTCGCCACCATACCATGTGATTTCTATTTCACGCCAAGGCTGTGTCATTTCTGTGGCAACTTGTTTGAGCGATGCAACACGTTCACCTTTTTCACGGTGTCGTCCGCGTTGGCTTTTGATGGGTAATGGAGGCAAATCATAAAGCGCAGCATCGAGTCGAAGTCGCGATACCAATGTTACGTTTTGCTTCTTACACACATAGCCTAAGCGGATACAAGCAAAACCGCCATCACCAATCAGGACAAAAGAGCGTTTGAGCCAGCGCGATATCACTCGCACTGCAATAATAGTCCAGTCAATGCTGGTTTTATGGTGTCGGCCCCGTGCTTCATTACTTTTTTTCGAGGGCGCCAATATTGTCATAAATGGCAACGTCCATGGTCGTTTGCACCAAGGTAGTGGCACAATCAACATCAAACATACCCATTTCAAGCCATAGCAAGTGATAACATTTACCTCGGTGGAACGACAAGCGTCACGATAACAACCTTTGGCTTTTATTTTCCTACCACTGCGACGCTCTATGGTGTCGTCAACAACGATTAACAAGGGAGATGAGGATGGTAATATTTGTAGTAACAATCCTAGCAGAATTTTTGCGCCTGATAGGCTATTCCATTTGGCACGATTTAATACACGATGATATTTTTCGAATCGTTTCTCATGCGACAAACCCATTACCCGTAAAATCGTACTGACACGCCGTGCACCCTGACAGAGAACTGCGCCAATTAATAATATTTGGACGTGCCGCCAGGTTGGTTTTGTGAATAATTGACAAAAATGCTGTAGAACCGCCGCCATCCCTTGTGGCAAAGTGCGCATGGGTTATCCTTAACATGAATGGACATAAAAATGGCAGAAACAATAACGGTTCATGCACTCTTTGGCAAAGCAGTTTTACAAGAGATTGGTATTGATCAACTGCACAGCGGCAAATATCAGCCACGCGATGATTTTTCAGAAGAAGGTATCCAGTCGCTTGCCAAGACAATTGAGCAATTAGGTGTTCTTGAACCCATCATTGTTCGACAATCCATGCAGCATCGTGGCCAATACGAAATTATTGCTGGTGAGCGTCGCTTTCGAGCAGCCAAGGTCGCGCATTTAAGCATTGTTCCATGCCTTTTAAGTAACTACACCGATGAGCAAGCCGCCCAAATTGCCTTGATTGAAAATATTGCCCGCGAAGGACTCAACCCTATTGCCGAAGCGCAAGCCATGCGGCGGTTAGCAACGGAGTTTCACTATACTCACGAAGAGGTAGGTGCACTCTTAGGTATCAGCCGCAGCCATGTTTCCAACCTGATACGTTTACTGAGTCTGGATATCCGCATCCAGCACTGGATGAAGCAAGGCCACTTAAGTGAAGGTCATGGTAAATTGCTTGCTGGCTTATCGTCAGATAAGCAATATTGGTACGCCTATGAAGCTATTAAGAAAGAATGGTCGGTGGGTATGCTGGATGATGCGATTAAAGCACTGGAACAAAAGAAGCTAGCAGCAAGCATAAAGAGAAAGTCATCGACAATCGCTTTACCCATTGAAAAACAACTGACAGAACAGTTTGGCTTCCCAATGAAAGTGAGGATAAATAAGCATGAAGCGGGCTTTTTTCGCATCCCGTTTCACACTCGGGAAGAAATGCATGCTATATTGGCAAAGTTAAGGTGTGAGGATATTGCCACTTAATCCATGGAGACGGCATGAAGCGCTGGGATGTGACAAACATGCTTGATATTGGCAGGAAACTCTTTGCCAAAATCCATAAGCGAAAAAAGCATGCCAACCACAATCACGAAGTCCACTTTATGGCTCGCGAGATAGATGAATGGTTGCCAGAAGGCATTCAGGCTCTCATTGATGGTACGTATGATCCGCGCTGTTTAAAACGGATTTATTTTCCGGATGAAATGGTTGATCAAGTACATACATCAGATCGTGTATTGCAACATATTTTGCTACAAATCCTGAAGCCTACTTTCAAGCATGTGATGAATCCAAATTGTTATCACCTTCATGGGCCAAGTGGTGTGAGATATGCAACAGAACGTATCAAGCAAGTGCTTGAAGATGATAAGTCCGCTTATTTTATTAGAGCGGATATAAAATCATTTTATCGGAATATCCCGCATTACAAGCTGATACAAGATATCAAACAATATTACGAAGACCCAAAATTAATTGTGATGCTCGAAAACATCATCACCAACCCGATTGATACGCCATATGGTTATAAAAATCCGGTTCATGGAATTACACTGCGTGGGCCACTCTCGCAATTTTTCAGTGGAATATACTTGAAACCACTTGATGATGCGTTGTCTAAATTAAATGTTACCTACCTCAGGTACCAAGATGATATTTTGATTCTATGCAAAACTAAACGACAAATGCAACGTGCTAGACGACGCATGATGGAAGTGCTGCACGAAAGACGGTTAACACTGTCACGTAAAAAAACCAGGATAGGATCTATCGCGGATTCATTTCATTTTCTAGGAATTCACTATTCTCCGACGCAAACGGAGAATAACACCAGCGTTAAACATGCTAATGATGATGTGATAACAACGGTCTCATCTGTTCACTCTCTGAGCGAATCGGGGGGGGGGGAGCCAATTGTTACACATCAACAGCATGTCGCTTTACGCATTACACCGCATGCGCGGACACTGCGTAAAGCACGCGAGAATGTAAGATGGATGGTCACGGATGGGTTATCTGCCCAAAAGACCAGAAATTACTTTCTGAAGTGGGCGCGCTGGTGGGTAAAAACAGTAACGATATGGGATTTTCAAATGCTCGTGGAACAATTCATTAGTATGTGTTGGCATGACGCGCCAGTGATAGTCGCCACTGATGTGCTCTCCAGCTATCTTACTGGATTAGACACCCGGGCGAATTCCTGCGGCTCGACTCGGGCTGCATAATTCTCCCAAGCTCGCTGTTTTTGCTCGACATAAGTTTTGCAAAGCGCCACCGCATAGTCCCGCAGCCTCGCCGCAGACGCGCATCGCGCGCCGCGCCCGCGTCCGCGGCGGCATAATCATCACCCAGCCGCAAAACAGAACCCTGATAAGTACCCACGAAATACGGCTGAGAATCATAACTAAATTTCATCGATCGAGAGAGCAGCTCCTTGTCTTTTTGTACACCATCAACATAACGTCCGCCTTCCACAATGTAATAAATTCCTTGAGCAGTCGCCTGCATATAAGGTGTCGATAGGTAACGTTGGATGCTGCCTATCACTTTTCGCCAGCAGACTAAGTTTTTAGACGAGTTCAAGGCTCCGCCGTTTCTGTTGTAGCATTCGTCGTATAACTCCAGTGCTTTTATGTACAGACCCATATTAAAGTACTTGCCTTGCTTAAAAACTTTGTTTCCATCTTCTCCCTTATTTTCACGCGCAAGATAAGCTTTGAAGTCATTAACCGCCCGGGTGATTTGCTCACTGGTTTCTGCAACATGAATATCGTCAAATACTTTCTTGATCGCAGCAGCATCTCTATCTGCTCTGGCATTTTCTGCTGCTTCAACGCCTTCAGGAAATTGCGCCTGGATTTGTTGGGTGATAAGGGTTTCCCCGTCTGCCTCACCTCTCAGATATTTCATCAGCATCTCAGTCATGGCTTCTTCATTGGGGTGGTATTTAACATCTTCTGCACCCAAGGCAAGCTGCAACGCCGTCCCTTTGAGTAAGCGACCAGTTTCATCCGCATAATCGCTCACGATGGCCTTACCCGTTAGCAGGGCACGTCTCGCAGCAGGACTTACGGCGTTTATTAGCATGGCTTCTGCTTGTACTTGTTCACCGCGTGCGATGTGTTGCAAGAAAGTCTTGATGTCTGCGCTCACTGGCGCGAATAGTTTGCCATGCGGGATGGGTTTGGTTTGCCCTGCCTGGGCGAGCAACTGATTCAAATTGTCTACACCCAGTGCCTCTGTCATGCGAGCACACAGGCTTTCATCCTGGGACAACCAGTAACGTCCTCGCTTAGACTCAATCCATGCGGCCGCTAACGTTTTGCCTTGATACTTACCGCTGGTGATGGTTTGTTTAAAATCATTAACTGTCAGATGTTGCCTGAGTGTCGGTTCATCCATGAAAGCTGCTTTATTCGCGGGTTGCAGTAACTGGGTGAGCGCAGGTAGAAGGCTAATGCCTTGCTCTACTAGTGTTACGAGACGAGCCAGATTCCTCGAGGTGGCAGCTTGTGTGAGCTGGGTAGTGAGGTAAGTATCAACCTGTTTATTTATATCCAACTCAGTCACTGTTTTTAGCGCCGGTAACAGCGAAGGGTGTTGCTGGAATAAGGCAGCGAGTATCTCGCTATGTTGCAAAATGGGTTGTTGACGGAGGTGTGCCAACACATGCGCGATCTTTTGTTCTGCCGGCCACTCCCGCAAGAAAGTCATCAGTTGAATAAGATCAGCCGTGGTATGCGTGAGTGGAGTCGTCAGTGTCTTCGGTATCTCATTATTTAATAAAGATTGATATGTTGTCTTTTCTTCATCTGACATAACAAACATGGCATGTTGCTCGATGGCACGCAGCAGGGCGCGTTTGACGACTAGCCAGTTAAGATCCAGCACTTTGGTGATGAAATTTCCATCTTTATCTTCTTCCTCTTCCTCTTCTGTTTCCCATAAATCGAGAAGTTTTATTTCACCCACGAAGGGCTGCAAGAATGCCGTGCTAAACTGGTTATAGATTTCGTTATAACCCGCTTCTACTCTGCCCACGTAACCTCTATCACTCATGAGCCCTCTTAACTGGTCTAACAGCGCATTGAGAATAGCGATTGGTGTATAGCGGGTGTCAAAGGCCGCTTTTAATTTACCCAATATCACCTCATCTGACAGGGCGCCATGATAAATATCATCCTTATTGACTGTTCGCACTCCAAAACCTGCCGTGTTGGCCACGCTGAAAAATCGATTGTAAGCATGCACTTCGTCTGTATTTTCAGCAGCAGTACGTGCCACCAGGTCGTGGCGCACGAGGCTTAATAAATCATCCAGATTAGCGGGCTGGGCGGTATTGGTGCACATCAGGCAGCGATTGTGAAACCCGGGCGTGCATTGAGGCAACCCTTCCACCAGCTTCATGGCAATGCTAGCTTGTTGAGAAGGTAAGGTCTTGGGATCGATGAGCGTTAAATACAGGCTAGTGAGTACTTTCTGCAAGTCTGCTTTATGCGTATAGGTGGACACATTGCCCGCTTTTTCATTGAGCTGCTGATGGATGGCGCTTTTTGCGGCATCGGCTTGTATGTTACGGTGTTTAATCAGTTCTTCGCCCAATAAATGCAGCCAGTTGGCTGGCAGGGGCTGGTCGCTACTGGCAATTTGATATTTCACCGGAGGCAAGGCAAGGGCCTTATCAGGGTTAATGCGAAGCATAACATATCCTCTCATTTGTGTGACCAGCTTACACGCCAGTTTTGTGTTTATTTTGAGCTATTGTACTGATCTGAGCTTAAGGGATACTTAAATGGCCGCCTGCTCGATCAGTTAAAAATGGCCAAAGTCCAGTAGGTAAGCTTACGGATTAAATTACTAGAAGGAAGATATTGCAATACAGTGCAGGTGCTGGAAGAGTTAGCAGGTTAACTATGCGTTTGGGATGACAATAAATTTACCCTGTGATATAAAGCGGCTAGTCTACTACAAAATCAGTATAAGGAACATACGATGCGTTATACCCTATCTCTCTACAGAAAAACATCTGAAGCAGAAATAAAACAAACTTTTAGCCAGGTACCGCCCAACACCACTTATCTCCACTTAAATGACATTGAATGCGATGCCAGTCTTTCAACAATCTTTGCGGCCATTCCAGACAGTGTTACAACACTTGAGCTATTCAACATAGCCTTCTCTAATCCATTTAAAGATAAAAGCGATAAAGATCTGGCATCGGCACTTGCAACCATTCCCAAAAACGTCACCACACTCAATTTCAACTTTACTGACTTTCGCAAGAAAGTTACTCCTTTTTATTACGATAAATCTAGCGAATCTAGCGAACGGTTGAGAACAGCACTGGCCAGTATCCCAAAAACCGTCAGCAGCCTTGGGTTAGCTGCTACTCACCTTGCAGGATATACTGGATTGGCGCTTGCACAGGCTTTTAAAGAAATCCCACAGCTACGTGAACTTGATATTTCATGCCAGACTTTTGGTCGAGCACCATCTGCGGAACTGGCACAAGCTTTCGCAGCGCTACCATCCGATCTATACCATCTTAACCTGGGTAATTGCGAACTAAGTAACCCCCAGGCTGATTTGGCTATTGTTTTTAGCTCATTGCCCAACAAACTGGCTACGCTGGATTTATGCGGCAATGATCTTGGCAATCTGACACCCGAGAAACTGCAAAACGCCTTTGCCGCATTACCCAGGCATCTGGCCGCACTTAGATTATCTACTAACTGGCTGTCTAGACTACCCGGCACAGCACTAGCACAAGCTTTTTCAGCTCTACCAACAAATCTGGAATACCTTGACTTACAGAGCGCACTACAACACGATACAACGTTAAAAACAGTCTTCTCCAGTCTACCGCCATGTATCACACACCTGGATTTAAGCTATACTGGGTCCCGCCGCACCTTAAGTAACACAGAATTTGCAGATGCCCTGACAGCCTTGCCCGAAAAATTGACACATCTTAATTTAACTAGCAATCGTCTTAATAAATTTAACCCTGATGAGCTGGCTCAAGTATTGTCCGCCTTACCAAAAAATCTGGGTTCACTTTACCTGGGTCAAAATAACCTGGGTCAAAATAACCTGGGTCAAAATAACTTTGGGATACATGATATTGCTACGCAACGATGTGTTGTCGGGATGCAAAAACTATTTAATGCATTGCCCAAAAAACTAACTTCATTACATTTGGATGGTGAAGATTTTTGGCTCTATACCCAGTCGGAAATATCCATGATACTCACAAGCTTACCTGCAAACACCACCCTTTCAGTGCATTTTGATGAATACGCTAACCAGCATAATGAAACGTATTGCGCCAAACGTAATGACCTAAAACAGTGTTTTGCAGCCATACCAGCCGTTGAGGTAATCCCTCACAAAGAACACGCTGGCAGTACCTGTCATCGATTAAGCTGGTTGGCGTATAATAGCGATCCCGCCACTATCGCCAGAAAAAACAAGCCTCTATCAATAACTCACTCGCCGAATCCAGCCCGGTTATTTACCGTGGCAAAGAGTTCAGATACGCTACCATGCAGTCAGGAAAAGGAATTGACAAAAACTGCAAAAATAAAATAGAAATGAATCATATGAAACATTTTATTAAGTGCATCATCAACACAGTATTGCTTGTTCCATTAACGGCAAACGCTCTCCTTCATACAGGTCGACTTGAAGTTTCTGGCCAGATTGGTGCGACAAGTCTCAGCGTTGGAAATTCAACACTACCCGTCACTACTATAGAAACAGATACCTTACATGAACAAGTCAATCCCGTCATACCTGAATTTAGCATAGGCGCAGGTTATGTGTTTCCGTTGGATCACTCTCTTCAATTCAACTCTGTACGATGGTTTCCCGAAATAAAAACAGCCATTAACCTGCGTTATTTACAACAGGAAATCACGGGGGATGTGTACCAGTTCCAAGATCCTTCCATGAATAACTATAATTATGAGCTTTCACTGGAAAACACGCGCCTGATGCTGAATGCAGCGCTAACACTTTTCTCTATTAATGAGAAAACCGCTCTTTATGTGCTAGGTGGTGTTGGAAATACATGGACTACGATTGGATACACAGATACACCGGTGGCCAACGTTCCAGGTGGAGCGTTGAACCTGGATAACCGCACCAATAATGGATTCACTTATGAAGCAGGTGCGGGCATACTCTATCCTGTCGACAATGAGACAGTTCTTTTCCTGGAATATCGTTACACTCACTCTCAGTCTATCCGAACTGCAAGTCAGGGAACATTAAATGGGTCTCCAACGATAATTACACCAGCGAGATTTCCTTTCCACTCACAGACACTGTCATTTGGCGCTAACTGGAAAATATAAAATTTAATGGATTAGAACATGCGTAGACTTTTATATCTCTTATTGTTTGTCAGCCAGATTGCCTGGGCTGAACTTCCACTCTCATTTACATCAACACCAACTGTTAATAACATGGCCATCGGCCAGATCCAGACACTGAATTATACAATACATAACTATTTAAAAAATCAGGCACTCCCCATTAACAATATCCGTGTACTCAACGATGGCGATAACCAGCCTGATTCACTGATATCGACTAGCAGCTCATGCAGTTCTGTCTTGCCAGCCCAGTCATCCTGCACTATCACGGTCACGATTGATCATCCACAGACTGGAAAAATAAACCGTCATTTAAGTATTGAATATAATGGCCGCGCACCGCTTACCAGTCCCATTTCCTTAACCATCGCTCAGGCAAAGTATACTATTTTAGTTTATATCGTAGGATCTGATCTTGAATCAGACTCTTCCGCAGCCACCGATAACATCAATCAAATGAAACAAGTAGGTTCAACCAGCAATATGAATGTGGTGATTGAAACAGGCGGTGCGAATAAAACTGGATGGCAAACGGTACAACGAAAATTAATTCTTCATAACGATGAGCAAGTCTTGCAAGACCTTGGTTCTCTTAATATGGGATTAACAAGCACTATCGAAAATTTCTTTGAATGGGGCATCCAACAATATCCGGCAGATAAATACATTGCTATTTTCTGGGATCATGGAGGCGGCCCTAATGGCGGCTTTGGTTCGGATGAAATACACGGCAACGCAGGAACACCCATCAACCAGCTTGCCGCTGCCATGCGATCTGTCACTCAGGCCACCGGAAAACATTTTGAAATCATTGGGTTTGATGCCTGTTTAATGGGTAATATTGAAACTATCTCAGGATTATACCCCTACACTAACTATGTGATTGGTTCTGAAGATCTGGAACCCGGCGAAGGCTGGCAATACAAT
This sequence comes from uncultured Coxiellaceae bacterium, assembly GCA_964583565.1. Taxonomy (GTDB): domain Bacteria; phylum Pseudomonadota; class Gammaproteobacteria; order DSM-16500; family DSM-16500; genus Aquicella. Next base: position 21,206 of record CAZOVT010000028.1, read on the forward strand.
ACATTTTTAAACTACGTGAATAATCATCCTACCGCAAACGGCGTTGCTGTTGGTACCGTTATCATCGATGGATATACCGAACAAAATAACGATGACTCTACTACTTTGTCTATTGTCGACTCGCTTGAAGTGCCTAATCTTTTATCGGCTATCAACCAGTTCACATCAACACTATCTCCTTATGTCAATAGCAGTGTCGCTAACTGGAAACAGGTAGCACGCGGTCGTGCAAGAACACCTGATTATGCAACATCCGTTTGGGATAATCAGGATACTGACCTGGCTGATTTACTTGGGCTCGCAAATGGCATAGCTGTTGCTTTTCCTGGTGATCAAGCATTGCAAAATGCCGCCAGCTCATTAAGCACCGCGACACAACAAGCAGTAAAGTATTATAAAAACAGTCCAAATCGCAGCGCATCGTTTGGATTAACCATTTATTTTCCATCTATTCTAGCGGCTTACCAGCATGATTATCCTACAGTCACCCAACTGGATGGGAGCTCTTTCTTTTCGCAAAACTATATTAACCTTGTTGAAAATTACCATCAATTTTACACAAATGAACTCAACAACCTGATCGCGATACCTGACAATCTAGCATTTGACGGTACACATTACATTGCAACTGTCTCTAACGATTTTGAGGATTTGTATGCTGCTGTTGGCAAGGATGATTGCACTAATGTAGTAGGCCATAATGGCAGCCCATTAGGGCCTGTTCCTTGTTATACAGGTCTTCAATATTCCGACATTCAACGTACACCGGGCGGTGGGAACACATGGAATATCAGTTACGATAAAGCAGCGCACAGTACAAACTGGCCTCTGTTGAATGGCAAGCCCGTATTATTGATTGGCCTTGATACTGAACCTGTCATTCATAATGAAATTTCGTTTATGATTCCGGTTACTATGTCTCCAGATAACGATAATGGATATCTTGTTATCCTCAGAGATGAGCATGATACTTATCATGTTGTTGGTTTTCAGGAAGATACAGGCAGCACGAATCCAGAAACAAAAACAGTTGATATCCTGGATGGCACCCAATTCTATATACGGACGTATGCTTTCAACGGTGGATGGTCTTTATTCCGGACAACGGAAGAAGTGACGGCGCCATTTACCATTACTTTTGGCACGGTTCCGAGCAGTGATTTTAACAGTTTCAGGTTCCTGGTCGCCGACCTGACAGGAACGCTGCATATTACCAATACATCGGAGCCTTATTAAGAAAGGTGCACTTGCTTCCGTTAGCGCCATAGTACTTTTAAATTAGACTATGTATACTGGTATACTCAGAAAATATGCTAATAGTCTGTTTACATTTTTAAAAGGAGTTAAACATGTTGCGCTGGATCTTGATTTTTTTAATCGTTGCCATTATTGCAGGTGTCCTAGGTTTTACCAGCATCGCTGCACAAGCAGCTGGTATTGCAAAAATTCTCTTCTTTATCTTTCTGATACTTTTTGTCATATCACTTGTGATGCATATACTACGTAAATAAAGATAGGAACCATAGGCATGGTATACTAACCTGTTGATTTATCATGCCCTGTGTAGATAACAGGGTCATATATGGGCCCTGTCAAATGAAATAACTGGAGTTAATATAGATTTCATATCAGCATTCAAAATATCATGCTGAAAGCAATAAGAAAAAAATGCGTGATACACACTTGGCGTATGCATCGCTTTTTCTTTCAAGCAACTCACGGCATCTTCATCAATGTTACCCAGGATGACGCTATTATTCAGTTTGACAAAATCTACTTTGGATTCTATATAAGTCCAACCCTCTCTCAACCAGGCTGATTTTCGTAACCGCTCACTATCAAACGGTACACCCGATAAAGTCGCACCCAGGAAAAAACAACGCGCGAGTGAATTACTTTTTGGAGACGAGAGGCCATGCGCAGATTCTGATGTTAGCAAGTATTCTCTCTTTAAGAAAATGCGCTCCACCATGTGCTCTTTAGACGGCTTGAGACTAGAGATCTCCCCTGACTGTGCCTCCAATAAAAACGCGCGAAGTATCCAGGCAAATGCATAAATCTCGTTCAGATCACCTTTATTTTTTATCAGTATTTTTGTAACACGAAGCGAATCTTTCGGGTCTTTACTCTCCTTTGCAATAGCCATTTGTCTATCTAATTTTACATCTTCGCCTTTTTGATCTTCCAGGTTCCAGCCTTCCTCTAAAAGGGGCATTTGTTCATATAATTTTCTGTGAAAATTAAAAAGTCTCATGCAATAATACTCCCGATGGCACTCTCATGACGATATCTTGATGCTATTCTGGACAAGCAGCGTGTTTTAAAAACTTCATTGATATTTTCTTGATTGTAATCAGTCTATCGATTGGTATTGTTTCCCTACCCACCCCTCTTGTCAATAGACAAATACAAACTAGTAACAGGGTCAGGCCTGACCCTTTCATTTTAAAACGGTGCATCAAGTAAATTGAGAGATAGATTTGTATATGGATTTTCCCAGCGATCTACGATGGCATAGTTATACCAGAATAATGTATTTTTCTCAGGGTTTAACATCATTGATCCAGATACAATATATTTATTATCAAGTGCACAGTTGGCAATCTCTTGAAGCTTGGTAAGCGTTGGTTTAGATGTATTTAGAGCAATTTTAAAAACGATCCCATTTTTCAGCGCACCCTGTGGGTAACTTGGCCTAACATCGCTGCAAGTTGTTTCGCCCAGCAGCATCTCGCCGTCACTGCTTAAGGTGAATGCTCCCGGAGAAGCAATAGCAGTTTGATGTTCTCCTTTATCATCAATGTCGATGTTGCTAAAAAAATCGAATTCTTTATGATTTCACAAATTCCACACATCATTTATGCAGCTTCACTCGCGCGCACAAAAAAATACACTACACCCTTTGCAACCATTTCAATTCATCATATCCAGGCTGACTTCTTTTTTGGTTTTGAGATGACGGGGCAAATAAAGATGGCAACACCAGAAAAAGCACTAATAGATACCTTCTACCTAGCCGCTGCCCGCTCACGCCTATTTAAAAAGCTTCCTGAAATCGAATTTTTTGGGGAGCTCAATTTCAGGAAGCTTT
>CAZOVT010000029.1:0-6619 GCA_964583565.1 uncultured Coxiellaceae bacterium
CGGGTAATACCTTCCAGCTTGAGCGCAAGATCAATGAGTGTATGGACTTCTTCTTCCTGGGCATAGCGTTCGCGTAGCTGTGGTTCTTGCGCCATGGCTTTTTCCAGCGTCATGCCGAGTTCAAATGGAATCAGCTTTGCAATTTTATCAACAAAACCATAGCCAAGATTTAATATACGACCGACATCCCGGACGACTGCTTTTGCTGCCATGGTGCCATAGGTGATAATTTGGGAAACGCTATCATGACCATGTGTATTCATGACATATTCGATGACCCGGTCTCGACCTTCCATACAGAAATCGATATCAAAGTCTGGCATAGAGACGCGCTCGGGATTGAGGAAGCGCTCAAATAGCAGATCGAAGGCCAGTGGATCCAGATCGGTAATTTTTAATGTATACGCAACGAGTGAGCCGGGCCCTGAACCGCGTCCGGGGCCAACCAGTATGCCATTTTCTTTTGACCAGCGGGTGAAGTCAGCAACAATGAGAAAGTAACCTGCAAATCCCATGGAGTTAATAACATTTAATTCGCGTTCCAGCCGCATATCGTAGGGTTTGCGTTCTTCCTGATAGTTTGGTGCGTCTGAATTTAAAATGGCTCGCAGCCGCTCTTCAAGGCCTTGTCTTGCTACTTCAGACAAATAGGTTTCTGTTGTATAACCAGCAGGAACAGTGAAATAGGGTAATTTGTTGTGGCCTAATGTAATGGTGACATTACAGCGCTTTGCAATTTCGATTGTATTTGCCAAAGCTTCAGGAATGTCAGCAAATAAATCCGCCATTTCTTCCTGTGTCCGGAAGTACTGTTGATCAGTGAATGAGCGCTGACGGTTAGGGTCATCCAGCGTCACGCCTTCCTGAATACATACGCGGGCTTCATGCGCTTCAAAATCATCTTTATGCTGAAAATGTACATCATTAGTGGCGACAACGGGCGTATTGGTTGATTCAGCCAGCTTGACAGCCGCGGCGACATAACTTGCTTCGCGAGGCTTTCCTGTGCGATTAATTTCAATATAAAAGCGATCCGGGAATAGATGGGTCCAGTAGGTCAGGTTTGACTGGGCTGTGTGAGGATCATTAGCAAGCAGGGCTTCCCCGATATCGCCTGCCATAGCGCCTGACAGCGCGATCAGGCCCTCAGAATGTAATTCCAGCCAGGATCTGTCAACAACGGGTTTTCCATCCTGCTGGCCTTCAAGGTAGCTGCGGGAAACCAGTTTTAACAAGTGTTTGTAGCCCTGATTATTCTGGCACAGCAGCGTCAGGCGTGCGGGTGCGGACTTGGTACCTGTTACCCAGATATCTACACCGATAACAGGTTTGATGCCCGAGCCAAAGGCGCTCTGATAGAATTTCACGGTTGCATAAAGATTGCTCAAGTCGGAAATGGCAACAGCAGGCATGGCGTCCTTGGCGGCTGATTCCATCAAGGCTGGAATGGTAAGCAAACCATTACTTAAAGAATATTCAGTATGTATACGTAAATGAACAAATTTTGGTTCCATTTTGCCAAGCATCCAACTGCGGCTACAAACACATACGATAGCAGTGCGGGCTGTTTTTTTCCATGATTTTACGGGTCTGATAAAGATTGGTAATTTGGAGTACAATGGTAGAAAGGGGAGCGTATTTGAAGGAGATAGTCATTGGGCATGGACATCTACCAAATCTCTAATGAAGGCGCTGTTAACAGCAGGATATATGCGAGCCGCATCAAGCTGTTGTACAGAGAGTCTAATACGCTGGCTATGGCTGGATTGATCGTTACCGGTTGTATTTTGTACCCCATGTACCTGTTTGAGCCGGGCAGCATGCCAATATTATGGATTGTTTCTGTCGCGATGGTGGCTTTTCTACGGTTCGTTTCTGGCAAAGCGTATAATGCTGCGCAACCAGCTCATCAATATACGGTGTACTGGCATTCCCTTTTTATGGCTATTACGTTCTGGAGCAGTCTTAACTGGATGGCGGCTGGAACGTTTCTGCTTTCAGATCATATAGTGTATCAGCTGCTGGTTGGTTTTATTATCACTGTTGGCGCTATGGTGATGCTGCCACGTTTTGCTAGCTGCAGACTTACGGCGGTTATGTTTTTGCTGATATCGCTGACTGGTTTTGGAATAGAAATGCTGCTGTTAGAGGACAAAACGCATCAGTTCGTAGGCGCATTGACGTTTTTGTTTATGGGTGCATCCTTGCTTACCATACAGCAGATATATAGAAGGCGCTGTATGCGTATCAGGTTGAAAATTGAAAAAAATGATTTAATAACCAAATTGTCAAATGCCTATAAACAAATTGAAATGGTTAATGAGGGTTTGCGTGAAGAAATTGTTAGAAAATCTACAGTTGAAAATTTACTGCGTATTAGCGAAGAACAATATCGTATTGTCACAAACGCCTTGCCTGTCCTGATTGCCTATATAGGTTCGGACAACCGGTTTAAATTTAATAATATTTTTTATGAAAAATGGTTTGGGAAGCCGCTCGCTGATATTTCTGGAAAATTAGCAAGCGATATTTTAGGTGTGGAATCATTTAAAGAACATAATAGCCATTTGGGCGAACTAAAGCAGGGAAAATCAGTTTTATATGAATCAACGATGTTTGTGCAGGCAGGAGAAGAGCGTTATGTCAGCGTTAACTTAATACCAGATTTGGTGAATGGTGAGCTGAAAGGTATATTTTCCCTGATTAGTGATATGACACCCAGAATGAATTATCTATCTACTCACGATCCATTAACGAACCTGCCGAATCGTAATCTGTTTAATACACGATTATCGCATATGACGGATTGCGTGCGGAGCGGCAGACAGAAGTTGCTGCTTATGTTCCTTGATCTGGATCATTTTAAAAATGTTAATGATACATTGGGCCATGACGTTGGTGACCAGCTGCTGATAATGGTAGTAGAGCGTATTAAACACTGTATACAGAAAAACGACATGGTTGCCCGTCTGGGTGGAGATGAGTTTACCATTATTCTCGAGGATACGTCTGATTTGAGCCGCGTCACACTGGTGGCAAAAGATATTTGCCAATCGATCGAAAAAATATTTCACATTGCGGATCGTAATATTTATGTGACGATGAGTATTGGAATAAGCGTGTATCCTGATGATGCATCTGATGCGCAGACACTTCTTAAAAATGCTGATATGGCAATGTATAGAGCAAAAGAGCGAGGCAGGAATACATTTGAATTTTACACAGAGAATATGCAGAAAATAGTTCAGCGTAAAATGACTATTGAAAATGGTTTGCGTGGTGCATTGGAGCGGGACGAATTGAAAATTCACTATCAGCCATTTATCGATGCAAAAAGGAATCGTATCAGCGGTTTTGAGGCGCTATCCAGATGGTCTAATCCGACATTGGGTGCCGTTTCGCCGACAGAGTTTATTCCAGTCGCTGTTGAGCGCGGCATGATTTCCGCCATAGGTGAGTGGGTGTTGAGAAACGCATGTAAGCAAGTGGCTGTCTGGCAAAAAATGGGTTTGCACCATTTGTATGTCAGCGTCAATTTATCATCCCGACAATTTTTGCAAAGCGATTTCATTGAAATGGTTGCCAGAATTTTAAATGAGACAGGATTAGAAGGAAAATATCTGGTATTAGAGCTGACAGAAAACCTGATTATGGGTGATGTTGAATACAGTATTAAAATGGTTAGAGCGCTAAAAGGCCTGGATATCACCATCTCGCTTGATGATTTTGGTACGGGTTATGCAAGTATGAGTTATTTGAAGCGGTTTCCATTTGATATTATCAAGATTGACCGGCAGTTTATGACAGACTTTTCTCTTCATCATGATGATGCGGCTATTGTCAGATCTATTATTACGCTGGCACATCATCTTAATATGAAAGTCATTGCTGAAGGGGTTGAAAAAGCAGAGCAATTTGAGTTTTTGATGACGCATGGATGTGATGAATTTCAAGGGCATTTGTTTTACCCGGCGCTGCCAGAAATTGAAGTTGAAGCGGTTCTTAGGTATCCTATCTCATTTTCTCAAATTGATAGGTGCTATTCATGAATCTGAATTTCCTCGACTTCGAGCAGCCCATTGCTGAGCTTGAAGCCAAAATTCAAGAGCTCCGCATGGTGGGTACAGATGCGGATATCAATTTAAGTGAAGAGGTATCTCGTTTAGAGAAAAAATGTAACCATTTGATTAAAGAGACCTTTTCGAAGCTGACCCCGTGGCAGGTGACGCAGCTTGCCCGTCATTCCCAGCGTCCGCACACGATAGATTATATCAGCCGTATATTTACTGATTTTGATGAGCACCATGGTGATCGCACAATGTCCGCAGGGCCGGCCCTGATCGCGGGTACCGCCCGGCTTGACGGCCATCCAGTCGTGGTGATCGGGCATGAAAAGGGACGTAAGACACAGGAAAAAGTGCAGCGAAACTTTGGTATGCCAAACCCTGAGGATTACCGTAAAGCGCTGCGTTTGATGCAAATGGCTGAACGGTTTAAATTGCCTATTATTACTTTTATAGATACCCCCGGCGCCTATCCTGGCATTGGAGCTGAAGAACGAAATCAGAGCGAAGCAATTGCCCGTAATTTATTTGTGATGTCCCGCCTTAAGACCCCTATTATCTGTACCGTTATTGGTGAGGGTGGCTCCGGCGGTGCGCTGGCAATTGGGGTGGGTGACCGCGTTAATATGCTGCAGTATGGTATCTATTCGGTGATCTCACCAGAAGGTTGTGCTTCCATTCTGTGGAAAAGTGCCGAAAAGGCGCCATTAGCGGCTGAGGCAATGAATTTAACAGCTGAGCGTATTTTACAGCTGGGTCTGATAGACAGCGTTATTCAAGAACCACTGGGCGGCGCACATCGAAATTATGATGCAATGGCACATTCCGTTAAAATGACCATATCGTCACAGCTAGTTGATCTGCAATCAATCCCGCTTGCAAAACTAATAGATACGCGTTACCAGCGGTTGATGTCTTACGGTTTGAATTAATGTATTTGCTTACTGGTTTACGTCATATCATCGATCAGCTGGGTGAAGACAAAACATATTGGGTTGCTTACAGCGGCGGCCTGGATTCGCATGTGTTACTTTCACTTTGTCACCAGCTAAGTCGTGAACAATCGCTGTCGTTTCGTGTTCTTCATGTTAATCATGGTTTGAGTCCTAATGCATCTGACTGGGCCCGGCATTGCTCAGCTATCTGTGAAAATTATCAGTTACCCTATGAGCAAATCAATATTCATATTCATTCAGCAAGCGGTGAAAGTCTGGAAGAAATAGCACGAGAGCAGCGTTATGCGGCGTTTGCTTTACGTATGCAAAAAAATGATGTGTTGCTGACAGGACATCACCAGGGCGATCAGGCTGAAACATTATTACTGCAGCTATTGCGTGGTTCAGGTGTGAAAGGCTTATCAGCCATGCCGGCGATAAAGCTTTTCGGACAGGGCGTTCATGCAAGACCATTGCTGGGATATACACGTGATGAAATTAAGCAATATGCAGTTTCCCGGCAGTTAAACTGGATAGAGGATGAATCCAATCAGAATGAAAAATTTTCACGTAATTATTTGCGTCATCATATTATGCCATTATTAAGACAGCGTTGGCCGGCAGTAGATACTGCATTGTCACGCAGCGCGGCATATTGTGCTGAGGCACAATCATTGTTAAATGATTATGGTTCTATATTGTGTGAACAAGTGCAGGGTGCTGCGCCGGGTACCTTATCAGTATCTGGATTGTTGACGCTGGATGAATCCAGGCAAAAGCTGGTATTGCGAACATGGATAGAAGCGGCGGGCTATCCGCTGCCTGATTCAAAAAAAATGCATGCTATTGTGCATGACGTATTAACGGCTGACCGTGATCGTTTTCCGCTGGTCTGTTGGGGTGATACCGAACTTCGTCGATATCGTGATCATTTGCATGTGATGGCCAGGCTGCCGGAACATGATAGCAGCCAGTATGTTCATTGGGATTTATCTCATACATTATCAGTGTCTGGTATAGGCGATGTTCATGCCGGGCAGATCATAAGCAATACTGTACTGGCAAATGACCAGGTGGTGGAGGTGCGTTTTCGGCAGGGCGGCGAGATGATTGAGCTGGCAGGCCGTGGCCGGCAATTCATTAAAAATTTGTTTCAGGAGTGGAGCATTGCGCCATGGCTGCGTGATCGTGTGCCGTTGATTTATGTTAACGGTAAGCTGGTTGGAGTCGTTGTGCCTTGAAGAGTTGAACGTTCATGCTTCGAGACGACTGCTTCGCAGTCTCTCTGGCATGAACGGAGAATCAACTTTTATTTTTTAGTACTGCAACACTTGCATTCAGGGCCGCAACCGCAGCTACAGTTACCTCTGCCAGCGCTTAGATACTTAATGATGGCGCCAAATGCCAGAATGGGAAGGGTAAATTCAAAGAAATCCCGGAAATTGATTAACAGGATAAGTTGGTCACGTGGTAAGAGTTGAGCGAAGACGCCAGCAGCAATCGCGATAAGGATAATGCCCGCGACAAAAATCTGCATGACTGAGCTTTTCTTTTGTTTTGCCATTCTGTGTTCTCCTGTTGAGAGGGGCTTGAATTCCATACAAGGTTACAGACTAAAAG
>CAZOVT010000029.1:6629-24075 GCA_964583565.1 uncultured Coxiellaceae bacterium
AGCAGGGTTTATAGTGACGCATGATTGCGGGTCAGCCCCGTCTTTGCTAGAATAGGATAACATTCCAATATGACTTTTCGATAAAAATCAAATACATATGACTAAATATATCTTCATCACAGGTGGTGTGGTTTCCTCGTTGGGCAAAGGGGTCGCTTCGGCGTCTCTTGGTGCCATTCTTGAGGCTAGAGGGTTAAGTGTGAATCTCATGAAGCTGGACCCTTATATTAACGTTGATCCAGGCACGATGAACCCGTTTCAGCATGGCGAGGTGTTCGTTACTGAAGATGGTGCGGAGACTGATCTGGATCTTGGCCATTATGAACGCTTTGTACGTGTCAAAATGACCAAGGCAAATAATTTTACCACGGGTCGGGTTTATGCCAATGTCATCCGCAAGGAGCGCAGAGGTGATTATCTGGGTGGAACAGTGCAGGTTATTCCACACATTACCGATGAAATTAAGCATTGCATTGTGAAGGGTGCTGGTGATGTTGATGTTGCCTTGATTGAGATTGGCGGGACAGTGGGTGACATTGAATCGCTGCCATTTCTGGAAGCGATCAGGCAGATGCGTATGGAGCTTGGGCGTCAACAAGCCTTGTTTATTCATCTGACGCTATTACCTTACATTCCAACAGCGGGTGAGGTGAAAACTAAACCGACGCAGCACTCGGTTAAAGAATTACGTTCAATTGGTATTCAGCCAGATATTTTATTATGCCGTAGTGACCGGCCGATTTCTGATAATGCCAGATCAAAAATAGCGTTATTCACCAACGTTGAAAAAGAGGCGGTTATCCCATTGCTGGATGTGGATTTTATTTATGAATTGCCGATGTCATTACATGAACAGGGATTGGATAAAATTGTGGTTCAACAGTTAGGTCTGACAACAGAGCCCGCTGATTTTCATGAATGGGAACGTGTGGTTGATGCATTCCGTCATCCTGATATTGAAATCACCATTGGTATGGTAGGAAAGTATGTTGACTTAACCGAGTCTTATAAATCGTTGTCAGAAGCGTTAAAACACGCAGGTATACAAACCCGTACTTGTGTTCATATTGAATATATTGATTCTGAAGAGCTTGAACGCAAAGGCGCGGAAAAAATGCTGGCAAACATGGATGCTATTCTTGTGCCCGGTGGATTCGGCAAGCGTGGTGTTGAAGGTAAAATACTGGCTGCGCAATATGCACGTGAAAAGAATATCCCCTATTTTGGTATTTGTCTGGGTATGCAGATAGCAATCATTGAATATGCCCGTCATGTTGCCAACATGCCAACAGCAAATAGTACCGAATTCGATATCAATACAGACTACCCTGTTGTTGCGCTGGTGACAGAGTGGATTAACCAGACAGGTGAGCGTGAGCAGCGTGATGCAGCATCTGACATAGGCGGTACGATGCGCTTAGGTGGTCAGGTATGTAAATTGTCGCCTGATTCGCTGGTACGTAAAATATATGGTAAAGACGAAATTATTGAACGGCATCGTCATCGCTATGAAGTAAACAATCATTTATTACCTGCAATCGAAAAGGCTGGCTTGAAAATTTCGGGACGTTCAGCTCAGGGTGATCTGGTTGAGTTGGTTGAACTGCCGGGCCATCCATGGTTTGTTGCATGTCAGTTCCATCCTGAATTTACGTCAAATCCGCGCGATGGGCATCCGCTGTTTATTGATTTTATTTTGGCGGCAAAAAAAGGATGTAACAAATATAAATTACTGTCATCCCAGGGAACATAAAACAGGGAACATAAAATAATGAAATTATGCAATTTCAATGTTGGGCTCGATCAACCGTTTTTTCTGATTGCCGGGCCGTGTGTGATAGAGAGCGAGCAATTTGCGATTGATACTGCCAGTCAGTTGAAAGAAATCACGCAAGCGTTGCAAATACCATTTATCTATAAATCTTCTTTTGATAAAGCAAACCGTACATCAGGAAAAAGTTATCGCGGACCTGGTGTTGAGGAAGGGCTGCGAATTTTAGAATCAGTGAAAAAGAAAGTTGGTGTGCCGGTATTGACTGATGTGCATGAAGATACGCCGTTTGCAGAAGTCGCTGCTGTTGTTGATGTGATGCAAACCCCCGCGTTTTTATGCAGACAAACGAATTATATACATGCGGTTGCATCACAAGGTATCCCGGTTAATATTAAAAAGGGTCAATTTTTATCGCCATGGGAAATGAAAAATGTGGTTGATAAAGCGCGTGAAACAGGCAATCAGCAAATCATGGTTTGTGAGCGCGGCGTTTCATTCGGCTATAACAATCTGGTGTCAGATATGCGTTCATTAGCAGTGATGCGCGACACGGGTTGTCCTGTTGTGTTTGACGCAACACATTCTGTGCAGCTGCCGGGCGGCGGCGGCGATAAATCCAGCGGTCAGCGGCAGTTTGTACCTGTGCTTGCACGCGCGGCGATTGCGGCAGGTATTGCTGGTATTTTTATGGAAACCCATCCTAATCCAGACAAAGCACCATCTGATGGCCCCAATATGTGGCCGTTAGGCAAGATGCGTGATTTGCTGACAGTTCTAAAACAGCTTGATTCCGCGGTTAAAGCAGCTGCCTTTGCTGAAAGCGAATTTTAAGAGGATGTTTTAGGTCGTCTCCCTTTTCAGGTTGATTTACTTCTGAACATATATGCCATATAATGACGCAAATTTATACATATAATTGCGGAGTTATTAGGCATGAATCCAAGAAAACACGTTATTAAACATATTGTTACCATGGGTGATAGTCTTACTGACCGTGGTACAATGGCTAAGCGCAAAATATGGGGTACTATTTCGGTCAGCTACCTGCTTGGCATGGACAAAACGTCACCAAAGGGACGATTTACCAATGGTTATACGTGGGATGATGATTTTGGTGCGATGTTGGCGAGTATGTTCATTGCGAAGGATTACAAGGCTAAACGTAGTGTGGCAGATAGCTTCTCATTACAGCCAGACGTAGCAAGAGATGACGCAGATCTCGCTGATGATATTATTGATGGTGAATTTGTTGATATTTCACGTCAGGCATATTCATTGGATGATGATCTGGTGGTTAAGTATAAAAATGATGAAAGCTTTTTTCGGAGTTATGCTGAAGGTGGTTTGTCAGCCTATGATTATAGTGGCTCCTGGTTTAGTGTGTCCTTTTTTCAGCGTGAGCTTGTTTCAACACTAGCGCAAAAACGCAAGGCAATGTTAGCGGATGATGCGCAAAATAACACATCCCAAAATGAAAAAGCAGAAACATTAGTGGTGGAATTATCTGGCGCTAATGATTTTTTCACTGTAAACGATAAGCCAACTATCGAAATAGCAGAGAATGCGATCAGTGCGCGCATGGAAAATCTTGATGAATTGATAAAAAATGGCTATTCAAACTTTGTATTAATCGGGCTTCCTGATGTTTCACTGACGCCTAAGTTCCAGCAACAATCAACTGGCGAGCAAAAAAATATGCATGATTGTTGTATGTATTTTAATACAAGACTGCAAGAAGAAATTAATAAACGTCAATCAAGCCCTGGCTTGTCAGTTGAGTATTTTGATATTAATGGAATTCTTACCAATGTTTATGAACATCCTGAACAATTTGGTTTTAATCCAGATAAATTGAAACAGCCATTTACTACGTCAGAGGGTTTTAAAAATGTTGATGGCCTTTCACCCGCAAATGGTGAATTGTTTTGGGACGGTGTTCACCCAACGGCAAATATGCACAGGTTAATTGCAGAGTATTTTTATGAACAGTTCGGCATAAAATTTGATTTTGAAGTGCCAGATTCGTTAGTTGTTAATGCAAGTGCGCAGTCCATGTGTGAAAATTTCATGATTAAGTATCAAGAAAAGCTGGAAAAGGATAAAGGTTCAATGGGTGGAAGCTGGAGAACATCGCGTTTACTGACTGAGTTAAAAGATATTTATGTTCAAGATGAGCGAGATTTTGCGCATGAGATGGCTGTCATATTAAATCATGCAATTAATGACGGCGGTGAGCGAACCAGATTAGTCTTGATGGAATTGGGCTGGATAGATGCCAATAGCAACATCAATGTATTTGTTCCGGCGCTGGAAGCGGCTCAAAAAAGTCTGACACTTATGACTGATAAAAATCTTCATGAAACTCAACGACCCCGGATTTAATGTCATATAATGCGCCAATTAATCCAATACTGCCCTCATTAATCATGCGGTTGAGGATGGTACTGTTACCATGAATATGCCGCAGGGTATTGTTGACATTCAATTTGGTCACATTTGTGGTGAACGGAATATTTTCTCCGGTACGATCGTGTTTTGTGATTGTCTCAGCTTCAATAGCGGGTTTAATCTTGCTTAGCAGATGGCCTAGATGCCCGCCTGTACCATTGTCGCATGCTGCCTTGATGGCGCCGCAATAGGTGTGGCCAAGCACAATGATTAACTTGGCACCGGAAATGCCGCAAGCAAACTCCATGCTTGCGATGAGGTCATCATTGATAACATTGCCTGCTATACGTGCAACAAATACATCTCCAACGCCCATATCAAAAATGGTTTCAACTGGCACGCGTGAATCAATGCAGCCGAGAACGATAGCGATGGGGTGCTGTCTGGTCGAGACGGCTTTAATATCATCAGGAAGACTGCGATGTATGGGTTTGTCGTGCATAAATCGCTTGTTGCCTTCTTTCAGGATACTTAGCACTTCTTTAGGCTTTAGCGATGACTGTGTGTCATAGGTGGTGACATTAATGAATTCAATATGATCGTGTAATTCATATTGATCTTTAAATCCAATCATATTCAGGGCAATTTGTTTGTCTGGCGCCTGTGTTTTTCTGAAAACATCCAGTACTTCAAGAATATCACGGTCAATATACTGGGTGTATCGGGCATCGATAATCAGCCGTGTATGATCAGCAACAGCATCAAGGTCTGCAACCAGTGATGCTTTACGAAGGAATGACATGTGCTGCGGAAGAATCAGACGCTTCACTTCGCCGGATGGATGCATCTCATTAACAATATCCAGCTTGATCTGACTGCTGTCTTTAAGAATAAAGAAAAATCCAAATAATAAACCAGTAATCGTGCCGGTGAGTAAATCGGTAGAAATAATAGCAATCACGGTAATCAAAAATGGAATGAATCTTGAGGTGCCTTGCAAGTACATGTGTTTATAAATGGCGGGTTTTGTCAGCTTGTAACCAACATGGATCAGGATGGTGGCCAGCGCAGCCAGCGGAATCGCATTGATCCAGTGGGGTATGAGGAGAGCGACAAATAATAATAGCAAACCATGAATGATGGTCGATAACTTTGATTGACCGCCGGCTTGTATATTGACAGAGCTTCTGACAATTACAGAGGTAATGGGTAGTCCACCGATGAGTCCCGAGATGGTATTTCCAACACCCTGAGCGACCAGTTCTCTGTTGCGTGAACAATAACGCTTGATGTTATCCAGTTTTTCGATAGCCTCCAGATTTAACAGGGCTTCCAGCGAGGCAACTGCTGCCAGAATAAAGGCATATAAATAAATGTTTGGATTGCTGATGCTCGCCCAGTTAGGTGTCTGGAAGTTGCTAAGAAAGGAGCTCAGGCTGTGGCTGACTGGAATGTTGACCAGTTCTGTGCTGTATTGGGCAAACTGGGGAGCGACATAAGCAAAAACCTCATTGAGCAGTGTTCCAGTCACAACAACAATGATAGGGCTTGGCAGTCGTTTGGCCGTTTCATTTTTTGTTACATCAAAATAGATTAATAAAGCGATTGAAACAACACTGATGATCACGGCGCCTGCATTGATGTGGTAGCGTATGTGCATTAACGCTTTCATGTCAAAGTTATCAGCCGCATTTTTGAGCAGATCAAGCAGCTCGTCATTATGACTGGCGTAGGTAAATGCAAAGGGTAATTGCTTGATGATAATCATGACACCGATGGCGCATAATAAACCCTGAATGACGTTTGATGGTACATAATCGGCAATAAAGCCGGCGCGCCAGCTGCCAACGATAATTTGTATGACACCAGCAAACATGAGCGCGAGCAGGAATGCATCGAAGCCGCCTAGTTTGTTGATGGCGGCAATGACAACGGCGACCATACCAGCGGCTGGGCCGCTAACGCTGACTTCTGATTCGCTGATGATACCAACAACAATGCCGCCGATGATGCCAGAAATGATGCCAGAGAATAAGGGTGCGCCACAGGCAAGTGCAATACCGAGGCAGAGTGGAATGGCAACGAGAAATACAACGAATCCAGCGATGGAATCACGTTTCACATTGAATGGGTATGGTGTAATCAGCTTCCTGATGGCTGCCATTGGTGTATCTCCTGTATTCTTCTCTGTCATCCCTGCCCCTGCCTAAAACATGCCGGGGTAAACTACGGCGGGGATCCAATCCTTATATAGATTCCAGCTCTTGCAACTGTGTCTCGTACTTAGATAATAAAGAATTTAGCTCGCTTTGTCGCGCTTGTTCTTTTGTAACGACATCCGCGGGTGCACGGTCTATAAATTGTGGATTTTTTAATTTTGTTTCAATGGTATTCAAGTCTTTCTTTAGCTTGAGTATCTCTTTGCCAAGCCGTGCCGCTTCTTCTTCTTTGTTAATAAACCCGGCCATTGGAATATAAATTTCCAGTTTACCGACAAATGCACTGGCAGAGGGCGGTGGATTTGTATCTGTATTTATCCACTGTACAGATTCAAGTTTTGCCAGCGTCATCAATAGATGGCGGTGTTTTTCATCGTTTTGTTTGTCACTGGATGAGCCTTGCCGAAACAGGGCGGGTAGTGATTTGGCTGGTGAAATATTCATTTCACTACGGATGGTTCGAATAGCGATAATGACATTTTTAAGCCACTCAATCGCCGTGTCTGCATCAGTGTTAATCAGTGTTGCATCTGCTTGTGGATAAGCTTCCAGCATAATGCTTTTGCTGGTTTTGCCTGCAAGCGGCGCCAGGCGCTGCCAGATTTCTTCGGTGATGTATGGCATGATGGGGTGGAATAATCGCAGCAATGTTTCCAGCACCCGGATTAAGGTATGTCGTGTACCACGCAACATCTCAGGTGTGCTGGTTGTCGATAATAATGTTGGTTTTGAAAGTTCCAGATACCAGTCGCAGAATTCATTCCAGGTAAAGTCATAAAGTGTCTGCGCAAATAGATCAAAGCGAAATTCTTTGATATTTTGGTGCGCAGTTTCGATAGTTTGTTGTAATCGAGACAGAATCCATTTGTCAGCAAGCGATAATATCATGTTGTCGCTTGTATGCACATCGTGGCCTTCCGTATTCATCATCACATATCGCGATGCATTCCATAGTTTGTTACAGAAATTACGATAGCCGCCCAGCCGGTTGATATCAAACCGGATTTCGCGTGTATAGGCTGCCATTGAGCAGAATGTGAAGCGGAGTGCATCTGTACCAAAGCTGGGTATGCCTTCCGGGAATTCCTTGCGTGTTGCTTTCTCGATTTTCTCCGCCATTTTAGGCTGCATGAGACCGTATGTGCGCTTTTCAACGAGTGCATCCAGGCTGATGCCGTCGATTAAATCAATAGGATCCAGTACATTACCTTTTGACTTAGACATTTTATGGCCTTCAGCATCGCGTATCAGGCCAGTAATATAAACATCACGAAATGGTACTTTGCCGGTGAATTTCAGGCTCATCATAATCATTCGGGCTACCCAGAAAAAAATGATGTCGAAGCCGGTGACTAAGGTGCTGGTTGGGAAGAAGACAGATAAGTCGTCGGTTTTTTCTGGCCAGCCAAGGGTTGAAAATGGCCACAGCGCAGAGGAAAACCACGTGTCGAGCACATCGTCATCCTGTTTAAGCGCAACATCGCCGTCGAGCTGGCTGCGTTTGCGCACATCTGCTTCATCGTGGCCGACATAGGTATTGCCGTCATTGTCGTACCAGACAGGGATGCGGTGTCCCCACCAGAGTTGTCTGCTGATACACCAGTCTTCAATATTATGCATCCATTGAAAATAGGTTTTATTCCACGTATCAGGTACAAATCGGACATCGCCATTTTCAACAGCACGAATAGCAGGTTCAGCCAGTACTTTGGATTTTACATACCATTGATAGGTTAAGTAAGGTTCGATGACTGTATGTGAGCGGTCACCGCGCGGTACTTTTAATTTATGTTTTTCAACTTTTTCAAGTAAACCTTGCGCTTCAAGATCAGCCACTATTTTGTCGCGGGCTTTGAAGCGTTCCATGCCTTGATAAGCAGCAGGCACGTTTTCATTAAGGTGTGCAGTGGGTGTCAAAATGTTAATAGGATCTAACTGGTGCCGCTGGCCGACGTCATAGTCATTAAAATCATGTGCTGGTGTGATTTTGACACAGCCTGTACCGAATAATGGATCGACATAATTATCTGCGATGACAGGAATGGTTCTATCCGTGAGCGGTAGTTTGACTTGTTTGCCAATGAGATGACGATAGCGTTCATCATCTGGATGCACCGCGACAGCGACGTCGCCAAGCAGTGTTTCCGGGCGAGTGGTAGCGACAATCAGATGGCTGCTGTTATCAGCAAGAGGATAACGGATGTGCCACATTTTTCCGTCTTCTTCTTCATTCGTCACTTCCAGGTCTGAGATAGCAGTTAGAAGCACAGGGTCCCAGTTAACCAGCCGTTTACCGCGGTATATCAGGCCTTCTTCATAGAGTTTAATAAAGACTTCGCGTACTGAGTGGGATAGTGCCGGGTCCATGGTGAAGCGTTCGCGTGACCAGTCGATGGAGGCGCCCAGCCGGCGCAGCTGGCGGGTAATATTTCCGCCTGATTCCTGTTTCCAGTCCCAGATTTCTTTTACGAATGCATCACGTCCCAGATCATGACGTGTTTTGCCTTTTGCATTGAGACGACGTTCAACGACCATTTGGGTTGCGATACCCGCGTGATCTGTGCCGCCCTGCCAGAGCGTATTCATGCCGCACATGCGGTGGTAGCGTATCAACATGTCGATAATGGTAAAACCAAACCCATGTCCCATGTGCAGGCTGCCGGTGACATTCGGCGGCGGCAGCATGATGCAGTATGGCCGGCCTTTTCCAGACGGGGCAAAATAGCCGTTTTTTTCCCAGGTGTCATATCGGTTTTGTTCGATAGCGGCCGGATTGTATGTTTTTTCAATATCGTTCATGGTGGTTATTTGTCTTCTATCTTAGTTCGCTTTATCCAGTAAATATTGTACCAGCATTGGCACGGGGCGCCCGGTTGCCATTCGTTCACTGGTACCAGACATCATGGCGGCAGTACCGGCAACATCAAGGTGGGCCCAGTTGAATTTTTTTGCAAACCGCGACAGAAAGCAGGCGGCAGTAATGGTGCCGGCAGACCGGCCGCCGGTATTTGCCATATCAGCAAACGGGCTTTTGATTTGTTCCTGATATTCATCGAACATAGGCAGCTGCCAGGCGCGGTCATTGCTTTCTGTGCCTGCTTTTAACAAATCATCCGCCAGCGGCTGATGGTTGGTGAGCAGGGCGGTCGTGTGAAAACCAAGCGCAATAACAGCGGCACCGGTGAGTGTGGCAATATCAATAACGGCCGCAGGTTTATATTTTTCGCAGTAAGTCAGGGCGTCAGCCAGTACGAGACGGCCTTCAGCATCAGTGCTGATGACTTCAATGGTTTGTCCTGACATGCTGGTGAGGATGTCCTCTGGTTTGTAAGCAGTGCCGCCGGGCATGTTTTCTACCGCGGCAATGATGCCGGCAACGTGAACCGGCAGTTTCAGTTCCGCGATGGCTCTCATTGTGCCAAGAACGGTGGCAGCGCCGCACATATCATATTTCATGCCGACCATACTATCCGCTGGTTTCAAAGAGTTACCGCCAGTATCGAAAGTAATACCTTTACCAATGAGAACAGTGGGGGCTTGTTGCTTTTTGCTGCCGTTATATTCAATACAGATAAATTTGGCATCTTCAGCGCTGCCTTGTGAAACGGCCAGCAAGGCTCCCATGCCTAATTTTTTCATCTCGGATTCGTCAAGTACTTTTACCTTGAGGGAGGAGTAGGTTTTGCCCAACTCTTTTGCCTGTTCAGCCAGAAAGGAGGGTGTGCATATATTGCTGGGCGTGTTCGCTAAATTTTTAGTCAGCATCACACCGTTAGCGATAGCCTGACCCTGTCGAAGGGCTTCTTCGCATGCTTTGGCTTCTTTAGCATCCGGGAGGTTGATGACAAATTCTTTGAGGCCATGCGCAGGTTCTTTTTCGGACTTGAACATATCAAAACGATAGAGTCCTTCCCATGCTGCTTCTGTGATCTGTTTTACCTTCCAGGCCATTGGTTTGTCGCTGACATTAACATCGGTCAAATAACAAACAGCCTGTTGTATTTGTGAGGCGGCAACAGCTTTAATGCTGCTGATCATGATTTTACGGAAGGCGGAGAGGCTGACGCTTTTTTCCTTACCACAACCGACCAGCAGGATAAGGTCGTAGTTATTTGCTGCGAAGTGTAAGGGTAAGGTCTGGCCAGGTTTACCTTTAAAAGCACCTTGTTTTATTAGCCGGGAGATTGATCCCTGACAGGTTTTATCGAGCAGTCTGGCTGCTGCTGTCAGGTCACCATTGTCATAAACACCCACTATCAGGCAGGATTTTTGTAATTTTTCAGGTTGTGTCGACTTCACGCTTAATTTCATGGTATCTCCTGGTTAACTGTCATCCCCGCGAAGGCGGGGATCCAGACTATTATTTTGACTTAATTTACAGTAATTTTTTATGTAAACCAACCTGTATGAGGTATAATTCAGGGCTATGATTATATCTCGATATCTTGGTAGGGAAGTGTTGCAGGCGGCCGTGGTAGTGACGGCGGTGTTGCTGCTTGCCTTATTGAGTCAGCAAATGGTGCGATACCTTAATTATGTTGCAATTGGCAAAATTGCGACCAACGTACTGATTCAGCTGGTCAGCTTTGAAATCCCCTATCTTCTGGCATTATTACTGCCGCTTGGTCTCTATCTGGGCGTCTTGATCGCCTACGGCCGGCTCTATACAGATAATGAAATGCTTATTTTGCAAATGAGCGGTTTTGGTATCAGACGCCTCACACGGCTTACCGCCTTTATTGCATCAATGCTGGGTTTATTTGTTCTTGTTTTAATGCTGTGGGTGAACCCATGGATTTCTGCCAAGCGGCAGGAAGTCATGCAGAGTGATGAAGCGACAGTTCATCTTGTCCAGACCATGATTCCGGGACGATTCCAGGCGAGCCCTGACGGGAAAGATGTGATGTATGTGGAAAGACTGTCGCTAGACAGGCAGAAAGCCGAAAATGTGTTTCTCGCCCAGATAAAGTCGAACCCTGATCAGTCAGCATCAGACACGGAGCAGCAATCATGGATGCTGGTGTTTGCCAATCAGGGATATCAGATGCGCGATAAGGAAACACAGGATCTGTTTTTTGTTACGATGGATGGTTATCGCTATGAAGGCAGGCCGGGCGATAATGATTATAAAATTATTCAGTTTAAAAAGTATGCTGTTCGTATCCCGCAGGCAGATATCCGTGTTGCGCATCCTGAAAGTGAAGGTATGTCGACGCCGCAGCTTTGGCATGAATATCACGATCCCAAGCGTGCCGGTGAACTTCAATGGCGCTTTTCTATTGCAATAGCAACGGTGCTGCTTGCCTTGCTGGCTGTTCCATTGAGTCAGGTTAAGCCAAGGCGCGGGCGATTTGTCATGATTCTGCCGGCAGTGCTTGTTTATATTATTTACATCAATCTATTGTTTATCGCCAGACGATGGGTTGAACAAGGGGTGGTGCCAGTTTACGTGGGTATGTGGTGGGTACATCTTCTAATGTTGCTGCTGATTGTGATTGTAGCCATTCTGAGATCTGGTGTAAGGCAGACAAGCAGTTAGGAATAAGAAAGCCAATGACAATTTTACAACGCTATATTGGTAAATCTATTGCTGTGGGAACATTGATGTCAACGTTGATTATCGTTGGCATACTGGTGTTGATGTCACTGCTTGGCGAGCTTAAGAATATTGGCGAAGGCGACTATAGTATTGCAATGGCGTTAATCTATGTCCTGATGCGTTTGCCGAATGAGTTATATCAGTTTTCGCCAATGCTGGTGCTGCTTGGCAGTATCATCGGTTTAAGTATTTTGACGGCTAACAAAGAGATAGCTGTCATGCGTGTGTCAGGGTTTTCAATTAATGGCATTATGATCAGCGTGCTGGGCAGTGCGTTGATGATTGTACTGGTTGTCAGCCTGCTGGGGGAATGGTTTGGTCCGAAACTAAGTTATAACGCTGAAATCCGTAAGGAAAACGCCCAGAATGCGGGGCAGGCAGTTATTACCGCATCAGGTGTCTGGTATCACGTTGATAATAACTTTATTCACATTAACCGGGTGGTTGGCCGCCAGCAGCTTGAAGGCGTTACCCGTTATGAGTTTGATAATGATCATCGATTGCTGGCTTCATACTATGCAAAAAAGCTGACGCAGGATGACAAGCAGTGGATGATGCGTGATGTTGTTGAAACAACGTTTTTACATGATCGCACGAAAAGTCGAACAATTGCCGAGCTGCCGCTTAATATTCAGTTAAATGCCAATCTGTTTAATATAGGATTAGTTGAAGCGAGTGAGATGTCGTTACATAAACTGGTGAAATTTATTCGTTACCTGCAAGAAAATGGTTTGCAAGCCGCTGAATATAAATTTCAATTCTGGCAGCGGGTATTCCAGCCGCTGGCATCGTTAATTATGGTTTTTCTTGCACTGCCCTTTATGCTGGGGGCGTTAAAATCCACACCCCTCAGCATCAGATTGCTGGCTGGTATTGTTGCCGGATTCGTATTTTTTATATTTAATGCCTTGCTTGGCGAGGTGTCGATTGTTTATCAGGTGCCGCCGTTTTTTGCCGCTCTACTGCCCTTGCTGCTGTTTGCGGCGGTGGGGTTGATTCTAGTCAGGCGCATTGTATAGTATCGCATTATAAAATATAGAGGAGAGTAGGTATGTCAGTTGATGCGCATCAGGAGAAGTTGGGCTTTCAGGCCGAAATTAAGCAATTACTTGATATCGTGGTTCATTCTCTTTATAGCAATAAAGAAATTTTCCTGCGGGAAATGGTTTCAAACGCATCAGATGCGGTTGATAAACTCCGGTTTGAAGCATTATCAGATCCCGCATTATATGAATCAGATACTGATCTAACGATATGCGTACAATTTGATAAAGACGCAAAAACAGTCACGATCAGTGACAATGGTATTGGTATGAGCCGTGACGAAGTGGTCGCGAATTTAGGTACGATTGCAAAATCCGGCACAAAGGAATTTCTTTCCAGAATGACTGGCGACCAGAAAAAAGATTCTCATTTAATCGGGCAGTTTGGGGTCGGGTTTTACTCCTCATTTATTGTGGCAGATAAGGTTACAGTGAAAACAAGGCGTGCGGGTTTGGGGAGTGAGCATGGCGTTTGCTGGGCCTCCGGGGGGGAGGGTGAATACACGGTTGAAAATATCGATAAAAAATCTCGCGGTACCGAGATTACATTACATTTGAAAGACGATAGCGACGAATTTTTGAATGACTGGCGTTTGCGCAGCATTATTACAAAATATTCAGATCATATAAATATTCCTGTTAAAATGCTGAAGTATACAGAGGATGAGAAGGCTGGTACCGAATGGGAAACGGTCAATCGTGCAACTGCGTTGTGGATGCTGCCAAAAAATTCAATTACCAATGAGCAATACAATGAGTTTTATAAGCATATTGCGCATGATTTTGAGGAGCCATTAGCCTGGACACATCACAAAATAGAAGGCAACATTGATTATACCTGTTTGTTATATGTTCCTGCTCACGCACCATTTGATATGTGGCAGCGCGAAGCGCATCATGGTTTAAAGTTATATGTGCAGCGTGTTTTCATCATGGATCAGGTGGAGCAGTTCTTACCTCATTATTTACGTTTTATGCGTGGTGTTCTCGATACAACGGCATTGCCGCTTAATATTTCGCGTGAAATTTTACAAGATCATCACGTTATCCCCAAACTAAAAGCGGCATTGGTTCGCCATTCGCTCGATCTGCTGGAAAAGCTGGCAACGAATGAGCCGGAAAAATATGCTGCGTTCTGGCGGGAATTTGGCAATGTTCTGAAAGAGGGGCCGGCTGAAGATTTTGCCAATCGGGATCGGGTTGCAACATTATTTCGTTTTTCTTCCACCGTATCTGATTCAGCAGACCAGACGGTTAAACTGGAAGACTATGTAAAACGAATGAAGCAAAACCAGAAGAAAATATACTATATTACAGCTGAGAATGTTAATGCCGCGAAATCCAGCCCGCACCTTGAGATATTCAGTAAAAATAATATCGAAGTACTATTGTTGACGGACAGGATTGATGAGTGGGTTGTCAGTCACTTACCTGAATTTGACGGCAAGCCGTTACAATCAGTTGCTAAAGGTGATTTGCAGCTGGATGAGATTGTTGCTGAAACGCCAGAAGAAAAAGCTGAAATTGAAAAGAAGGATCAGGAGCAGCAAAAGGAATATGATGGATTTGTGAAAAAGATTAAAGCATTACTTGATGATAAAGTGAAAGAGGTTCGTTTGTCTCATCGTTTAACAAACTCGCCAGTGTGTCTGGTGCGAGATCAGCATGCAATGGGGCCGCAGATGGAAAGGCTGTTAAAAGCCGCTGGACAGGAAGTTGGAGAAGTCAAACCAGTCCTTGAGCTTAATCCGGAACATGCGATTATTGCCAGACTTCATGCAAATGCGAATGATAATGAGCTGAATGAATGGGTTCATATTCTTTATGAACAAGCCTTGCTTGCTGAGGGCAGCCAATTGCCTGATCCAGCGGCATTTGTACAGCGTATTAATAAATTGTGGGTCGAGAAGTTGTGATAACAGCATCAGTGGAGATAAAAAATGTTAATCGGTGTACCAAAAGAAATAAAAAATTTTGAATATCGTGTTGGTTTGGTGCCTGGCAGTGTCAGGGAGTTAATGAATAATGGACATCAGGTCGTCGTGCAGCGGGGTGCAGGTGAAAAAATCGGATTTGATGATGACGCTTATCGTAATGTAGGTGCAAAAATCGCCGAGAATGCTCAGGATGTTTTTGCCGATGCTGACATGATCGTGAAGGTGAAAGAGCCGCAAGCCGATGAGTGCCGCATGCTGCGTGAAGATCAGGTGCTATTCACCTATTTGCATCTTGCGCCCGATCCGGAACAGGCTAAATTGCTTCAGGCATCTGGTTGCGTTGCTATTGCATATGAGACGGTGACTAGCAATACGGGTGGTCTGCCATTACTTGCCCCCATGAGCGAAGTGGCAGGCAGAATGTCTATTCAAGCTGGTGCTAATAGTCTGGAAATCAAGAATGGTGGCAGCGGTATGCTGCTGGGTGGTGTGCCAGGTGTGGCACCGGCAAAAGTCGTGGTGATTGGCGGCGGTGTTGTTGGAACCAATGCTGTTCGTATGGCAATGGGGATAGGCGCACAAGTGGTAGTGATTGATAAATCACTTGAACGTCTGTACCACCTTGATCTTCAGTTTGGCTCTAAAATTATGACTATTTATTCGACTATTGATGCAATAGAAAGGCATGTGTTGTCTGCAGATCTGGTAATTGGTGCGGTGCTGATTCCTGGTGCTTCAGCGCCCAAGCTGGTTCCAAGAAATTTGCTGGCATCCATGCGGCCTGGATCGGTCATTGTGGATGTGTCGATTGATCAGGGCGGCTGCTTTGAAACAAGCCGGGCAACGACGCATCAGGATCCAACCTATGTCATCGATCATGTCGTGCATTATTGTGTTGCGAATATGCCGGGTGCGGTGCCAAGAACATCAACTATTGCATTGAATAATGCAACATTGCCATTTGTGCTGGCATTAGCAAACAATGGTTACAAAGAAGCAATGCGGCGCAATCACCATTTGTTAAATGGATTAAATGTCTGTCATGGAAAAATTACCTATCAGGCAGTTGCCGAAGCATTAGGTCAGCCTTATGCACCTGCTGAACAGATGATTGCCTAACGCAGATTGGAGTCTACCATGCTTAATTGTTTTACCTCTGAAAATAACAGCAGCACACCTATACATGTTGTTTTAGCGAAAGATTACACAGCCTGGCTGGATAAACAATCCGGGAAAGCAAAGTCATGGTTGGCATCAACACAATTTAAGCCTGAGGTTGGTAGTACTCGAATGATACCAGATGATCATGGTGCCATTGAGCTGGTGATTAGTGTGGTAGCAAATTCTGACAGCTGGTGGAGTGTGGGTAGCTTACCAATGACATTGCCCACAGGGGATTATCATTTGGTTGCAGCAGAAGAAGAATGTTATAAACACTGCTGTATTGCATGGGGATTGGGTTCCTACCAGTTTGCGCGATATAAAGCGCCAACACGGCCACCTGCCAGATTGGTTGTATCGGATGCTGATGAGATTAATAACATAGTCGAGTCTATCTACCTGGTGCGTGATTGTATTAACACACCAACGGACGATATGGGGCCTACACAGTTAGCTGATGTCATGCAGGCATTAGCTGATCAATATGATGCAACATTTTCGCAGATTGTCGGTGATGAATTGCTGCAGCAAAATTATGCTGCGATTCATACGGTCGGACGAGCGAGTGATGATGCGCCGCGTTTACTGGATATGCGCTGGGGTGATCCCATGCATCCTAAAGTTACGCTGGTTGGTAAAGGCGTTTGTTTCGATACGGGCGGTCTGGATATTAAGTCATCGCAATATATGCTGCTGATGAAAAAAGATATGGGTGGTGCTGCGCATGCCTTAGGTCTGGCACGCATGATTATGCAGGCGAAATTACCTCTACGCCTTCGTGTATTGATTCCAGCCGTTGAAAATGCGATTGCAGGTAATGCCTATCGTCCCGGCGATGTGATTAAAAGCCGTAAAGGATTGACAATCGAAATTGGCAATACGGATGCTGAGGGCAGAGTGGTGTTAGCAGATGCTTTAACGGAGGCTGCAAGTGAAAATCCGGATTTACTGATTGATATGGCGACATTAACCGGTGCCGCAAGAGTTGCATTGGGTACGGATTTGCCGGTAGTGTTTTCAAATAATGATAATGTGGTCAATGATGTTATCAAGAGCGGTGAAAAGGCAGCGGATCCAATGTGGCGTTTACCGCTATATGCACCTTACCGTGAGCTGCTAAATAGTAATATCGCAGATATTAATAATAATGCTTCGGAACCTTATGCTGGCGCTATTACAGCCGCGTTATTTTTAAAAGAATTTGTACCGGATACTATTCCCTGGCTGCATTTTGATTTAATGGCGTGGAACACACGTAATCGCCCCGGTCGTCCGCAGGGTGGTGAAGCAATGGCGCTGAGGGCTTTGTTTGCGTATTTACGTTC
>CAZOVT010000030.1:0-3753 GCA_964583565.1 uncultured Coxiellaceae bacterium
CCTTCCTGACAAATGCCACTTATGATCCTCTTACGGGTTTATATTATGTCAATGGGGTTGGCATGAGCTTTGCCAGCTTTGCATCTTATTTCGGATACTCCATTTCGTCACCCACCATTGATGTCGCCAACATTATCCAGCAGCCACCAACCAATGCCGAGCAAAACACCTCTGCACCGGTGACGTCATCACCGACATGGGTGCTGGCTGGTACCGAGGTTAATCACAATATCACGACCATGATAATGGATGTCACTAATCAAATTGATGACAACCTTAAGAACGTGAAAATTAACCCGTATTGCTATGCTGCGCAGTGATGGCTGGGCCCCCGCCTTCGCGGGGGTGACAAGATAGTGAGTGGGGATGGCAAGGTGGGGTGACGCCCGTGATTTAATCCCAGCTTAATGCTCCGCCGGTCTGATATTCAATCACGCGGGTTTCAAAAAAGTTTTTCTCTTTCTTGAGGTCCATGACTTCACTCATCCATGGGAATGGGTTGGTTGCGCCCGGATACTGCTGCTCAAGACCAATCTGCGCACAGCGGCGGTTGGCAATGAATTGCAGGTATTCACGGAACATGTCTGCATTCAAACCTAAAATACCGCGCGGCATGGTATCAACAGCATATTGGTACTCGAGGTCAACGCCTTCGCGTATCATCATGATGGCTTCCTGTTTGAATTCCTCTGTCCAGAGATGTGGGTTTTCCAGTTTGATCTGGTTAATCACGTCAATACCAAAATTCAAATGCATGGATTCATCACGCAAAATATACTGGAATTGTTCTGATGTGCCGGTCATTTTGTTGCGTCGCCCCATGGATAATATTTGAGTGAAGCCGACATAAAAGAAAATACCTTCAAAAATGACATAGAATGCAATCAGGTCGCGCAGCAAGCGTTGATCGGCTTCCGGGGTACCTGTATGAAAATGCGGGTCGCCCAGGCTTTGTGTGTACTTCAATGACCAGGCAGCTTTACGCGCAACAGCAGGAATTTCGCGATACATGTTGAAAACTTTGCTTTCATCCATGCCCAGACTCTCAATGACATACTGATAAGCATGTGTATGCAGTGCTTCTTCAAACGCCTGACGTAACAAATACTGGCGGCATTCTGGATTCGTAATGTGACGATAGACAGCTAATACCAGGTTGTTTGCGACTAGTGAGTCAGCTGTCGAGAAAAAGCCGAGGTTACGTTCAACAACCATGCGTTCATCTTCGGTTAAACCATTTGGGTCTTTCCAGAGCGCGACGTCTGCTGACATGTTGATTTCGTTAGGCATCCAGTGGTTGGCACAGGCGTCCAGATATTTTTGCCATGCCCATTTGTATTTGAATGGGACTAGCTGGTTTAAATCAGCACGGCAGTTAATGATTTTCTTGTCATCAACTTGTATACGTGCGGCACCCATTTCTAGTGATTCGAGGCCGGTGATGCCGCCCGTCGTTGCTGATGCTGCTGTCATGTGTTTCTCCTTTGTGTATCTGTTTTAACTGTTGTATCTGTTCTGGTGAAGATGGTTATCTTTGTATCGCCATCTTTGTCATCCCCGCGGCTTATTTTGTCATCCCCGCGTAGGCGGGGACCCATCCATGCCAAACACTGATGCATGTTAGGAATGGGCCCCCGCCTACGCGGGGGTGACAGGGTGCCACGGGGGTGACAGGTTCTAGACACCCTAATCCATTATTACTGACACGCCTCACACGTAGGATCAGTAATCAGGCATGCTTTTACATCCGTGGTGGCCGGGCCTGATTCAACGGCGTTCAATGCACGATCATCGATGGTTGCTTTTTCAGTGTTAGTCGCACCCATGCTGCGCAAATAATAGGTGGTTTTCAAGCCGCGAGTCCAGGCGTAGCGGTACAGGTTATCCATTTTTTTACCGGATGGCTGCGCCATGTATAAATTGAGCGATTGTGATTGATCAATCCATTTTTGCCGGCGTGCACCTGCATCCACCAGCCAGTTTGGATCAACTTCAAACGCTGTCGCGTAAATTTTCTTGAGGTGTTCGGGAACACGGCTGATTTTTGCTACGCTGCCATTGAAATATTTCAAATCGTTTACCATCACGCTGTCCCATAATCCTTCCTGTTTGAGATCATTAACAAGGTAGGGATTAATAACGGTAAATTCACCTGATAAATTCGATTTGACATACAGGTTTTGATAGGTAGGTTCTATCGATTGTGATACGCCGCAAATATTGGAAATGGTTGCTGTTGGCGCAATCGCAAGTACGTTAGAGTTGCGCATACCAACTTTCTTGATGCGTTTGCGTAAGCTATCCCAATCCATGGTCTGTGATTTATCCAGATCCAGATATTGGGTGCCGCGGTTTTTCTCCAGTATCGCCAGCGAATCGATAGGCAGTATGCCCTGACTCCAGAGTGAGCCATTGTATGAAGAGTATGTTCCGCGCTCTTCAGCAAGTTGTGTCGATGCTTCAATGGCATAATAGCTGATTGCTTCCATCGAGCGGTCTGCAAAGGCCACCGCTTCTGGTGAAGCGTATGCAATGCGCTGCATATACAGTGCATCCTGAAAGCCCATGATGCCCATGCCAACTGGACGATGTTTGAGGTTAGAATTTTTTGCTTGTGGTACGGAATAATAGTTAATGTCGATAACATTATCCAGCATGCGCAGGGCGGTATGCACGGTGCGGCGCAGTTTGGTTTGATCCAGTCCTTTATCAGTCATGTGGGCAACCAGATTGATACTGCCCAGATTGCAGACGGCAATTTCGTCTTGAGAGGTGTTTAACGTGATTTCGGTGCACAGGTTGGAGCTATGCACGACACCAACGTGTTGTTGCGGTGAGCGCAGATTGCAGACATCTTTGAAAGTCACCCATGGATGGCCGGTTTCAAATAACATGGTCAGCATTTTTCGCCAGAGTGTAACAGCGGGCATTTTCTTTGCATTGCGAATGCTGCCGCTTTCTGCTTTTGCTTCATAAGCTGTGTAGGCTTTTTCGAATGCTTTGCCGTACAAGTCATGCAGGTCTGGTGTTTCATCGGGTGAAAACAGGGTCCAGTCTTTGTTTTCAATGACGCGCTGCATGAATAGATCGGGAATCCAGTTGGCGGTATTCATGTCGTGCGTACGGCGGCGTTCATCACCCGTGTTTTTACGCAGATCCAGAAATTCTTCAATATCTTTGTGCCAGGTTTCAAGGTATGCGCAAACAGCACCTTTACGTTTGCCGCCCTGATTAACAGCAACCGCCGTTGCGTTGGCAACATTCAGGAACGGTACAACACCTTGTGATTTACCATTGGTACCTTTAATACGCGCACCCATGGCTCGCACATTTGTCCAGTCATTACCCAGTCCGCCTGCATATTTGGATAGCAGCGCATTGTCTTTGATCGCACCGTAAATACCATCAAGATGATCTGGTACGGTGGTGAGATAGCAGCTGGATAATTGCGGGCGTAAGGTGCCTGAATTAAACAGGGTGGGTGTAGAACTCATGAAGTCAAAAGAGGAAAGCAGATTGTAAAATTCAATAGCACACTTTTCCTTTTCTTTTTCTTCAATAGCAAGACCCATGGCAACGCGCATGAAGAATGCCTGCGGTAATTCAAAATGCTTGCCGTCCCAATGGATAAAGTAGCGGTCATAGAGCGTCTGCAAGCCAAGGTACGTAAATTTGGCATCGTTGTCGCTTTTCATCGCGGCACTGATTTGCTTGAGATCGAACGATGATGTCAGGCGTGGATCCAGTAATTCA
>CAZOVT010000030.1:3763-10447 GCA_964583565.1 uncultured Coxiellaceae bacterium
CATCCAGATAAGCTTCAAGGTATTCAGCGTATGTCCATGCTGGTTTGGCTGCGTCAAGACCAAGAAAAGTAAAGGCTTCACCGCGCAAATCATCGAGCAGGAGGCGGGCGGCAACATAAGTATAGTTGGGTTCTTTCTCAATCAGTATGCGGGCAGACATCACAAGCGCTTTATTAACTTCGTGTGCGGGCACATTATCAAACAGGTTGCGCTTGACATCTTCAACAATCAGCTCGGCTGAAACATGAGTCAAATCTACGCAGGCACGTTGTACCTGTTTCTGTAATTCCTCCATATCAAGCGGTACGATGCTCCCGTCTGGCATGGTAACGTGCAATATAGAATCAGATTTGTTTTTTTCTGCTTCCTTTTGTTCTTTGTCACGTGCACGTCTGCGTTCTTCGCGATAGAGTACATAGGATTTTGCGACCTTGTATTCGCCATGGCGCATGAGTTCCAATTCTACCTGATCTTGTACTTCTTCAATGTTGATTGTGCCGCCGCTGCGGAGGCGCCGGCTAAAAGTATCAGCTATTTTTTGGGACAGTGAGGTCACAATTTCATGAATGCGGCTGGAGCCGGCGGCTGTATCACCTTCCACGGCCAGAAAGGCTTTAGTCATGGCGACGGCAATCTTGTTGGCGTCAAAGGGCGTCACGGTGCCATTACGGCGGAGAACCTTGATGAGTCCTGGTGCCGTCTGGGTGATTTCAAAGTGGGGCTGTTGCGGTATGCTGGATGACGCAGTCTGGGTGTCCATTTTGTCTTTCTCCACGAAATTCATATAGTTAGTTTTAATCAGGTGGTCTTGTGGTTGGGGAGTTTAAAAACCACAATATATAGTTGTTTTTCGGTACCACAACAACAAGATAAAGTATCCTGATGTGTTTGGCAAGTGGCAGAAATTGACCGGGATAATGTCGCAATCAAGGATGCGTTAAAGGCTGACTTTTCTTTGCAAGGGGTGCCTAAAAACCTGACACCCCCCACAAAAAAATCTTGAACATGCCCTGAACAGCACTAAAAATATCGGATGTTTGCGAACGCAGTGTCAGGGGTCCCGCCGGGGGGGTGGGTGACGCGAGTACGCAAACATCCGATATTTTTAGTGATGTGACCTACTAAACAAAAGTTGGCCCGTGGAGTGGTTCGTGTTGATATTGCTCACGTTCTCTTTCTTCGGCCGCGCGTCTGTTTTTGAACAAGGACTGATTGCGTAAAGCAAGACCAGTCTTAGAGCAAATGACTTGATCATTTGTGTTGGCGGCACGCTTTGTCATATCAGCCACCGTCACCATCGCGGCAGGTTGGGGCGATGACAGAAATGCTTTTTTAAGCGTAGCATTGGTATTAACCACACCGCCGCCCGCGGTCATGGTAGCAATGACTATATCAGCTGCCGGGGTGCCTGCTTTCAAATGAAATAAATTCTGTTCATCTTTAACAACGCCAGTGGCAACACTTTGCATACCGCCGCTGGAAAAACCATTCGCGATCAGCAATGGAATAGCGAATGCGATACTGCGCGGGTTTTGATAAAGGTATTTTGCTGTCTCGACTGTGGTGGTACGCATTTCTAACGCTGCATTACCATAGAAAATGGCATTGACCAGCGCGGGGTCTAATCCTATCAGGCATTTAAGCAGAACATGCATGCTGGGCAATGGACTGCCTGTTATTAATTCTTTAGCTTTATCGATACCATCAAACCCTTTTTGCATATAAATCAGGAAAGATGGCGGTACAATGACTAATAGCGCGAATAACATATCAAACAAGATGCCTGTATATCGTGTGATATATTCCAGCGTAGTCTTGTTCTGGATTAAATCCGGATGGCGCTCCTGCATCTCAGACACGATGCTGGATAGTTGAACAAGGAGTCTTTCGAATTCGATTTCTGTTAATGGTTTTGTTCCATCTCTGCCCGCCAGCAGCGTTGTGAGTGTTTCCTGAAACCGGGCTTCGATATCTTCAAGATATTGTTTATCAATGTGTTGCAGCACATCGGCTAATTCAAGCTGGGTGCTGGCATCTTTATTGAATAAATTGCGTACGCGGCGAAAAATACTTTTAACGCCGACATAACGCTGGGCAATGGTAATGGTAAATGCAATGCCCGCAGGAATAATTGCCAGCAATGCGCCGAGTGGCAGCCAGAGAAAGGCATTATATGCAATTGCTGCTGCAGCCAGCGCACCGCCGAGAGCAAGTATCATACTGAAAGAGTTATCTAAAAATTCTTCTATACTATCAAAAATGTGAACAATGCTCGTGCGGAACTTTTTCCATGCGGTAGGTAAAAACAACGCATTCATGATGATGTTGATGAGGAATGATGAGACGCCGTTTGCCACTGAGTGCGCACGGGTCATGTTTGACATGTCATGCCACCATGCTGGTCCGAGTTCACCCGGGTTTTTTCCGCTGGGTGCCGCTAAGGCATTCAGTGCAGTTGGTGCTGCTGTTGATGCGGCCAGACTGTACACAATACCAGTGGCGGTTGTTTTGTATACTGCATTGCCAATTGACTGCGTGATACTTTGTGATGCAGGACGGCAGTGTGTTAGCTCTGGCTCTGGACGAACCACAGGCAGCAACGGGGCGGTATCATCGTTCGAATGAGGTACAGTATTATCATTGCCGGCATCATCGCCAGTGAAAACGGTTGCAAAACTGATTAGCTCATCGTCAGTATCGGGGGAGCTGTTATGCTCGCTGGGTGGGGGAGTAAGCATGCTTGCCCGGCATTCTTCAGTGCTTTCGAGAGCGGCCGCAACGGCAGTCAGAATGTCATCTAACTCCTGCTGCGGCTGACGCTGAGGCAGCGTAGAAGGTGTACGATAAGAATATGGTTTGGGCGTGCCGGGGAGGGTGGATGGCCGGCTGGTCGTATAGGTGACGTCTGCATCGACAATTTTGCCGCTTGGGAGCGTGAGTGTCATGTGAAATGCAGGTGTTGTGCCGCCGTCGTTATCACCCTGTAATGAATGGGTGGATCTTGAGGCTGGGGAACTTGCTATTTGCAATAAAGCTGACGGTGATCTCGGCGTGGACATGATTTTTTCATCTCATTTTGTGTGTCAATAGATCGTTATTATTGGTATAATTTCTGATCACTATCTTAGGCTTATTTGCTTAAGGAACTATTAAGAGGAAGCGAAAAGAAGGAGCTTGCAATGCTGATGCGCATTATAATAGCAATCTTGATGTCAGGTTTTCTACCCCTGTCCTTTGCCAAAAATACACAGGAAGGCGTGACGTGTAATCAACCTTACGCCATTTGTACAACGGCTGTTTGTGCGCCCATGCCTGGTGTTAAAGATAAAGCGATTTGTTTTTGTAATGTTGCCGATGGTATTTCCTATGGAAATCTATCATGTGATAAAAGAAAGCCTCAGAAAGGCCCGGGGCATACTTATAGTATTGTTTCAACTTTCTCATTTGATAATGCGCCAACAAACTCGATCATGACTTGCCCCGCGGGTAATGCATGGACATTCTGCCTTGACAAACCCTGCCAGATAGACCCGCGTAATTCAAATCAGGCGCTTTGTACTTGCGATATTGTAAAGCCGGGTACACAAGGAGCAAAAGGAGATTATATTACCTTTGGCGGTGAATGTGACACATCCACCTGCAGCAATACGCTGTATTCAGGCGCACCGTTATCAGCGCTTAATCAGGCGACCGGTGTATTGTTAAAGGCGATGAATTTGACCAGCTCACCTATTAAGGCGTGCAAACCCGGGTGATGGGCGGCTGAACCGGAGTTGGTGATTCGTTAGTTAATGACATGTGGTAATCATATTGCATCACTAGTTTGTTGCTTAGTATTATGCTGGCTAGTGGCGTGCCGGTTTGCTTTGCCGGCACTTCAAAAGGTACTTCAATAGGTAAGTCATTTAAGGTGTCAATTGCATCGTTGCAGGCTTTGATATAAATATCAAGCATCGCAAGATATAATTTTCTTGTTAAATGAAAGCTGTTATGAAGCGCTGGCAATGGTTTGGTACTCATGCTTTTATAAATCTCTATCATCTGTCTCAGGTTGCGCAGCGAGAGTGGTGGTGCGTGTAGTCGAATTCCATAAACCGCGCGTTTCAGGTAAGCGGGGATTGAGTCCGGTGTCTTATTAACAGAGTCAACATCAATTAATATTAAACCGTTTGTATTGTAGCCAATGTTTTTAAGGTGTAGATCAGCAATGAATGTAGCAGCAACGGCTAATTTGGCAACGCCCTCTGGGCCTAATTGAATATCCATATCTTTATCGGGATCAATTGATTGCAAGTCTTCAATGTTTTCAGAGCTGACATAAAATGTATCGTCGTTATTTGTTGCTTTATAAAAGTGTGTGCTTGGCACATTAATGCCAATAAGGTCATGTACAAACCGCCGATTGAACTCTTCAGTTGACAGCCTGACATTGTTGGTTTTATCAGCGTCTGGTATTGTCATGGGCACGACTTTCATGAAATGTGTCTTACCATGAAACTGGCATACCATGCCTTCTGAGATCCCCTCGTTTTTTTGAGTGCAAACAGCATGGGGAGGGAGCGTGTTGACAAGCTGATTGTTGATTCTGTCTCTTTTTACGTTGGTAACACACTCAACTTCGCGAATCATATACGATGATAATATTAAAAAGGTGAATAGAATTTGCCATGGGCTGGTTGATTGAGTGGCGCTATCGGTGCTGAGAGCTGATGGGCTGGTAGGTGGGCGATGACTGGATTCAAACAGTCGAGCGCGGCTTGCTATTAACGGAAGATCGCGACCTGTAGCCATATGCCTTGCTTTTTTGCCTTTAACGCGATTATGCATGACCGTTAACCAATTGAATTTATATTGCACAGTATGTTATCAGGCTAATATTAAAATAGTATTAAAATAATATGATGGCTGGTGGAGCTGCTAGCGTAGGCCATTAATTTGCCGTAACTATTTGACATCGCGGAGGGTCGCTCATAAAATGCCCCCATGTCTGAGAAATTTATACCTGAACATGTAGACCCCTTTCGCTATGCCGAGCAAAGCCTTGGCATCGCTGGTACCCTTAATATCAAGGACATGCAGCGCGTCAGCTCGGCTGTGATGCCGGTTGAAGGGTCTGTGGTGACGGTCAGCCTGCAGTTTGGCAGGGATGAGCAAAAAATGGCCTACCTTAAGGGGCATCTGGAGACGGCGCTGACCCTGCAATGCCAGCGTTGTATGGAACCCTATAGTTATGAAATAATGTCCGACTTTGTCCTGGGCATTGTGAGCACACTGGCTGAGACGAATACCTTGCCAGAGCAGTACGAGCCAGTATTGGTAAAAGATGGTATGCTGGCGTTGCGGGAGCTGATTGAAGATGAGATCATCCTCAATCTGCCGATTATTCCCCGTCATGAACCTGATGACTGCAAGGTTGTGCTGCCTTATGCGGATTCGGAAGAAGATTTGGGTGTCAAAAAGGGTGACAGCCCTTTTCAGGTGCTGGCATCATTAAAACAAAAGCATCAATAGATTTCACTAACTGAATAATTTAAGTTAAAAAAGTGGGGAGTTTTGTCATGGCCGTTCAAAAAAGTAAAGTAACCCGTTCACGTCGCGGCATGCGCCGTTCACATGATGGGTTGAGCAAGCCAACATTATCTGTGGATGCAACGACTGGTGAAACGCATCGTCGTCATCATATCAGTCCAGAAGGCTATTACAGAGGCCGTCAGGTAATTAATAACGCTGTTACTGTTGAAGAAAGCAACGAAGAGTAAGCTGCTTGATAGCGACTATCGTAGCGATTGATGCAATGGGAGGCGATTTTGGCCCTCCCGTTACTGTTCCAGCCTCCATAGAGGCGTTGCGTAAATACCCCGAATTACATCTTATTCTGGTGGGGAACGAGTCTGTGCTGCGTACAGCATTGCAGGCTTATACCTATGACCAGCAGCGCTTGTCCATATATCATGCCTCACAATATGTCGAAATGGATGAGCCGGCAGCGCAGGCCTTGCGTAATAAAAAAGATTCATCCATGCGGGTTGCCGTTAACCTGGTGAAGGAAGGTAAAGCGCAGGCATGTGTTAGCGCGGGCAATACCGGTGCGCTGATGGCGACAGCGCGATTTGTGTTGAAAACCTTGCCGGGCATTGAGCGGCCAGCCATTGTATCTGCTTTTCCTACCATCACAGGTGGTAAAGTTCGTATGCTGGATTTAGGTGCGAATGTGGATTCAAGTGCGGAGCATTTACTGCAATTTGCGGTAATGGGTTCAGTGCTGGTGTCAGCTGTAGATGGTATTGAACGGCCTACCGTTCGCCTGCTTAACATTGGCGAAGAAGATATTAAAGGCAATGAGCAAGTCAAGAAAGCGACGCAATTGTTAACATCCCAGAGTCATCTCAATTATACCGGCTATGTTGAAGGTGATGCCATTTACAAGGGTGGCGTTGACGTGATTGTTTGTGACGGCTTTGTTGGTAATGTAGCATTGAAAGCATCGGAAGGTGTTGCAAAGCTTATTTCCCAGCTGATTAAAGATGCGTTTATGCGCAACATCGCGACCAAATGTCTGGGTTTGCTGGTTAAACCGATATTTAAGCAGTTTGCTAAACAAATTGATCCTTCCAGCTATAACGGTGCGACATTTGTCGGCTTGCAAGGTACAGTGATTAAGAGTCATGGAAATGCGAATGCATA
>CAZOVT010000030.1:10457-11283 GCA_964583565.1 uncultured Coxiellaceae bacterium
TTGCCTGTGCAATTGATGAGGCTGTTATTGGCGCCGAAAAAAATGTTCCAGACCTGATTCGACACGAAGTTGAACGGGTACTGAAATCTACACTACCCCTATCTGGTGAGTAAGATCAATATGAGATATTCGACAATTCTCGGTACAGGCGGCTATTTGCCAGAAAAAGTATTATCTAATAAAGATATGGAAAAATTAGTTGATACAACGGATGAATGGATTGTTGAGCGGACGGGTATACGCTGCCGGCATATGGCCGCAGAAAATGAAAATGCGGTAACGATGGCTGAGCAGGCTGCGTATCGTGCGCTGGATGCTGCAGGACTGAAACCATCCGATATCGACATGATTATTGTCGCCTCCACGACACCGCATCTGGTGTTTCCAAGTACGGCTTGTCTGCTGCAGGAAAAATTTGGTATAGCAGGCTGTCCCGCATTTGATTTAAATGCATCTGCCTGCGCCGGCTTTATGTATGGTTTCAGTATTGCTGACCAATACATTCGTACCGGTACTATTAAACATGCGCTTGTCATTGGCAGTGAGGTGATGTCGAGTATTGTTGACTGGTCTGATCGTAGTACCTGTGTGTTATTTGGCGATGGTGCTGGCGCTGTTGTGCTGGGCCCTAGCAAAGAACCAGGCATATTATCGACTCACCTGCACGCAGATGGTACGCATAAAGATGTGCTATATCTGCCGCTGGGTAAAACAAACCAGCCTAATATTGAAACGGTCAAAATGGCCGGTAACCAGCTTTTTAAGCTTGCAGTCAATATATTAGGAGATTTGTTTGATGAAACACTTGAGGCAAACAAGGTAGAAA
>CAZOVT010000030.1:11293-22377 GCA_964583565.1 uncultured Coxiellaceae bacterium
CAGACATTGACTGGCTGGTGCCGCATCAGGCTAATATCCGTATTATTCACGCGATGGCTAAAAAGCTGGCGCTGCCGCTTGATCGGGTGACTATCACGCTGGATAGACAGGGTAATACATCAAGCGCATCGATTCCGCTGGCGCTGGATGAGGCGGTGCGAGATGGCCGTATCAAGCGTGGGCAGCTGCTGATGCTGGAAGGTTTTGGCGGTGGTTTGGCTTGGGGTTCCGCGCTGGTTCGATATTAATAAAGCAGGGTATGGTGATATGACAAACCAGTTGGCAATTGTATTCCCGGGGCAGGGTTCCCAATCCGTCGGGATGCTGGCAGATATCATTCACCAGTACAGCGAGGCGCGGGATGTATTTGCTGAGGCCTCTGATGTGCTGGGCTATAACGTGTGGACGTTAATAGCGGAAGGCCCGGCAGACCGTCTTGATCAAACTGTTCATACACAGCCAGCCTTACTTGCGTCATCTTATGCTGTGTGGCGGATTATTCAGACCAGGAGCGGCATACAGCCAGCCATGCTTGCCGGACATAGTCTGGGAGAATATACCGCACTGGTCTGTGCAAATGCGATTGCATTTCGTGATGCGATAACACTGGTTGCGGCACGCGGTGAATTTATGCAGGCAGCCGTCACGGATGGTGTTGGTGCGATGGCTGCGATTGTGGGTCTGGATGATGCTGCTGTGAGCGATGTATGCAAACAGATTGCGAATGAAACACGTGAAGTGATAGCACCAGCAAACTTTAACAGTATCGGTCAGGTTGTTGTTGCCGGACATAAAAAATCAGTTGAAATGGTTATTCAGCGGGCGAAAGAACAAGGTGCGAAATTAGCGATACAGATTCCAGTCAGCGTACCATCGCATTGTCGTTTGATGCAGCCTGCCGCTTCACGTCTGGCGGAGCTTTTAAGCACAATCAAGGTAAACACGCCGGCATTACCTGTTATTAATAATGTCGATGCTGCTGCCTATCAGGCTGCAGATGATATTCGTGATGGTTTGGCGAGACAATTAGTGATGCCTGTTCGCTGGGTAGAGACCATTCAATTAATGAGTAAATCAGGCGTTCGGCAAATAGTAGAATGCGGGCCGGGTAAAGTACTAACAGGGCTAAATAAACGAATTGATAAAACCTTACAGTTGATGACGACACATGATTTGCCTAATCTCGAGGCAGTTTTTGCAATAGAATCGAAGCGGAGTGCGTAATGACACAACGAGAATTGGTGAAAGATAAAATAGCATTGGTGACGGGTGCCAGTCGTGGTATTGGGCAGGCTATTGCTTTTGCTCTTGGCCGGGAAGGTGCGATTGTCATTGGTACGGCAACAACACAGGACGGCGCGAACCGCATTGGTCAGGCATTGAAAGAGCAGCATATTAATGGCTGCGGAATGGTATTGAATGTGACCTCCAGTGAGTCGGTTGAAAGCACAGTCGCTGCGATTAAAGAACAATATGGCGCGGTAAATATTTTGGTAAATAATGCTGCCGTCACGGCTGATAATTTATTAATGCGCATGAAAGATGATGAATGGATAAAAGTGCTGGAAACAAATTTGAATTCCATCTACCGGTTAAGCAAAGCCTGCATACGGGATATGTTAAAGGCACGCTGGGGGCGTATTATTAATATAGGCTCTGTTGTCGGTTCAACCGGTAATCCGGGGCAAGCAAATTATTGTGCCGCCAA
This sequence comes from uncultured Coxiellaceae bacterium, assembly GCA_964583565.1. Taxonomy (GTDB): domain Bacteria; phylum Pseudomonadota; class Gammaproteobacteria; order DSM-16500; family DSM-16500; genus Aquicella. Next base: position 13,002 of record CAZOVT010000030.1, read on the forward strand.
GGCTGGTGTTGTGGGGTTTAGCAAGTCACTGGCCCTTGAGGTCGGCTCCAGAAATATCACGGTGAATACTGTGGCGCCTGGCTTTGTAGCGACAGATATGACAAATGCCCTGACAGATGAACAGCGTGAAGCTATTTTTCAGCGGATTCCCATGCAGCGCTTGGGGACGGTTGATGATGTCGCTGCATCAGTCGTATTTTTGGCGTCCGGGATGGCTGGGTACATGACAGGGCAGACCTTGCATGTTAACGGCGGGATGTTCATGGGATAGCAATTGTTCCCCCGGAAGGCAGGCTATCTTATTGTTAAAGCGCGACTGGATGCCATGGATGGCATCCTAAAGCATAAGGATGTGCTGTTTGGAGCGCGGAACAATAAGATAGCCTGCCTTCCGGGGGAACAATTAATGGAGTAGAGATAGAGTAGAGAAAGTATTGCAACTTGATGATTTTTGACTAAACTAGCAGTAATTCATTAATGAGGATAAGCGTATCATGACCACTAAAACCAATGAAATTGAAGCACGTGTTAGAAAGATCGTAATAGAGCAGCTGGGCGTTAAAGAGGAAGAAGTCACAAATGACGCCTCTTTTGTAGACGATCTGGGTGCAGACTCGCTTGACACGGTTGAGCTGGTGATGGCGCTGGAAGAAGAATTCGAAACCCTGATTCCGGATGAAGATGCAGAGAAAATTATCACTATTAAAGATGCGGTTAACTATGTTGTGTCCCGCATGGAAAAAGAAGCAAAAGCTTAATATCTCTAATCAGACAGGTTCCTAAGTTTATGATGAGGGTGCCAGCGTGAGTAAACGACGTGTTGTTGTGACAGGACTGGGGATGGTAACGTCCCTTGGTCATACAGTAGAGAGTACCTGGGGAGCGATTCTGGCGGGTAAAAGCGGTGTTGCCACTATCGACACCTTTGATACCTCAGATCTGACTGTCAAAATCTGCAGCCGTGTGAAAGATCTCGATCTGTCACCCTTTATGCCTGAAAAAGAAGCCAGACGGCGTGATTATTTTATTCAGTATGGCATGGCAGCTTCTGTGGAAGCTATTAAAGATGCCAAACTGGAAGTCACCGAGGATAATGCATACCGTATTGGTCTTGCGATTGGGGCGGGTATTGGCGGCTTGCCAAGCATAGAGAAAAATCATTCTGTTTTGCTTGAATCAGGCCAGCGTCGTCTTTCGCCATTCTTTATTCCCAGCGCATTGATCAACATGATCGCGGGTAACGTGTCCATTGATTATGGCATGAAGGGACCTAATATTTCGCTTGTTTCCGCATGCACAACGGGTACTCATAATATTGGCGTGGCAGCACGAACAATTGCTTATGGCGATGCTGATGTGATGGTTGCCGGTGCCGCGGAAATGGCGACAACAAAACTGGGAATCGGTGGATTTGCTGCAATGCGAGCATTATCTACCCGTAATGATGAACCAGAAAAAGCCAGCCGTCCGTGGGATAAAGACAGGGATGGATTTGTGCTGGGCGACGGCGCTGGTGTCATCGTTCTGGAAGAATACGAGCATGCAAAAGCCAGAGGCGCCCGCATTTACGCAGAGCTGGTTGGTTTTGGAATGAGTGCTGATGCTTATCACATGACTTCCCCGGATCCAAACGGTAAGGGTGCATCTGCTTCAATGAATGCCGCATTAAAAGATGCTGGTCTTAAACCTGACGCTGTTGATTATATCAATGCGCATGGTACATCAACGCCTGTTGGTGACGAACTTGAAGTGAAAGGTATCAAGCATTGCTTTGGTGATCATGCCTATAAACTAGCTGTCAGCTCAACCAAGTCCATGACAGGCCACTTGCTGGGTGCTGCGGGATCTGTTGAAGCTATTTTCTGTATACTTGCATTGCGAGATCAAATAGTCCCGCCGACTATTAATCTGGACAATCCTGGCGAAGGTTGTGATCTGAATTTTGTACCACATACAGCGCAAAAAATGTCTTTGAATATTGTTATGTCCAATTCATTTGGGTTTGGCGGCACGAATGGTACATTAGTATTCAAAAAGATTTAAATGGTGCTGTTACCCTGATGAGTAAATGGAATTTATCAAGCAGGTCTTATGAAAAAAAAGCTCTTAGTGCTGATTGCGTTTGTCATTGTCGCCTTTACTGGCAGTCTATCCTATTACCTAACTAAATCTGTTGTGACAGATCGGAATGGTGTTGTTTTTTATGTGCCGCCAGGCATGTCCAAAAAAACACTCATTGCTGAACTGCATCAGCGCGGTGTGATCAGGCATAACTGGTTGTATACTGTTTTTGTTTTAACCCAGAGTTCCAAAGAATTAAAATCGGGAGAGTATTTTTTTTCACAAGGTTCAACGCCATATAGTATCTGGCGGCAGATTGTTAACGGTAAAGGTTTTTATTATCGATCGTTTATGATTGTGCCAGGCTGGACATTCAGGCAGCTGCGCCAGCAGCTTGATCAGGCTGAGGGTCTCCGTCATTTAACAAAGGGAGCGGAGGAAAACGCCATCATGACGTTTCTGGGTCATTCAGATGTAAAACCCGAAGGACGATTTTATCCAGAAACATATAATTATACCCGGGGTGATCAGGATCTGGTGATCCTTCTTCGTGCCTATCAGTTCATGCAGACACAACTGGATGAGGCATGGCGAACCAGAGCGCCAAATTTACCTTTTAAAACACCATATGACGCACTCATTGCTGCTTCTATTGTTGAAAAGGAAGCTTATCTTGATTCTGAACGTCCCGTGATTGCCGGTGTCATGTTGAACCGCTTTAAAATCAATATGCCGCTGCAATTTGACCCCACCGTGATTTATGGTCTTGGCTCACGTTATGATGGAAAAATACATAAAAAAGATTTACTGGAAGATACACCCTATAATACCTACATACATAAAGGTTTGACACCAACGCCTATTTCCATGCCGGGTACCGCGTCTATTCAGGCGGTCATGCATCCCGCAACACATGATTATTTGTATTTTGTTGCTAAAGGGGATGGCAGCCATCAGTTTTCATCAACCATACAGGCGCATCAGGTTGCTGTTGATGCGTTAAGAGCGAGAGAGGCTGCGCATCAATCTTATTTTTTTAATGCCGCTTTGGTCAGGCAGTATTTGCTCAAATATACATCGGTTACCTCGCTGGAGAGTTATCATGGCAGCAGGTAAATTTATCAGCATTGAAGGGGTAGAGGGAGCAGGAAAAAGCACGGCGTTGACGTTTATCCAGTCTTTTCTGGTTAAAGCGGGTGTGGATGTTGTGCTGACACGGGAACCGGGTGGTACAGCCTTAGGAGAAGAGATCCGAAAAGTATTGCTTCACCCGGAAAGTCATGATGTGATGGCGCCTGAAACCGAGCTATTATTGATGTTTGCTGCGCGTGCACAGCATTTGCAAACAGTGGTGAAGCCTGCGCTGGCGGCGGGTAAGTGGATAGTCTCGGACCGCTTTGTCGATGCTAGTTATGCGTATCAGTGCGGCGGCCGCGGTGTAGATGAGCAATATGTAAAAATGCTGGATCAGTGGATAGTCGGCCGATGTTACCCGGATTTAACGCTGCTGCTGGATATTGCGCCTGAAAAAGGGTTTGAGCGTACCTCTAAACGCGGGGTAAAACATGATCGTATCGAGCAGGAAAAAATTGAATTTTTTATTCAGGTCAGGGATGTTTATCTGAAAAGGGCAAGCAATGATCCTGCGCGGATAAAAATAATTGACGCAGGTGCCTCATTACTTGATGTTGAAATGCAGATTCAGCGGGTGCTTGGCGAGATGGTGAAGTGAAAGAATTAATTTATCCCTGGCAGTTAAAACAGTGGGAACAATTGCAGCAAGCCGCATCAGTCCAGCGGTTGCCGCATGCGTTGATATTGACGGGGCTCGCAGGTATCGGGAAACGTATCTTTGCTGATGCCCTCGTGCGCTTATTATTGTGTCAGACACCAGATAGACTGGTTCAGGAAAAAGTGTGTGATTGCCATTCCTGTCATCTCATTGCCAGACGTTCCCATCCAGATGCGGTGTGGATTGAACCAGAAAAGCTGGGGCATGCTATCAAAGTGGATCAGGTACGCGATATTAACCAGTTTGTTAATCAATCCAGTATGGGCGATATGAATCGGGCTGTTGTTATTTACCCGGCAGATGCAATGAATATCAATGCCGCAAATGCATTATTGAAAACACTGGAGGAGCCGTCACAGCGGGCATTTTTGATTTTGGTTTGTGATCAGGCTGGCCGGTTGCCGGCAACTATCCTTAGCCGGTGCCAGCGTGTACATTTTCCACGTCCTGATAACGCTCAGGCCATGGTGTGGCTGCAGCAAGTATCGCAATTAAACAATACAGATGCTGATTTATGTTTACGTCTAACGCATGGTGCGCCATGTGCAGCTAGCGCCCTGCTGCAGGATAATAGTATTGAGTTTCGACGGCAAACAATCAGTCAACTATCTGACATTGGCAAGCGTGTTATGAGTCCCTTGCAGGTTGCTTCAGGTATCAAGGAGGCAAATTATCGTCCGTTTGTTGATGTGATGCTGTCGTGGCTGCTGGATCTGCTCAAGCTGCAAATGGGCGCTGATACGGATGATATTGTTAACATCGATTATCTGACAGAGTTGTCAGCATTGAAAGATAAAACACAGATTAAACAGAACCTGCAAGTTGCAGGACAATTGCAAGACTTGATGCGTGCTGTGCATGCCAGCCTGAATTTGAATAAACAACTCATGATTGAAAATGTGCTGGTTCATTGGGTACGCGGCATTGCCGGGAGTGCTGCAGCATGAAATTAGTTGATTCACACTGCCATCTTAACATGCTTGATCTGACGCCAGATAATGGCAGTCTTGATAAAGTGATTGAGCGTGCGCAGCAGCAAGGCGTTTGTCATTTTTTGAATGTGTCAGTCAATCTTGCCGATTTTCCGGAATTGCTTAAAACGGCGGAGATATACCCATTTGTCAGTGCATCGGTAGGTATACACCCCAATGAACAGGATGAGCATGCGGGCATCGCGGAATTGATTAAGCTTGGCATGCATCCAAAAGTGATTGCGGTGGGTGAAACCGGACTGGATTATTTCCGTTCCACGGGAGATCTGGAATGGCAGCGCGATCGTTTTCGTCAGCATATTGCCGCTGCAAAGCAATTGGCAAAACCGTTGATCGTACACACGCGTCAGGCGAAAGAAGATACAATGAAAATGCTGCACGAAGAGCACGCTCGGGAAGTGGGCGGGGTAATGCATTGCTTTTCTGAGGATTGGGAAACAGCCAGACAAGCATTAGATCTTGGTTTTTATATTTCTTTTTCTGGTGTGGTCACATTCAAGAATGCGGCATTATTGCAGGATGTTGCAAAGAAAGTGCCGCTTGATAGAGTACTGGTAGAAACGGATTCGCCATATCTTGCACCCGTACCGCACCGCGGCAAACCAAATGAACCAGGCTATGTGCGCTATACAGCGGATTTTATCGCCGCATTGCGCGGCGTGGATGCGGAAACATTTGCCGACCAGACGACACATAATTTTTTTAATTTATTTAAAGGGGCATTGCAGACACATGTTTAGACCAGCAGCTCTTTTTATTGGCTTGCGGTATACGCGGGCAAAAACACGCAATCATTTTATTTCGTTTATTTCGTTGATCTCCATGATCGGCATCGCTTTGGGCGTGACAGTGCTGATTACCGTATTATCTGTCATGAATGGGTTTGACCGGGAAATCAAGCAGCGTGTTTTCAGTATGGTTCCTCCGGTGACGGTTTCGAGCATGTCTGGTTATATATCTGGCTGGAAAGATTTACAGCAAATTGTTAGTGAAGTGCCGGCTGTGACTGCGTCAGCACCTTTTGTTACTGGAGAGGTATTGTTGAGCTTTGCCGGCGCTGTACAGCCAGCGATGGTGAATGGGATTTTGCCGGCAGAGGAAAAAAATATTTCCGAGCTGGCAGATAAAATGGTGCAGGGACAGCTTTCTGATTTGAAGCCGGGCAAGTTTAATATTGTTCTTGGCGAGGCGCTGGCAAACCGGCTGAATATTTCGGTTGGTGATAAGGTGACGGTGGTAACGCCGCAGGTGTCATTAACGCCCGCAGGTGTGATTCCACGTTTCAAGCGTTTTAATGTGGTCGGTATTTTCAAGGCTGGCAGTGGGTTTGGCTTTGACGCGGGGCTGGGATTTGCTGATTTGCAGGATACGCAACGCCTGCTTGGGCTGGGGCCAGATACGGTGACTGGATTACACTTGAATATTGTGAATGTTTACGCCGCTCAACGTGTAGCAGACCAACTGGTGCCATTATTGACAGGTAACGCGATGGTTTCAACCTGGGCAGATCAGTTTGGTGAATTTTTCCATGCGGTTCAGCTGGAAAAAACCATGATGTTTTTTATTTTACTCATGATTGTCGCTGTTGCGGCATTTAATCTGGTGTCATCACTGGTGATGGTGGTTAATGAAAAACAGGCTGATATTGCTATTCTACGGACATTTGGCGCGACACCAGCTACCATTATGAATATTTTTATTGTGCAAGGCGGATTGGTTGGTGTTTTTGGCACACTGTTAGGTGTGATCGGCGGTTTGGCGCTGGCTTACAATGTAACGGATATTGTGAACTGGATAGAGCAAGTATTTCATGTGCAGTTTCTCTCATCAAGTGTGTATTTTGTCAATTACCTGCCATCTAAAATTGAGTGGCTGGATGTTGTAGAGATAAGCCTTGTGTCCCTGTTGTTAAGTTTGATCGCAACTATTTATCCAGCCTGGCGTGCAGCCAAGATGGATCCTGTGGAGTCATTGCGCTATGAATAAGTATGTACTGGAATGTCATGATCTTGCCAGATCGTATTCTGATGGCGCATCTCGTATTGATGTGTTAATGAAAATGAATTTAAGTGTGGTGCCAGGTGAGATGGTAGCTATCATTGGAACATCAGGGTCAGGCAAAAGCACCTTTCTACACTTGCTGGGTGGTCTGGATAAACCAAGCAGCGGCCGTGTCATGCTAAATGGAAGCAATCTGCATAAAGTATCAGAAGTAGAAAAATGCCGGTTGCGTAATCTGTATCTGGGTTTTGTTTATCAATTTCACCATTTGCTTCCAGAGTTTAGCGCGGTAGAAAATACCGGCATGCCGCTATTGCTGCGTGGTGACCAACCAGAAGCCATCCGCGAACGGGCAACAGGGTTGTTACAGCAGGTTGGGCTGGGAAAACGTTTACATCATCGTCTTGGGCAATTGTCTGGAGGAGAGCGGCAGCGTGTGGCAATCGCAAGAGCGCTGGTAGCCAATCCACTATGTGTGCTTGCAGATGAACCGACAGGTAATCTGGATCCTAAAAACGCAGACAGAGTATTACAATTATTTTTTGACTTGCAAAAATCGCACAATACCAGTGTTGTCATGGTCACGCATGACCCCTCAATTGCCAGGCAGGCGCAGCGAGTGTTGCGTATTGAAAATGGTGAATTGGTTGAGGTGTAACGCAGCATGAAACAAAAGGGTGTTTTGCTCATTAATCTGGGTACGCCAGATAATTGTGACGCCATGTCTATCTGGCGTTATTTGCTGGAATTTTTGCAAGATCCTCGAGTGGTTGATTTGCCCTGGTATGTGCGGTGGCCATTGATAAATTTGTTAATCGTCCCATTTCGGTATAAAAAAACGCTGCATGCCTATCAAAAAATATGGACAGATGCGGGTTCGCCGCTGCAAGTGCACACACATCATTTGTGTGAAATGGTTGCTGCGCGATTGGGTCATGGTTATAAAGTGGTTTATGGTATGCGATATAGAAAACCGTCGATTGAATCTGCCTTGAAACAGCTGGATGACTGTGATTCTATTACGGTGCTGCCATTGTTTCCTCAATACGCCTCCGCCGCGACTGGATCGGTGATTGAAAAAACATATCAATCGCTGATGTCAGCATGGAATATGCCTGGCTTGCGTGTGATTAATGACTTTTATAATCACCCGGGTTTTATTGCCGCCTGTGCGGATATTATTCGATCGCATTGTGTTACCTCAAAACCTGATTTAATACTATTTAGCTATCATGGGCTGCCAGAAAGGCATATTGATAAGAGTGATTGTCAGGCCTCGTGCAGTCATTTGCAGGCATGTCCGGTGATGATTGATCAAAATAGATTTTGTTATCGGGCACAATGTTATGCGACTACGCATTTAATTGCGGTGATGTCAGGTATGCAAGATGATGAGTACAGTGTTTCATTTCAATCCCGATTAGGTAAGACACCCTGGATTAAACCCTATACAGATGTTGTTTTGCAGGAACTAATTCAAAAAGGCATTAAACATCTGGCAATTGTCTGCCCTTCATTTGTATCAGACTGTCTTGAAACACTGGAAGAAATTAACATCCGTGCCCGTGAGCAATGGCTGCGCCTTGGCGGCACCGAATTCACTTATATCCCTTGTGTTAACGAATCTCCGCTGTGGGTTGATACGGTGGCGGAGATGGTTGGTTAAATCTCACCCCTCGCAATGACGTGCTAATTAACTAGTTGAGTATTCCCAATGATAATCCTGTACTCCCTCGCCTTTTTACTAGGCGATATGTGCTTGCAATCAATGCCGGCGTTACCATCATTATACGTATGTATATTAATGTTTATACTGTCGTTTTTTTTAACGATGTTATTGAGGTATCGCATCGTTTGCTATTTGTTCCCACTTATTTTTTCAATTGGATTTGCGTGGGCAATGTACGTTGCGGATAGTATTACATCCTGGTCTCTCCCGCATGAAATGGAAGGTAAACCGTTAACATTAACTGGCACAATAGCATCATTAGTGAATACAGATGAGACAGGTCAGCATTTTAATTTTTACACTGATATTAACCAGCCCGTGTTAATAAGATTAAGCTGGCGTCAATTCAATACCACCTTGAAACCGGGTGATGTCTGGCGTGTGACAGTTAAACTTAAGCGTATACATGGTACGCATAATCCAGGTGGGTTTGATCTGGAAAAATGGGCATTGCAAGAACGTTTGCGCGCAACAGGCTATGTTTTGAATGATCCAGAAAATACATTCATTGACCACTCAAATACGAAATATGTTTTTTCTCAAATCAGACAGGCACTGCAATACCGTATCCATGCCATTTTGCCGCACGCTGATATGCTGCCATGGGTGATGGCATTAACGATGGGTGATCGAGGTAATGTGCGGCATGATGACTGGGAAGTACTACGCAAAACCGGCACGAATCACTTGATGGCAATTGCAGGCCTGCATATTGGACTAGTTGCATTAGCGGCTAAATATATTGTTGGGTTATGCTGGCGGCTTAGTTCGCGTTTGATGCTGATGTTGCCTGTCGTTGAA
>CAZOVT010000031.1:0-21590 GCA_964583565.1 uncultured Coxiellaceae bacterium
AGCATTGGCTGACAAAATACCCAATGCGGCCTATTTTTGCTTCGATGATTGTGGCCATTTGCCATTCATTGAATACCCGGAAAAATTTGCATTGATGGTGTCGGAGTTCATCGATAAATAATTTACCACCAGCAGAAAAGTCACGACTATTCTAGCATGCATGCTAGAATAGTCGAAAATGATGGGCTATGGTTCAAAATCTCATGACTACAAGAATACAAAAACTAACCACATTATTAGCAAACCAGATTGCAGCCGGTGAGGTTGTCGAGCGGCCTGCATCAGTGGTGAAGGAACTCGTTGAAAACAGCCTGGATGCGGGTGCGACCCAGATCGATATTGAGATCGAGCAGGGCGGCGCACGTTTGATCCGGGTGCATGATAATGGCTCAGGTATTCATCAGGATGATTTGCCGCTGGCGATGAGCCGGCATGCGACCAGTAAAATCCACGTCACTGACGATCTGGCTAATATTATGACGCTAGGATTTAGGGGGGAAGCACTCGCCAGTATCGGGTCGGTGTCTCGTCTTACGTTGACCTCCGCATTGGCTGGCGCGACGGGATGGCAAGTCAGTGTTGAAGGGGATGTTGCGTCTGCTGTTGGGCCTGCGGCACACCCAAAAGGGACGACAGTCGAAGTACGCGATTTATTTTTTAATACGCCCGCGCGGCGTAAATTCATGCGTGCTGAAAAAACCGAGTTTGAACATATCGATGAATTAATCAAGCGGATGGCCTTGTCATCGTTTGATGTGGGATTTACGCTGCGTCACAACCAGAAATTAGTGCGTCAGTATCATGCCGGAACGTCACCCGCGCTTATCAATGAACGCTTGAGTGCTTTGTGTGGGCCAGCATTTGTTGAGAATGCTATTCAGATTGAATCTGAAGGGGCTGGCATGACGCTGAAAGGCTGGGTCGCCTTGCCAACATTTTCGCGTAGTCAGGCAGATTTACAATATTTTTACGTTAATGGCCGTATTGTGCGCGACAAATTAGTGATACATGCGTTGAAAACAGCTTATCAGGATGTGCTGTATCGTGACCGCCATCCTGCGTATGTTCTGTTTCTCGATATATCACCCACTGTGGTTGATGTGAATGTGCATCCAACTAAGCATGAAGTACGTTTTCGTGAAGGCCGTACTGTTCATGATTTTATTTTTAAGAGTATTCATAATGCATTAGCTGATGTGCGCCCGGGTGATGCATGCACACATGAGCATAATACGCCAACGCTGCTGCCTAATCAGACGGTAAATACGGAAACAGGTGAAATTCAGACATTATCAGCCGTCAGATCAACGCCTGTACCGCAGCGTGACGCTGTCCGTACATCAACACCGAGTCCATCTTATACTGCACATCGGCATGCTGCTGCGCCCATGCCGCGGGTGCAGGAAAAAATGGATGTGTACCGTGCCATGCATGAACCGGCGGCACAGCATATACATGTTGTAGAGGCACCAGTTTCCCCACCGCTGGGTTATGCGTTGGGTCAGGTGCAGGGTATTTATATTTTAGCTGAGAATGAAGCTGGTCTGGTAATGATAGACATGCATGCTGCACACGAGCGCATTATGTATGAAAAAATGAAAGACAGTATGTCTCGCCAACAGGTTGAAGTGCAGAACCTGCTTGTGCCGCTGACGATGGCATTCAGTGAGCGTGAAGTAGATTGCGTGGAAAATGCCGTTGATTTTTTTGCAACGCTGGGATTCGCTGTTGAGCGTATTAGCAATGAAACAGTGGCTATTCGCGCAGTGCCGCAATTGTTGGCGAATGGCCCGATTGAGCAGTTGATCAGAGATATCGTAACTGATTTATTACAGCATGGTGACAGTCAGCGTGCGCAAGAGCAGATAAATAAATTATTAGGCACATTAGCTTGCCACAGTTCTGTGCGTGCTCATCGCCGCTTAACGCTGCCAGAAATGAATGCGCTGTTGCGGGAAATGGAAAAAACCGATCATAGCGGGCAATGCAATCACGGCCGCCCCACAACAGTACAGTTATCCATGGATGATCTTGATAAATTATTCATGCGCGGACGCTAAATGAGGTTATAAATGAAACGGCAGCCGCTCGTTATTTGTTTAATGGGACCCACTTCTTCAGGAAAGACAGCGCTAGCTGTTGAAATGGTGCAGCATTTTCCGTGTGACATTATCAGTGTTGATTCAGCGATGGTGTATCGCGGTATGGATATCGGTACCGCTAAACCGGGTGCTGAAATCTTGCGAATAGCGCCGCATCGGCTGATTGATATTTGCGATCCTGCTGAACCCTATTCTGCCGGGCGTTTTCGTGATGATGCGCTCAGGGAAATTAACGATATTATCGCGCAAGATAAAATACCGCTGCTCACCGGCGGCACGATGATGTATTTCCGTGCCCTACAGCATGGTTTGGCAGCGATGCCTAAAGCAGACCCAGTCTTACGCGCACAATTGGAAGCACGCATCAAAACAGAAGGATTAGCGGCATTGCATGCTGATCTCGCCAGGATTGATCCACAAGCAGCAGCACGAATTAATGTGAATGACAGCCAGCGCATTCAACGGGCATTAGAAGTATATCTCACAACAGGTAAAACCATTACGGCATGGCAGCAGGAAGGAACCAGTCCGTTAGCCGGTTATCGTGTACTCAATATTGCCCTGATACCAGAAGACCGTGCATTGCTGCATGAACGCATTGCTATTCGTTTTGAATTAATGCTGCAAATGGGATTACTGGAAGAGGTAAAGCAATTATATAATCGCGGCGATTTATCGCCATCGTTACCATCTATTCGTTCTGTCGGTTATCGGCAAGTGTGGGAATATCTGGATGATGCGGTGAGTTTTGATGTGATGCGTGATAAAGCCATTGCCGCCACACGGCAGCTAGCCAAGCGTCAGCTAACGTGGCTGCGCACCTGGCCTGATTTGATTGCACTGAAAGCAGAGTCCAGAGATGTGTTTAGAGGGGTGAAACAGTTGCTGGATGATTAATAGAGCAACTAAATTGTACGGTAATCACACAGGTGGTGGATTTCTGCTAGCAAAATCTTTTTGGTGCCAATAAGGATAAGCAGGTGGGCGATGGCTGGCGATATCCAGGCGTGTTATTTGCTCTTGGGTAAGCTGCCAACCAATAGCGCCTAAGTTTTGTTTTAATTGTTCTTCATTGCGTGCGCCAATGATGATATTGACAACGGTTGGTCGTGTTAATAACCAATTGAGTGCTACTTGTGAAATGGTTTTTCCTGTTTCTTGTGCAATGGTATCTAGTACGTCGATGACATCGTATAAGTAGTCATCAGAAACGATGGGGCCGCCAGATGCGCCGCCTGATTGAATCCGGCCAGCTTGCAGAGGTGCGCCGCGGCGTATTTTGCCTGTTAATCGTCCCCAGCCAAGCGGGCTCCATACCATTAAACCGACACCTTGATCTAATCCTAGTGGCATGAGTTCCCACTCATAATCACGGCCTATTAAAGAATAATACCCTTGATAAACCACATAACGTGCTAAGCCATATTTTTCTGAAACGGCTAATGATTTCATTAAATGCCAACCAGAAAAATTTGAGCAGCCAATATAACGGATTTTACCTTGTTTGATTAAAAGATCTAGCGCGCTTAATGTTTCATCTACTGGTGTTAGTGCATCAAAACCGTGCATGAAATAAATATCAATGTAATCCGTGTTTAGCCGTTTTAAACTAGCATGGCAGGCATTAATTAAGTGATAGCGAGAAGAGCCAACATCATTTGGATTATCTCCCATGGTAAATGTGGCTTTGGTAGAAAGTAAGACTTGATCGCGCCGTCCTTTGATGGCTTTACCTAAAATATCTTCTGATGCACCTTTAGAATAAACATCTGCTGTATCAAATAAATTGACACCTGATTCTAAGCAAATATCAACTAATCTCGTCGCTTCTTTCTCATTGGTTTCACCCCATGTTTTAAAAAAAGGCGTGTTGCCGCCAAATGTTGCTGTGCCAAAGCTCAATGCAGGAACTTGAAGACCAGAGCGACCTAGTTGTCGATATTCCATGATGACATGCTCCAACAATTTAAATAATATTTTAGCACATTTAAGTTATTCAAGACAATTTTCAACATGCCAGTCGTTGGAATAGGTAATAAAATGGGCTGTTTTTACCTTGTTAGGCAAGTAATTGAAGGATTTGTGATTGTATATTGAATTAAGGCTGAATGGTACTTAAGGAATCAAATAAAACGGATTCGGCAGTTTGTAAGTGTTATCCGCATAAGCGCCGCGCAAATCACTTTCCTGATCACCAATGTTGATGATGATGTCGTAGCCTTTATCCGTTAGCTGCTTGCGCATCACGGTTTTGTAATCTGTCGCAGATGCTTTTTTGTATTTGACAGGACGGAGAATCAAACCATCCCAGTTTTTGTAGCCGGCTTGCTTTAAATTGCGTACTGTTACCGCACGTTCAGATTCTTGTCGGCCAGTTAAAAAGAAAACGGCGATATGGTGTGCCTTGGCGTAACGATAGAATGCCAGCGTTGGTTTGATAGCAGGATCTTTACCTTTGTCTTCATCCCGAATGATTTCTTGCAGGGTGCCGCCGAAACCTAAGCGCAACATGCTGGCGTAATTGGACAGGGATGTTTCATCGATATCTAAAATAATGGCATCCTTAGCTGGATCGCCATGCTGCTTCAAAATGCTGTCCAGCTTGTCAGCCGCCTGCTGGATGACAGTCTGAATGTCCTGTTCATATTCGCCTGAATCGTGGTACTGGATGACCGCTGCTTTTGCAACAGCAAGATTGAGGGGTTCTTTCGCATAACCAGATGAAGCAGCCAGCGTGAAGCTGGCTGCGGCGATAAGGGCAATGATTTTTTTCATAGCAGGGGTTTATGCCTCGTCAGAGCTGGCACCATCCAGTGTTGTATCTGGATCAGCAGAGTTAGCCTCTTCGTTGGCTTCCTGCTTTTGATCTTCATGCTTGTCGATGGCTTCCTGAATACCGGCAATAAACTGTTGTTCTTGAATGTCATGTGACGATTCATGATGTTCATGCTGGTCAAAATCGGTAAACCCAGCTGCAATTTCACGCAAGGCAACGACGGTAGGCTTATCATTGTCCCATTCAACGTGCGCATCTTTGCCGCGCATCAACTGGCGGGCACGCTTGGCTGCTAACATCACTAATTCGAAACGATTTTTAACATTTTTCAGGCAATCTTCTACGGTCACTCGTGCCATGGTGAACACCTTTTTAACATTTTTTGACTGATAGGGGGAAACAGGTGGGTTATCATACAAGAATTTGGTTAAAAAAGGTAGGGTTTATGAGTAACGGGGTCAGGCCTGACATGCGGACATCCTGAGCATATTAAATATCCAGATGCTATGCCTGACCCTTTCACTCAGTGGCATATTTAAAGAGCAAAATTATCTTTGTAATCAGTGATATGGAAGAAAATAATCCCCGCATACCCTATGAAAAAGTGAGAAAAGAGCTTGGCTTAGAGCGCGTTGTTGCACAGGCAGCTTTAGACAGCCTGTAAAAAGTGATGCAAAAGTGATACACTTAATATTATGATGGTAGCGATAGTTTGAGGAGCTCACATGCCAACTACAAATCCTAGAATTAACATTACGTTAGAAAAAGCATTGGCTTTGCTGCTTGAGCAACAAGCAAAATTAGAGCATAAGTCAATTTCCAATCTTGCTAAAGAGCTGATACTCGAAGCATTGGAACGTCGTGAAGATATGGCTTTATCTGCAATAGCTGAAATTCGCGATAGGAAAAGTGCTAAAAGGATAAAGCACGAAGATGTCTGGAAGTAAATTGTACGCAATTGAGTATTTGGATTCTGTTGTTGATGAAGATATTGTGTCTCTTCCTAAGCATGCAAAACGGCAAATACAAAAAGCGATTGAAGAACGCTTAACAGTTGACCCAATAGGATTTGGAAAACCACTCCGTTTCAGTTTGAAAGGTCATAGGCGATTACGTGTTGGTGATTATCGTGTTGTCTATCGCATTGAAGTTGAAAAGAATAGTGTGCTTGTTGTTGCAATCAAGCATCGCAAAGATATTTATGAGGATTTGTAATATAATCTCTCCGGTTCCATAGCGCCGTTAATTTTTAAAGGATCACAATCATGAATACACTACCACCTTGCCCGAAATGTAACTCTGAATATACTTACCAGGATGGTGTATTGCTTATCTGCCCTGAATGTGCGCATGAGTGGACGGGTGTATCAGAAGAACAGTCGCAGTTTACTGATAATTCATTAGTGGTCAAAGATGCGCATGGTCATACGCTGCAGGATGGTGATACGGTCACTGTCATTAAAGATTTAAAAATAAAAGGCTCTTCATCTGTTGTCAAAGTAGGTACTAAAGTTAAAAACATTCGATTAGTGGAAGGCGATCATAACATTGATTGCAAAATTGATGGCGTGGGCGCAATGAAATTGAAATCCGAATTTGTGAAAAAGGCGTGATGAATTGTCAGATCGCTGACAGTTCATCAAGCAACCTGGAAAACCGGCCAGCCTGCCTTTTTTCGCTCAGTCGGCCTGTTTCAACAATCGAGGCGAGTTCGTGGACGGCAAACTCAAAATCATCGTTTAGTACCACGTAGTTGAATTCATGAATATGCGAGACGGCTTCCCTGACATCAGCCAGACGCTTTGTAATGATGTCGAGGTTATCCTGATTGCGTGTGGTTAAACGGTTACGCAGGTCATTAATAGATGGTGGAAGAATAAAAATACTGATCGCATCCGGAAATAATGAGCGGATTTGCTGGTGTCCTTGCCAGTCAATTTCAAGAATCACATCCTGACCTTGAGCGAGAGTCTTTTCAACCCATGCTTTCGAGGTGCCATATAAATTGTCGAATACCAAGGCATGTTCCAGAAATTCACCGCGCGTTAGCATATCTTGAAAAGTGCTTTTGTCGACAAAGTGATAATTAACGCCGTCAACCTCATTAGGCCGCTTGGGGCGGGTGGTGTGAGAAATGGAAACAGTAATATCAGCTAGTGTATCTGTCAGTGCCTTGACCAGCGTGGTTTTGCCGGTACCCGATGGGGCGGCGATAACGTAAAGTGTGCCTGTCTGGGTCATGTACTTCCTGACTCCTGTGGGGCTGGGGGGCGGAAACGTGCCATGATAAGGTCAATAATGGATGAGCTCGACGAAATTTTATCGCCGATGATGCGGATATGGCCGCCGTAAGACTGCACAATATCAGCCCCTACCACTTGGTCAGGCGTATATTCGCCGCCTTTTGCCAGAACGTCTGGTTTAAGCAGGCGTAATAAACGTTCGGGGGTATCGTCATCAAACGGAATGACCCAGTCGACAACGCCAAGTCCGGCAAGTACGGTCATTCTGTGTTCGAGGTTATTAATCGGACGGTCGGGTCCTTTGAGCCGCTGAATAGAACTATCGGAGTTAACCGCCACAATCAGGTAGTCACCCAGTTCTTTTGCCATTTGCAGGCAGTGGACGTGGCCTGCATGCAGAATATCGAAGCAGCCATTTGTGAATATGATTTTTTTACCGCGAGTACGGGCTTCGGTGACAGCTGACAGCAGTTGTTCTTCATTTACGATGCCGCTGGTGAAGGCATTTTTGCCGGTAAGGGCGGAATTTAATTCGGGTGCGCTGACAGTGGCGGCGCCCAGCTTGCTAACGGCAAGGCTGGCGGCAACATTGGCGAGAGCAACAGCTTCCTGCAGCGGCATGCCGGAGGCAACAGCAGTGCCTAGTGTGCTGATAACGGTATCACCCGCGCCGGTGACATCGAGCACTTCACGTGCGTATGCGGACCAGTGATCAGTATTGTTTTGTTGAATTAAGGTCATGCCGTGTTCGCCGCGGGTGACCAGCAGGGTATCAATGTTAAGTTGTGTCAGTAACCGCCGGCCTTTGGTCAGGATTTCCTGTTCATTTTGGCAATGACCGACAATCGCTTCAAATTCTTTGAAATTGGGAGTGATGATATTGGCATGCTGATAGATACTGAAATCATTACTTTTGGGGTCGACCAGTACGGGCACGCCGGCAGCACGCGCAAGCTGGATATAAGCTTGAGGATCTTTTAGTGTGCCTTTGCCGTAATCGGACAGGATAACCAGTTTCGCTGCAGGTAAGTGTTGCTTGAAACGGTCAAGCAACGGCATGGTTTCAATATCTGTGAAGGGCTCTTCAAAGTCCATGCGTAATAGCTGTTGGTGGCGGCTGATGATGCGTAATTTGACGATGGTCGAGACAGGGTCGAACCGATGCAGGTTATGCGTGACGCCTGCCGAGCTGAGCTGTTTTTCCAGTGTATCGGCTGCTTCGTCATTACCAGTAACGCCGAGCAGGATGGTCTTTGCGCCAAGGGCTGCGATATTGAGGGCAACGTTGCCTGCGCCGCCTGGGCGGTTATCAGCACTGTTGACCTTGACGATAGGCACGGGCGCTTCTGGCGAAATGCGTGATGTGTTGCCAAACCAGTAGCGGTCAAGCATGACATCACCCACAACCATAACGGCAGTGCGGCTAAAATCTGGTAATGATTTAGGCAAGTAATGCATAACGTGTTGTCTTTAATAAAGTTGCTGAATTCTATCACTATTGGTGGGTATAGACAAATTTTTGTACCTATCAATGCGTAGGCAGGGATCCAGTTTTTACTGCCTGAATGCCAGTTTAAGTTGTCACCATCCATCGCGGGAGATAACCTATGAGCCTGTTGTCAAGTGAAGGTAGTTTGCCGTAGTGCGTTATTTGTACACGATTTTGTTCTATTTAATCATGCCCTTTGTCTACCTGCGCCTGCTGTGGCGGTCGAGGCGGCAGGCGGCTTATCGCAAGCGATGGGGGGAGCGGCTGGGCTGGTATCCTTTTAAGCTTGATCGCTGCCTGTGGGTGCATGCTGTGTCTGTGGGCGAGGTGATAGCGGCGACCCCCCTGATCAGGCAGCTCAAGCAAACCTACCCCCAAATACCCCTGTTAGTGACGACAACGACCCCGACCGGCTCAGCTCGTGTGACCTCGGTATTGGGCGATAGTGTTTATCATGTTTATCTGCCCTATGATTTGCCGGGTGCAGTTAAACGTTTTTTGCGAGCGATGAATCCGGTTGCTGGCGTGATGATGGAAACAGAGCTATGGCCTAATCTGATTGCCATTTGCAAACAGCAAAAAATACCTGTTTGTCTGATGAATGCCAGATTGTCGGAAAAGTCGATGCGCGGTTATCAGCGGGTAGGCGGATTAATCCGGCAGACATTGAATTGCATCGATGTGATTGCTGCTAATGGTGAGGCAGACGCAGAACGATTTGCCCGATTAGGCATGCCGGCAGATCGTATTCACGTGACAGGCAATATTAAATTTGATCTGGAAGTGGCAGCCGATTTACCTCAGCAGTCTGTCAGACTGCGTACTGAATTAGGAGCGGAGCGGTTTATCTGGGTAGCTGCGAGTACGCACGAAGGTGAAGAAGAAATTATATTGGCGGCGCACAAACTGTTGCGTGCGCAATGTCCTGATGCATTGTTAATATTGGTGCCAAGGCATCCAGACCGATTTGAAATCATTGCCAGACAATGCGATGAAGTTTTCGAAACGAAGCATCGCAGTAGTGGACAGCCTTGCACTGCCAGTACAGCGGTTTATCTCGGCGATACCATGGGCGAACTTATGTTGTTGTATGGTGCAGGTGATGCCGCATTTGTTGGTGGCAGCCTGATACCGCGCGGCGGCCACAATATACTGGAACCAGCTGCGCTGGCAAAGCCAGTGCTGATGGGGTCGTCTGATTTTAACTTTGCTGATATCACTGATATGTTTTTGCAAGCGCGGGCATTGACGAAAGTGACTGATGCAGGTTCGTTGGCGGCAGCATTGCAATCATTGGCGGATGATATGGCTGCACGCAAGGAGCAAGGTGAGCGTGGCAAGCTGGTAGTTGAAAAAAATCGCGGTGCATTGGCAGCGCAATTGGCATTACTCAAGAAATGGATAGTGGCATAATATGAAATCAGAACATTATGACGTATTAGAATTAATTCCCTGGCGGCGCCGGCAAGTTGAAGCAGATGTCGATGTTGTTGCAATGTCGGTGCAGACGGAGCCCGCAGCTGACGACTGGATTGCTTTACGTGAAAAAGTTGCGATCTGTACTGCTTGCAGCTTACATAATTCTCGCACGCAAACAGTATTTGGTGTTGGCAGGCAAGACGCAGATTTAATGATCATTGGTGAGGCGCCGGGATTTTATGAAGATAAACAGGGCGAACCGTTCGTCGGTAAGGCGGGACAGCTGCTGACGGCGATGTTGAAAGCAATTGATCTTGAGCGCGAGCAAGTCTTTATCGCGAATGTACTCAAGTGCCGTCCGCCTGAAAATCGTGATCCGCTGCCTGCCGAAGTAGCTTGCTGTACACCGTTTCTGGATCGGCAAATTGCATTAGTCAAACCAAAATTATTATTGGCGCTTGGCCGCGTAGCGGCGCATTATCTGTTGAAAACAAAATCATCAATGGAATCCATGCGCAACCGTCTTTATCAATATGGTTCAGATAACACACCGTTGCTGGTAACGTATCATCCCGCCTATCTGCTGCGTAACCCGGCAGACAAGCGTAAATCGTGGGAAGACCTGAAGTATGTCAGACGGTTGCTTGCTGGCGAGTTACCGGTTTGACGTATTAAAACGTTTTATGTTTGTTTCACGTTGATCTACTTTATCGATAAGTTTTTTTAATTCTCGTACATACTTAACTTGATTGGATGTGTAAGATAATTCGTTTTTTTCAATTTTTTCAATTTGCTTTTTTGCAATATTGTAGCGATCACCATCATTAGCAGCGCTTTTGAGTTGGTCGTAAAGTTCCTTTACTGGTTTATCATCAATAAGAGTCGGTTTTTCTTTATTGCTTTTTAATCCACCAAATAACCCCACTCCCTTGGGTGAGGAAATATCTTTAACCCATTTATCAAGATCGCCTTGATGTATTTGTGGTTGGAACTCAACACCACTATCATCACTTTGATCAATGCCGATTGAATCAAGTTCGGTGTTTGTGCTTTTACCCGTCTTGTTATCATCTGTCATGGCTCACTCCTATCGTAAAACCACATACTTTTATTATAGCTGATAAAGGCGATAAAAAGAGGCAGATAGTTATAATGTATTGGTTAATAGCGAGTTTATAATTTTTTGTAAGGATAATACATCGGTGACCAGATAAGTTGTTTGATGTGTGACTTCAAGTCGATATCGTCTGCTATTTGTGCCAGTCCTTCCTTGCGTGCCTGTTCTGCAACAGCAAGCCCGACGTTTTCACTTACCATTCTGGATTCAGATAATTTTGGCAATAATGGCGCCATTTTATCTTGATTGACGGGTGAGCAGCAGCTCAGTGCTTTTGTTGCCGCCCACAGCATATCGTCAGATACTTTTTTTGCTTTGGCGGCAACCGCGCCTAGACCGATACCGGGAAAAGCTAATGCATTGTTACTTTGTGCGATACGATATGTTTTTCCATCGTAAGTAATATGCGGAAATGGGCTGCCAGTGGCGATAATCGCATCGCCATTCGTCCATTTCAACAAATCTTCCGGATGTGCCTCGGACAATGGCGTTGGATTAGAAAGCGGCATAATAATCGGTCGTTTTGTATGTTGATGCATGACTTTGATAATCTCTTCGGTAAATGCGCCGTTTACCGTTGAGCAGCCAATTAATATCGTTGGGTGAACATGTTTAACCACGTCATATAGGCCGATATCATTTTTGTCGCGAAATTCCATAGCGGCAATATTTTCTCTGGCACGTGCGTAGTGACGTTGAAATGGCTGTAAATCCATGTCAGTTGTTAGCAGTCCAGATTTGTCGATTAGCCAGAAACGATCATACGCTTCTTTATCTGTTAATCCTTCGCGCCGCAGCGCATCGTGAATTTGATCTGCGATGCCGATACCGGCAGTACCTGCGCCTAGAATAACGATGCGGTGATCTTTTAAAGGAATATTGCTTGCGATGACGCCGGATAACACACAGGAGAGTGCGACAACACCGGTGCTTTGCATGTCACCGTTGATCGTGCAAATCTGGTCACGATACCGTGTCAGGATTCGGCGGGCGTTCTGTCTGCCAACATCTTCCCAGTGCAAGTAGATATGAGGAGAGAGTTTCTTCATTGCATTGACAAACATATCAATGAAATCATCATAGGCTTGCCCGGTGATACGTTCATGGCGCCAGCCAAGATACATGGGGTCATTTAACAAATGAGGATTATTCGTGCCGACATCCAGCTGGATAGGCAGTGTGCGAAATGGACTGATACCGCCGCACAGGCTGTATACCATCAGTTTGGCAATGGAAATATTGATACCGCCTATACCTTGATCGCCAATGCCTAAAACGGCTTCGCCGTCAGTGACAACGCTGATGTCAATATCTGTCGGCAGCCGGTTATTTAATAGTTCTTCAATGTGGTCGCGCTCCTGATAGCTGATATACAGACCTTTTGTTTTTCGGTGTTCGAGGCTGAATCGCTGTACTGCCTCGCCGACTGTTGGTGTGTAGATAATAGGAATCATTTCTTCGAGGTGCTGGCTGACAAGTTTATAAAAAAGCGTTTCATTGTAATCGTGCAGCACATTCAGGTAGATATTTTTGCCCAGCGGTGTCTGGTGTTCGCTGTATTGCATATACATGCGTGCGACTTGCTGTTCGAGCGTTTCTGATTGCATTGGCAGCAACCCATCCAGGCCAAACGACTTCCTTTCTTCCGGCGTGAATGCGCATCCTTTATTCAATTTGGATGAGCTCAGCAAATCACTGCCGCTTAGCGGTGTTTCAATGTGGTCGATAGAGCCATCATTGTGATAAACAATATTGAACTTAAACATGGCGGTGCACATCCGTTCGTTTGTTTTTGTTATGTTTATCCATCTACCTCTATTATATAAT
Organism: uncultured Coxiellaceae bacterium; assembly: GCA_964583565.1. Lineage (GTDB taxonomy): Bacteria > Pseudomonadota > Gammaproteobacteria > DSM-16500 > DSM-16500 > Aquicella. The sequence continues at coordinate 12,974 of CAZOVT010000031.1, forward strand.
AAACACTGGAGAGGTATGTAGAAGGCTAACACCATGAAAAATATAGCTGTTTATGCCGGCACGTTTGACCCGGTGACGTTTGGCCATGTAGATGTGCTGGAACGGGCGGCGCATTTGTTTGACCGGATTATCGTTGCAGTTGCCGCTAATCCGCGAAAAACTCCCCTTTTTTCCTTGCCGGAACGTGTTAAGCTGGCGACCGACGTATTACGGGATTTTAAGCAAATCGACGTTGTGGGTTTTGATACACTGCTGCTGGATTTCGCCAGCGAGCATAAAGCGAATGTCATTTTACGTGGTTTGCGAACGGTGACTGATTTCGATTATGAATTTCAGTTAGCCAGCATGAATCGGAATCTCAATCCGGCAGTTGAAACCATGTTTCTCATGCCGTCGGAAAAGCATATGTGTATTTCAGCCAGTCTGGTGCGGGAAATTGCATCGCTGGGTGGTGACGTGAGATCGTTTGTACCAAAACAGGTAGTGACTGAGTTAGAAAAAAAATTCAAGAGTTAAACGAGCGTGAGTGATGGCGTTAAAAATTACTGATGAATGTATCAATTGCGATGTCTGCGAGCCCGCGTGCCCGAATACCGCTATTTATCAGGGCGAATTGATATATGAAATTGATCCTGACAGATGTACGGAATGTGTCGGACATTTTGATGAACCGCAATGTGTCGCTGTCTGCCCGGTTGACTGTATTCCCAAAGATGAAATGCACGTTGAAACAGTGGATCAGCTGATGGCGAAGTATAAAAAACTGATCGCAGAAAAGTAATAGAGTAATAAATAGTGTCTATTAAATATCGCAATTACTTCCGCAAACTACTTATTGCCGCATCATCATGAGTATCCCGCCGATCATCCGGCAAGTGATGCACCGGACTCCCCGATCGGCGCAATACAGACACCAGTGATGAACCGATAGCCTCTATTGGTATGTTGACTGGCCTTATTTCCCCGAAAGCACGTTCAATATGCTCATGAGTGACTGGCGGCACGCTATTTGTTGCTAGAACACCGGGCTTAAGCCGCAACGTGAAGGTGTCTTTGTCGATTTCAAAACTATGTTGTATGGAATAATGAACGGCTTTTTTGACTAGCTGCATCAATTCGGCGCCAGTGAAATACTCCGTCCTGGCCGCCCAGCCGGCAAGATCAATATCAGGTGCAAGAATGTGATTTGCTTGAAGCTTCGCGGTGTGTATGCACAGAATCTCATATCGAGCTTCTTTATCTGGCAGGGGAATTTCTATGCATGTTTCTAATCTTCCCGGCCGCACGAGTGCGGGATCAATAGCGTTGAATCGATTAGTGGTACCAATCACAATGATGTTTTGCGGCGAATCTATTCCATCAATTATCGTTAATATTTGCGCCACCATATCATTATTGACCTGGCTGCCGCTTTCCTGTGCTGCGTATGTTGAGCGCCTTGGAAATACAACATCTATTTCATCGATAATAATGACTTCCGTTTGGCTGTTTTTGCCATAACGCAGCCACGCATTTCTTGCCACAGCAAAGGCTGCGCGTAAATTAGCGGCGGATTGGCCAACCAACGGGCTTTTTAATTCGGGCCCATTGATCACAGTGATATGCTCGGCTGCATACAGCTTGCCAATCTCACGTGCGATCAGTGTTTTTCCTGTTCCGGGTGGGCCATATAAAATAAAACCTTTCGTGTGCGGTAAGCCGTATGCTTCATATTGCTCGCCCATTGCACGCGACAACAACACTTCGCGAACAATTTGCTTAAGCACATTATCAAGGCCGCCAATACCTTTTTCTCTGAAATTCAAATTAAAAACAGGTGGTTTGTTGTCAGGTTCCTGAAGTGCCTGTTCGGGTTCGTCTGCTGGCAACGGTACCTCAATCGCATCAGGGATACTGACAGGGGGGATTCGTTCCAGCCGGATATCGTTTGTGTAGGATGCCAATATTAGTGTGATTTTCGTTGATTCATTGACGCCGGCCAGTTTTATATGACGGCCGCTGCTTGTAATGCTGGTAACAATTAATTCAATGTGTAGATTTTTTCCGAAGGGTAAATAAATATGTTGTTGAAGACAAAAGGGGAAATGCCCGAATCGGTTTTTGATCAGCGGAATGATCTCTGCTTCTTTAACATCGATATGACGATCCGGCTTAAAAGGGATAAGCCGTTTTATTTCAAAGGTAACTTCCGCCGCTATTTCGCTGGATAATACGGTACTTTTCTGTAGTGTGAAATCATATATCTGGTGACTGCTATAACCAAAATGGTAGCGCAATGTGCTAGGAAATGATATTTCATTCGGCGGTACCCGATTTGTAAAAATGACGGGGTAAAAAAAAGATGTCACAGGCCGGTGATGCTGCGATGTTAATTCAATGACGTAGCCGGCATTTGGATCGTGCTGGTGCACATTAGATAGTTTGACAGCATTATCAGCTAAATCGTCGTAGCTGTTTTTGAGTGAAGGCGTCAGTTTGATAGCGATAGGTCTGTTTGTGCGTTGCATGAGGCTGTCTCCTGCTAGCTTAACCAGTTATTCACTGCCCGCAAATCGTTGAAACTCAGTGTGCCGGCAGATTGTTTAAGTGTAAGCAGATTTGTAATGAATGCATAACGGTCGGTCGCGTATTGTGTTTGCGCCTGATAGACTTTTTCCTGCTGACTTAACACATTTACCAGTGTTTCGATGCCGGCCTGATAACTGGCCTCGAGACCATGCAGTGAGCTGATGGTTGACTTGATGGTTTCTTCATCCGCTTTGACCTGACTAATGCCTGCCACGACAGTCATGTAACTTTGTCGTGTCGTACCCATGGTGCCGCGGATAGTTTGTTCTAGCTGCTGTTGAGCCATTTCGTAGTTATACATGGCCTGATTGGTTTGTGCGACAACGCTGCCCCCTTCAAACAAAGGCATGTTGATGTTAAATCCGATCTGGCGCTCTGACACCGTGCCGGGACCATTGCGCTGATTAAAGCTTTGATACGCGTTAATATTTTGTGTGTATTGTCTCTCAAAACTGCCTTCAAGCTGAATGGTCGGCAAGTGTCCTGCAAATTGCTGCTTGATGGTTTGCTTGATGGAATCGGCATTGTATTGCGCGGATTTGATGGTCCAGTTTTGTCGCAGTGATGTTTGTACCCATTTCTCCATATCGGCGGGCTGCGGTTTTACCAGCGGGAAATGGTTACCCAGCTTGGCCAGATGCGGGTAATACACGCCAGTTATGACACGCAAATTTTCCCGATCATTTGCCAGTGTTGTCTGGGCGGCAATTAAGCTGGCATTGGAGCTGTCATAAGATGCCTGTGCGGTGTAAACATCCGTCAATGTTTTGATGCCGGCTTTGTATTGCAGCGTCATTTGACGCAATTGCTCGGCGTAAGCGCGTTTGGTTGCCTCGTTGTAACTGACATTGTCTTCATCTTTCAGGATGGTAAAATAAGCACCGGAGACGCGCATCATCAAGTCTTGTAATGCGGCGTTCAATGTTGCATCTGCGCTTTTTGACAATGCTATCTGACCAGCAACGGTTGCGAACTGGGCAAAATTGAACACGGTTTGTGTTAGCGTGAGATCCAGTGTGTAGGCACGCTGTGTCAGGTTGCGCGGAGCCACATAATTGGGCGAGTTATTGGTAACGGACACATAATTTGACCCAGCATAACCGTAACGTGTCACGGTTGGATTTGCGCTGACTGAGAGATTCGGCAACAAGGCTGCAACGCTGACAGGCACGCCTTCTTTGGTGGATAAGCGCTGCGCAACAGCTTGCTGAAAAATAGGGTCACTTGTCTGAGCTTGTTGATATACCTCGAGCAAGTTAGCAGCATAGACTGGTAATTGACAACAGACTAGACTAATAAGTAAAAGTGATTGAATTTTTACCTTTTTATAGTTCATAAGCGCTTTCATATTACATATACATTTGAGAGAGTTAAAACGATACGGAGTTTAATCAGCTAAAGCAAGCCTAGTTGGTGTACAGTATGTAAACAAATAATAGGGGGAAGGGAAGATGGCGGTCTGGAAAACACAAGTCGATTTGTCCATGGTGACAGAGCGTGGCAAGAATACCATGTCGGATTATTTGGGGATTGAATTTATTGATGTTGGTGATGATTGTCTGGTTGCCCGTATGCCGGTTGATCAGCGGACAAAACAGCCTATGGGTATCATGCATGGCGGCGCATCCTGTGTGCTGGCCGAAACAGTAGGCAGCACGGCCGCACAGTTTTGTGTGAATCACGAAACGCATTATTGTGTTGGTCTTGATATCAATACCAATCATATTCGTGCGATGCGGGAAGGTTATGTGATTGCTACTGCCAAACCTTTTCATCTGGGCAAGACGACGCAAGTCTGGGGAATAGAGATACGCAATGAATCAGGGCAGATGGTATCTATTAACCGTCTGACCATGGCGGTGTTAAAGCGGTGAAGATAAATCCATTGCCAGCCGGATGGCAGCTTCAAGGCTGCCAGCATCCGCTTTGCCAGATCCTGCAATATCAAGCGCTGTGCCATGATCGACTGATGTGCGTACATACGGCAGCCCAAGAGTCACATTCACAGCCTTTCCAAAGCCGATATATTTTACCAGTGGTAATGCCTGATCGTGATACATGGCCAGTACGGCATCGGCTTGTTCCAGATATGGCTGGGTGAAGATAGTGTCAGCGGGCAGCGGCCCAACTATTTGCAGACCCGCTTTTCGTAATTCACCAAGAACTGGTGTTATCACATCAATTTCTTCACGTCCCAGATAGCCATTTTCACCAGCGTGTGGATTCAGGCCACAAACAAGAATGCGCGGTGCTGCCAGTTTAAAGGTTTGTTTCAATGCATCATATAAAACAGTCAGTGTCTGTTTGAGAGATACTCTGGTAATAGCTTGCGATACTTGCGATAGCGGTAAATGTGTTGTTGCCAGTGCCACTTTTAATTTGTCGGTAACAAACAGCATGACGGTTTTTTCTACGTGTGCCTGCTGCGCAAAAAATTCTGTATGGCCGGTAAACGGGATGCCGGCCTGATTCATAATGCCTTTGTGCACCGGCCCGGTAACGACAGCATTTGCTGTGTTGTTTTGACATAGCTTTGCGGCAAGTGTCAGTGTTTCTAATACATAAGCTGCATTAGCGGGATTCAGGCTGCCGGGTACGGCAGGCACCTGTAATTTGACAGGCAATACATGAAGTGTGCCGGGAATATGCTGTTGCGGTAGTGTTGATGCATTAACCTCTGTTATTTGCAACGGTACGTTAAGCTGCTTTGCGCGCTGCGCTAACAGATCGGGATCTGCAATGACCGTCAGCGCAGCAGACCACGCTTGTTGCGCAGCGAGGATAGTGATATCTGGCCCGATGCCGGCTGGTTCACCGGGTGTGATTAATAAATGTGGTGTCATCAGACGATAGCATTAATTTTAATAAAGGCTTGACTGCGCTGTTTGGATACCCAGGTTTGTACAGCCTCAGCAAACTTGCGTTGCAATAAAATATTTTCAGCCTGTTGACGCGTCGGTCCCGCCTGCGATGATGCGTCAATTGCACGAACATCGGTGAGGCGCAAGATATGAATGCCATTCGGTGCTTCAATGGGTTCGCTGATATCGTGAGCCTGCATACTGGCAAGTGACTGAGTGAACAATGAGGGCATTTCATCCAGCTTGCGCCAGCCGAGGTCAGTGCTTTGTACATGATCTTTTGCGATGCTGGCATGTTGATTTTGCCTGAGTGCGGCTAATACCGTTTGCGCCTGCTGTTTTGCCGCAGCGATGTGACTGGCGCTGGGCGCATCTGGTAATGGTATCAGGATGTCCTGTACGCGGTATTCGTTGGCGCTGCTGGTTTGCCCGCCGTTTGAACGCATGAATGCACTGATTTCTTCCGGCGTAACGGACAAGTGGCCGACGATTTCCTGCTGCTGGAGCTTTTGCAGTGTAATCTGCTCGCGCATTTCATCTTTGTATTCCACTGCTGACATGCCATCGTGGCTGATGCGTGAATACAGATCGCTGACACTCATATTGTTTTGTTTGGCGATATAAGCAATGGAGCGGTTTAAATCCGCATCTGTAATGGTGACGCCCGCCTGTTTTGCAATTTGCAGCTGCAATTTTTTATTGATCAACTGGTCGAGAGCCTGTTTGTTGAGTGCACGGGCAGATGGCATCGGTACATTTTCCTGTGCCAGCTGCATTTTTATGATATCCAGACTGTGATTCAATTCTGAACGTGTGACAACATCATCATTGACGACAGCAATGATTTGATCCAGTGACTCAGTATGCTGGTCTGCTGAGCTTGCGATACTGTATAGACCAAGTAGTGTCAGTACGGTACCGAGTAATATTCTTTTCATTTATGTATCCTGTCCAAATGCCGAGTTATAGCCATTAATGCTGCCAAGCAGACCATTAGGATTCCCGCTGCCAATATTACCCACTCCCTTGAGGTTAAACTGAATGTAGTAAATGGTGTCATATTGTGGGGTATCTGTATCTGGCGCCAGATTGGTAAATGTTCTGTTTCCCACAAATCTGACTGACCAGCAGCACGTGTCGTATTGTACCCCATACATCAGGTTCTGAAAATGACTGCGGCTCCAGTCCTGACTCCATCGGCCTAATGCATTGATATCATTGGCTATTGGCCATGAAAATGACAGGTCAGTCAGGCTCAGATTGTTTGCGCTGTTGTTAACAATAATACCAGATCCGATATTACCGTTCCGGACAAAGCTGTAACCCAGATTGGCAATGTGATTATTGTCGGTCTGGTAGTGCAGATTAACGGCAGTGTTATTCATCCGTTTCGTTATAGGGTCCCAGATTGAATTGGCGGTGACATTCCAGATGGGATCGACGTTGTAACTCAAGATGCCAGAAACAGGTGAGAGCCGTTGATAGTTGCTGTGGTTGTCCGGGTTGTCCGCGCAGCTGTCATCATTACACAGGGTAACATTACGATTGGCGAAGTACACAATATCGCCTACGCCCAGCCGGACTTTTTCCAGCCCGGATTGCTGATCAATCAGGCGGGTGGTGATACCGATACCAATCTGGTTGGCATCACCGATGCGATCGATGCCGCTAAACCGGTTGTAGTTAAATAGCTGGTCATAAGTCAGCGTGTTGACAGTGGTATCAAATACCGGGATATCAGACTGATCCCGATAAGGAATGTAGGTGTAGTAGATTTGAGGTTCCAGTGTTTGCATGAAGGTATAGCTGAAAAAATTAAAATGACGAGCCAGATTAACGCCGGTCGCCAGATCGAAAATGGGAACGGCACGATGAATATTGGAAGGGGTGCCGGTATCAGTTGTCTGGTGCAGATTGTAGTCTGTCAGCGCCACCTGAAAGCGAGGGTTAATGTAAAACGATGGTTTGTAAATGGGAAGACTGATGCCCGGCTGCGCATTCAATCTGTTACCGATAGGCGGGCTGGTATCCGCGCCGGGTGTGTTCAGCATTTCAAAATGTGTTGCGTCAGTCGCAATAAAAAAGTCGAGGCCAAGCGGCTGGTCCGGGAAGTTGCCGTTCAGTATCAATTGCGGGAAGCGTCGGTATGCATTCAGGACATCAGGTGAATCAATAGGGTGCAGCGTCTGGTATGACTGCACACGGCCAGTGAAATTCCAGTTAGGTCCTTTATAGTAAAGATCACCTTCCTGCAGCAGCTGGTTTTGAGTGATTTCATTTAGATTGCTGCCAAAATCACGTAAGAAATAATCATCGCCTGCATAGTTAAAGTCGACATGCGACGACCAGTGTTCATTGAAACGTGAATCATCGCGCCAGAGTAAGGTGCGGCGTGTGGTGTTGTATCCCAGTAATCGATTCAATTCAGCCTGTGTGGCCGGGCTGTTCGGGTCGCCGTATTCACCTGTGGCAGTGCGAGACACGGCACCATCCTGAAAATCACTGAATAGCTGATCTCTTGGCAAGATACTGACATTGATGCGGCCTGTTCCGATATTAGACAAATAACGGAAGTCATCAGACAGCTGAACGCCGCGTTTTGTCAAAATACCGGGTGTAATGGTCATGTCGTAGTTAGGTGCCATGTTCCAGTAAAAGGGAGCCAATACATAGGGGCCCCAGCGTGTACCAAAGGTGGGCCATAAAAAGCCCGTCTTGCGCTGGCCATCGATTGAAAAGTTAAGGTAAGGCCAATAGAAAACCGGCACATCTTTTACGAGAATGCGGGCATTGGTAGCATAGCCGCGGCCGGTATTTTTATTCAGGACAATATGGCTGGCTTTAACGCGCCAGGCAGGGTGTGCCGGTGGACAGGTGCTGAAGCTGGCGTTGGATAGTTCATATATTCTGGGTTCAGTCTGACTGAATTCATGCGCCTTGCCCCAGGCAGTGAGGGCGGTGATTTTTCTTGCTTCCTGAGTGTCGGATTCAGGCACTGTTGGCTCATCGGCCTGACGGTTGTTCAGTATCGTGCGGTACAAGATGTTAATCAGTGATTTGGCGCGGGATACAAAGTTATAATGACCTTGTCTGGCAATGACCAGTGTATTGGGTTCACGCAGGTGTACATCGCCCTGCAGGTCCATGGTATCAAGCTTTCCAGTAGCGGGATCGCGGTATAGGAAAGC
>CAZOVT010000032.1:0-21380 GCA_964583565.1 uncultured Coxiellaceae bacterium
CTGGCTGATAAAGCAAATAACCGCTATCTTCCAGGCCACCCGCTGCCAGCCATCCTCAAACCCCATGCTGACCTTGCTGACACCGTCAATGGGGTCAGAGATATTCTGATCGTTGTCCCTTCCGTTGGTTACCGCCAGACATTAACCATGCTAAAGCCGCACCTGCAAAAAAACATGCGGATTATCTGCGCAACGAAGGGGCTAGACGCCAAAACAGGTCAACTGCTTGGTGATGTCACGCATGAAGTATTAGGCGGCACGCATCCGTTTGCTGTCCTGTCTGGGCCCTCATTCGCTAAAGAAGTCGCCGCCGGCTTGCCCTGCGCTGTCATCATTGCCAGCCAGCAGGCTGATTTTCGTGACGAGCTCATTCAGCGATTTAACTGCCCTCATTTCCGGACGTATCCAAGCAGTGATGTCAAAGGGGTGGAACTTGGCGGCATCGTAAAAAATGTCATTGCCATTGCTACAGGTATGTTTGACGGCATGGGTCTGGGGGCAAATGCACGCAGCGCGCTGATCACACACGGACTGGCTGAAATGACCCGTCTTGGTCTGGCACTGGGCGGCAAAGCAGAAACATTCACTGACCTTTCAGGGCTGGGAGACCTCATTCTGACTTGCTCTGATGATCAGTCACGCAACCGCCGGCTGGGGCTTGCGATTGGTAAAGGACGGAATGTCGAAGAAGCAGAGCGTGAGATTGGACAAGTGGTTGAAGGCAAGAATAACGCCGAGCTCGCTGTCAAACTGGCAGCCCAGCACAACATCCGTCTGCCTATCTGCCAGACTGTCTGGGACATTCTGCAGGGCAAGGTGAATGCGAAAGAGGCGGTGACAAGTTTGTTGGCGGGGATATAGCTGACACAGGATAAAAATCATATTAAAAATTAAAAAAGAACTTGCTTAGATCATCCCCTCTCCCAACCTCCGTAAACATTAGATTCCAGAGATTCAGTTTTGGGAGAGGGGACGATCTAAGCAGGTTTCAACAGAATCTAAAGAGTCTAATCGTACATCAACTGATCCAGCGGCACAGGCTCACCACGCGGATAGCCTTTCATTAATTCATTCATCACATCAATCAGACACAACAGACGTAACACATTCGGCGTGATTTCATCGAAAACCACTTTCACGCCTAGCAGCGCACCTTCAGCCTCCTCAAATGTCGCGCCGATGCCATAGCCAAGACACAGTGAATTTAACTGATCCGCACGTCGCGCTATGCCAGGCAGCAAGCCTGTATAAGCAAATACTTCTTCCATCGTCATTGGTCGGCCATTCAATGTAAACTGGGCATTCATCTGCCGGGCAACTTTAATCATCATTTGAGACATATCAATCGCAGCCATCGTCAATACTTCCTATTGTTTCCACCAAGGCTGTGCAATTTTGCGCGGGCCGGCCACATAAGAACGCATCCAGCGTAAAAACACCGCCACTGTAAACCCCCAGCGCTCCAGCAAAGCAAAAAATCCTGTCGTAAAAATGGCAAGAAAAAACGTCCACAAGCGAATATGGACAAGAAAAATCAGGAGCGGAAACGTCGCACGATAATCGACGATCCAAAATCGGGCATTCCTTGCTGAGTCACGCCAATGCGCCATCACTATCTTCCTTATCAAGCGACATCATTGTTACTTATTATATACCCATTGCCTTCGTTGGCTACCGTTTCTTTCGCGCACAAAAATATCTATTCAAATTTAAGCTACATCGTTATACCATGTTAATCTGAGCAACATGCCAGATGTAATGTGCTATACAGGGACCATCCAACAATGAAGTACGGCATAGCAATAGTTTTATTACTCAGTTTTGCACTATATGGATGTGCTTCGCGCAAGCCGCCACAACGCATCGATATGACGAGCAAAACAGAAGTTTCTCTTGCTGAGGCATCTTATGCAGTCAGCCGTTCTGTGGTTGAGCTGGCCGAAACAGCGCAGGCAGCACATCCGCTTCCTAATCTGGCGCCACCCCCAAGCCCTGCTACTTATGGCATGGAAGGATTAACCTCTGTGGACTGGTCAGGCCCGGTAGAACCATTACTAAAGCAATTGGCTAATGCCTCGAACTACCGGCTAAGCGTGTTAGGCACCCCGCCGGCAATTCCCATCATTGTAACGGTCTATACGAAGAATGCCATGCTGGGTGATGTCCTGAGAGATACAGGTTACCAATGCGGCCGCCGGGCATCTGTTGTTGTTTATCCCGGCGCTCAAGTCATTGAATTACGCTATGCCAAAAACTAGATGGATTGTATAACCAGTATGGTAAGAACATGGGTAGGCAACAGCAAACAACTGATCTTGAGCATGTCCCTTGGCCTGCTATTGAGCGGGTGTGCCCAACACCAGCAAAATCTGGACAACGTTGATACCGCCAATCTGGCACAACTTGAAAAAGTTCAGATACATCCAATGTCGCCCTCTGGTACAGATTCAAAAATTGAACTGGGGCGGTTGCGTCTCAAATCCCTGAAAGATTCAGCCATGAGTATAGGTGCGCAAGGCGGTCTGGCGGCCGCATCAAGCGAAATCAATATGCGCATGGAAAAAGACATCAAGTATCTGGACACTATTTTCAACTTCAATGCCATGATGTTAAGCCATGGCGTCATTCCACCTGTACTTGTCCAAGGTGACAACACGCTGAATCTCTCAGATCCGAATACCATTCGGGTTGCTGACCGCACTTACAAAATCGTGAAGCAGGCTCGCTTCGCAACAACAGCACCTAACTGGCGCGAATATTTATGGCTTAGCTATTCCAAACCAGAGTTACCAGATAAATCGTTGCTGCCACGCAGCGGTGAAGAGCAAAAAATCTGGCGGGCGGGCGTGCGTGACGGCTGGAATAAAGGTGTTGAGCAAGCATACAGTATTTTTCAACAAAATATGGCGCGTTTGAAACGTGATTATCGCGGTATGATTCTTTATCGCAAGCTGCTGCAAGAAAAAATGATCAGCCCGCCATTTGTCGCGCGTACAGATTTGGGAATTACAGGGGATGGATCAGACATGCGCATCAACGATCAGGTATTGCGTATTGTGGAACTGCCTAAACTACAAACCAGCGGTCAGCGCTGGCAAGCCGTGGTGGTAAAAAACAATGAGTGAATTTATCTTTCCCCAAGAGCCACCCCGTTTAACCATCGATAACACGAATGAAATCATGATGCATTGTGTGAAGCTGGGTGCATCCGATATTACCATGCAAACTGGCGAACCCATCATCGCTGAAGTATTTGGGAAACTGCATAAAATCACCAAGCGTAAAATTGCTAACACCGAAGTCAGCGATGTAATAAACGCCATGTATGGCCCCAACGCAACGACTATCATCATGTCGGGCAAAGATATCGATACCCATTACGAAATTCGTCCTAATCGCTCTGACCGCTATCGTTTTCGTATCAATGGCACCGGCTGCCAGGTGGAAGGCCACGATGGCATCCAGATCACCGCCCGAACCATTCCAACCGATCCGCCAAAACTGGACACCATGAATCTGGCACAGCCTGTGCTGGATGCCATTGCCCCAGAACAAGGTGTGGTCTATGTCACTGGTGCGACAGGCTCCGGTAAAAGTACGCTGCTGGCTGCTATCATACGCAGCATTACGGAAGACCCTGAGAGTCACCGTAAAGTGCTTACCTATGAAGCGCCTATCGAATTTGTTTTTGACAATGTGGAAAAAGCGTCCAGCGTTGTCAGTCAATCTGAAATTCCACGGCATTTGCCTGATTTTGCTGCCGGCGTACGTAATGCCTTACGCCGCAAACCCCGGCTTATTCTGGTTGGTGAAGCACGCGATCCTGAAACGATCAGCGCTGTGATGGAAGCTGCCATGACAGGACATCCGGTTTATACGACCCTGCACAGTAATGGCGTCGCAGAAACCGTACGACGTCTGGTTGTCACCTTCCCATCTGAAGAACGTCAGGGACGAACCATCGATATTATTGAAACCGTCCGGCTCATCATTTCCCAACGACTAGTGCCGACTGTCGATGGAAAACGTGTCGCACTGCGTGAATACCTGGTCTTCGATGAAAAAATACGCGACATCCTGCTGGAAACAGATATTCTCAACATCACAAACGTTGTTCGCAAGTTGGTACGCGAGTATGGCTGCACCATCGAAGCAGATGCCCAGGCAAAATTTCAAGCGGGTATGATTACTGAACGTCAATACCGCATTATCGCTGAGCAAACAAAGCGGGAAGAAAGCGAATCCAGTGGTATGTAGTGTCTGCAAACATGAGAGTAAATTTTCATTATGGCCCCCCGCCTTCGCGGGGGTGACAAGGTGGTGTAATCGTATTATTTAAGCATGATCGTACTATTTAGGTGTAATCGTGCTATCTCCGCCTTTCGCTGCCTCTGCTTTTGCCGTATTTTTCCTGTCACCAATCTTCTCAGCTCGACCCGTAGCCGCCTGACTACCCTTCTCACCCGCTTGAACACCGCTAGACGCAGCACCCGATACCTTACCCTTCATTTCGTCTACTGGCGCTTCACCTCTATCACCCGGTGTATGATGAACGCCGATCCACATCATGACATTATGAGGAATAAGATGAATCAGCGAGAAGCATTTGGTCACTGCTGAAATAACAAGAAACACCAGCGCTGAGACAAACAGAATAATGGAGATGGGATCAATCAGCCCTTTCGTTATAAATAAAACGGCGAGTCCAAATGACGACAGGATAAACGATAACACCACCACCACTAACAGCATGGCGCCAATCATACCAAATACCATTAAACTTGGGCGTAGAAAAAGAGCAAGCATCATTCCAATAGCCGCTTCCGACTTGCCCATTAATTCGTGTTGTCCACTAGGACTCAATATCCCTATCGCAACTAATGGAGCAGCAACCATTGCCTCAATCACCGCTGTAAACCAGCCAATCACGCCAAACAAAAATATCGTATAGGGAACCAGCGGGAGGAAAACAGCCAGCATAGCACCCGTCACTAATAGCCAGCCAATAAATAACAGGAAAAATGGTGCGATCAGTATATATGCCAGGAAGACTGGCGCAGAGATCAGTTCTGGTATACCGTTTCCGAGTGCGACGACACTACCAGTTCCAGCAAGTATACCAACAGCAATGCTGATAAGAAAAAACGCAGTATACAAGGTCGCAGCCAGCATCATCAGCAACTGACCAAGCATCTGTAAAGCGTTAATGGGCCCACCGACCGCCGTAATGATCAGATTAATGGTGGCCGTGATAGTTTCAAAAGCATTCATTATTATATTTGTAAGCGGCTTCAGAATTTTTTTCTCGACAAACGATTTTCCACCGCCTGAGCCGCTTTTCTGCATTGTCAGCTTTGTATAACCAGGTTCTGCACTCCCATCACCGTGTGCCGCGCTGGCAGCTGCATCCATTAATGCACCGGCAGCTTCTATATTCGTACGGAATTTAGTAAGGTTGGCAGCATTACTAAGATCCACATTAATATCAGGAACAGAATCAGGCAGTGCGCTGGGTGCACCCTCAATAGCAACCACATAGTAAAATGTACCCGCCATTATCCAGCCCATTCTAGCCGCATTTTCAAAGATGGGCCCGGCAGGCAAACCAAACCCGGGTATACCAACCGAAGCGGACTGCAAATTTGAAGGGTCGGCACTTGATTGTGCGATATAGTCTCTCAGTGCCTCTTGCAGCGCTGTAGAGTAATCATTTGCAGCTTTAGCCTGAAAATTACTGATATCCGCATCACCCATAAAATAAGGGTAATAAAGATCGGATACTGCAGATTCACTCGGGCTGGAGTCGTCATACTGGCCGCCACCCATGAGATAATCAACCGGAGGCAAATCCTCCCCACTGCCCGCTGCACAAAGCAGGCCCGACAGAGGGTCAGCTGTTGGACTAGCTTTGCAGCAGTTTGCCTTTGCTATTGGTGGATTATGCTGAGCACAATAATCATAAATAGGCTGCCATTCAGGAACATCTGTCCGATAATAGGATGTAGCCATAAATTCACGGTAAGTATAATCTACTTTCGCCAGCTGCTCGGCGATACCTGCAAGCGTGGGAACAATATCCGCCAAAGCTTCATTTTGTTTTGTGCAAGCCATGCACTTCATGGAGCCTGGCTTTTTACATTCCCTGTTTGGGTCTGGATTACAATAACTCACCGTACCGCAAACACCGTTATAACCTAACTGGATCTTGTTATCTTCTGTACTGCCGCCGCTGACAAATTGATAAAATGCATCGCCGCAATTTTTACCCTTACAATAATATTTTCCTGTTTCACCGCCCGATGGATTCGTATAGCTAAGATTTGTCGTCGCAGCACAAACCAGTCCTTTAAAAATGTTACTGATATGTTGCTGTGCGCTGATATCCGGCGTTTTGGCATCCGAATAAGGTGTTCCCAAAACAGCGCGCGCGCTTAACGTCGTACTCCATAATGTATCCGCTGCGGCAATGCCCTGAACAATAATCCACATCATCACCAGCTGAATCGTGGAATAGCCAGATGCTGTTGGAACGAGTGTTGCCACACCCAATACTGTTCGAATCGGAAGCCAGATATTATTCCACTTTTTACCCATGAATTCGCCTTCATGGGCTGTGTACATGACACCTACAACTGTCATGTACACAACAATCAGCGCACCAATCGCCAGCATGATTGAATTAAAGGTATTAAACATCATACCGATCATTGTCATACTGGAACTGGTTGTATAATCATTCAAAGCCTTGATAGGCAACGTGGCGCTAGGAAGCAAGCCATTCATGGTACCGAATATCTGATTCAGATAGGTCATCGATAAATCATTATCGGCCATCTTGAAAAAATTAATCATGCGGATTTACTCTTGTAGCCTAAAATGCCATCCAGCCACTCTGAGAAGGTCAGCCCCAATTTGCGCTCACGCATCTGGGAAAACCAAAAATGAAATTTGAACGCCTGTGCGAATAAAATGCCTGAAGCAGCTACCCCCATCAACCAGGGTAAAATATATTTATATCGGAAAAGCAAATAAAAAGCGTAAAAAAATAAAAGTAGTCCCGTTATAAAAAAAATAACTGCAAAACGGATACTGGAAGACATTCGTTGTTTTACATCTTCTTCTGTTAAGCCAAGCCGCTGGATAGCTTCCTCAAATGTTTCTTCCCGAGCCGGCTTGTCAATGGTGAAGACCGAACGAAAGTTTTCCTTGATGACCTGATGCTGCGTTTGAAGAACATCATAGGCAAACCAGGCAGATGGATTAAAAAAAGTTTTGCGCGATACCTTGAAGATATTTGGCACTTTCATAAGAAACGCGCACCCCTGCAACAAAAAGCAATAAAAATATTATTATCCCAGATGGCTATAAAATACAACCATGCTAATATGTTTCCTATCATATGAGTGAAAACGATCTTGCAGGAGCAGGAACAGCATCAATCATGTTTCACAACGGAGCAATTATATGAAAAACGCACAGCTTTTAATCTATCTGGCAGGAATAATAGCTTGTCTTCTCGTTACAGCAAGTCTGGCTCAGTCCTTTATGAACACTCCATCCAGTACCAGCTCTACTTCAGGTTCATTCTCAGGTGCAGCATCTAGCAGCAATATCTCAACGATGCAGCCAGATGAATTCAAAAACACTGTCAATACGCTTGGCAGCCAAAATCAGGCTAAATTAGCCGCCCTCGTTCAGCAGCTCCTCCAGACATCCAGCCTTGGCGGCAGCGGCAGCAGCAGTACGGGTAGCGGCACTGGCAGCAGCAGTACCGGCAGCGGCAGCAGCAGCACTGGCAGCAGTACGGGCACAGGATCGTCTGGCTCACAAAGCGGTTACTCAGGTTTTGGTACCGGCTCCTCGGGCGGCAGCTCATCAGGCGGCGGCTTAAATAACCTGTATGGTCCTTAATTTGGCGATAACTAGGAGAGGCACGGATATGCAAACATTAAAACGGATTATTCAACTTGGTACTGCTGGATTACTTGGCTTGTGCTTTGCTACAACTGCGCTGGCAAGCGAAGCAGATCAAAAGTTAACGGCGGACAATACAACCGCCATACTGCAAAAAGTAAACGATTTACCAACCTACCTGAGCGCCATAGGCCAGTATGTCATTGCCTGGATGGAGCCAGATTCATCCGATGCAACAGCTACCGCGCAAGTCAATTTTACAGCGCTTGGCAACTTGCTCATTCAGAATACGGCGACACAAAATACCTTGCAGGCGCAATTAAACGCCGACCTGTTAGCCGGCACAACCAAAACCACGGTACCCTATGCAAATGATCTGGTGTACTCCTCCATGCTTGGCGCGCCATTCTATTACAACCCCGATCCACGCGGAGCAAACGTCGTGCCACAATACAATTACATCAAAAATGCCAGCGGACTAACCATTGACAATCTTGTTCCCAATCCCTCATGGCAAGGCTCACGGGAAGCCCAGTTGAAATATGCTCACTATTACAACACCATGATGGCTGTCAAATCTTATGGGGGTTACATCCTCAGCCACCAGTATGCTGACGGCAAACAATTTAGTGACCTGCAAACACTTTTAATCAAACAGGCAAGCGATCCAACCACCTGGTTTGCCAATATTGCATCTGAAAATATTGGCTGGGTATTGCGTCAAATACTCATGTACCAGTCACAATCGTTTGTCTTGCTGACCCAGTTAGTACAAACACAGCGCCAGATGGTTGCTGCACAGGTCATGACGAATGCGGCGGTCGTTGCAACGGCAAGTTTAGGTGACCAGCAACTTATAAAATCAGCACAAAGCGGTTAGAGGCAGTAAAAATGACAACTCTGGACTTACAAGGATCCCATGAATTCTGGAAAAATTTCGATGACCCGATGATCTACCGGGTCATCGCATTCATGGAGACCGTCGAAACCTTTACACTCGACGGTATGCCGGCTCTTGAAGAATCCATGCAGCGTTTGAGTGAGGCGTTTGCGGGTTTAAGCAGCTTTGAATTGGGCAAGGAAGATCAGTTTATTACCTTGTGCGCCCATTTGAAAACGTCCAGGATCTTGCGATTATTGCAAACTATCGATACGATCGACCCAGGCTCCGCTTCCAAGCTCCTTATGTTTGCGGAAGAAAACAACACGCCGGATCGGGCCATGACCGGCTTGTTTCTAAGGCGGAATATCATATTTGAGCGGCTGCGGCTTCTGGCGCGTGTTTTTTCTGCTGACCGTCTTGAAATGGTACTGAATATACTTGAGAAACAAGCGTGATAAAAAAAGAAATCAGCATTGCCATCTTGTTAAAGCTCATTGGATTAACACTTTTATGGTGGTTCTTTTTCTCTCATCCTCTCGAAAAGCTCCTCGATCGACCTCAGTTAACCCAGCATTACACTGGCATGGAAAAATATAACGCTAACTAGATACTATCTAGACACCGTGATACATCCAGCCCCTATTCGCACTAAAAAAAGTAAACTAGTAAAGGTGTAAAGACATTTAATCGCGTGCAGGAGCTGTCATGGACTTATCTGAATTATTAGAATTAAGTGTCAAGGAAGATGCTTCTGACTTACACCTCTCGCCCGGATTGCCGCCCATGGTACGCCTTAATGGTGATCTGGTCGCGCTAAAAAAGACAGCCCCGCTTGATGCTGCCGGCATAAAAAAACTCGTCCACAGCGCCATAACACCGGATCAGGTAAAAGAATTTGAAAACAATCTGGAGTTAGACTTTGGTATCACTATCCCCAAACTGGCGGGCTTTCGCGTCAATGCCTTTCATCAAATCCACGGTATTGCCGCAGTCTTTCGAGTGATTCCTGAAAAAATTCCAACGCTTGAAGAATTAGACCTGCCCCCTGTATTCAAAACATTACTGGATTTACCAAATGGCATCATTCTAGTCACCGGCCCAACCGGCTCAGGTAAAAGCACCACATTGGCAGCCATGATCGATTACATCAATATCCATCAGGAAGCGCATATCATCACCATTGAAGATCCGATCGAATTCGTTCACAAAAGCAAAAAAAGCCTTATCAACCAGCGACAGGTTCATCGTGATACACATGATTTTGCCGCTGCCTTGCGCTCTGCATTGCGACAAGACCCGGATGTCATTCTACTAGGGGAAATGCGAGACCTTGAAACAATCCGGCTTGCACTAACCGCAGCTGAAACAGGACATTTAGTCATGGCAACCCTGCATACCAGTTCTGCGCCCCGTACCATTAGCCGAATCGTCGATGTGTTTCCTGCGGGCGAAAAGAATATTATCCGCAACATGCTGTCTGAATCATTGCAAGCTGTTATTTGCCAGACTCTCTTGAAAAAAACAAGCGGTGGCAGAGCGGCTGCTCTTGAAATAATGTTAGGCACACCAGCTATACGAAATTTAATCAGAGAAGATAAAATTGCACAAATGGGAACCGCCATTCAAACCGGCAGCGAGCTTGGTATGTGCACCCTCGATCAATACCTACAACGTCTTGTTTTTAAAGATGTTATTTCAACCGAAACTGCCCGGGATGCTGCCACGAATAAAGATCTATTTCGATCATAAAAAATAATTTCCCAGTACAAAAAAATGCTGCTTGCTCACGTATTATAATGCATGTGAGTAAGTGTTTTTATGGATATATCACTAAAACAAAGTGAACCAGTTCGAGGGGGGGGGATTTAAGAAGAAATAGTTTTTTCCTATCACAACGATAATATCAACCGCCTACCTGACCATCTGGCATCAGTATAAACTACCGTCTACTACATCTCACAAGCACAAGCCAGACAATGATCAAGCCGACCATTCACAAATTATTTGAAAAGCGAGTATCTGACACTCCAAATGATATTGCTATCGCATTTGAGAATGAATATCTAACATTTTATGAATTAAATAAAAAAGCTAATGTGCTGGCTAACTATCTTATTGAACATTACCAACCTCATCCAGATTGCTTAATCCCCCTAATATTAAAACGCAACATAGATATGATTGTTACCATTCTTGCTGTACTTAAAGCAGGAGCAGCTTATATTCCAATTTCACCAACATGGCCGCGAGACCGCATTAACTATATTCTAAATGATTGCACCGCTAACCTGCTTATAACACAACAAGAGTTTCTACCTCGACTTGATCACTTAACTCTACCTGACCTTCAGGTAATAGCAATGGATTCTATCGAGGTATCTGCCACACCAAAAATTAAAAATCCATCCACAAATACACAGCAGCATCATTTAGCATACGCCATTTACACATCAGGATCGACTGGACAGCCTAAAGGCGTCTTGATTGAGCATGCCAGCGTTATCAATCATTTATCCGGAATCAATGAATATGTGAACCTAAGACAGCATGAAAATTTTTTAGCACTCTCAGCTTATACATTTGATATTTCCGTGCTGGAATTTTTCCTTCCGCTGCTTCACGGTGGCTGCTGCGTGATAGCAGCTGAAAATGTTGCTTTAGACCCCCACGCCATGTCCAGCATTTTTACAAAAAACCAGATAGTTGCAACACAAGCCACCCCGGCATTATGGCAATCACTGCTTTCATTGGGCTGCCAGTTACCTAAAAAATTAAAAATTTTATGTGGTGGTGAAGCACTCACAAAGCCAATAGCTGAGATGCTGCTTGAGCAGGTGCCTGAATTCTGGAACGTGTATGGACCAACCGAGACGACTATCTGGGCAACAATCGCTTTGATTCACCGAGGCATGTCATTAGAACAAATACCAATTGGCAAACCACTCAATAACATTATAACACGTGTCATTAATGATGAACTTTACATAGCGGGTGATTGTTTATCACGCGGGTATTTAAATAATCTCCCGTTAACAAATGAAAAATTTCTCTCCTTAAGCATTGGCGATCAATCCACTCAGCGATTTTACCGTACAAGTGACATTGTTTGTACATTACCAGATGGGAATCTGTCTTTTATTGGGCGAACAGATCACCAAGTTAAAATAAATGGTTTTCGGGTCGAACCAGGTGAAATTGAATTTCACTTATTGTCACACCCTGATATTGCACATGCTATCATTATGGTACAAGAAAATAATGGATTAAAACAACTCATCGCCTGCGTTATTGGCACTGGAAAAAGAACTATTAATATTGATTCAGTATATTCGCAGATAAAAAATACATTACCTGATTACATGATTCCATCAGCCTATTATCAATTTATGTCTTTTCCATTAACAACACATGGAAAAATTGACCATCATCAGTTGAGACTGGACATTCAATCTAAACAGCCATTAGCAAATAATTACAATCCGGCAAAAACAAAAACGGAAGTGTGTGTTTGCAAAATATGGTCTGAGGTTCTTAAACTAAATCACCCTATGGGCAGAGATAATAATTTTTTTTACTCTGGCGGACATTCATTACATGCCGCCCAGGTCATCTCTCGCATCACACATTTATACTCAATTAATATTCGTGTATCCGATTTGTATCAATATCCAACGGTATTAGAATTTTCTCGCTATATTGATAATCTAACTAATAAATCGCCTGTCAATAAAATTAAATTGACAAGATCCACTGGCAAAAAAAATATATATAATGAATTGTCATTTTCTCAAGAAAGAATGTGGTTTGTTGACCAACTGGATTCAAATGTCAACCCTCACCACCTTACTGCCTCGATCAATATAAAAGGTAAATTGGACATTCAACGACTTGATCAGGCATTTTCGTTAATGAGAGAACGACATGATATTTTACGTACTGTTTTTATAAAAAGGAAACATTGTCTGGTTCAAAAAATTCAGCCAGCCAAGACTATTCAATCCATACTGGAAACCATTCGCTGCTTTAATACGGACGAAGAAACACTCAAAAATATGGCAGAATCCGATGTAAAAAAAACATTCCGTCTTGATTCAGAACCCTTGATTCGAGCAAAACTGTATCATACAAATGAAGAAAATTACCTATTGGTTATCACGCTGCATCATATTATTTGTGATGGATGGTCACTTCATCTTATTGCTCAAGAATTAAGCCATCATTATAATGTATTATCAGGAATGCCGTTATCTCCATTGCCGCCGCTGCCAATTCAGTATGCGGATTTTTCGCGTTGGCAGCGTCAAACATCCATTGGCCACGATGAAGTAGACCGTCTATTCTGGCAGAAACAACTCGCCAATCTTCCCATGCTTGAACTTCCACTTGATCATGCAAGGCCATTACGTCCATCATTCAATGGTCATGAATGGATAGATACCATCTCTTACACACGATCAAAACAATTAAAATCATTTGCACAAAAAACAGATATTTCATTATTCACCCTGTTTTTTACTGCATTCAGTACACTATGCGCTCGATATAGCGGCCAAACTGATTTTGCCATCGGCACACCCGTTGCTGGCAGAAATCATATTGAATTAGAATCACTCATTGGTATATTCATTAATACCTTAGCTTTGCGAGTTAACTTTTCAGGCAATCCAGATTGCCTGGATTTATTAAAGCGCCACCAAAAAACGCTCCTTGAAGCACTAAATCATCAATCTTTACCATTTGAACAAGTCGTTGAGGTTATCAATCCACATCGAGATCCAGCCCGTACGCCGCTTTTTCAAGTGATGCTAGTCATGCAAAATACACCCTCTGCCGACTGGAAACTCGGTCACACCAACATCACCCCTGTCACCGTTAATCGCAGCCACAGTCAACTCGATTTGACATTAATCCTTGAAGAAAACGCATCTGGCATAACATGCACGTATTTATTTAATAATCAACTTTTTCAGCTCAATACAATAAAAAGAATAGCAGCCCATTTTCGTTATTTATTGCAGCAAATCATCTCATGTCCTACAAAAAAAGCAGCTGAGTTACCCATGCTGGGCGCAGAAGAAACTCACCAGCTATTAGTAGACTGGAATGGAAAAAAATCTCCACTGCCAGCTAATACGACACTCGCGCAGTTATTTGAAAAAAATGCACTGGCGTCACCAGATTCGATTGCATTAATGAATGATAGTCATACATTAACGTATTTTGAATTAAACAGAAAAGCTAACCAGCTGGCATTCTATTTATCTCATCATCTCGCCATAAAACCTGGCAGCCTGATACCTGTTTTTATCGATCGGTCATTTGACATGATTATCGCCATCCTGGCTGTGTTAAAATCTGGCTGCGCTTATGTACCAATTGATGCGCGATACCCCGCACACCGCGCATTAGAAATAATAAATGATTGTAATGCTAACATCGTCTTAAGCCATTCCAGCTTGGTTGACAGTTTAAAACAGATTGCGCCTAATCAAAGCATCACCTGTGTTGATCTCAATCAGGCAATTTACTCAGATTATTCAAACGGCGCGATTAATCCCGCCCCAACTTGTAAAAGTCATGATACAGCCTATGTTATCTATACTTCTGGCTCTACAGGTAAACCAAAAGGCGTCATGATTCATCACACAGGTGTTATCAATACTATTCATGCGCAAATTCGTGAGTTTGAAATTACCCCACAGAGCCGCATTCTTCAATTTGCT
Organism: uncultured Coxiellaceae bacterium; assembly: GCA_964583565.1. GTDB lineage: Bacteria > Pseudomonadota > Gammaproteobacteria > DSM-16500 > DSM-16500 > Aquicella. The sequence continues at coordinate 14,521 of CAZOVT010000032.1, forward strand.
TCATTTAGTTTTGATTCTGCTGTCTCTGAAATATTTAGAGCACTTTTATCTGGCGCCACATTAGTATTAAATCATCCAGATCAATTGATTCCCGGTGACATTCTTGCAGACACCATTCATCGTCAACATATTACCGTGTTAACACAAACACCAGCCGCTCTGGTATTATTGCCCATACGTGCTTGCCGTACCCTGAAGACGCTTATTAGTGCGGGAGAAGCCTGCCCTGCATCGCTCATGCAGAAATGGGCGGATAAACTTTTATTTATCAATGCGTATGGTCCAACGGAAACATCAATTTGCGCCACCATTGCCCGAGGTCACGCACATCACACTAAGCTATCTATTGGCAAGCCGCTTGCCAATGTTAAAGTCTATGTGCTTGATTCTGCCCGTCATCCGGTTCCCGTAAATGTTTGGGGCGAATTGTACATTGGTGGAATTGGTGTTAGCACAGGTTATTTAAATCAACCAGAATTAACGGCGCAATCATTTTTACACGATCCATTTGATTCCACACCTAATGCCAGAATGTACAAAACAGGCGACAGGGTACGCTGGCTGAATGATGGCAATCTGGAATATGGCGGTCGTCATGACAACCAGATTAAAATTCGCGGCTTCCGAATTGAACCTGGTGAAATTGAAGCAACACTTAAACAGCATACCTGTATAAAAGAAGCGGTTGTCTTGAAAAAAACGATTAATCAGGATAATAAACTAATTGCTTACATAGTAACGCAGAATAACATGCTCAACATAAGCCATGATGTCAGACATTTCTTGCGCGAACGATTGCCAAACCATATGGTGCCAGATAGATTTATTTATGTTGATAACATTCCATTAACACCTAACAGAAAAGTTGATCGCATAAAATTGTTAGAATTGTCTGACTCTGATATAACCAGCGATTATCTAATTAACAACAATGTCACATCAGTTGAAAAACAACTAATTGGATTATTTGAACATCTATTAGGTCATAAAAGCATTAACAGAAATGATAGTTTTTTTGATCTTGGCGGCCATTCCCTGCTGCTCATACAATTAGCGATAGCTATTGAATCAAGCTTTCATAAAAATATCCCTATCAATCAATTAGTGGCAAACAGTTCTATTGCGGCTATTGCTAATCTAATTAACAATGAAACACCAGCAGCAACTACAAGCCCTATCATCACCTTGCATGAGAAAAATAATGCTTTGCCAATTTATCTTATCCATGAAACCACTGGCATTTCCACAAGTTATATTACACTTGCAAAAGAGCTGAGTACAACGCATGCCATTTATGGCATTCAAGATCCTACCATCGACAAGACCGATAAATTTAATTCCATGAAGGAAATGTGTAAAAACTATGTTTGTGCACTAAAAAAACAACAACCAAATGGGCCTTACGCACTGATTGGCTGGTGCATGGGAGGAATGATTGCGTTTGAAATGGCTCGTCAATTATCTGACGAATCAACGGATGATATATCAGTTATATTAATTGATACACCGGCTGACGTGTCAGAGAATGCACTCAAGAAAACCTGGCAACAGGAATATGATGCAATAAAATTATCCTTTAATAATAATGACAATTACATTCATCAGCGCGTTATCGAGATAATGTATCGCATTGATCTCATGCGACGATATAAACCCGACTATTATACTGGCAATATTCACTTGATTTGCGCCGAAACAGTCAGCAAAGACGCTGATATCGTAGATAGTTCACAATGGAAAAAACTCGCTCGCCAGATGACCCTGCATCAATCATCAGGCGATCATCATAGTATGCTCAAAAAACCTCATGCAAATAAGCTTGCTGCGCACATTATTACCTTATTAAACTCATCATACAGGTATCATTCGCCATGAAAAAAGCTATTAGTTCACTCATTAAACTCGCAAAGTACGCCGGCGGCCGATTTGATCTTGTTCAGGCAGGTGGCGGCAACGTTGGCGTAAAAATTGATACGGAAAACATGCTTGTCACTCAAGCATGGGGAATAACATTAACAGAAACCAATGAAAATGTTGGTTATGCGCATGTAAATACCGCGTCAGTTGCTGACATACTCAGTGACACACGCGTATTGCGCGCTGACAGTCTTACTGATAAAAATATCACTGCAAATGAGCTGTTGCGGTCTTCCAATTACACACCACATATCAAGCCAACCGCGGAAGTCTATTTACATGCGCTCATGCCATTTAAATACACCTTACACTTACATCCAACGGCTATTAATTGCCTGCTGATCATCGACAATCCCCAAACATGGATACAATCTTCATTTCCAACGGCAGGATTTATCGACTATGCCACGCCAGGCCTTGAAGTTTCCCTGCTTTTTAACGATTATTTTTCCAGCTTGCCCGCGAACAAGCTGCCTCATCTTGTTTTTATGAAAAATCATGGCTTAATGATCGGTGACGATAACATGGAGCAGCTTATTTCACACGTTGAGACACTCATTGATAAAGCTGAAAAATTAAGCGGCATCAATAACCAGCGGTATCGTTACACAACAAAAATAGCTTCCTTATTTAATCAATTACAGCAAACACACCAACACATTGCTTACCTTTCCGAGGATCAATGGATAAATCAGATTTACGCCGAGAACAAACCTGTGTTTTTTTCCAGGCCAGTCTACCCCGATCAGTTTATCTATAATGGTCTAATGCCTTGCGTGCTAGACGAGCTAAGCACCGCTGAATTGCTAGCCTATCAATCACGCCACGAAGCCTTGCCCAAGGTCGTGATATATAAAGATCACATCTATTTTATTGCACGCCATATCCCGTTTGCAAAAGAAATGGAAGATGTCTTTAAATCACATTTGCATATTTTATTACATTGTAATCAGGCAACAATATTGAATGATGCGCAAATCAAAAAAATACGGTTTTAATGGCGTTACAGAATCACTCAATATTCTGCACCTGCTCGCGCATTTGCTCGATCAGCACCTTCATTTCAACAGCGGCATGTGTCAATACAGAATCCACTGACTTGGAGCCCAGTGTATTTGCTTCGCGGTTCAATTCCTGCATTAGAAAGTCCAGACGGCGCCCGACAACACCACCTGTTTTCAAAATACGGCGGATTTCCGTCAGATGTGTCTGTGTGCGCTCAATCTCTTCCATCACATCAATCCGCTGGGCAAACATCACCATTTCCTGTTCCAAACGTCCTGGATCCAGCTCAATTTTGACATCAGCAAACCGCTTCAATAATTTTTCTCGCTGTTCGGCAAGCACATGCGGCAAACGTTCTTTTACCTTAACAAGCTCTTGCTCAATCGCTTCTATACGCTGCAAAAATAAATGCGCTAATTCATCACCTTCACGCTGCCGCGCCGCCACTAAATCTTTTAAACATTTTTCCACTAACTCTGTGGTTTCAGATTGAATCTGGTCAATGTCCGCTTCTTTATTTTCCAGTACGCCGGGAAAACGCAAAATATCAGCAGGATTGATGCCCGCCGGCGTTTTGACTAGCGCAGCAACTTTTTCAGCCGCATCACATAATGCCTTTGCCAATGACGCATTAACCATCAATGTATTCGCTTCATTTGCCGGATTAATTTTAATACGCACGGCGCATTCAATTTTACCGCGTTGTATATGCTTGCGTATCCGCTCGCGTATTGACATTTCAATCACACGCAATGATTCCGGCAGATGCACGCTTGCTTCCAGATAACGATGATTAATCGATCTGATTTCACAAACAATACTACCCCAGTCAGCTAATATCTGTTCTCGCGCAAATGCTGTCATGCTGTATATCATATATATTTCTCTTTTATTTCAGTGTTTGGCATGGATGGCCCCCCGCGTAGGCGGGGGTGACACTACCTGGTCTATTTCGTTACCTTCAACTGTTTTTTAAATTCCTGCTCCACATCATCGTGATTCACAATCGTCCTGGATGGCTGGGCATCCACATTCACTTTCATATCAGCCAGTGAATCATAAAATTCAAATTTGACTTCTTCCTGCCGCGGCGCATCCAGCGGAACCAGGTTCTTTGACGCCGTCAATTCTTCATTCAAACGCTGTTTATGCTCGGTAAACCAGGTTTTCATGCGTTCCAGCGTATCTGACATATAATTGCCGAATGTCGCACCTGGCATTGCCGTTCGTTTGTAATAAGCATAAAACCCTGCGCCAAATAAAACGCCAGTTAGCAGCAATGCCAATATCAACCGAGGAAATGGTGATTTTCTTTTCACTCTTTTTCTCATAAACATCCTGTTAGACAATCAGCGCCTTTACCTGTTACATACTCTCAGGCGCCGAGATTCCTAATAATTTGAAACCATTTTCAAGCAGCTGTCTGGTCGCCATTAACAACGCCAGTCTGGCATTACGCAAGCCTGCGTCATCAACCAAAAACTGATGCGCATTATAATAGGCATGGAAACAACCTGCCAGCTCACGTAAATAATTTGTTACCTGATGCGGCTCATAACTTAACGCCGCGCTAACTATCATATCAGGAAAACGCGACAACATATTAAGTAATTCACGTTCCTGCGGCTCCATCAGCATCGCTAAGTGATCAAATGCCTGTGTCTGGTCATAGGCGATTGCACGCTCATTCATTTGTTTAAACACGCTGCAAATACGTGCATAGGCATATTGTATGTAATAAACAGGATTTTCATTCGATTTCGCTTTCGCCAGATCCAGATCAAAATCGATAGGCTGGTCACCTTTGCGCATCACATAAAAATAACGTGCGACATCGTTGCCAACTTCCTCTCTCAGCTCACGCAGCGTGACAAACGTACCGCCGCGCGTCGACATCTGCGCCAGCTGGCCGCCGCGGTACAGCGTCACAAATTGAACCAGCAGATGCACCAGACGCTCTGGATTGATGCCTGAGGCAGCAATAGCAGCCTTCATGCGAGGGATATAACCATGATGGTCCGCGCCAAATATATCAATTGCTATATCAAAACCGCGCTCAAATTTAGTCAGATGGTATGCCACATCGTTTGCAAAGTATGTCAGCTGCCCATTGGAACGCACGAGTACACGATCCTTGTCGTCACCAAATTCGGTTGACCGGAACCAGATGGCACCCTCTCGCTCACTGATGTAGCCGTCATGACGGAGTTTTTCAATTAACCTGGTTATCACATCGGTGCCAACAAATTGCCGCTCGGAAAACCAGTTATCGTAATGCACACCAAATTCAGCCAGATCTTCGCGCATATCAGCGACAATATTATTCAGACCCAATTCAAATACCGCTTCGTATTTATCGCCTAATACCTGCTTTGCCCGCTCAATGACGGCATCAATATAGATTTCTTTGTCGCCGCCTTCAGGTTCATCCGGCGGCAATCCATCAAATACCTGAAGCGATGGAACGAGAAAATGCGTGCCGTGCTGCACATGCAGCGCTTTGGCAATTCCGACAACATAATCGCCTTGATAGGCATTGGCTGGAAATCTGATTTCCTCGCCGCACAGCGTCAAATAACGCAGCCAGACACTGACAGCCAGAATATCAACCTGACGCCCGGCATCATTCACGTAATATTCACGATAAATATCAAAATCAACCGCATCCAGCAAGTTGCAGACAACCAGTCCAAACGCTGCATGACGCCCATGCCCCACATGCAGCGGGCCTGTTGGATTAGACGACAAGAATTCAACTAATACCTTTTTTCTTCTGCCAATTTTACAGCGGCCGTAACGCTGCCCCTCTTTCAAGATAGCAACGATAACGCTGGTCAGTGCTTCAGGTGACAGAAAAAAATTGATGAACCCGGGGCCCGCAATATCAATCTTCACGACAAAGCTTGAGGCGGGCAGCGCCTTAACAATACGTTCTGCCAGTTCTCGCGGCTTCTTTTTCTCAGTTTTTGCCAGCAGCATAGCAACATTTGTAGAAAAATCACCATGTTGCCTGTCTTTTGTATTCTCAATCTGGATAATAGCCGGCAACATGGACAGCTCGCCTGCTTCGTGCAGTTGTGTTAGCGCAGCCTGAATCAGGCTTTCAATATGGAATTTCATAACGGTTCAATAACATCCTCTCAAAACAGATTTTGTTATTATCGCTGCTTGCTCACAACTTGCAACCAATGAAACATCAAATGCCTCTATTCGCCATCACCTTTGTAAGCCTTATCTTACAATATAATAGAGACATCAACCTTTATTTGATCAAGTTTAAAGCAGGGGCAAAATGACAATATCAACACAAGCTATTGTTTTATATGAATTTTTATTCATTCCTGCTGCGGCATTTTTGCATGGCGGCCATCTAACGCATTGTATTATCAATCATTTCATATAGAGACGCTGGATTTTTTTCAGTATACTCAATCTCGTAGTCACGGATTGACTACTCTCGCAAAAATGGACTTGTGCAACCACTCCTCGTTTTGTGTGTTCAGGGATGGTATTTGTGGCAAGGATTGCCAGACCTGATTTGATTTTCTTAAGCGGTACCCTTGGTACCGCTTTTTTTTGCTCACTTTAAGCCTGCATTAATCTAGCATCAGTATAATAACCGCATGTGCACTAACGGCTAATCCCGTAGCAGCAAACAAAAACAGCGGAGCAAATAATCATGCCACATTCTTCATCCAGCAATACCACCAAACTCAACAATACCCGTGTTTCAATGGCCACCGCTGCTATCGATTTATCCAATCTGGGCTTCATTTTTGCCTGCAAACAACTGCTGGCAGCCTGGCTAATGGCAACAGGCCAATTTATCCTCTTTCCCTTAAGCCTTGGGCTGCAAAGCATTCAAGTCTTGCTAGCCTGGCACCAGGTATATCTTGATAAAGGCAAAAATTCCCGCAGCTGGGTTAAGGCATTAGTCG
>CAZOVT010000033.1:0-17532 GCA_964583565.1 uncultured Coxiellaceae bacterium
TACCTTCTACCTAGCCGCTGCCCGCTCACGCCTATTTAAAAAGCTTCCTGAAATTGAGCTCCCCAAAAAATTCGATTTCAAAAAAGCAGCTGCCATCATTGAGCAAATAAAATCTCCACGAACACGAACATTGGTTGAAACTCGTTTGGATGAACTCAAATAAAGGGTTGACTATAATCTTTCTGCCCCAGCTTTAGCTTGATGGGGTTAGGTATGGCTTGTAACGGGGTCAGGCTTGATATGTGGATATTTAGAATAAAAATTCTTTAATGCTTTTATGAAGATTTTTTAAGAGTATCCATTTTTGTTTCGTAAAATTTTTTCGCCAAAATTCTTCCGTTTTAATACTGATTCCTGATCGAACCAATGAAATGTCACTGCCTACTATAGTTTCCGGAAATTGGTCCGCAATAATTGGATAAATGCTGTAACACTTAAAATCATGCTTTACCACTTTATCGATAGGCGTACCCACATATTGATACAATGCCATTTTTTTCATACCTCGACGCGAAAGAATATAAGCATGCAAGCCTGCGCCTTTTGTTCCAACAATGGAAGGATAGCGAGTGAACCACATTTTTCCGATAATTAATCCCAAGTAAAAAATATCAAACTTATGCTGATTTTTTTTAACAAACTCGTTGATTCGATTTATTTGTTTTGGGTGAAAATGACGAATTCTAACATCGTCCTCACAAACCAGGATAAGGTCAAGATTTTCAGCCAGCGCTTGCCGACAAACTTCAATATGGGAGTTAAAACAGCCACGCTCTTCATGGCCATAATCACGATCTATCAGACAATATATTGTTTCCAATTGTAATTTTTCTAACTCAACTTCCGCTAACAAACGACGCTGGTAATTATCCTTCAAAGAAATCGTAACGATTTTATCCACAGCCAACATAACACAAAGCACCTCAGCTCCATAACCTCAAAAAGTATAGGATTCCTAAGTATCTAAATCAAGAAAAAACTTAGATTCTCTAAGTATGTGGGTTTAATACTTATGGATTTAGAGAATGGCAACATCCCCTATATGCCTAAGACTGAAAACAGCCAGATTAGCGGCTAAGCTTTCCCAGAAAAAACTGGGTATTGCTGCAGGTATGGACGAATTTTCTGCTAGCGCTAGAATGAACCACTATGAAATGGGTCGACATCAACCCGATTATGAAACATTAAAGCGCATCGCTGGTGTATTAAAATTACCTGTAGCATATTTTTATGCAGAAACAGATGAAATAGCCGAGATCATCAGCCTATTCAATCAGATGAAAAAAAGCGATAAAATAGCATTGATTTTACACATCAAAAATAATCTTCTGATCAAATCGGTGGTATGAAATGACAGGGTCAGGCTTGATATGTGGACATCCTGAACATATTAAATGTCCAGATGTCAAGCCTGACCCTCTCATGCTACCCTGCTTTAAAAGCTGGTGTTAAATTTACAGCAAACACATTTGCTGGCTCTGTTTTTTTGGGGCGATTAAAAAATGTCCCGTAAGTTGGCGTATGATTCTTATTCAACGCATTCAAACTATGACTAACATCTAAGCCACGATTATCATCCTGATTTTTGCGTGTATAAAACGTGTGCGCCATAAAAGCAAGCACGGCCATTAACCCCAATGTTGAGACGGCCAGACATGCAATACCTACACCTAAAGGTGGAGCTACTAACAAAAGGGGCAGTGTCACAGTCATTCCCAGCAAAGCCCCCAGCTGTAGCAATTTAGCCTTTGTTTGCATGGTGAATTTTGAATTTCTTGCATGCATTTGAAAATCATCTACCGCTTTTTTCCGGCTTGCCATATCACTCTGAGCATCAAATACCTTATGGATAGTATTCTCTAGCTGCTTGACAGTCTTCACTGGATCACGCCAGTCACCTGTTCTATGCATCCTGGCTTCATTGATCATATTATTTTCAAAAGTTTTAAGGCTATTTATCAGATTTATATGTTCTAATACTGCAGATTGCTCATCAATTAAATTGCCTGCCAGGAGTGCATAAATACCTTGCATGGTGGCTTTAATTTCTTCCACTTTTTTTTGTGCCTCATTTTCTAGAAAAGATTTTTGGTTAAATGCCTGTTGCTGCTCTACCGTACTGAATGCTTGCCTGTTATTCATTTCAATCCCCTTTTAAAAATACAAGTTTATTATAAAGATTGAACATTACGAGATTATGACATCTAGATTACAGTTTTGAAATCTAGCAAGCCCGGACACATTGTGTGTCCGGGGATTCACGCATTCAATTAAAATACGAATAAATCAGACAGCTGCGCGGGCAGGCGCTTGGCAGAGCGATTCGCTGCAGCACGCAATCACCTTTTCACTCATTGCGTGAAAGAATGGCTGCCTGCTTACTTCTATAGCCATACCCTTAATTCTACCAACAATCTCTACTACCTGTGGCGTTTTGTACGCGGCCAGCGCAGCAGGCATCGGAACCTCACTAGCAAGCATGTGCCTTACGACACCAATTTGATCAGATGTTAATTGTTTGCATTTCTCCCTGATATCTAACTTGATAGCTAATATAGCTGCGGTAAAAGCACGGAGAGCATCCACATCTGGGCAATTTTCATTAGTTAACACTTTATCTTTTAACAACCGGACACCATCACAAGAAACAGATTGTAGAATCGCTTCCAAAATAGTTAGAGCTGGCAGCACTATATATATCTGAGACGCCTTGTCATCAATATCATCAGCCGTAAGCCATCCATTTTCCACCGCATAAAATCCTTGCGTCACCATTTCATTGTAAAAACTATCGCGTATCAATTCAGCAGTGATATTGGTTGTATCATATTGAACATGTGTCAAAACGGGTTGCACATATCCAGCCATCTCAAGTAAATTTTGGGTTGGATTCAAATCCTGGAATGATTCAAACTTAGTAATCTGCTGCACAATATGCGTAAGCTGATCAAGCGAGGGCTCCCCTCTCTCTTTTAAGCTAATTAATAAATCAAAAAGTTTTTTGTATTTAGCCGGACAATTAGCAACCGTGATAGTTACTCCAGACGGCAACCGAACTCCCGAACACTCTTTAGACTGTTCAAAAATATCGCGGATAATAACCACTATTCCCTGGATAAGTTTTTGATCAAGGTTATCTGGTGTATAGTCGCCCTGCTCTAGCACAAACCCCACCAGTGTATTATAGAAATACTCCTTAATCAGCGCTTCCAGATTGGGGGCAACAAAGAGTCTTGCACCAGCCATAGATTCTCTCCTCAGATTTGTTTTATTATATTTGATACGTTAACTTATCTGGTTAGTAGAAAGCAATACCACTAAAGGGGGCAGGCCTGATATGTGGACATCTTGGTTGTATTAAATGTCCAGATGTCAGGCTTGCCCCTTTCACAATCAATGAGTACCAGATTACTCAGATTTGCTAGCGACACTATCATTTATATCGCTATAAAATCGATATTTTCGTCAGGTTCTTGCCAAGCAAACGGACAGTTAAGTTGTATCCGAGTAGCATAATCTATTGTTAGTTGTTCAACTCTAATCCGGATGAACATAAGTGAATCCAGCAGTAATCTTGCTGGATTCATTCTAATAATAACTTCATTAGCGGGAAATTATAAACAGAGATATTGTGAATCTTCTTACTTCGCATCGATAGAGTAAACTCATACACACCTTGCCCAGCTTCTCTCAAATTTGATATGATAGAAAAATGGACATAAAGCTAATCATTTGGGATTTAGATGATACTCTCTGGCAAGGAACTTTGGCAGAAGGGGATGACGTGCATTTATATGAGCACCGAGCTCAATTTGTCCGAGCTTTCAATCATCATGGCCTCGTATCAGCAATTTGCTCTAAGAATGATGAGAATACCGCTAAGAAGCAATTAGAAGTGTTTAATCTGTGGCATGAATTCGTTTTTCCTCGCATTGCTTTTGTGCCGAAAGGTGCAGCAGTTCAGCAGCTAATTACAGATATGCAGCTTAGACCCATAAATGTATTATTTATTGATGATCACCCCTTAAATTTACATGAAGTGAAGTCTGTCTTACCTGATATTCATATTTTAGATTCGCGATCAGCACTGTGTGATATTCAACTGCAACAAATATTAGATGATAATTCTCATATTCAAAAAAATAGAGTGGGAGATTATCGCATCTTGCAGAAAAAGTTAGAAACTAAGCAACAATTCTCACTTACTAATGAAGATTTTTTGAAAGACTCAGATATTCATATCACTTTTGCACTGACGATGGAAAATCTTGATTTCAAAGAGCGAATTGTCGAGTTAATTAATCGGAGCAATCAATTAAATTACACACAATCAAGAGCTGATATAGAAATACTGACAACAAAAATGATGGCGATCATGGACTATGAGTCATGTTCTGTATTTGCCTGGGATAAATATGGGTATTATGGGCTTGTTGGCTTTGCAATGATTGATCGTCGCACTCAAATCTTTGAGCATTTGGTATTTTCATGTCGAGTGATGCACATGGGTATGGAAATGGCCATATTAAATAAAATTAAGTTTAGACATCCAGATGCGAACATTTATCAACTAAAAATTCCGTTGAACAAATTAAGTGGCGATTGGCTAGTGGAAGAAAAGTTCTATGAACCTGTTGTTAGAGATAAAATACGTCTAAATGAAAGTACCATTCAAAAAGAAATTAAAATAAAAATCAGTTTTACGTGTATGTCTGCCGGTATTGCTTACTACAGCAAGTATCGCGAAATAATTGATTTTGATGGTGCTAAGTTTGATCAACCTACGCGATATCTTTGTATTTCTAATTTATGGCAACATCATGATGAAGTTATTGCGCAACGCATTCCTGACGCATTAGTCTATAGCGCTGCGATAGATTATTTTGACTCTGCTTGGTTACCAGATAGATTGCCTTTAAATGAGAAAAATTTTGAAATCGGACTGCGACGGTTTTGTGATTTTTTCTCACAAGGTAGTCGAAGATTATTAGTTATGTTACCACCTGAAAATTTACCAGCTGATTGTTACCGAATATCGAATGGAAATACGCGTGAAATAACAGTTTGTCTTAATAGATTATGGCGTATTATTTCAGTCGATTATTCTTTTATTACATTAATCGAACTCACAGATGTAGCAACTGTTAATGATTTAGCTGACCCCGCACATTACAACGCGAGCTTTTTACAAAAGATCGCGCAGTATGTAGATATGTGGTATGAGTTAGTTGAGAAGTATACGCAGTTGTTACCTCATAAAGCAGATAACGATTCTATAAATATTTAGGATTCAGCACGATGAATAATTTTTTACCTCTGATTTCTATAACAAATCCAGCTTTTTAGCTAGCCATTTCCACTTAGCATATATCCCGAGTTGAGATTGATACTTGTCCAAATTATTATTTATCATTAGTTTTAAATTCTCTATAATGGGGTCAGGCCTGATATGTGGACATCTTGGTTATATTAAATATCCAGATGTCAGGCTTGGCCCTCTTATAATCTCTTCAATTAACCAAAATACTTGAGGCTTAGATCGAAACCACTGGTATTGAATGTCACGCGCTGCTCTGTGTTAATGTTTGTCACACCTGTGATTCCTGTATCCATATCGTATACAACAGTGCCTAATAAGCCCTTCGAAGATGGATCTGACAATGTTAATATTTCATTTGTCTCGATGGAGAGGGTGTAATAACAATTGATGGGAAGGAATCTCCCTTCAAAAAACATGATGTTGCCTACCTTGCCTGCCCCTTTCATATTGTCCAAAACGTCCGCAACTTATAGACCGCTACATTTAATATAAAAAAATAATATCAACGTGTTAACGATAGCTATATTACCTTTATGTCATATGCTCTTGACGTAATATACCTTTTATGTAATACTTAATCTTGTAAGGATTTGCTATGTGGGAAGTTGAATATACAAACGAGTTTGAGGGTTGGTGGAAAACATTAACAGAAGCGGAGCAAATAGATGTTATCGCATGTGTAGGACTACTAGAGGAGCGCGGGCCCAATCTCAGCCACCCCTACTCATCCGGCATTAACGGTTCTGGATACACTCATATGCGAGAGCTAAGAATACAACATAAAGGACAACCGTATCGCATACTGTATGCATTCGACCCAAAACGAACCGCCATCTTATTAATCGGTGGCAATAAAACTGGCGATGATCGATGGTATGAGAAATATGTTCCAGTCGCAGACGAACTTTACGAGCAACACATTGAAATCCTTAAAAAGGAGGGATTGATAGATGAGTAAACCATTTAGCAATTTACGCAAAAAAATGTCGCCAGCAGCACAAAAAGCTGCTGCAGAAAAAACCCAGCAAATACTGAAAGAAATGCCATTACAAGAATTACGACAAGCGCATCAGATGAGCCAAGAACGCTTAGCTGAACTCCTGTCTACCAAACAAGCCAACGTGTCACGCATGGAGCGCCGAACAGACATGTACATTTCTACACTACGCAGCTACATCGAAGCCATGGGTGGCGAGCTTGATATTGTTGCACGCTTTCCAGATGGTGAGGTACATATTAATCAGTTTGAAGATATTGATGGCAGCAATAAGCAAGACTCAGCAAGCATCTAGTCGCGCAGAAGGAAAGGATAAGTTATAAAGGGGTTGATAATGTACTAGCTCATCTTTTTATATGTGCTTCTGTCAGTTTGCTCTTGTGTATCTGTTGCAGATGGAGATGATGAAAAGAACCCAGCAACATAACTTTTTATTTTGCCATAGGCGCTTGCTTCAGCCAGGCGTATTTTTTCCTGCCTAATATCTGTCATCAGTCTTTGCTGTTCGGGTTGTATTGTGGTGTGTAGTAGATTGTTACACAGTACTTCGTAATACTCACATAAATTATCGACCAGTGTAAAAGCATCAGCTTTTTCTATTTCATTTAGTTTGTCGAGATAAATTTTAACATCTTCTTCATATCTGGAAAAATTAACAAGCAATTTTTCACGGCTGCTTTCTGGAAGAGAATGGAAAAATTGTCCAATTTGTTCAAGGTGTACCTCAACGTTAGATAATATCTTTGCTGACACTAAATAACCATATCCAAGACTTAACTCACTTATATAGCTCTTAAATTCCTGTTCAGTGACTACAGAAGCGTTAGCAAAACGCTTAACACCCAGGGAAGTGGCAAACGCTGTGACAATATCCGTTATCATTCCAGGGTCACAAGATCGTATATCATCGTAGTAATAATTTATTATTTTTTGATAGGCAGGGCGCAGCTTTTGCTCAAACGTGGCATCTGGGTCGTTATTAGCACGTAATTCGGCTTGTATGGCTTCGCCAATACTTTTTTGTTTTGGCAATGGCTTCGTCGCGAGGATTCATGTGGCATTTCCTTTTGTTGGTTATCGATGACGCGTTAGAGTAGTGTACTCTTAAAACTAGTGCCCCCCCTAAAATGGGAAAGACCCTCTTAAAACTGGTGCCCCCTAAAATGGGAAAGACCCTGATTCTATTCAAGCTGGCGATGGGACTCGAACCCGCGACCTGCTGATTACAAAACATCGAGGAACAAATTACTACAATAAATGGCAATAGGCAACAGTAGAGAAACTCGATGTTTATCGCGAAAAGGCTATTGTAGCTGATCGCCACTTCATGTGGTCAGTTGACTGCGAGTGTCCCATTTTTGGCTACGTCTGACTTGAGATTCAGCCCCATCCGAGCGTATAGTCACCCCCACAAAATTAAAGGAAAGAAAAAGGAGATGCACCATGCTTGATAAGGCAATCATTGACCACCAGGACGCTTTCGCCAAAGTTTATGCCATGATTGCAGAAGCGCAATCCAAAGCCTGGCAGCAGGTTAATACGACCCTTATCGAGCTATATTGGAACATCGGCCAATATGTAAGTGAGCGAGTCGCAACGAACGGCTGGGGGAAAGGTATTGTTGAAGAAATGGCCAAATATATTGCGTCCAAAAGCCCTTCTGTGACAGGCTTTTCTGCCAGAAACATATGGCGCATGAAGCAATTTTATGAGACCTATCAAGGCAATGAAAAACTGTCAACACTGTTGACAGAAGTTGGTTGGTCAAATCATTTGCATGTTTTAGCCAAAACCAAGACCTTAGAAGAAAAAGTCTTCTACTTAGACCTTGCCGCGAAACATCGCTATCCAGCGCGTGATTTTGCTCGCCTCATTGATAGTGGCAGCTATGAACGCACCCTTTTAGCAAATACAAAACTGTCAACAGCGTTGACAGAATTTCCCATCTCCACCAAGGGAGTGTTCAAGGATAGCTATATTTTTGAATTTCTCGGCTTACCCGATGACCACAAAGAAAATGATCTGCGGCGAGCTTTAGTTTCACATTTAAAACGCTTCCTCACTGAGCTTGGCGCAGATTTTAGTTTAATTGGTGAAGAGTACCTACTACAAGTAGGCATAAAGGATTTTCGTATTGACCTGCTCATGTTTCACCGTGGTCTTAACTGTATGGTCGCAATCGAACTTAAGACCACCGATTTTCAACCATCCCATGTCGGACAACTACAATTTTATTTGGAAGCACTCGACTGTGACGTAAAAAAACCACATGAAAATCCAAGCATCGGCATCTTAATTTGCAAAACAAAGGACGAAGAAGTTGTTAAATATGCGATGAACCGCAGCATGTCACCCACTATGGTCGCTGAATATGAGACTAAGCTTCTCAATAAGTCATTGTTACAGAAAAAATTGCAAGAGCTAAATTTACTAGAACTAGAGTCCACTTGAATTTCTCAGCGAACAGCATATACAAATTTTGCAGATACTGAATCTGTAGAATTGCAACTGTTGTCAAAATGGAAACAGTTAATTTATTTTGAACTGTTGCAAATTATGCAATAGTTCCTTATAAAAAGCCCGTCGGTACGCGCATTATGCAGATGCGGGATGTGTATTGTTATTGATAGTGTAGTAACACCATAAATCAATACAATTAAATGCGAAGCAACTATTAGTTTTTACCTTTTTCTTTCAATACCCCTTGTTGCACTAATGAAAATGTTGTAACTGTACCCACTGGCTGATCTCCCATAATAGGATGGTCATGCAATAGCTTTATAAAACTATTTTTTATAGTTTCTGCGGAAAGATTTTGGCCTGGAGGCAAGTTCCAGTTCACAATTGTACCCCCATCTACAACCCCCTCCAAATAACCAGAAAAAAACATATTGCAAGCTTCAATATTAGTATCATTTTTACTGCTACATAACTCCATAATCTGATTAGCTGTTGGAGAACCAGCATAAGCAAAATTTAATCCCATCACGCAAAAAAATAAAAACAAAAAATTTTTCATTAACTACACCTACAAATTTAAAAATACCAAGCAGTTACACACTTGCTTCCAAAATGGAAACCTTACCGTGGCATTTAGATCATCGCTATTTTCCACCATTAAGTTGCGTAAATAGCCATGCAATTCTTTACATATGCAGGGTCTGTATCATCATGGTTTATGAAGCTAAAATCCCGAGGCCATCTACGACCCGTAGTGTCATACCCAATAAATACCTTGTCGGAATATTGAGTTATTCTTTGGTTAAGTAAACGCTGTGATTTTTTGCCTGCATTGAAAATAGAGAAAACTATCGGATAAGGTTTGTTCCAATTAGGATTTTCTATATCACATGTTATTGTATAGGTCATTTCGATAGGTAATGTGTCTAATGAAATTCGTAACTGGCCACCCTTTGGCGACACGATTCCACCTTGTAAATAAAAAGGACCTGAGCTTTGCAGGTTAGATATCTTAGGCAGCTCTGCATTTGCACTATATGAGGGATTAAAATAATGGCTCTTATTATTTTTATATTTCCAAACACCCAATAGCTGAAATGCTTCAATTACACTCGTGACACACGGCTGATTGAGTTTGCTGGGATATATATGAACTAAAGTCTTTAGAGCAATTAACACTAAGGTTACACTTAATTTTGTGTATGCAGGTAGATTCAATTCGAATGCTGTATGTCCATCATTCATCGCTGATTCTGTAAACAGCGTGTCTCCAACTCCCCATATATATCCTGAACATTTTTCAGATTTAGCAGGGTCAGAGCTATTGCACAAAGCGATAAGTTCTTTTGTATATTCAGGTGCAACATTATTTGCAAATGACTCAGAACACATTATTACAAGCAATATAGTAACAAGAAAATTTTTTATATTCATTTTGCCTTCTGCCTCAATAAGAACAAGCTTGCTGACAGTAAGAGTACATATAACCCTTATCCGTGCAGTTGCTCACACAGGTATAATCGGTACGTTTGGGCATCTGGGGTGCATTGTCATATGAGCACCTTGATTGGCAATATTGGTACATATAGCCATTAGAGCTGCAATCATTCATGCAGGTATAATCGGTGGACTGAAAAGCATATGCTGTAGAAAGTAACAAAATAGCAAATACCGCGATCGTAATCTTAGACAAAACTCTCATTTTGATAACCTCAGTTTATTTAATTACATGCCTCCTTATTGTTCTTTATTTATTCCGAATGCGCCGTAATGATACATTATTATCACCTGAAATAAAACACCCCTTATTGGGTGTGGTCTCATTGGGTGTGATCAGCTTTACTTTTTTGATGGATAAACACCCGAATCTGATTAAAATTGGCAAGAAAATCACTGAATTGCGAAAACAGAAAGGTTTTTCGCAAGAGGGTTTCGCGGCTGAAGCTGGGTTAGGTAGAACGTACTATGGCAGGGTTGAAAGGGGTGAGCAAAATATATCCATTCAAAATCTGGTACAAATTGCCCTCACCCTCCACGTTGAAGTACACGAACTCATACCCTCGATAAAACAGCTTAAAAGTCCAGACTAAACCCTCGCTCCTTCTTCCACTCCTCATCCTTAATCCTCCGTTTTGCATCATCAATCAGCCAGCGTTGATGCTTCAAAAACTCAGTGAACCTTTCTGCCTCCTCTATGGTTAGCAGCCCACCAGCAACCGCCTCTGTCACACGATTGGCGATTGTAAGCATGTTATCACCCGCCTCGATGCCACCCTCAGGCAACTCGAAATTGATTCCTGTATCAGGCTTAACTCGCGGAATCAATCGCTCAACACATAGCCTAAGCGCCGCCGGGTCACCCGCCTTTGCAGACTCAATTAACTTTTCCACGATTTCTTTTGCATGAGGCTCAAGCAACCCTCTTAACTCAGCACGCTTATCAACAATGCCCTTAGGTCTCCCATTTGGGTTACCTGATTGCCCTGGTTGAAATGTCATATTGACCTCCTATTGTTTCTCCAAAAATCGCTGATTTTTTTACGCGCCACTACCGACATCGGATTATTCCACCCGTAACGAAAATCGCGCAGGCTTAAGCTTAATAGAAATTTCTCTCGATGCTTTTGCTTCTCAGCATAAGCCGCCTGATTTATCCGCTCCATTACAACCGTATATTTATTAGCCATATCAACCATTTTTGCTTTCTTCCCTTTAGCAATCCACCAAGCCAGCGCTGAATATGAGATTC
Organism: uncultured Coxiellaceae bacterium; assembly: GCA_964583565.1. Lineage (GTDB taxonomy): Bacteria > Pseudomonadota > Gammaproteobacteria > DSM-16500 > DSM-16500 > Aquicella. The sequence continues at coordinate 11,527 of CAZOVT010000033.1, forward strand.
CTGCATACTTGCATGACGCTTTCAGTGTTAATCCCTTTCCTATTCCATAGATAACATCTTCCAATACAGAATCAGTGAGCTTTATTGGACGACCTCTTGCATTTTTCATGGCTACATTCCTCCCTAATGCTCTATGTTAATTTAAACTCAAAATTCTCCCATATGCGCGTACTGGTATAGAAATTCAATAATTTCAAATTAGTTGAGAAACAACATTGATCTTTTCTTGCTCTGATCAAGTCATTAATATTCGTATGCCATACTGCGCCATTTCATTGGTGATTGTTTTGCAGCGCTAAAATTGCTAACACTGAAGTTATCAAACCGACAATGCCGACCATTAAATGCCAATGAAACCGTCCCCACATTACCATTGCGATGCTTTGCCAATATGATTTCAGCCACCCCCTTATCTTGGGAGTTTCTGTTATAAACCTCATCCCTATAGATAAACATGATTAAATCGGCATCCTGCTCTATCGAACCACTCTGACGTAAATCAGCCATTGTTGGTCGTTTGTCGCTGCGATGCTCAACTGAACGATTAAGCTGGGATATTGCAATAACTGGAACATCCAAATCTCTTGCTAACAATTTAAGACCTCGGGAAATGTTACCGATACGAATCGTCTCATTTTCACCCTCGCCAGACATTAAAGTGATGTAATCGACAACGACCAGTGATAACCCATGCTCACGCTTTATGCGCCTACACTTCGATCTAATATCGGTTATGCTCAACGAAGAACAATCGTCAACAAAAAGCTTAACTCCTAATAGTTGAGGAATTGCTTCTGACAGTCGAGCAAACGATTCAGCTTCAAGTGTTCCTGTCTGAACTTTTTCTGAGTCGAGACGGGTAACGCTTATCAATGAACGCTCTACTAACTGCTGCTTACTCATTTCTAAGCTAAAAATTGCTACTGAGCACCTTTCTTGTATCGCAATATGCTCAGCTATGTTCATGGCTAAAAGCGTTTTTCCCATTCCAGGTCTGCCAGCCAGAATGATCAAATCACCGCCATGCAGTCCACGAGTCAGCTTATCTAAATCAATAAATCCTGTCGGCACACCTGTTATTAGCCCTTTACATTGCTGCCGCTGATCTATGGAAGATAACACCTTACCTAAAATGTCTCCGACTGAACTAATCTCAGATGGCACTTGCTCCACAAGGTCTGAAAATCGTTGTTGGGCATAATCAAGTCGGTTTTCTTTTTTCTGATGTACACTGGTAATGACATCCTGAGCCAATTTAATTAGCTCTCGATCTATGCTGCTTTGCTTCACTAATTCAGCGTACGACTTGATATTACTGGGTGAATAACAACTTTGCGCAATGTCACAGACCTTAACCAATGAATCATCACTTTTTTCTTGATAGCGATCTTTCAGAATTTGCGATACACAGATAATATCTGCCTTCTTACCATCTGATATGAGTGCTGAAGTAACTTCAAAAACATCCCGATTAAACCGCGAATTAAAATCATTTGGTTTAAGTATGTGCCCAATTTCATCAAATGTAGTGTTATCTTGTAAAAGACAGCCTAAGATGGCTTCTTCTTGCATATTGTTATTATTAGTCATGACTTCCCCCGTTATACTTACCCTCAATCACCTTGGTAAAATTAGTTGGGCGAATAAGCCATTCCAGATCAGCAATGAATGGTTGTCTATCTCCACGATTAGTTATGTTACCAATCAAAAAATCAGACTGCTTCACATGTTCGAAAAATCCCTTCCAAAACTCTAAATTTTGATGTTTTGGATTTTCACGCCAGCGTGCTTGTAATAATCCTCTCCTGGTTCGATGCCAGTTACGCACCTGCGGACACATCGGTAAAATATCATGATATAACGCAATAATTTCAACATGAGGACAGCTAGTCACAGAGTCAGCTTTGCTGACACTATCTTCCTGTAAGGAAGATAAACATTCCTGTTCTTGTTCCTGTTCCTGATTAGGCATAGTCATGTGCTTAGGCTTTTTGATAGCCTTTGCGAAAGCATCAGCAAAGGCTTTATCCATGCCATAAACAAAGTCTTTAAGTTTCTGATAGGCAGTGTTTTTTAAATCACATTCTGGTATTTCATCCCAATGAGAAGCCCAACTTTTAATTACATTGGGTGATTGAGGCTTGTTATATTTAATCGCATTGGAAATAAAAATAACGCGTGATTCAAAGTCAGCCTCAACTAAGCCTTGTCTCATGACTTCCAGAAAGGCTTCATGGAAGCCTTCGGTAGTCCAATGTAATTCTTCAGCCATGCCAGCAGCGCCAGCCCGATACAGTCCTGGAATAGATGTTGTATTTGGGTTGGTAAGCAGATACAAAAACAACGCCTGGCCAGAGGATTTTAAAGATGATAGCGCGCGAAACTTTTCATCACCCCAGAGTCGAACATCGAGAGTACGATAACGCATGTTATTTACCCTCCATATTCGAGTTAGAACACTGCATTTCGCAATAGATATCATCTAGTCCACACAATACCTCATCAAATAAGCGAAGATATAAAGCTTGCTGCGTAAGGCCTTCCGCTTGTAACGTTTCAGCCACATCTGCATTTGCATAATTTTGAGAACAGGAGTGCCCTTCGTATGCCAGCTCCAAAAGACGTAGCAAATTTTTAAGATGATGCTTTTTATTAGCAGATTGATTACCATCATTATTGGAATCGCAAAGAGGTGCTTTTAACTGATCATTGGCGTGATTGAAGTTATTCATGAGCACCTCCTTGCCATTTGCCGGTCATCAACACATATTGAGCAACTCGATGTTTCCCGCCGCCAGGATTGCTCCCATCAGTCCAGTGAGTATGGATGTTAAAGCCTTCTTGATGGCGTAATTCGTAAATCCGAGGGGCAACACCAAGAATGTCTAATTCATGACGTGCCTCTACTGTAGTGCAAGGCTTTTCTCGTAAGCGCCTTAATAATCGTGCGCGTTGGGCTTTTGCAGAGTTTTTACTCATGACCAGCTCCTCCCTGCTTACCAATCCACGCTTCAAATTGATCAAGGTCAATCAATACCTTTCGGCCAATACGTTTTACACAAGATGAAAAGCCATTTGTTTTTTCATTAAAGATTATCCATCTGAGCGATGCTTCGCTAAAAGCATCGGAGTAGGTCTTGGCAGTTTCTTTTACGCTGCTATAGCGTTTGAATGGAACATTGCTTACTTGCATATAACCTCCGTGATTAACAAGTCTGAGCGATATTGCTCATGTTCGGAGATTACTGCGAATTTTCATTGCAAAACATTGACTCGCAGCGCTGAAACAGGGGGTTTCGGCGCTGCTCTGGGTGGTTTCACGCTTAATTTTTTTTCTTTGGCCTACCACCACGCTTTTTATTTGCTGGTTGCGTTTCCTTGATCCAATCCATAACAGTTGATGCAGCGTATGGCTCATCCCCATTTAGAACTTTTTGTTCCTGAAATTCTGCTAGCACTAATGAAGCCATGTCATCTTTAGTTTTATGAGGAAATTTCTTCCAAAGAGGAGTTGCTATTTTTAAAGCCAACTTTTCTGCTTTGTGGTGACGTTCATTTGATTTCTTGGAACCCAACTTGCCAAGTTCTGACGCTGGGTTTTTTTGCTTTTGGTTAGGTAATTTTTTCGAGGTAGAGTTATTATTTCGTGATAAAAAATTGGGATATTGGTACCCCCTTTCTTTAGCCCAGAGGAAAAATACTTTCTCTCGAACGTGTGTATCAATGCGGTTAACATTCTCGTTCTTGCCACCAGTGTGATTTATGTAACCAAATTTCATAGCTTGAGACGCATTTTCAAATACTTCATTCCAGTGATTTTGAAGATTAATAATTACCTCTGGTAGTAGGCCATTATCAATTCGTCCTTTTGGTCTTTTAAAATTGTTTGATCCTATTATGTTTTCGTGAATCTCTTGATTCCAACGCAACGGTTGTCGCAATATAGATAACCCAGCAGAAAATCCATTTATCCACCCTCCGCCAGCCACCCATGATTTAAGCACGTAGAAACCAGCAGCACGAGAAACAGCATCAATAAGCGGCCATCCTTCTTTATCTTTTAGCTCTTCGGGTAATCGATCTAATCGCTTTTCATTCCATTTCAAATACAGATCAAGAATAATTTTAAAGTTAAGGAGCTCGAATGGTAATATGTCGCATTCAATCAACAATTCAACAAATGCGACTGTATCAACAAACGATCCCAGTATAGTTTTCTCATCAACAAGTGCTATATCATAGTTGTCATATTCAACAAAAGCATATGACTTAAAATGCCTAAAACCCTCACAAATAATCGGCTCTATATGTTCAGCAGTAAAATCCTTAAGACCAGGAATATTTGCTACATCGCAACTGAAAGCGGTTTTGATTTGATGTGATTTTATTCGTGCTTGTAAAAACTCTAACGCTATCTTACGGTGTTTAACAGGCAATGTCGGAGATAACTTATATCGCTTGTACTTCTTTTTGAATCTAGGTGGAAAAAAAAGATCTAATAAATCAATAATCCTATTTTTAGATTTTGCTAGAACGCTATTAAATTGATTCTCTTCCTCTTTCTCAATAGCTTCTAATGCATGTTGAGATGTTGCTAGGTTTACCTCTGTAGATATTTCATATTGGTAATAAGGCATGTTTATTCCTAGCCAAAAATTTTCTGATTCATTTTTGCAACAACTTTGCTTACATGTGTGTCTGACAGATGCGCATAACGCTTAACCATTTGTAACGTTTTATGCCCCAATATTTCTGCAATTTCCGCAAGACTCGCGCCATTCATTGCTAGATAAGAAGCAGCAGAATGTCTCAAATCGTGAAATCGAAAATCAGTAATCTTTGCTCGTTTTAATGCATTTTCCCAAGGCGTAGTAATATCTATAGGCTTTTTAAATGAATGGGCAGGGAAAATATAATCGCAATGCAATACTCGCACTTTTGAATGCTGCTTTAATAGATCAAGTGCAAGGTGAGTGATCGGCAACACTCTTATTTCGTTGTTTTTGGTTTCATGTAAAGTTATAACGCTACGTGCAAAATCAACATCCTGCCATTTCAAACTCAATATTTCATTACGCCGTGCGCCTGTTGATAGGGCTAAAACAACAATAGTGCAAAGGTAAGCGCTGTCACTTTGCTTGCATGCTTCTAATAGGCGAGAACGTTCATCATCCGATAAAAACCTAACTCTGCCCCGTGGCTCTTTCAAGCGCGTGACTTTTAGCACAGGGTTTTCATACGCCCAGCCCCATTCCTTCACCGACAAAGTGAATAAGTGGCTAAGAATTGCAAGATAACGATTAACAGTCGCGGGAGTGCGTACATTCCCTTTTGGCGTTTTACCTTGTGAAAGCTTATCGCGCTGTTCGGCGATTACTGCTGGTGTCACATCAGCAATAGATAAATAACCAATGCCCTGCGCCCACCATACAAGCTGCTTACTCTGGTCTTTTTGTGAGTTTGGTTTTTTTGAAGGCAGTACAAATTTTAAATAGCGGTCGATCGCTTCTTGCAGTGTGTGCTTTCTCGATTCAACCGTTTTAAAATGCCGTCCTTCACGAATGGCGGCTTCTGTCTGTTGAACCCATTTCCTTGCATCGGTAAGGCGTTTGAATGATGCTGTTTGCGGAGGAAAGCCTCTTAGTCGCACTCTAACGCGATATTGGGCTGAACCATCTATTTTGCTAACACGTTTTTCTATCGTTGCCATGACGCCACGCTCCTACTTCAGATTGTTAGAAACATCTGTCTGTAAGGGCAGGGTTTGGAGTCTAACAATCTCGTGACTGTTATTTGAGAGTGTCCCATTTTTGGCTACGTCTGTATAAAAACATGCCAAAAACTAATTCGCTATTTTGAAACTTATTAATATTTCAACTAGCTGGCGATGGGACTCGAACCCGCGACCTGCTGATTACAAATCAGCTGCTCTACCAACTGAGCTACGCCAGCGTATGAAAGAAAAAGCATTGTAGACAACTAACCATATATTATCAATCGCAAAAA
>CAZOVT010000033.1:17542-18333 GCA_964583565.1 uncultured Coxiellaceae bacterium
TACCAACTGAGCTACGCCAGCGTCTTGAAATGAGGTGCAATTTTAACGTCAGTCCCCTAAAAATAGCAATAAACATAAAGTTAAATTTGCGCTTTTTTATCGGCTCATCCATAATCGCCTCTCTTTATCATCCCCACCCCCTCTTTTTTCCGCAAAATCCTTAAAATTCTTTTCTTTTCGTTAACCCAAGCTCTTATTTAACGTTTATTTGGTTTCTTTTTATACAAAAACGATTGTTCAATTTTTTATAGGGAGTGTTTTATGTTCAATTTATGGATTGCCCTCCGCCTTCGCGGGGGCAGGCTTTTAGTCGCTGGCATGACAGGAGTGCTGTGTATTTTTGTTCCGGCAGTTAGTTATGCAACGTCTTGGCCAACTTTTATACCGCCCGGTCTGACTTTCTTGATAGATAACAATATGATCAACGCTGCTAGCTGTCCTCGCGGTCAAGCTAAGATCACACCTAACCTGAAGCTCAATATTCAGCAACACTTTTGCCAGCGTACTTGCCCTGCTGTGTGGGAGTGGGTGTTAATCGACGATCAAACCTGTCATGCATTGAGTGATTTTGATTTTCAGCGCTATGAATTTAATTATGTGCGTCATGGCAGCGATGAGGATGAAACCCTTTATACTGAACTCACCGCTTATTATGGTAGAGTAAGCAGCCATCAGCCGACCTTTAAATTCACTTTTACAAGTGAGAAGGATAACCACTGGCAGTGTTCAGACATGAACCCGGAAATACACAGCGTGATTTGCGCGAATGATATGTAACGAGGATCCACATG
>CAZOVT010000033.1:18343-20448 GCA_964583565.1 uncultured Coxiellaceae bacterium
AAAAGTAACTTCCTGATCTACGGCTCGTATGGTTATACGGGTAAACTTATCGTTGAACTTGCCTGCCAGCAGGGATTGCGCCCAGTGCTCGGCGGCCGAAATAAAGAGAAGGTGATAGAACAGGCAAAGCAGTACAACCTGGATTATCGAGTTTTTGATCTATCCAATCTGGATGAAGCACAAAAGACAGTGAGCGAATTTGTTGCAGTGGTTCATTGCGCGGGGCCGTTTATACGCACATTCAGGAATATGGCGAAAGTTTGTATTGCAACTCAGACACATTATCTGGATATCACCGGCGAAATCGCTGTTATTGAAGGATTAGCGATGATGGATGCCCGAGCAAAGGCAGCGAATGTGATGCTGCTGCCGGGCGCCGGCTTTGATGTCGTGCCTACCGATTGCATGGCGCAGCACCTGAAAAGTCGATTGCCAGACGCGACTGAATTGACACTCGCTATTTGCGCGATGAATACATCCGCATCCGGGATGGCTGTATCACGCGGGACAGCAAAAACCATGTTGTACGGCCTTTCTGCTGACACATTCATCCGTGATGGCGGTGAGCTGAAGCCTGCGCCTGCCAACATCAAGGGACGTACATTTACATTTGGTAATGGTGCGCAACGAGTATGCATGCCGTTTTCCTGGGGTGATCTGGCTTCTGCCTGGTGGAGCACACACATACCTCACATTACCGTGTATATGGCAGCATCAAAAAAATCGGTTTTACTATTCAAGTTAATCAAACCATTTAAATCCATTTTTAAAATCCCGCTTGTCTTTTCCTTTCTACAAAACCGGATAAACAAAGGCCCAGAAGGACCAACTGCAGAGATGCGCAAGACGACATCTTCACACATTTATGGTGAGGTAAAAAATGCTAAGGGCATGAGTGTGTCGTCTCGCATGATCATACCCGAAGGATACGATTTCACCGCAATCTCTGTCGTACACATTATCAAAAAAGTACTGGCTGGCGATGCACCAATCGGATTTCAAACACCATCCACCGCTTATGGCAAAGATCTGGTGATGGAAATGGATGGCGTCAGCAGAGAAGATCTTTAACGATTACCATAACAATGAAAGACAGGTAAAGCTGCCATCCATTTTACGAAACTCGCTCATGTCTAACGCGATAGGTCGTAAACCGGCTTGTTGCGCTGCTGTACCTGCAGATGGGCATTCTGGAAAATAGAGAGCAGCTCCATTTAAAATTAATGCATTAGCTGCATAACCTTCTTTTTGCGACAGCCAGACAATATTGCCAGCAGGTAATGCCGTGGGCAATTTCATTGCTGGGTTACCGAGCAATGTGTCTGCATTCAATGCGGTGACACCGCTTTTTAAATGCAGCACGCCACTGAATGGAACAAAATGAATAGAAAGATCAGGCTCGATGTCATGCAAAATAGCTTTAAGACGACTAGCACCCGCGTGATTGGTACGATGTGAAATACCAATAAACACATTTTGCCCCATAAAGAGCACGTCACCACCATCCACTAATGCTTCATCGCCGCCACCCAGCTCAATCACGTCCATCACATCCTGCAGAGACGATTTAAGCAACCCAACTTCACCACGCCGTTCAACTGCACCTGGGCGTGTCATGATGGCAATGTTGCGATGGATAATGACAGCATCTTCGACAAAATGGCTGTCAGGATAATCTTCCGCCGGATCCAGCACCGTGACATCAACACCAAGCGAAGTGAGTGTCTTAACATATTGCCGATGCTGTTCGCGTGCTAACTCAACACTAACCGATTCTTGTTGTGTCGTGATGCCAGCGGCCATACTACGCGGTGGTGTACGAGTAACAGCATTGCAGTAAATATGAGTAGTCATGAGTGATGTTCCATCTATTTATTTTTAGTTTAAGCAATAAAAAACCCCGTTAGCAAAGAAGCTGAACGGGGTTTTAAATAAGCGCCTGGCAATGTCCGACTTTTGCATAGTTAAAACTACACTATCATTGGCGCTAAGAGGTTTCACTTCTGAGTTCGGGATGGGATCAGGTGGTGCCCACTTGCTCTTGTCGCCAGGCATAAACTGGTTGCAGTAAATTGCTTTCTGTATTCGCTGGATCCCCGCTTTCG
>CAZOVT010000034.1:0-19661 GCA_964583565.1 uncultured Coxiellaceae bacterium
ATTCCAGCCCAACCTCACAGTCACCCCCGTCCAGAATAAGGTCCACTCTGCCGCCCAGCTCTTCTTTGACAGCTGCCGCTGTAGTAGGGCTAATATGGGTAAATTGGTTAGCAGAGGGTGCAACAATGCCACCCCCAAATGCCTTCAATAAGGCTAACGCTACCGGGTGTCGCGGCATCCGCAGCCCAACGGTCTGCTGGCCGCCAGTCACTATATCCAGTACATGCGCCTGACGATTCAATACCAGCGTCAGAGGACCCGGCCAGAATGCTTCCGCCAGCGCCATGGCGGCGGGAGGCACATCTACCGCCCAATCGGCAAGCTGTGACACCTCGGCAATATGCACAATCAGCGGATGATCATAAGGCCGTTCTTTAGCCGCAAAAACTTTGCGTATTGCCGCCTCATTGCCGGCATCCGCCCCCAAACCATAAACTGTCTCCGTCGGAAATGCGACCAATCCCCCGCCTTGTAATAGTGCCGCCGCTGTCTTGATATCTGATGGCATTTTCAACTCGTTTTTACCTGCAAGAATAACGCAATCAAGTATAGCATTTCAGCGTAATGATAGATAACATAGGAAAATATGACAAATCCTGAACAAGCCAACGCCGAAGAAACCATTGAAACAGCTAATGACAGCAATGTCATCAGCATTCCTGTTGCCACCGTGAAAGGCCAGGCCGTTGTTGATTTGCCTAAAGATTTATACATTCCGCCAGATGCCATGAAGGTTTTTCTGGAGGCATTTGAAGGGCCGCTGGATTTTCTACTGTATCTTATCCGTAAACAAAATCTGGATATTCTGGATATTCCTATTGCTGCTGTTACCAAACAGTATATGGAATATATCGACCTGATGCAGGATTTGTCGCTGGAACTAGCTTCTGAATATCTGGTCATGGCCGCCATACTCGCTGAAATTAAATCACGCATGTTGTTGCCGCGCCCCGAAACCCCCGACAATCCAGAGGAAGATCCACGCGCCGAACTGGTTCGTCGCTTGCAAGAATATGAACGCTTCAAGCAAGCCGCGGAAGATATTAACAAGCTGCCGCGCCACGACCGCGATACTTTTACTGTCGAAGCAGATAGCAGTCAGATTGAAGTCGACAAACCACTGCCAGCCGTCTCCATGCAAGATTTGATGCAAGCTCTCATGGATGTCATGCAGCGTATCGATATGAATGCACATCATCACGTGCAGCTGGATGCACTGTCTGTACGCGAGAAAATGACCGTTATTCTAGATGCAGTACAAACGAATGAACGCGCTTTGTTTACTAACCTCTTTAACTTGCAGGAAGGCAGACTCGGCGTTGTTGTCACCTTTCTCGCCATGCTGGAATTACTGAAACAACATTTGATTGAATTCGTGCAGACAGCTGCTTTTGCCCCGATTTATTTGCAACAACCTGCTGCGGCCTTACAGGAAAATACTATCCCCTGACCAGCTGCTCCTGCGGCGGCATCAGTAAATGATGCGGTCGAATACCCGTTACCCACAGCGCCGCAAAGTAAACAACCCCTGCAGACACCAGCAGAAATGTTAAATGCATAATACGCCACGCGGCACCTTGCCCAATCCATACACTAATATCACCCGCACCGACCCACAACCAGACCGCCAGCACCAGATTAGCAATTATCAAACGCAAACCAAACACTTTCCAACCATCACGCGGCTGATAATAATTGCGCTGACGCAAGAAATAATACAGACAGCCAGCATTCACCAGTGCCGCCAGTGACGTGGCCAATGCAATCCCTGCATGCGCCAGCGGCCAAATCAATGCCACATTTAATACTGTGTTGGTCACCATTGCCACCACACCAATGCGTACCGGTGTACGCATATCTTGCTTCGCATAAAACCCTGCCGCCAATATCTTTACTAACATAAATGGCGCGATACCAACCGCGAATGCGGTTAAACTTTTACTCGCCATAAGCACCGCATGCCCATCGAATGTACCGTGCTGAAACAATGTACTCAGCATGGGGCCTGCTAATACAGCTAAGACAACTGCTGCTGGCAAACCAACCAGTAATACTGCCCGCAATGCCCAGTCAACTGTTAATGCAAATGATTCTCGTGACTGTGTCGCATGATGACGTGACAAGTGAGGCAAAATGACTGTTGAAATAGCAACGCCAAATACCCCCAGCGGGAACTCCATTAACCGGTCAGAATAATACAGCCACGATGGGCTGCCAACGATCAACAGTGACACAAAAATGGTATCGACCAGTAAGTTAATTTGCCCCACAGAGACGCCAAACAAGGCTGGCACCATGAGCTTTAGCACCCGGACAACACCCTGATCCCGAAAATCCACTTTGGGACGAGGCATCATTTTCAGGTTTCTGAGAAATGGCCACTGAAACACCAGCTGGATAACACCCGCAATAAAGACACCCCAGGACAAGCCGATGATGGGTGTGGCAAAACGCGGCGATAACCATAATGCAGCGCCTATCATCGCTATATTCAGAAAGACTGGCGTAAAGGCAGCCACCCAAAAGCGGCTGTACGTATTCAGAATCGCGCCAGAAAAGGCCGTTAGCGAGACCAGCGTCAAATAAGGGAATGTCACGCGCAGCATAGTCACCGCAAGCTCGAACCGCTCACCCGTGGTGGCAAAGCCCGGCGCAAACAGCCGCACGATTAATGGGGCACCCAGCACGCCCAGGATCGTTACAGCCAGCAGCGCCATACCAAGCGTGCCTGACATGGCATTAATAAACCGCTGCACCTCTTCCGGGGATTTTTGCTTCTGGTATTCCGATAGAACCGGCACAAAGGCCTGCGAGAAGGAGCCTTCCGCAAAAAGGCGCCGCATAAAGTTGGGGATCTTGAATGCCACCGTAAAAGCGTCAAATTGCATGCCAGCGCCAAACATAGACGCCATCACGATATCCCGGATAAACCCAAAAACACGGGAAATCATAGTCATACTAATGACCACAGATGTTGATTTTACTAGACTTTTACTCACCAGCAACGCCCGCTATGGAAAGGCGCTAGTTTACTATAAAATGGGACAATATGACCAGTTATTGACATTGAACAGAAACCCGCCATCTATCTTGCCTTAATTGACATTACCCTTAAAAGTAGGCATGATGACGCACTTTTATAATGCCTTAATAAACAGATTTCTAAACCAGATTTTGGAGAACAACCTTGGCAAATACTAAGCAAGCGAAGAAGCGTGTCCGTCAGGCGGAAAAGCATCGCCAGCACAATGCCAGCATGCGTTCCATGCTTCGCACCTATATCAAAAAAGTTACCGCTGCGATTTCAGGCGGCGTTCATAAAGTTGCGGCAGAATCACTGAAAGAAGCCACTCCTATCATCGACCGTATGGTCAAGAAAGGCATCATTCACAAGAATAAAGCTGCCAGACATAAAAGCCGCTTAACGTTACAGATTAAGAAAATGGCTGAGAAACTCGGCGCGTAAGTTTTGCCTGGATCCCGCGGACAAACCGCGGGATGACAGTTACTTACTCATCTTGCTCATTCCTGTCTTCTTCACTTAATTCGAGATACTGCATTGCCTGTTGAGCTAGTTGCTCCAAACCAATATGCGCAAGACCTGACACCTCGAACACACGCCCCTTCCAACCCAAACCATCAACGATCCGCTGACAATGTTCAGCTTTTTCTTCCGGAGAAAGCAAATCAACCTTGTTTAACACCAGCCAACATTCCTTGGCTTGCAAATCCTCGCTGAACTTAACCATTTCATTTGTGATGGACTGGACATTTTCAACCGGATCACTTTCATCCACTGGCAACACATCAACAACATGGAACAGCAGCTTGGTCCGTTCAACATGTTTCAAGAAACGAATACCCAAACCAGCACCTTCAGCAGCACCCTCAATCAAACCCGGCAAATCTGCAATAACAAAGCTGTGAAACTGAGCCACACTGACTACACCCAAACAGGGGAATAGTGTCGTGAAGGGATAATCCGCAATCTTGGGACGTGCCGCAGACATCGCTGTAATCAGCGTCGATTTGCCTGCATTCGGCATACCAACCAAACCGACATCCGCCAATACCTTCAATTCTAAACGTAAATTGCGCCTATCCCCATCCTGACCAGGAATCGTGCGCCGAGGCGAACGGTTAACACTACTTTTAAACACCGCATTTCCAACACCATGCCTGCCGCCTTGAGCAACACACGCCGTTTGTCCTGAATAAGCAAGATCAGCAATCAACTCTGATGTGTCATAGTCATACACCATCGTACCAACAGGCACACGCAGCGTCAGATTATCACCAGCCTTGCCCGAACAATTATTGCCGCCACCCTTTTCACCATCTTGAGCCTTATAGGTGCGGATATAACGATAATCAACCAATGTATTGACACTTTCGTCTGCAATCAAAAAAACACTGCCGCCATCACCGCCATTACCACCATCCGGGCCGCCTAATGGAACGAATTTCATGCGCAGAAAACTGCATGCACCATTACCACCTCTACCGGCTTCTACGCATATTCTTGCTTCATCAACGAACTTCATACATCCCCGCCCTGCTCCCCGTATTTAAGCTTGAAGGGTAAGCAGGTCATTAATCATCAACCAAAAACAAACCTAAACAAAAAAGCCCCGCATATTATTGACGGGGCTTCCAAATTTAAACAATCAAACAAACGCACTAAGCTGCTTCAGCAGCTTCAACTGCCTGAATACTGACAGTACGCTTTTTCATTTTGCCTTTTACACTAAACACAACTCTACCCGGTTTTAATGCATACAGTGTATGGTCTTTACCAACACCAACGTGCATACCTGGGTGAAACGCCGTACCACGTTGACGAACAATAATTTCACCAGCATTAACAACCTGACCACCATAGCGTTTTATACCAAGATACTTTGGCTTAGAATCACGACCATTACGTGTACTACCACCGGCTTTTTTATGTGCCATTGACGAGCCCCTTTAAAAATTCACTACGCTTCAATTTGCGTAATTTTAACTTCTGTATAATTCTGTCTGTGACCTTGCCATTTTTCATGATGCTTACGACGACGAAACTTGATGACATGAATCTTCTTATGTCGGCCAGTTGAAACAACCGTAGCAGACACTTTGCTGGTCGTTAAGTATGGCTGACCTACTTTAACCTGATCACCTTCACCCACCAATAATACTTTATCAAAATTGACCGTTGAGCCTACTTCTTCCGGTAGGGACTCAAGCTTAAGGGTCTGACCCTCTTGAACACGGTATTGCTTACCGCCACTCAAAATAACTGCGTACATTTGCAAACACTCCAACGCTTTCCATTGACCAGGATAATAAAATGAGGATGGATTATATTTTATTGGGGTAACACCCGCAATAGTTTTATGATGCGCTTCTATGCCTTTTTATGGCTTTTTACAGCCTTCTACGGCCTTCGAGATGCATGATCTAATGCAACCATTTGATTTTTAATGTTTTTTTAAAATAAAACGGCGAACCGCAAAGGTTCGCCGTATCATCAACGACACGACACCAGCCTTATTTTCTGCTGCGTGTTGACCGTTTTGTTGTAACTTTACGTTTCGTCTTTGTCTTACCAGCTTTTGTCGTTTTAGCCTTGCTTTTCATTGTTGATTTGCGTTTCGTTGCCATGACATTCGTCTCCAATTGTGATGTGCACAATTGAAGTATAACAAAATTAAAGCAAAATATTGATTAGGGATTATACTAACAACATGCCACCCCTGCTTTACGCAGGGGGAACAGGCTGGAGAAATATAGCATGTCTACCGAATAAGTAGAAAAAACGATGCAAATCTATGCAGCTGAACTATCTTCCTGATTCCGGTCAACCAGTTCAACAAACGCCATTGGAGCGTTATCGCCTTTACGAAAACCACATTTCAGGATACGCAGATAACCGCCTGGACGTGACTTGTAAAACGGGCCAATTTCAGCAAACAGTTTTTGAACCATGTCACGATCACGTAAACGGGAGTATGCAAGTCTACGAGCATGTAAACTGTCTACTTTACCCAGCGTAATCATAGGCTCAATAAATCGTCTCAATTCTTTTGCTTTCGGCAGAGTTGTTTTAATAACTTCGTGACGCAGCATAGAAACCATCATGTTCATAAACATTGCTTTCCGATGGCTGCTTGTGCGGCTTAAATTTCTACCTATATTGCCATGACGCATAACTAAAACCCTTTATAATAAAATTATTTAATCTCGTCTTTATCATTCGCTGCGGGTGTACGCCAGCCATCAATCTTTGTTCCCAATCCCAAGCCATGTGCAGCAAGAACATTTTTGATTTCTGTCAGTGACTTTTTACCCAGATTTGGTGTCTTAAGTAAATCCGCCTCTGTACGCTGCACCAAATCACCAATAAAGAATATATTTTCTGCTTTAAGGCAATTAGCTGAGCGAACTGTTAATTCAAGATCATCAACCGGGCGATAGAAAATTGGATTAACAGCGTCTTCACGCAATGATTTTTCCTGCGCCAATGGAGCAGATTGAAGATCAACAAACGCTGCCAGCTGCTGCTGCAAAATAGTCGCAGAACGTCTGATAGCTTCTTCAGCATCCAGTGTGCCATTTGTTTCCAGATCGATCACCAGTTTATCAAGATCAGTACGCTGCTCTACACGTGCATTATCAACTGTGTAAGCGACTCGTCTAACCGGGCTAAAACTTGCATCAAGATGCAAAGCACCAATAGTGGACTTGCCTTCTGTTTTACGTGTACGTGTCACCGCAGGTTGATATCCTCTGCCCAGTGAAACCTTCAACGTCATGTTAATTTCACCACTTTCATTTAAGTGGGCAATCACATGTTCCGGGTTAACAATTTCAATATCATGATCAACTTCAATATCACCAGCCAGCACAGGACCTGGGCCCTTTTTGCTAAGCTTGAGCGTTACTTCTTCACGACCTTGCAGTTTAATTGCGACACCTTTAAGGTTCAGCAGAATTTCGACAACATCCTCTTGGACACCAGGGATAACACTATATTCATGCAGAACACCATCAATTTTTGCTTCAACAATGGCAGCTCCCGGCATAGACGATAATAGTATCCGGCGCAGAGTATTACCCAGCGTATGGCCAAAGCCACGCTCTAGTGGTTCAAGTGTAATCTTCGCATGAAAAGGCGATATTGCCTCTACAGCGATTTCACGAGGTGTTAAAAAATCAAATGGATTATTTTGCATGTAACAACCTCTCTATTCCAGAATGACTATTTAGAGTAAAGCTCGACAATAAGCTGTTCATTGATATCTGGCGGCAACCGGTCGCGATCAGGTGCATTCTTGAATGTACCTGTGAAAGCAGCTGCATCAACCTCAATCCAGTCACATGAAGGCCGTGTTTGTGCCAATGTTAGAGCTGACTGTATGCGTAATTGCGTTCTGGACGCTTCGCGAATGCTAACTACATCACCAGCAGCCACTAAATAGGATGGGATATTAACCACTTTGCCATTAACAAGAACACAGCAATGCGATACTAACTGCCTTGCTTCTGCTCGTGTGCAGCCAAAGCCCATACGATATACAACGTTATCAAGACGTCTTTCCAGCAGCTTTAACAGATTTTCACCTGTTGACCCTTTAAGACGTGTCGCTTTTTTAAAGTAGTTTTCAAATTGGCGCTCAAGCACACCATAAATGCGGCGTACTTTTTGCTTTTCTCTCAACTGCACACCATGTTCCGTCTCGCGACCACGACGGGCACCATGTTGACCTGGTGGTGTATCTAACTTGCATTTTGAATCCAGAGACCTTACACCGCTGGTCAATGAGAGATCCGTTTTTTCCCGGCGGGAAAGTTTGCATCTTGGACCTAAATACCGTGCCATTTTTAATGTCTCCTGCTACACGCGTCGTTTTTTGGGAGGACGGCAGCCATTAAATGGAATACCTGTCACATCAGTGATTGAAACTACTTTTAATCCGAGAGCATGTAGTGCACGGACAGCAGATTCTCTACCAGGGCCAGGGCCTTTAATCCTGACTTGTATATTTTTCATACCAAAATTATCAATAACAGCCTGACCTGCTTTCTGGGCAGCTTCACCCGCAGCATAAGGCGTTGATTTTCTTGAACCGCGGTAACCGCAGCTTGCTGCGCTTGTCCAGGCAACTGCATTACCCTGAACGTCGGTAATAGTAACAATTGTATTGTTGAATGACGAATAAATGTGGGCAATTCCATCACTTATTTGGCGTTTTGACTTCTTTTTTGGTTTGATTGCTGCTTCAGCCATTGTAGTTATATACCTTTATTTACCTTATTTGCCTTATTTACCTTATTTGCCTTATTTACCTTTTCTCTTACCTTTACGGGTTCTTGCGTTTGTTTTAGTACGCTGGCCACGCACAGGCAAACCACGCTTATGGCGCGCCCCACGGTAGGTACCTAATTCAACAAGACGCTTGATGTTGGTTGCCACTTCACGTCGCAAATCACCCTCTACGCGGATCTTGCCAATCTCGCTGCGCAGACCCTCAAGTTCACCCTCTGTTAAATCCTTCACTTTCTTTGACGGATCAACCTGAGCCGTCCGGCAAATCGTCTGGGCACGGTTTCGCCCAATGCCATAGATTGCAGTAAGCCCTATTACGATGTGCTTCTGCATTGGTATTATTACGCCTGAAATACGGGCCGACATTCAATCACTCCTAACGTTCAAACCAACTTTTAAATAACCCTTGTAAACAAACTCACGAAAAGCGCATGAGTTTAATATTACACATAAAAAAAATCAACCTTGTCTTTGTTTATGACGCTTTTCCTTGCAGATAATCCTAACAGTACCCTTTCTCAGAATTACTTTACAATTGCGGCATATTTTTTTAACTGATGCACCGACTTTCATAATTATACCCTCTATCATAACAGCCCCAGTGCCGAGCTTGTGACCGGCTTGAGGTAATTAATTAAAAACCTTAAGACAATATTAACGAAGGGTGCCTAAACCGCCACCTGCGCCTCGTAAACTCGACTTTTTAATAAGTGACTCATACTGGTAAGACATGACATGAGCCTGGACCTGCGCCATAAAGTCCATCACCACCACCACAATAATTAACAAAGAGGTGCCGCCAAAACTAAAGGGCACATTCCAAGTTAAAATCATGAACTCCGGAAGCAAGCAGACTAATGTAACATAAATTGCGCCTACAAGCGTTAATCTTGTCATCACCGTATCAATATATTTTGCTGTCTGCTCACCTGGTCTGATTCCAGGGATAAAAGCACCGGACTTCTTCAGGTTATCCGCCGTTTCTTTTGGATTAAAAACCAGGGCGGTATAGAAAAAGCAGAAAAAGATGATACCAGCGCTGAATAAAACCATATGCAAAGGCTGACCCTGCTGCAACGATGTATTCAATACAGACAGCCACTCCATCCCCTTTGTATTGCCAAACCACTGTGCGATAGACACAGGAAAGAGAATCATACTGGAAGCAAAAATGGGCGGAATAACACCTGACATATTGATTTTTAACGGTAAATGCGTACTTTGAGCTGAATATATCTTGCCGCCTTGTATCCTTCGAGCATAATTAATAGCAATCCGGCGCTGAGCACGTTCCATAAAGACAACAAACGCAACAACACCTGCCACGGCAACCAGAAGCAGCAGCAAAATAATCGCCTGTAACTGCCCTTCCCGAACCTGCTCAAGCGTAAGGCCAAGCGCAGATGGCAACCCAGACACGATACCAGCAAAGATAATCATTGAGATTCCATTGCCTATCCCGCGTTCTGTAACCTGTTCACCAAGCCACATTAAAAACATGGTTCCAGTCACCAGCGTTGCCGCTGTGATGAAGTAAAATGGGTACCCGGGAGCAATTGCCACCTGTTTCACAGCCAGCATCTTTGCTACACCGACTGCCTGCAAAGCTGATAAGAAAACAGTGCCATAGCGAGTATATTTATTGATTTTACGCTGACCAGATTCGCCTTCCTTGCGCAGCTCTGCCATCGATGGAGATAGAACGGTCAAAAGTTGAACAATTATGGATGCTGAAATGTAGGGCATAATCCCCAGCGCAAAAATACTGAACCGCATTAATGCGCCGCCAGAGAACATATTAAAATAGCCCAGCATGTTATTTTGCTGCGCATTAAATAACTCTTGCAAACGAGCGGGATTCAAACCTGGTACAGGAATGTAAGAACCGGCCCTGAAAATAAGAATTGCTATTAATACAAAGAGCAATCTTCTTTTTAAGTCAGCAAACCCATTCGACTTAGACCCAACACCCTGCCTGACTGATTCCATTGACTTACGCCTCTACTGTTCCTTTAGCTGTTTCAATAGCCTTTCGTGCGCCTGCTGTAACAGCTATTCCTTTCACAGTTACTGCGCGAGTTATCTCACCAGAACCAATGATTTTAGCTTCCAGCGTATCGGAACGAAGAATGCCAGCCTGCTTCAGTGTCAAAAGATCAATAACATCACCTTCAACATCATTTAAATCCGTCAGATATACCTGCTCGCGACGTAATGATTGTCTTGAACAAAATCCAGACTTTGGAATACGACGTTGAATTGGCATCTGACCACCTTCAAAACCAACTTTGTGGTAGCCGCCGGCACGTGCACGCTGACCTTTATGACCACGACCGCACGTCTTGCCTTTTCCAGAACCAATACCTCTGCCAAGACGTTTGGATATTGTCTTGGAGCCTGGTGCTGGTTGTATTGTATTAAGTTGCATATCTATATTCCCATTCATACCTTCTTGTCCAGAAGGTCATTACAAACAATTAGTATTAACTAGCCAGCTAATTCATCAACCGTTTTACCACGCTTGGCAGCCATATATTCTGGTGTTGTAATACTGGAGAGCGCCTTTAAGGTTGCTCTGACGACATTGACAGGGTTTGTTGATCCACCAATCTTAGCCAGCACATTCTTGACACCCAATACTTCGAACACTGCGCGCATCGCACCACCGGCAATAATACCAGTACCATCCGACGCAGGCTTCATGAATACTCTGGTTGAACCATGCTTGCCAATCACTTCATGATGCAAGGTGTCGCCCTTAAGAACAACATGACGCATGTTCTTACGTGCGTTATCAAGCGATTTCTGAATAGCAACAGGAACTTCACGTGCTTTACCACGACCGATTCCAACCCTGCCATGTCCATCACCCACAACTGTAACAGCGGCGAACGTGAAAATTTTACCACCCTTCACTACTTTTGCATTTCGCGCAACAGCAACGAGCTTCTCGGAGTAACCATCACTTTTTGCATTTTGATCAAGACTTGCCATAACTATTTATACCTTAAATAATATCGTTAGAATTCAAGACCCGCTTCTCGTGCTGCATCAGCTAACGCCTTAATGCGGCCATGGTAAGGAAATCCTGACCTGTCAAATGCAACGGCTTTAATGCCTGCCTCAATTGCTTTTTTTGCAATCAATTTGCCAACTTCTTTAGCTGCATCAATATTTCCCGTGGATTTAACTGACTTTCGTAAGTCTTTATCCAGCGTGGAAGCTGCTACCAGTGTCTTTGCACCATCAGAAGATATAATCTGTGCATACATATGCTGAGATGTTTTATTTACACACAAGCGTACAGCTTCAAGCTCGCGAATTTTCATGCGGGTTTTCTTGGCACGCTTCAATCTTAATTCTTTTGTACTCATTGCAATCCACCTTTAACTAGCACTACTTCTTCTTAACTTCTTTAATTTCAACACGTTCATCCGCATAACGAATACCCTTGCCTTTATATGGTTCAGGGCTTCTTATACTTCTGATATTCGCAGCAACAAGACCGACTAGCTCTTTGCTGGAACCTTTGATAACAATTTCAGTCTGACTTGGTGTTTCAATCGTAATGCCTTCGGGTACCGGAAAATCCGTAGGATGTGAAAAACCTAAATTGAGACCCAATACTTTACCTTTAGCTTGCGCTCTATAACCAACACCAACCAGTGTCAGCTTCTTTTCAAACCCATGCGCCACACCGTGAATGTTATTATTTATGCAAGCACGCATCGTACCTGCAATTGACTTGTATAACTTCACGTTTGAACCCGTAATCAATCTATTGTTCACAGGATTTAAGGTGATACTTATCTCGCCATTCGCTAATGCTACATGTGTAAATGGGTGGATTTTCAACGTCAAAGAACCTTTTGGGCCTTTCACCGTTATCGCCTGATTTTCAATTTTCACATCAACACCAGCAGGCACCGTAACGGGCATTCTGCCGACTCTTGATGTAGATGCTATTGTTGCTAAAGTCGCGGTCATGACAATATCTCCTACTCAACTGTGCAAATAACTTCACCACCCAATTTCTGGGTACGTGCCGCTTTATCTGCCATTACTCCCTTGGGAGTAGATATTATGGATATTCCAATACCACCGCGTACAAGTGGCAACTTGTTGTAGCCTCTATACACTCTCAGTGCCGGGCGACTAATGCGCTTGATCTTTTCGATCACTGGCTGACCCTGATAATATTTCAGGGTTACTTCTATATTGCTTTTGTTGCCATCAGCAACCACATCCGCACCTACGATATATCCTTCCTGCTTGAGCACATTCAATATTTCAAATTTCAATCTTGAATGGGGCATTTGTATCTTTTGGATATTCATTGCCTGCGCATTTCTGATACGTGTAAGCATATCCGCAACTGGATCCTGCATCGACATTTAAAACCACCTCTTAATATTGGCTTAACACCATTATTTACCTACCAGCTTGACTTCCTCATACCGGGAACCATGCCGCTAATTGTTGCTATTCTCATGTGCAATCTGCAAAGACCGGTCAATCTGTTATAGGCCCTTGGTCTGCCACAAAGTTTACAGCGATTACGACGTCTTGTTGGACTTGTATCACGAGGCAAGTCATGCAATTTCTGCATAGCAACAGCACGTTCTTTTTCACTCAAGTTCAAATCTACAGAATCAGATCGCAGCTTGCTTCTTATGTCACGAAACTTCTCAACAAGCTTGAGACGTCTTTGATTCCGATTTTTTACTGATTTTTTTGCCATATCCTTAACTCACTTCTTTCTCTCTGAATGGGAAATTAAATGCCTGCAAGAGAGCAAATGCTTCTTTATTTGTTTTTGCAGAAGTCGTGATTGTGATGTCCATACCACGCAGCGCATCGATTTTGTCATATTCAATTTCTGGGAACACGATCTGTTCTTTTATTCCCATACTATAGTTGCCTCTGCCGTCAAAAGACCTTGCGCTGATACCTCGAAAATCTCTTACCCGAGGTAAAGCAATTGTTACTAAACGATCAAGAAACTCATACATCTTTACGTTACGTAATGTTACCTTGCATCCAATTGGCCAGCCTTCACGAATCTTAAATCCAGCAATGGATTTACGTGCGAGTGTCTGCACAACTTTCTGCCCTGTAATTTTTTCGAGTTCCGCTATGGCGTTTGATAATATTTTTTTATCCGCCGCCGCTTCACCAACACCCATATTCACAGTAACCTTTTCAATACGAGGCACTTCCATTACAGACATGTAACCAAACTCTTTTTGCAGTTTTGGTATAATTTCTTTTCGATAAACTTCACGTAACCTTGGCATAAAACACCTTTACTATTTAGCATCAACTAATTGATCGCTGGATTTAAAGTACCTTACACGCTGACCATCATTCAAAGTACGAATACCGACTTTGCTGCCCTTCTGCGTGGTTGGGTCATACAACATAACGTTAGAGTGATGTATTGGCATCGATATCGACTTAATACCACCCTCTTCTGCTGCATTTGGGTTAGCTTTAACATGCTTTTTAGCCAGGTTAATGCCGTCTACGAGAAATTTCTCACCCGAATCAACCACATTCAGCACTGCGCCTCTTTTACCCTTGTCTTTACCTGCGATAACTATTACTTCATCGCCTTTTTTAATTTTGTTCATATTAACTTCTCATTCTTTATGACTACTAAAGAACCTCAGGGGCTAACGATATGATTTTCATAAAGTTATCGCCTCTCAGTTCCCTCGTAACAGGTCCGAAAACACGTGTACCAACAGGCTGCAACTGGGCATTAAGCAGAACAACTGCATTTTCATCAAAACGAATCGCCGAACCATCAGAACGTCTTACACCTTTCTTCGTTCTAACGATTAACGCATTCATCACTTCACCTTTCTTCACTTTGCCACGTGGAATTGCTTCCTTAATGGAAACCTTGATGACATCTCCAATACCGGCATACCGGCGTTTAGAGCCACCTAATACTTTTATACACATGACACGACGTGCACCGCTGTTATCAGCCACACCGAGCATACTCTGCATCTGAATCATGCTTTACTCCAACCTTCACTATGACGACCTTTTTTGAGCCCGCCAATATTATCATGTTTAAACAAAATTTAAAGCTTAAACAACATCATTTCTACGTTTATAGGCAATATCTGCCAAATAAGAAACAAGGTTATTACTGCTCATCC
Source organism: uncultured Coxiellaceae bacterium (assembly GCA_964583565.1). Lineage (GTDB taxonomy): Bacteria > Pseudomonadota > Gammaproteobacteria > DSM-16500 > DSM-16500 > Aquicella. The sequence goes on from CAZOVT010000034.1 coordinate 14,485, forward strand.
CTTCTAAGAATTTCTAATACTTTCCAACGCTTAGTCTTGGATAGCGGTCTTGATTGCTGGATAACCACCAAATCACCAATACGACAGGTATTATCTTCATCATGAGCATACATCTTCGAAAAACGACGTTGATATTTGCCATATAATGGATGTTTAACCTTACGCTCCACCTGTACGATAATCGTTTTGTTCATCTTGTCACTAATGACTTTTCCGACGATTGTCCGGCCTGAAGCAGTTTGTTCACTGGCTGTTTGTAGACTCATACTATCGAACCTTTTTCATGTAATACGGTTTTTAAGCGGGCAATATCATGCCTGACCTTTTTAAAGAGGTGGGGCTTGGGAGACTGGCCCATGCCTTTTTGAATACGCAAGTTGAACTGTTCTTTCAAAAGAGCCAGCAGCTCTTTCTTCAGATCTTCAACGCCTTTTTCTCTTAATTCTTTTACATTCATTACATTATCGTCCGCGCTACAAATACTGTTTTAACGGGTAATTTAGCTGCTGCCAAACCCAATGCTTCACGAGCTAAATCTTCTGTGACACCTTCAATTTCAAACATTACTCTGCCAGGCTGAACAAGCGCGACCCAAAATTCAACGTTTCCTTTACCAGAACCCTGTCGAACTTCAAGCGGTTTCTTGGTCACTGGCTTGTCAGGAAACACCCTTATCCAGACCTTTCCACCACGCTTGATGTGGCGTGACATCGCACGTCTAGCGGCTTCTATCTGCCTTGCGGTTATTTGACCTGGTTCAAGTGACTTCAGGCCAAACTCACCATAGCTAACCTTTGTACCGCGCGTTGCAACTCCACGATTGCGGCCCTTAAATTGTTTGCGATATTTAGTACGCTTTGGCTGCAACATGTATTATTTCTCCTGCTTGCCTGTCTTTTCGGTGGTTTCAGCTTGTGGAGTATTTTTGTCGCCCAATACTTCACCTTTAAATATCCACACTTTGACGCCAATAACACCATAAGTTGTTTGAGCTTCTGCAAGTGCATAATCAATATCAGCACGGAAGGTCTGTAAAGGCACCCGGCCTTCTCTGTACCATTCTGTACGCGCAATTTCAGTACCACCCAGTCGTCCACTCACACTAATCTTAATACCTTGAGCACCTGAACGCAGCGCAGTGGTTACCGCACGTTTCATCGCTCTTCTAAACATGATGCGACGTTCTAATTGTTGTGCGACTGATTCTGCTACCAGGCGGGCATCCAGTTCGGGTTTTCTAACTTCTTCTATGCTCACATGGACAGGCACATTAACAATTTTGTTTATCTCATCACGTAAATTCTCAACTTCCTTCCCACTTTTACCAATAATGACACCAGGTCTTGCGGTATAAATGGTAACTTTTGCATTACGTGCCGGTCTATCAATCTGAATCCTGCTGATACCAGCTTGTGCCAGGCGTTTACGAAGATATTCACGCACCTTCAAATCAGCACATAATGTATCTGAAAATTCTTTAGAGGATGCATACCATCTTGAAGCCCAGTCTTTAACAATACCTAAACGTATGCCAACTGGATTAACTTTTTGGCCCATTCCTCTTACTCCTCATCCGATAAAATGACAGTTATATGGCAGGTGGGCTTCACTATACTCGTTCCCCGACCCTTTGCTCTTGCATGCATTCGTTTGTATGTCGGACCCTGATCAGCAAACACTCGCGTGACCTTCAAGTCATCAATATCCGCACCGTGGTTATGCTCAGCATTAGCAATAGCAGAATCAAGCACCTTTTTAACAACTGCAGCAGATTTTTGTCTGCTAAATTTTAAAATATCCAGCGCGCGATCTATCGACAAACCGCGTATCTGGTCACATACAAGACGGCACTTCTGAGGTGACAATCTTGTAAATTTAAGTTTTGCTGCAACTTCCATACCTGAATCCTCTATACTCATTTAAGCTTTACGATGGTGCTTTTTCGCCTTCTTTACCTTTTACTTTTCTATCGCCAGAATGCCCACGAAATGTTCGTGTAGCAGAAAATTCGCCAAGTTTGTAACCAACCATATTCTCGGTTACATAGACAGGAACATGCAATCTGCCGTTATGCACAGCTATTGTCAGGCCAACCATTTCTGGCAAAATCATAGACCTTCTGGACCAAGTCTTAATTGGTCTTTTGTCATTAGTCGCAACAGCCTTATCCACTTTTTTAAGCAGGTGGCTATCTACAAATGGTCCTTTTTTAATTGAACGTGGCACGCTAACACCTCTTAATAATTATTACTATGCTTTATTACTGTCCCGAACAATGAACTTGGCTGTACGTTTGTTTCGGCGTGTTTTATATCCCTTCGTTGGAACACCCCAAGGTGTGACAGGATGGCGACCACCTTTTGTTCTACCTTCACCACCACCATGAGGGTGATCAACCGGGTTCATCGCCGTACCTCGAACAGTTGGTCGAATACCACGATGACGATTTGCACCTGCTTTACCTAACGAACGGAGGTTATGTTCTGAGTTACTTACTTCACCAATAACCGCTCGACAATCAGATAATACTTTACGTGTCTGGCCAGAACGCAATCTAATCGTTGCATAAATACCTTCACGAGCAATAAGCTGTACCGATGTACCAGCACTACGTGCCAGCTTGGCACCAGCGCCTGGCTGCATTTCAATGCAATGAACCGTTGCGCCAACTGGAATATTGTTCAGCGGCAGGCAATTACCCGGCTTGATAGCCGCATCACGTCCCGATACCAGTTCGTCACCCGCTTTAATGCCTTGCGGCGCGATAATATAACGACGCTCGCCATCTGCATAGAGAACCAGAGCAATGAATGCGCTACGATTTGGATCATATTCGAGTCTTTCAACAACAGCCTTAATGCCGTCTTTATCGCGTTTAAAATCAACCAGACGGTATTTCTGTTTATGACCACCACCAATATGACGACACGTAATTCTACCCTGATTATTTCTGCCGCCAGTCTTTGACTTTGTTGTCACCAGACCAGGATGAGGTTTACCCTTATAAAGATCTTTATTAACAACCTTGATAACAAAACGCGTACCTGGCGATGTCGGTGAGAGCTTAACAATAGCCATAATTAACGTGCCTCCATGATGTCGAGTTTCTGATCGGCCTGTAAGGTAACATATGCTTTTTTCCAGCCCTTACGATGACCAACAACACCTCGAAATGTTTTTTGTTTTGGACGTACGTTCGTAATACGCACAGCCTTTACCTTGGTGTTAAATAACTGTTCGACAGCATCTTTAACTTCCGGCTTAGTTGCACATCCAGCCACTTCAAACACATACTCGTTTCTTTTTTCAGCACCAATTGTTGCTTTTTCGGATATGTGTGGTGACAAAATGACTTTTAGTAATCGTTCCTGACTCATCTCAGCAACCCCTCAATTTCTTTAATCGCCGCTTCTGTAATAATCACCTTGTCTGCCGCAACTAATGCAACAGGGTCCGACGCAGATGACGCAGCGTCTCTTAGATCAACATTATGTAAATTTCTCGCTGACAAATAGAGTTCTTCGTTAATAGCATCTGTCACTATCAACACACGTCCATCAGCGGCACTCATGTCCTGCAATTTTTTCAACAGCACTTTCGTTTTTGGCTCTTCAACGGTAAATGTATCAACCACAGTAAGCCTATCCTGACGAATGAGTTCAGATAATATGGATCTTAATGCGCCCTTATACATCTTCTTATTTACTTTTTGCTTGTATGAGCGCGGCTTGGCAGCAAATGTTACACCACCGGTACGCCAGATCGGGCTCCTGATGGTACCCGCACGTGCACGGCCAGTACCTTTCTGCTTCCATGGTTTTGCGCCACCACCACGGACTTCTGCACGGGTCTTCTGCGCCTTTGTACCGGCACGACCTGCTGCCATGTAGGCTGTCACCACCTGATGAATTAACGCTTCATTGAAATCACATAAAAATACTTCATCTGCGATTTCCAGTTTTTTAGTTGAATTAGCAAACTTTAATTCCATAACCTTCTCCTCAAGCGCTCTTCTTCTCTGGCTTCTTTACCGCAGAGCGGATAACAACCATACCATTTTCTGCGCCAGGCACTGCACCCCGAATCATGATAAGGTTACGATTTTCATCAATACGAACAATCGGCTGTGACAACACAGTCCGCTGTACATCGCCCAAATGACCGCACATTCTCTTGTTCTTAAACACACGACCAGGCGATTGGCGCTGGCCAATAGAACCAGGTGCGCGATGCGATACCGAGTTACCATGTGTAGCGTCTTGTGTACGGAAGTGGTGACGCTTAACCACACCAGCAAAACCTTTACCCTTTGTGGTACCAGTTACATCAACAAACTGACCTTCCCTGAAACGGTCTACTTTCAATTCTGTTCCAGGTGCAAGCCCGTCAACTTCCACTACATTCTGAATCGCAAATTCATGCAATGCATAACCAGGTTCAACACCTGCCTTTGCAAAATGTCCGGCTTCTGCTTTATTTACGCGCGAACGCTTACGGGTACCCGTTGTTACCTGAACAGCATTATAACCATCGTTTTCCAGCGTTTTAATCTGGGTAACACGATTTGGTAATACCTCAATGACAGTCACCGGAATAGATGATCCATCTTCAGTAAATACGCGTGTCATACCGCACTTTTTGCCAATCAAACCTATATTCATATTCATCGCCTCAACCTACCCTATATAAACATGCCCCACATTGTAGTGGGGCATGTCCAGGTTCTTCCTCTATATATTAGCCTTCTGCATCTACGCTGATTTGCACATCGACACCGGCAGCAAGATCAAGCTTCATTAATGCATCTATTGTCTTGTCTGTTGGACGGTTTATATCGACAACCCGCTTATGCGTACGCAGCTCATACTGATCACGTGCATCTTTATCACCATTTGGTGCAACACAGATCGTATAGCGCTCTATACGCGTTGGCAGTGGAATGGGGCCACAAACCTGCGCCCCGGTCCTCTTAGCCGTATCAACAATTTCCTTTGTTGATTTGTCTATCAATCGGTGGTCAAACGACTTTAACCGAATGCGAATTCTTTGACTCTTTCTTCCAATAGCCATGTTTAATTACTCGATTACTTTACTGACAACACCAGCACCGACCGTACGGCCACCTTCGCGGATCGCAAACCGCAACCCTTCTTCCATCGCAACCGGCGCAATCATTG
>CAZOVT010000035.1:0-16187 GCA_964583565.1 uncultured Coxiellaceae bacterium
TTTCAATAATACCAGGTGCAATCGCATTCACCCGTATCCCCTCTTTACCATATTGATAAGCAAGCTGCTTAGTAAGACCAATGAGCGCGTATTTTGAAGTAACATAAGCAACCCTGTTGGGTTCAGCTTGCAACCCTGAGACACTTGCCATATTCACAATTTTTAAAGATCTACGGCAAGCCAAAGACTGTTTAATTAATCCCTGAGAAAGAAGAAAACTAGACACTATATTCACATTTAACACTTGTTGCCAAGCTTCCATAGCGAGCTGATGAGGCGTTTCAATTTCACGAATACCGGCACAGTGAATCAACACGTCAAAGTCATTTTCTTTAGCGATAAAATCGCTAACGGCCTGAAGATCACTCAAATCCAGCTCTTGTCTATCAATTGCTATGATGTCATGGGAGGCATAATGTTTTGCGCATGCCAAACCAATGCCAGAGGCAGCACCTGTAATTAACATTTTCATGCGACCTTCTCCACTTGTGTTTCAAATGGCTCTACAGTGAATAAAAGAATATCACGCTGGGCTTGCCCTTCTCTAGCGCCAAGCGCCGTCACAGCATGGTAATAATCTCTAGTCAGAATAATGGTTTCAAGTGGTTTTTCTAAACGCACTACATTCGTTATTTTCTTTGTGTTGATATCCGCAATTAAATTGTCACCTCCCCATGCATTAGGCGTTAAGTGCAACAGATGCACAAAAACTAATGGCTCATCATCAATGTGTAAGCTATCAGGCGAACTATAACTGGCGCCATATTTGTCAACTTTATATTGAATAAAATGTAATCCCAGAACAAGCTCCTGGTAGTGTTTAAGGAATTCAAAATCCTTAATAATTTTTAAGTTAGCATGAATAATATTTTTCATAATAGGTAACTCCAATATGCGCTTGTCCATGACAGAAAAATGACGCACTTTTCCGCCATCAGCCACATTGGAGTGAGCACTTTGGAAATAAGCCTGATTATTAGCCAGTCTGATTTTATCAAGTGATCGATTCCATAGTAATTTTAAATATGCCCTGTTTCTTACCCCATCTGGCCTAATGTTTTCTTCAAACATTTCCATAAGAGTACTTAAAGATTCAATATCTTTCTCAGATGTTATATATTTGCTTGAATCAATCAAGTTATGCATTGTTGGCTCCTTTTTACGTGCTTAACTAAATGAATTAAAAATAATTATGTATTAAACAAAATGACAAATGCGGGTTTGTTCAGAACTCAGAACTGGAAAATGATGTTTTGGCGACAATAAAGTAGCTAGATTTCAAGCGGATCCAGATTGGAACATATTACATTCACGAAAACAAGATAATTCTCAAAAAATTTTGCAGCAGGTGGTATATCAGTAATGACGGGGGGTGAAAAGAATCGGTCAAGCAATCGTTGTATTTTTACCTCTTATTATTTTTCTTATAGCAAAAACAATCTATCGTATGATCATTCACCATACCAACCGCCTGCATAAAGGCATAGCAAATCGTATCACCAACAAACGTAAACCCTTTTTTCTTTAATGCTTTTGCCATGGCCCTGGATTCTACCGTTGCCACAGGAATAGATTGCACTGACTTCAGTTGATTCACGATGGGCTTACCACCAACAAAGCCCCATAAAAATTCGCTGAAATCAATGCCTTCTTTTTCAAGCGCTAAATAAGCTTTTGCATTTTTAATAATAGCTTCAATTTTGAGTCGGTGTCGTATAATGCCAGCGTCTTGCATTAAGGCTTCAATCTTGGCTTCGTTAAATCTAATAATCTTTTTTGCGTCAAAATGAGCGAATGCTTTACGGTAGGATTCGCGACGCTTTAATATCGTTATCCACGATAGTCCAGCCTGCATTCCTTCCAGCATCAGCATTTCAAACAGGTGCTGCGAATCATACACTGCTTTTCCCCACTCCTGATCATGGTATTCAATATATAGAGGATCCGCCGATACCCACGCACAACGCTTGATTTTAGTCATTTTTTTATTCATTAATGATGTTATTCAGTGCCTTGCTTACTACCAGAATATCCGGGATATCTGATGTCGATACATTGAAACCAAGATGTTCGACCAAAGAAAGCATGGGTTTGTTGTTAGATAAAATTTCACCAGTCATCACGGACACACCATAGGACTTGGCTATTGTTATGAGTGAGGTCATTAATTTAGTACCAATACCTTTATTTTGCCACTCATCGGTAACTACCAGAGCAAATTCACAAGTTTGCTGATCTGGGTTGATAATATAACGCGCGACGCCTATATGTACTTCTTGCCCTTTATTTTCATATGTCGCAATTAACGCCATTTCCCGATCATAATCAATCTGGGTAAATTTTACCAGCATGTCTAGTGTTAATTCTTGAAGGTGTTCCATAAAGCGGAAATATTTAGATTTGGCTGAAAGATGACGAACAAAATCTTGCTCAATTTTTGCATCTTCAGGTTTGATTGGCCGAATGGTAATCGTTAAGCCATCTGCAGTCTGCCAGGTTGTCATTAAATGCGCTGGGTATGGGCAAATTGCCATATGCTGATATGGTATAAACGATGCCGGCACTGGCTCTATAACAATTCTGGCGTCTACACTCATCACTTCTTTGTCATTAGCGATGAGTGGGTTTATATCCATTTCTTTAATATAGGGTAACTCGCAAACCATGTCTGATACGCGCAGTAATGTATGGACAATGGCATCCAGGTTGGCAGCCGGCATATGGCGAAAAGGTTCTAATAATGTTGCTGCTCGTGTTCTTGCAATCAAATTATGAATAATTAATGTGTTAAGCGGTGGTAACGCAACCGCCCTATCCTGAATAATTTCAACTAATGTGCCGCCCATGCCAAATGTGATAACAGGACCAAATACATTGTCACGTATGACACCAATCATCAGTTCACGGTTATTGATGGTCGGGTACATTTTTTCGATGGTAACACCTGTTATACGGGCATCTGGCCGCAACCGTTTTGCATTATCAAGCATGCGCTTGTATGTTGATCTGACAGATTCTGTATTATTAATATCAAGCTGAACACCGTTTACATCTGATTTATGGGTGATATCGGGTGAATTAATTTTCATGACAACAGGAAACTGTAACGTTTCAGCTGCATTAACGGCGTCATCTTCTGAGTTACAAATAATGGTTTCTGTGACAGGAATGCCAAAGGCTTTCAGAATGGTTTTTGATTCAGATGTCGTCAAGGTGTTACGATTATCTGCCAGTGCATTTTTAATAATATTTTTTGCTTTTTCAATGTCTGGTTTGGGTTGTAACGTAAATGATTCTGGTACTTGCAATAATAATTTCTGATTTTCGTGATGCTCGGCGAGATAAGAAAATGCTTCAATTGCTCCTTCGGGTGTTCGAAAACAGGGAATCCCATTTTTAGCAAAGTAATCCCAGGAAGATTTCACCTGATGCTGCCCCATCCAGCAAGCAATAACGGGCTTATTATGTGATCTGGCATCGTCAACAATTTGTTTTGCAACATTAAGAGGGTCAGACATGGCGACTGGAATTAATATGGTTAATATGCCATCGATGTTTTTGGCTCGTGAGCAAACATCGAGTGCATCATGGTAACGTTTAGGTGTGGCATCACCAATAATATCAATAGGATTTTGATGCGACCATGTGGCAGGTAATACTTGATTGAGCTGTGTCGTTGTATCTGCATCAAGTACTTCCAGATCTACTTTCAATTCTGATGCACGATCAGCAGCCATCACCCCTGCCCCGCCTCCATTTGTAATGATGGCCAGACGATTACCATTTGCACGGTAATTAGTGGATAAAATTTCTGCTGCAGAAAATAATTGTTCGATTGTCATGACACGTACAACACCTGCACGATGTAATGCAGCATCAAATGCATCGTCATCACCTACAAGTGCGCCAGTATGAGAGTGAGCTGCTCTGGAACCTTGCGTATGCCGGCCAGCTTTAATAACAACGACAGGCTTCATACGTGATGCTGCCCGGAGACCACTCATGAATCGTCTTGCATGATGAATGCCTTCAACATAAAGCAAGATACTTTTGGTTTTAGTATCAAGTGCCAGAAAATCAAGAATTTCGCCAAAATCCAGATCAGCCGCATTTCCAATGGAAATCATGGCTGAAAATCCAATCTGTTTATCTATTGCCCAATCTAAAATAGCAGCACAGATGGCACCAGACTGTGATACTAAGGCGATATGACCTGGGATTGCAGTATTATTATCAAAAGTGGCATTTAATTTAAGATGTGGCCGCATCATCCCCAGGCAATTCGGCCCAATTAAACGTATTTTGTATTTTTCTGCTTCTGCCAGAAAGGCCTGTTCCAGTGCTTTTCCATCGACGCCTGTTTCACTGAAACCTGCTGAGATAATGATGACAGATTTTATACCCTTTTTGCCGCATTCAGTGATTAGCTGAGGTACCGTTTGAGATGGTGTGGTGATAACAGCTAAGTCAATGGAGTCTGGTATATCAAGGACAGAGGCATAGGCTTGCTGCCCTTGTATTAATGGATGTTGATTGTTGACAGGGTAAATTTTTCCTGCAAACCCACCTTTTAGCAAGTTGTTGAATACCCTCATTCCAACGGAATGAGTACGCTCACTAGCGCCGATGACGGCGATAGAGGATGGGTTACACAACTGATCCAGGTAATGCCCTGACACAGATTTCTCCCTGAAAAATAATCATCGTCATTACAGATGACGTTGAGCCGAGGATTTGGTTTTAGGCCAGGTATGAGTCAGAAAATCATCAATGTCGACCTCAATTTTTTCATAAATACGAAATCCTGCTATTTCCATCATATCTAGCAGCATTTCAGTACTAAAAAGATCTATACGATGATTCACTAAATTACTCATCCGTGATTGAGTAACGTGGAAACGTTTTGCGGCCTCGGTCTGAGTTAAGCCGCAGCTTTTGATGTATTTTATTAATGAAACTATTAAGTAAGATTTAAATTGAAGTTTTTTGGCGTCTTGCTTTTCAAAGCCTACGTCTTCAAATAAGTTTCCCGTGCTATCGATAAATTCAATCTTTTTTGTCATATTTCTTCTCCCGTCGATAATCCAATAACGCTTTATAGCGTGCGGATCCCAATTCAATATCAGCTTTCCCTGTTTGTTGGGTCTTTTTTACAAATGCGTGCAGCACATATATGGCTTCATGAAACTTTACGACATAAAAAATGCGATATTGCTTATCTATTTTTAGTCGTAATTCATAACATCCAGTTCCAACTGTCGGCATATATTTAAATTCTTTAGGACCCAAGTCTAATCCAGCACTAACTACCGTTAATGCTGTCATCATTCGTTGCCGTACTTTTTCAGGAAAAGACATAATATCTTTTTGAACGCTTCCTACGTAAGTTACTTTCTTCATAAGATAATTATATATGCTTAATATTAGTTGTCAATACTTGTATATTTTTCCTAATGGGAGTTTATGCTCTTTTTTCCATAACTTATTGATATATAAGTAATACTGTTTAATGTTGCTTTTATTTATCGTCGATATGCTAGCAATGGTGTTCGCTCGTCTGCGGTAACAGCAACGGGTTGTTTTTTGACTGCCGATTCAAAGCGTTTTGTTGCGGCATGCGGGCCGTTAGACCTGCTAGCGGAAAATAGCGCCAGTCCAGAAATAGCCAGCACTGACCCTCCAAGAATGCAGACAGGAGCTAGCGGAGCGAGCCCACCCTGTATCGCTATTCCGGCTGATAATACAATGATGGTAGCAATCAGGGTTGTCATTGCACCTGCTATTTTACCTTTTAATGAGCCCTTGCCGTCATCGCATAATAGGGCAAGCGAATGGTATTGGTCTTTTGCTGTTTGATTTTGTGGATTAACAACAAGCTGGCGTGTGCACTCAAGGATAGCGGTATAAAACTTATAATCAAACTCTGTCTGTTTCTGAGAGCAGGTAAAATGAAAATCTCTGACTGCAAGGGAAACATCAAATGCATGATCAACTAGCTTTTTCTTTTCTGCCGTTTGATTTTTGATGCTTCTCAATGTGCGATCTAATAATAGATATGCAGCGTTATATTTTTGTGCTTGTCGTTCCAGATACTGATGCTCTGTTAATGTCGGTAATGAAAATCTATCATTTAGTGCCGAATATTTATCTCTTGCATCTTCTACATTAAGACGAGTCCGGCACAATATGTGTAGTACGGTTTGCTCTAATGGCAGATCAGTGTCTGTGCTGATATTGTCCAGCGATTCCCAGAGCAATCCGTTTAATGCAAAATAGTACCTGCGCAGCTCATCCAGACTGGATTCACTCGCTTGAATGCGGGCAATGATATCAACTTTTTGCTTTATGTCCTCAATAAGCCGGCCAGTATGGAGACTTTGCCTGGCTGGATGCTGTTTGTCATAATTTTCAAGTTCTGTGTGGATAATCTGGATAAAATCAAGGATTACAGAGCGAGGATCCTGCCAGTATTTGATTCTGTCTGTATGAAGGTTAAGTATCTTGAGGTCAAATTGAAGCTGCGCAATTTGTTTTTGATTAGCAGGATCGTCTGGATCCAGAGCCTGTATTTTTGCCTGAACATCATCTACCCGCCGCTTCCATTTGAGTATCATTTCCATTGATTCGCCGGATACGGCTACCAGATCCCGGAGAATTAAATCGGTTTCGCGCCTGTTATTCATGTGCACCCCTTCTACATACTGTTGTGTCGAATGGGGTAATTTAATTAATAAGTTATCATGAGTCAATCTAAAGGAAATAAGCCATATTAATTTGAGCAGCTATCAGGTTACTGAGTAAATTTCCCCTGTTTGTGAATCCTCAATACTTTTACGATAGGCAAGTGCAACTTCACTCGCACCAACAGGAACAAAACCAGGGAAATAGTTGGCATATTTAGGCATGGATTCAGTTAATACGGTGGGACTGATCGCATTGATGCGAATACCTCTCGGCATTTCAAGAGCGGCGCTGGTTACAAAACCATCAATAGCGCCATTGACCATGGCAGCCGATGCGCCAAGTCGTATGGGTTGACGGTTGAGAATGCCGCTGGTTAATGTGAATGAGCCGTTATCATTCATATAATTTAATCCAATTAACACCAGATTAATCTGCCCCATTAATTTATTCTGCAATCCAATGTAAAATTGATCTTCAGTCATGTCAGTTAATGCACCAAAATGGACGCTGCCAGTTGTTGAAATCACGGCATCTACTTTGCCCGTCTGCTGATACATTGCTTCGATTGATTCACGGCTCGTAATGTCGACATTGATTTCACCATGCTGTCTGGATGCTACAATAATAGTGTGTTGTGGTGCTAGTTCTTTCGCTACCGCTTGCCCAACGGTGCCTGATCCACCGATTAGTAATATTTTCATATAGCCCTCTGGTAAATTGCATTTGCTGTGACAATATCGAGTACCGCTGTGCCAACCGCTTTAAATACTGTTATTTCATCTTCCGATTCTCTTCCCTGAATGTTGCCAAGAATAACGTCACCCAGATCGCCGTTGAAATTCATCATGGTAACAAGGCCTTTTTTTAGTGGAATCAGAATATCACCCGCTTCGGCAAGTACTCCTTCTTTGGTATCAAAGATAATTTTATCCGCATTTTTAATAAGTATATCAGGTAATTCCTGCATATCAGGTGTGTAAGCACCGATACCATTCACATGAGCGCCTTTCTTGATTAGCGTACCATCAAATACGGGTGATTTGGAGGTTGTAATCGTTGTGATAATATCAGCGTCCAGAATGGCCTCGTTACCATCATTGAAAACTGAAATAGCAGTGTCTGGAAATATCTTTTGCATTGTGTCGACAAATAGCTTTGCTCTGTTGGGGTCGATATCAATCACCCTGACTTCATCCAGCTTGCGTACCGTTAACATAGCCTCTAATTGAGTTGCTGCCTGTCCGCCTGTTCCAAATAAAACTGCAATTTTTGCATTTTTGCGTGCGAGAATATCTGTCGCAGCACCTTGAAGTGCACCTGTTCGCAACTGAGTTAGATAGGTTCCATCCAGCATGGCACAGACTTCACCTGACTCCCCATCAATCAATAACATTTGCCCTAGCACAGATGGTTTGCCGTGTACTGGATTGGCAGGAAACACAGAAACAATTTTAATTCCGGCCATCTTAATATCATCAACATAGGCGGGCATAAACAGGCATTGATCTTGCTGGTTGGGAAGATGGATATTGGTGCGCAGCGGCACTATTGTATTACCCTTTGTGTGTATGCACAAAGCGTCTTTGCTTGCCTGTATCGCTTCATGCATCAAAAATATATTTTTCATTTTATCTTTGGATAAGATGATCATGTTGCAGTCTCCTTTGAAGATAACATGTTGGCACTGCTATATAATAACATTGCGGCAATAACCCACTGGAGTAGCGATATATCCAGTTTTTGCACTAGACATACAGCAAGAAGCACACCTATAACGCCAAGTGTTGCGGCAAAAAGGGTTACCTTTCGACTATATTGACCATATCGAATAAATTCCATGCTGCCAATTGGAACAGAAAACGTACATGCCCCCATCATGATCGGAAAGGCGGCTACTGGATTCATGCCAAGAGCATATATAACAACCATAGTCGGTGCGTATGAACCTATACCAAGATTATTTAATACACCAAAAATAAACAACATAATAGCTGCAATACCAAGTTTAATGCCATGCAACCCAATTTCTGTACCTCCAGAAGGAAACACATGCAACTTTGATGCGATAATTAAAATAGAGGCAATTATCAATCCTGCCCCTAAACAACGACTGATAACAATTGATGGTAAGTTAACAACAAATCTGGGTCCAATATATGCGCCGATTACCTGTGCAACAATGCAGATAGTTAACGTCATAATATCTACCTGAATAATGGAAATAAATGCTAATGCCATAATAGCAACAGGGATAACGCATTGCGTGTTTAGTGTGCCAGGCAGCAATTTGTCGGGTACAATTTTTTTATAACGGTATAGCACGGTTGACATGGCATAGTCAGATATGCCAAATGTCGATAGAAAAAACATAATGGGTGTAGAAAGTGCTAGCACTACATTATTGTTCGAGTCGTTTTTTAGTTCTTGTCGATGCTTGATAATATCTTGTGCCAATTTCAATACAAAGATGCCATTTACTGCAACGATCAGGATTAAAACAAATGTTTTTAGAGTCATAGATGGCGCCCACAGAATTATACTCTGCTTAGTATAATTACGCCTATAAAGTAAACAATATGCTATAATTGATAAGATAATTTAAAATTTGGATATAATCATGGGTGTTTTAGACGATACAGCCATATTTATTGCTGTTATTCAACAAGGTGGCTTTAGCCATGCTGCCAGGCATCTGGGGCTGTCTAATGGCTTGATCAGCCGCCGTATTGCACAGCTGGAGTCAGAACTTGGAGTGACTCTTATCAGGCGTACGACGCGTCAAATTCAGCTAACGCCAGAAGGCGAGCTATTCTGGCTGCATGCGCAACGTATCAAGCAGGAAATGGATGCGGCTATCAGCCTGATACAAGCCTCCGCAAAAAAACCTAAAGGAACAATTCGCATCAGTGCCCCGCTCCATTTTGGCAGGTATTACCTGACGCCTATCATTATGAAATTCATGAGTGATTTTAATGATATCAAAGTGGATTTAATTTTAAGCAACCAAAAATTAGATCCTGTTAAATCCGGATTGGATTTGGTATTACGCGGTGCTGGATATCTAGCTAGTGATCCATTGTTAACGGATAGCAGTATGCAAATGAAATTGTTGTTAAAGCAAAAAATACGATTATATGCTAGCGCTGTGTATTTGCAAAAATATGCAGCGCCAGTCATACCAGACGATTTAATGCATCATCGAACAATCTACTATACCGATATAGATAATTTGACGGCCAATGCACGCTGGTCTTGTATATGTCAGGGCAAAAAAATTGAGATTTCACTTAATCCAACATTTAACGTCAATGATATTGAAAGTGCAGTAATGGCTTGTGTTTCCGGTTTTGGTATTGGCCGATTGACCGATCTTAATGTTAAATCAGCATTGCAGCTGCAGCAATTACAACCTGTTTTGGAAAATGTCGATTGGGGCAACTATCATCTCTATGCTTTATATTCACAGCAAAAAGCACTGCCAAAACGTACACGTTTGTTGCTGGAGTTTATTGATGCACACACTAGAAATTTAGTGGAAAAATAAGCCGCCCTCACCAATCTGTCTAGATTGATGAGGGAGGATATTGATTTATTGTGCGGCAGGTGTTGGAACTGTTGGTGTTTGTGGACGTTGCTGCTGTATGCCGTTGCGTTTTTGTTCACGTTTTTGTTTCATTTCTTTATGTTTTTGCTTCATATCATTGCGTCTTTGTTCGTGTTTTTGTTTCATGTCGTTATGCATCTGATTGCGGTCAGATTTCATTTCCTGTCTTTGCTGCTGCATTTGTGGGTCAGTATTATTGGTTGATGCTGGAGCTGTTTCTTCAGCATAACTGGATGTTAAACCACCTAATGCTATACTTGAAATAATTACACCAGCTAAAAATGTAACTTTTTTCATGATATCATCCCCTTCCGTTTGGTTAGCAGTTTAGGCCTCCATTATACCTGATGAGGTGCTTACAAAGATTAAAAGTGACTTAACACCTTGATTTTAGCAGATAATCAAGGTGTGTTTGCCCCTAATCCTTTAGCTTTTTATACTTGATTCTATGTGGCTGCCTGGCTTTATCACCTAAACGGCGGATGCGGTCAGCTTCATATTCAGTATAGTTGCCTTCGAAAAAGTCAACGGTGCTATCCCCTTCAAATGCCATGATGTGGGTTGCTATCCTGTCAAGGAACCAGCGGTCATGTGATATCACCATCGCGCCGCCCGGGAAACTCAGAACAGCTTCTTCCAGTGCGCGTAATGTTTCAACGTCAATATCGTTGGTTGGTTCATCCAGTAACAGCACATTGCCGCCGCGAGTTAACAATTTTGCAAGATGGACACGGTTACGCTCACCGCCAGACAAATCTTTAATAAATTTTTGTTGATCCTGACCTTTAAAGTTAAATCGGCCAACATAGGAACGTGTTTGCATTTCATAGCCGCCTACCATCATGACATCAAGGCCGCCTGAAATTTCATGCCACACCGTATTGGTACCCGTTAACGTATCGCGGCTTTGATCGACGTAAGATAATACAACTGTTTCACCTATGCGTATCTCGCCGCTATCAGGCTGTTCTTGTCCCATCAACATTTTAAAGAGTGTTGATTTGCCTGCACCATTGGGGCCGATGATACCCACAATGGCACCTTTTGGTACGTTGAAACTCAGGTTTTCAAACAATACCCTGTCACCAAATCGTTTACTGATATTTTTTGCTTCGATGACCAGATCACCCAGCCGCGGGCCCGGTGGAATATAAAGCTCTTGTGTTTCACTTCGCTTCTGGAATTCTTTTGAATTCATTTCTTCAAATCGGGCTAAACGCGCCTTGCTCTTTGCCTGACGCCCTTTTGGATTGGTACGGACCCAATCCAGCTCTGCTTTCAGTGCTTTTGCATGCGCTTCCTGCTGGCGTTCTTCCTGAGCCAGTCGTTTTTCTTTTTGCTCCAGCCAGGATGAATAATTACCTTCATAAGGGATACCGTGGCCTCGATCCAGCTCAAGTATCCAGCCTGCTGCATTATCAAGGAAATACCGATCGTGGGTGACAGCAACAACGGTGCCGGAGTAGGATTGCAGGAAATGTTCCAGCCAGGCCACACTTTCAGCATCCAGATGGTTAGTCGGCTCATCCAGCAGCAGCATATCCGGTTTTGACAGCAGCAACCGGCACAGGGCAATCCGGCGGCGTTCTCCACCCGAGAGCCTGGTTACATCAGCATCCCAGGGCGGGAGGCGTAATGCATCTGCTGCTATTTCCAGCGTATGCTCGAGCTCCCACAAATTGGCGGCATCTATTTTTTGCTGGAGTTCGCCCTGCTCCTCCAGCAGCTTGTTCATTTCTTCGTCACTCATGGGTTCAGCAAACAGCATACTGATTTCATTGAAGCGATTTAACAGTGCTACCCCTTCGCCCAGGCCATCTTCAACATTCCCTCTAACGTCTTTATTCGGGTTAAGTTGCGGCTCCTGAGGCAAATAGCCTATGTTAATGCCTGCTTGAGGCCGTGCTTCGCCATTAAATTCTTTATCGAGGCCTGCCATGATTTTTAATAAGGTGGACTTGCCTGAGCCGTTTAGACCCAGCACACCGATTTTTGCGCCCGGATAAAAGGAGAGCCAGATATTTTTTAGAATTTCTTTTTTAGGCGGAACGACTTTGCCCACGCCCTGCATGGTGAAGATATATTGTGCCATTATTGTCGTCTGTCACTAGAGTTATTCAGGAGGGGGCATTATCTTAGAAATACAGGAGTACGACAAGCTAAAATACCGTTCCCAGTAGCAGGGTTATCTATTGTTAAAGCGCGACTGGATGCTATGGATGGCATCCTAAAGCACAAGGATGTGCTGTTTGGAGCGCGGAACAATAGATAACCCTGCTACTGGGAGCGATTGCTCATGTGTTTTCGTTACAAAAGACAGCTAATTGCCTTAAGACCTTCGCAACAGCCTGATTTGCCGCAATGACGCCGCTGTAGGGGTTAATCTTCCTCATAGGCTGGTGAACGGTAAACTGCTTGCTTGCAATGACTCTATTGGTCGATGCACGTACCAGTTGAGCGCGGAGTGAAAATGTAACGAAGGGGGTTCTATGTGTGAAATCTTGCTGCAACTCAGTAATCTGGGTATTCAGAATATAGTTGTAATAACCCGCTGATGGCAGCGTTATCACCGCCCGATAGCCATGCGTATTCTGTAATGTCTGCACAATCAATGCGGAAAGCATTTGCGCAGGTGTTTCAGCCCATGCATTCTTGCTGAAATACGTCACATAAAATGGTTTGGTCGTATAAGCCATCTGAGTAGTATTAAACACTGGCAGTGAATCAGGTGCCGCAACAAGTATGGTGGTTTTGGCGCGTGAGTAAGATGGCAGCTGGCAGGGTAATTTGTTCAACACATACGTATTTGATGTGTTATTAACGGGTGAAAAAAGTGAGCAGGCCGTCAGTGTGGTAAAGATCGTAATAAGAATTAATAGTCTCATGGGTATGCTTCTCATTCAGTTTCACCGGGGCCTAGTGGTAATGGTGCAGTACCACGAATTAAAACAGATGGATTTTGTTTGATATCCGTTGCTACTGCATTCATGGTGCGTGTCACGTTATCAAGGTTTGTTAAAACAGGAGAAAGCTGCTGGCTGGCTAGATTCGTGTTACTAAATATCTCATCGAATTTTCTGCCATTACCCGCCAGATAGCCTGTAATTTTCTGCAGATTCGCTAATGTCGCCTGAATAGCATTCAAATTACGTTGATTCAATAATTCCTGTATTGATTTGGTAACGATCTGAATATTATCAGACAACTTTGATAATGCTGTGTCGAGACGAGTCAGGAGCGATGGCGCGGTTTGTATAATGGGGTATTTTTCCCCTTTGTGCGCCTTTAACGGTATTCTGTTATCGCTTTTATCTTTCAGTGCAATAAATGCAATACCTGTTAGTCCACGAGTTGCTAATGTTGCAATCGTTCCTTCGGTAATAGGCGTATTAGATTTGATATTTAACAGCACATTCACCAGATGCGGGTTCAGATTATTAAGGCTGACACTTTTTACGGCACCAACATTAACGCCATTATATTCAACGGGTGAATCGATATTTAAACCGGAAACCGAATCCTGCATAAACAGCGCATAAGTTGTATAACTTTCAAATTTGAAGCCGGCTGACATCCACAGAACAGCCATCACAATGGCAGCGACCAATGAGATAACGAACACACCAACAATGGTATAGTTAACATTAGTTTCCATTTTGATCCACCATAGCCGCTCTCCCTCTAGGACCACTGAAAAATTCGTGAATCTGTGGGTGTGGGTTTTTAACCAGTTTCTTCATTGGTTCCACACACAGCACGTGCTTTTCACCCAAAAACGCAACCCGGTTAGTCACTTTCCATAAGCTGTCTAAATCATGTGTTACTATTACAATAGTCAAACCCATCGTTTCCTGCAAGTTCAAAATTAGATCATCGAACCCCGCAGCGGTATTTGGGTCTAATCCTGCTGTCGGTTCATCCAGAAAAATGAGCTCTGGATCCAGCACAATTGCTCTTGCGATACCCGCCCTTTTTTGCATACCGCCGCTTAATTCTGATGGATAAAGGGAGAGTGATTCAATTGGCAGGCCAGCCATTAAAATTTTAAGTGTTGCCAGATGCTGGATGGTATCGGCATCCAGCTGAGTATGTTCTATAAGAGGAAAGCTGACATTTTCTAACAAAGTTAATGAACTAAATAGCGCATTTTGTTGAAATAACACACCCCAGCGAGTTTGTATTTCCAGTAAGGTGGCTGGCGAGGCTGTCGTCAGTTCAAGGTCAAATAGCTTGATCGAGCCGCTTGTTGGCTTATTTAATCCTAATATTTCCCTTAGCAGCGTGGTTTTGCCGGATCCGCTGCCACCAACAATGCCAAGTACTTCACCTCGATTCACGGTTAAATTTAAATCCTTATGCACCCAATGATCGCCAAAAACGGTGTCCAGGTGTTCTATTTTGATAATGGGTGATGTTGTCATAGTTTAAGCTTGCTCAAAATGACAGAGAAGATGGCATCAACAACAATGATAAAGAAAATAGATAGCACAACACTGCCAGTCGTATTTTTACCGACACTATCTGCATTGCCTTCTACTTGCATTCCCTTGTAGCAGCCGATACTTGAAATCACCAGCGCAAACACAGGTGCTTTCCCAAGACCGATTAACAAGGCGCGTAACGGTATCACTTTAGGAAATCGCTGCAAAAAATCGTACCAGGTAATACTTAGCATGTTTCCTGACATGATCATGCCGCCAATGACGCCAAAGGCATCTGCCCAAATAGTCAGGAGTGGTAATGCAATCAGTAAACCAATGACACGAGGCAGCAACAGTAATTCAGCAGGCGTGACACCCATGGTATCCAGCGCGTCAATTTCCTGATTGAGTTTCATCATACCCAATTGTGCTGTAAATGCTGAGCCGGTTCGGCCAGCCACCATAATGGCTGTTAGCAGCGGTCCAAATTCACGCAGAATAGCCAGCCCCAATAAATCGACAATATAAATATTAGCGCCGTAATTTTTTAGCTGTAATCCCATTTGATACGTGATCACAACGCCGATCATAAAAGAAAGAAGCGCGACAATAGGCAGCGCTTGAAATCCTGTGCGGTATAGTGTGCTGGCAAGCGCCGTCCAGCGCCAGCGGAACGGGTTGTAAACAATCCTGAATGCTTCGTAGGCAAGGTAGCCTATAAAAGCAAGGTATTGCGTTAATTCAGCAAATTGTTCAATACTGGTTTTGCCGACTGACGCCAGCCAGCTGAGAGGAACTCGCTGAGGTAAAGATGCTGGCTGATTTTTTAGCTTGGCATCCACTATTTCCAGTAAGGTATTTTTTTCTGTCGAGAACTGTTTCCATTTGACATGAACGCCTTTTGCCTGCAGTTTCTCTGTCCAGTCACAAATCAGCCACGCACCAGCACTATCCATGTTTTCAATTTTGCTGCCATCGAATGTGCACTCGCCTTTTGCTGGCCACTTAACCTGATTCAGTATGGTTTGCAGATGAGTGAGTGTCGTAAGATCCCAACTACCCGAGCAGTTGAAACAACCTGTGTTGCTATCATAAGCAGACGAATTAGGCGACGTTGTCATCTATAGTGAAAACTCCCTGTCAGCCATTAAGTATCGCTTGAATGGGCTATCATTGTAAATGCAGATACGTATAAAAAAAGGCCGCTATTAACGGCCTTATAAAGTGAGAGCGATATTTTTGTTATTATCCACTCCTGCCTTGCATGCCAGTTATAGGTATTTTTATTCCTCTGGCGAGGTGTAAACAGTATAACCGGCTGATGGGGCTGGATTATTAAGAGATGGGTTTTGTGTGTTTTATTTGGTCTTTATGTTGGTTTTTGCTTGCATTGTTACCCTGTTGCTCGCTATTTTGTCGCCCCATCGCTCACTATTTTATCACCCCCGCGTAGGCGGGGGGCCATCCAACATTTTGAC
>CAZOVT010000036.1:0-15757 GCA_964583565.1 uncultured Coxiellaceae bacterium
CAATGATTGCGCCGGTTGCGATGGAAGAAGGGTTGCGGTTTGCGATCCGCGAAGGCGGCCGTACGGTCGGTGCTGGTGTTGTCAGCAAGGTAATTGAATAGCCAACTTGTTGAGTAATAAAATGTTAGGCCAGTAGCTCAATTGGCAGAGCGGCGGTCTCCAAAACCGCAGGTTGGGGGTTCGATTCCCTCCTGGCCTGAGTTTTATAGTGATTATGAGGTAATGATTAAGAGAGAGTCACCACGTGAAATCGAAGGCAAATGTAATGGTGCTAAGAACAGAAGATCAGGATGAAAACCGCTTTGATAAGTTGAAGTGGGTAGTTGTGGTGACATTATTGCTTGCTGGAATTGTTGCCAATCATTACTATAGCGGGATTTCCATGGCGTTGCGCATGCTCGTTTGGTTGAGCATTGTAGCTGTGGCTGGTTTTGTCGCCTCCACGACCAAGACAGGTCGGTGGGTAGTACAGTTTTTTAAAGATTCACGACTGGAGATGCGGAAGGTTGTATGGCCTACGCGTCAGGAAACAATGCAGACGACAATGGTCGTTGTGGCGATGGTGGTTGTGCTCGCTCTGATTTTATGGGGTGTCGATGGCGTGCTGGTCTGGTTAATTGGTACGCTGACCGGACAAAGAGGTTAATTGCTTTGAATTCGACTTTGAACCCAACTTTGAATGCTGAGAGGAATTGAAATATGACAACAGATCAGACAATGCCAAAAAAGCGCTGGTATGTTGTGCATGCCTATTCCGGGTATGAGAAATTTGTTATGAACGCGCTGCGTGAGCGTATTCAGCTGGAAGCAATGGAAGATAAATTTGGTGAAATTCTGGTTCCTACTGAAGAAGTAGTTGAATTGCGTGGCGGGCAGAAGCGTAAGAGTGAGCGTAAATTCTTCCCGGGTTACGTATTAGTAGAAATGCTAATGGATGAACAGACATGGCATATGGTCAGGTCAACACCAAAGGTGTTGGGTTTCATTGGCGGTACGAGCGATAAACCTGCTCCGATTTCTGCGAAAGAGGCTGATGTTATTCTGCAGCGTATGCAGGATAGCAATGAAAAACCGAAGCCAAAAGTATTGTTTGAAGTTGGTGAGGTGGTTCGGGTTATTGACGGTCCATTTGCTGACTTTAATGGCGCTGTTGAAGAAGTGAATTATGAAAAGAACAGGCTGCGGGTTGCTGTTCTGATATTTGGTCGGTCAACTCCGGTTGAGTTGCAGTTTGATCAGGTTGAAAAGGGTTAAGTATATATTGTGTTTTTTGATCGGGGAGCCGTAAGGCGTTTGTACCCAAAATGAGGTGAAATATGGCGGCAGCTAGAAGCAAGAAAAAGATAAAAGCGTTTATTAAGTTGCAGATTAAGGGTGGCGCGGCTAATCCAAGCCCGCCAGTTGGTCCTGCATTGGGTCAGCAAGGTGTAAACATTATGGAGTTCTGCAAGGCATTTAATGCGCAGACCCAGACACCAGAGAAGCAAGGCAAGCCGTTACCAGTTGTTATCACGGTATATGAAGACAAGAGTTTTACGTTTATTACAAAAACTCCGCCAGCAACTTATCTGATTAAAGAAATTGCCAAGATACAAAAAGGCAGCAGCACACCAAATACAAACAAGGTTGGTAAAGTTAACCGTAAACAGCTGGAAGAAATTGCAAAAATTAAAATGGCAGACTTGACCGCTGGTAGTCTGGAAGCGGCTGTTCGTTGTATGGCTGGCAGCGCCCGTAGTATGGGTATTGATGTGGAGGGTGTATAACATGCCAATGATTTCCAAGCGTCAACGTGCAATTCGTGAATTAGTCACCCCTGGCAAGTTGTATAACTTACAGGATGCCGTTGAATTATTTAATAAAATGCCAAAAGCCAAGTTTAATGAAGCAGTGGATATTGCTGTTAATCTGGGTGTTGATCCGCGTAAATCTGACCAGGCAGTTCGTGGTTCTGTCGTGTTACCAAAGGGTACAGGCAAAACAGTACGGATAGCAGTGCTGACTTCAGTTGCTCATGCTGAAAAAGCAAAAGCTGCTGGTGCTGATCTGGTGGGGTTAGATGACGTTGCTGAGCAAATTAAGGCTGGCAAGATCGAATTTGATATTTTATTGGCAACACCGGATGCAATGAAGGTTGTTGGCCAGTTGGGGCAAATTCTTGGTCCACGTGGTCTGATGCCTAATCCAAAAGATGGAACAGTGACGACAGATATTGCTAATGCTGTAAAAAACGCTAAAATGGGGCAAGTCCGTTATCGTATCGACAAAGCAGGTATCGTGCATTGTACGATAGGCCGGGTAAGTTTTAATGTAGCAGACTTGACTGAGAATCTGGATGCGGTCTTGAGTGCACTTAAGAAGTCCAAGCCTAGCACATCAAAAGGTATATACATAAAGAAAGTAACATTATCAACAACGATGGGTCCTGGGTTAGTTCTAGATATTTCAGGCTTAGGGTTGTAATACAACAGGATTGATCCTGCATTCAATTTTATATGGCGGAACCTTTAGGGTAAGTCATTGATTGAGTGCGGGATTTCTCGCGACTATGTGGATGTGGCGAGGATATGATTTGACGCGGCTTTGCTAATGTAATGCCCGTCAGAGACCGTAGATGCGTCAAGCTTAATAAACGTCACAGGCATTCGTGCATGTACGTTAATCTACGCAGACTGTAATACCGATGGACTGGTATTGCTGTATTAAATGGCAATGTCCGACAGTTGGAGGTATATAAGTGGTACTAAAGCTAGAAGATAAAAAGACCATTGTTAATGAGGTTTCCGAAGCTGCAAAAAAAGCAGTGTCACTCATCGCGGCTGAATATAGTGGGCTGACAGTCTCTCAAGTGACTGGGCTCAGAAAATCTGCTCGTGAATCGGGCGTGTACATGCGAGTGGTTCGAAATACACTTGCTCGCCGTGCGCTTGAGGGGACGCAGTTTGAATGCATGCAATCGGAACTGGTTGGGCCGTTAGTGCTGGCGTTTTCAAATGATGACCCAGCTGCTGCAGCACGTTTAATCAAAGAGTTTGCCAAAGATAATGATAAGTTGGTTGTGAAGGCGCTGGCGTTAAATAACCAGTTATTGCCAGCATCCAGCTTGAATAAATTGGCCAGCTTGCCGACACGTGATGAAGCGATCGCTCAACTTATGTCTGTCATGTTAGCACCTGTTACAAAATTTGTGCGTACATTAGCGGAACCACATGCAAAATTGGTTAGAACTGTTGCAGCGGTTCGTGATTTAAAACAATCAGCTGCGTAACTTTATTGTAATTTTATCGTTTTGGAGTGTTAAAAATGGCCGTTAGTAAAGAAGATATTTTAGAGTCAATCTCAAACATGAGCGTCATGGATGTTGTTGATCTGGTTAAATTAATGGAAGAAAAATTTGGTGTGTCAGCTGCTGCTGTTGCCGTTGCTGCTGCGCCTGCTGCTGCCGCTGCTGCTGTAGAAGAAAAAACGGAATTTAATGTTGTCCTCGCAAAAGCAGGTGATAACAAGATCAACGTGATTAAGGTAGTTCGTGAACTCACTGGTCTTGGCTTGAAAGAAGCAAAAGATCTCGTTGAAGCTGCACCAAAGGCAGTTAAAGAAGGTGTTGCCAAGGCTCAGGCTGATGAGATTAAGAAGAAGTTGGAAGATGCAGGAGCGACCGTTGAAATCAAGTAAAAGCCTGGCTTTTAAATTGATTGGTCATTTTGTTCGTTTTGTTACGGCCGGTGGCGCAATTTGTCACCGGTTTTTCCTTTATTTCGCTTTATGTACTCGATGTGATTTGGTTATCCGTTAAGGTGTAGTGTTAGCAGGCGCGAGCTTTTTTAGGTTATGCGCATGTGCTGGTTGATTGCACCAGGGGAGATCGAAGCTACAAGGGTATATTTGATCAGGCAGACGCAGAGGTATTAGATAATGGGTTCAACCTACTCATACACTGAAAAAAAGCGGATTCGTAAAGACTTTGGTAAACTTCTGAGTGCAATTGAAGTTCCCTCTTTACTTGCGATCCAGATGGATTCCTACCGCAAGTTCCTGGAAGCAAATGGTGAAACAGACAAGCATGGCTCGACTGGCCTGCATGGTGTCTTTTCATCTGTATTTCCAATAACCAGCCTTTCTGGATATGCAGCGCTGGAGTATGTGAGTTATCGTCTTGGCGAACCTATTTTTGACGTCAAGGAATGCAAAATGCGCGGCATGACTTACGCAGCGCCGCTGCGTGTCAAGTTACGCTTGATCCATTATGATCGTGATGCTGAAGCTGGCGCTAACCGCGTTGTTAAAGATGTCAAAGAGCAGGAAGTGTACATGGGCGAAGTCCCATTAATGACCGAGCATGGTACGTTCGTCATTAACGGTACCGAGCGTGTTGTTGTTTCCCAGCTGCATCGTTCACCTGGTGTTTTCTTTGAGCATGATAAAGGAAAAACCCACTCATCCGGTAAATTATTATTTTCCGCCCGTGTTATCCCTTATCGCGGATCATGGCTGGATTTTGAATTTGATCCAAAAGATTGTATTCATTCACGTATTGACCGCCGCCGCAAATTGCCGGTGACGGTTTTGCTGCGTGCGCTTGGCATGTCAGTCGAAGAAATTTTAGGTATATTCTTTGAAAACAATGTGTATGACATTGAAGATGGTAAATTTGTTCTTCATCTGGTCTCTGAAAGATTACGCGGTGAAATCGCGTCATTCGAAGTTAAAAAAGCCGGCAAGGTTATTATTGAAGTTGGTCGTCGTATTACAGCCCGACATATCTCTTTATTAGAAAAAGCCGCTATCAAGCGTCTTGATGTTCCAGCAGACTATATTCTTGGAAAAGTGCTGGCGAAAACAGTCATCAATCCTGAAACAGGCGAAGTGATTGCAAATGCGAATGACATCATTACCGGTGACATTCTCAAACAGCTTATTGGTTCCGGCGTTAAGCGTATAGAAACACTGTATATCAACGATATCGATCGCGGTCCTTACATGTCAGATACACTGCGTATTGATTCCACAACAAATGCGCAGGAAGCACTGGTTGAAATCTATCGTATGATGCGTCCAGGCGAACCGCCAACCAAGGATGCGGCAGACACATTATTCAGAAATTTATTTTTCACGCCTGAACGGTACGATCTGTCTGATGTCGGCCGTATGAAGTTGAATCGCCGCGTAGGTCGTCAGGAAATTATTGGTTCTGGCGTGCTTTCGAAGGAAGATATTGTTGATATCTTAAAGACATTAATTCGCATCAGAAACGGTGAAGATGTTGTCGATGATATTGACCATCTCGGTAATCGCCGCGTTCGCTGTGTTGGTGAAATGACAGAAAACCAGTTCCGAATTGGTCTGGTACGTGTTGAAAGAGCAGTTAAAGAGCGTCTTAGTCTGCCTGATAATGAAGCTATCATGCCGCAGGACATTATCAATGCCAAACCGATTTCGGCGGCTATTAAAGAGTTTTTTGGTTCCAGTCAGCTGTCACAGTTTATGGATCAAAATAACCCGCTGGCTGAAATTACACACAAGCGTCGTGTATCAGCGCTTGGGCCTGGTGGTTTGTCACGTGAACGCGCGGGTTTTGAAGTGCGTGACGTACATCCAACGCATTATGGCCGGGTTTGTCCAATTGAAACACCGGAAGGCCCAAACATTGGTTTGATTAACTCCCTCGCTGTGTATGCCCGCACAAATGAATATGGTTTTCTTGAAACACCGTATCGTAAAGTGACGAATGGTAAAGTGACGGATGAAGTTGTCTATTTGTCTGCTATTGAAGAAGGTGATTATGTCATTGCGCAGGCGACAGCCGCAATCGATGATAAGCGCAAACTGGTTGATACACTGGTTCCTGTGCGTCATCGCAATGAGTTTACCTTCTCGACGCCCGATTGCGTTCAGTTTATGGATGTGTCACCCAAGCAGATTGTATCGGTTGCTGCGGCGCTTATTCCGTTTCTTGAGCATGATGACGCAAACCGTGCCTTGATGGGTTCTAACATGCAGCGTCAGGCAGTTCCTACACTGAAGACAGAGAAGCCGCTTGTTGGTACAGGTATCGAACACCTTGTTGCTAAAGACTCTGGTGTGACAGTTGTCGCAAAACGTGGTGGCGTTGTTGATTATGTTGATGCCTCTCGTATCGTTGTTCGTGTGAATGATAAAGAAGCCGAACCAGGTACAACAGGTGTTGATATTTATGGTCTAACTAAATATACGCGTACCAACCAGGACACGTGTATTAACCAGAGACCGCTGGCAAAAATCGGCGATCTTATTGAAAAGAATGATGTTTTAGCTGATGGCCAATCGACAGATATGGGTGAATTGGCATTGGGACAAAACCTGCTGGTTGCCTTTATGCCCTGGAATGGCTACAACTTTGAAGACTCCATTTTAATTTCAGAACGAGTCGTTCAGGAAGACCGTTTTACCAGTATCCATATTGAAGAAATGACCTGCGTTGCCCGCGATACTAAACTTGGGCCAGAAGAAATCAGCGGTGATATTCCAAATGTCAGCGAAGGTGCTTTATCCAAGTTAGATGAGTGCGGCATTGTTTACATTGGAGCGGAAGTCAATTCCGGCGATATTCTGGTCGGTAAAGTAACACCAAAAGGTGAGACGCAACTGACACCGGAAGAAAAACTTCTCCGCGCTATTTTTGGTGAAAAAGCATCGGATGTAAAAGATTCCTCGCTGCGTGTACCGACTGGTATGGAAGGTACTGTCATCGATGTGCAAGTGTTTACGCGTGAAGGTGTCAAAAAAGATACGCGCGTATTGGAAATTGAAAAGAATGAGCTTGCCAAGATCAAGCAGGACTTGAGCGATGAAATGCGTATCAGAGAAAGTGACGTATTCATGCGTGTTGAAAGTTTATTGCTGAATCGCACGGTGGAAAGCGGTCCAAATAAATTGAAGAAAGGGGCGAAAGTCACCAAGGCTTATCTGACTGAATTGCCGCGAGAGAAATGGTTTGAAATCAACCTGAAAGATGCAACTGCCAGCAAGCAGCTTGAATCGGCAGCCAAGCAGTTAAAGAAGATTCGTCTCGACTTTGAAAAAGCATACGAAGCGAAACGACAGAAGATTGTTCAGAGTGATGATCTTGCGCCTGGCGTGTTGAAAATCGTTAAAGTCTATCTGGCAGTCAAGAGACGGGTACAGCCTGGCGATAAAATGGCAGGCCGGCATGGTAACAAAGGTGTTATCTCCATGATCGTGCCAGTTGAAGATATGCCGTATCTTGCTGATGGTACACCGGTTGACGTGGTGTTAAATCCGCTTGGTGTTCCTTCTCGTATGAACGTTGGGCAGGTGCTGGAAACGCACCTTGGCTGGGCGGCTAAAGGGCTGGGTCGAAAAATTGGCAAGATGATTGATGCACACCAGTCAATTCGTACCGTTCGTCAGATGTTGAATTCGATTTACAGCGTTGGCAAACATAAAGAACACCTTGCCAGCCTGAATGATGACGAATTAATCACACTGGCACGTAACCTTCGCGACGGTGTGCCTTTTGCAACACCGGTATTCGATGGTGCGACAGAAGAAGAAATTAAAACCATGTTGACGTTAGCGGATCTGCCAGAAACAGGGCAGGCTGTTTTACGCGATGGGCGTACAGGCACGGAGTTTGAACGGCCTGTGACGGTTGGCTACATGTACATCATGAAGCTGAATCACCTCGTTGACGACAAGATGCATGCTCGTTCGACCGGCTCCTATAGCCTGGTAACGCAGCAACCGTTAGGCGGTAAAGCACAGTTTGGCGGCCAGCGGTTTGGTGAAATGGAAGTCTGGGCACTTGAAGCATACGGTGCTGCTTATACATTGCAGGAAATGTTGACGGTGAAGTCAGATGATGTGTCGGGTCGTACGAGAATGTATAAAAACATTGTCGACAGCGAACACTACATGGAATCAAACATGCCTGAGGCATTTAATGTGTTGATCAAAGAAATCCGTTCATTGGCGATTGATATCGATTTTGAATAAAAGAACTATTTATTGAGGGGGATTCACTTTGAAAGATTTATTGAGTCTGGTTAAGTTACAGAATCAGCCGCAAGATTTTGACGTCATCCGAATTGGCCTTGCGTCCCCGGATATGGTTCGCTCGTGGTCGCATGGTGAGGTAAGAAAGCCTGAAACGATTAACTATCGTACTTTCAAGCCGGAACGCGATGGGCTGTTTTGTGCTAAAACATTTGGTCCGATTAAAGATTTTGAATGTCTTTGCGGTAAGTACAAGCGATTGAAACACCGTGGTGTGGTTTGTGAGAAATGCGGTGTTGAAGTGACGTTATCCAGAGTTCGTCGTGAACGCATGGGACACATCGAGCTGGCAAGTCCTGTTGCGCATATCTGGTTTTTGCGTTCACTGCCTTCCCGTATTGGTTTGATGCTTGACATGACGCTGCGTGATCTTGAACGTGTCCTGTATTTTGAAGCCTATGTTGTGGTTGATCCAGGCATGACGCAGCTCGAGAAAGGGCAGTTGTTGTCTGAAGAAGCCTATTACGATGCTATTGAAGAATATGGCGATGAGTTTGAAGCAAGAATGGGTGCGGATGCGATTCAGGAATTGCTGCGTGGTATTAATCTTGAGGTAGAAGTTCCCAAGATTCGTGAAGAACTCATTAAAACGTCATCCGATGCGCGTCACAAAAAACTTTCCAAGCGATTGAAATTAATGGAAGCATTTTTGGGATCGGGCAATAAACCAGAATGGATGATTCTGACTGTTCTGCCTGTGTTGCCGCCGGATTTACGTCCGCTTGTTCCATTAGATGGCGGCCGTTTTGCAACCTCCGATCTGAATGATCTGTATCGCCGTGTGATTAATCGTAATAACCGTCTCAAGCGTCTTCTTGATTTAAATGCGCCGGATATTATTGTGCGCAATGAAAAACGCATGCTGCAGGAATCTGTCGATGCGCTGCTGGATAATGGCAGACGCGGCAGGGCAATCACTGGTTCTAATAAACGCCCATTGAAATCACTTGCTGACATGATTAAGGGTAAGCAGGGTCGTTTCCGACAAAATCTGTTGGGTAAGCGAGTTGACTATTCTGGCCGTTCAGTCATCGTTGTTGGTCCAACACTCCGCCTGCACCAGTGCGGATTACCTAAGAAGATGGCATTGGAATTGTTCAAGCCATTCATTTATAGCCGTTTACAAATGCTGGGTTCAGCATCCACGATTAAAGCTGCCAAGAAAATGGTGGAACGTGAAGAGCCGGAAGTGTGGGACGTGCTGGAAGAAGTGATTCGTGAACATCCGGTCATGCTTAACCGAGCACCTACTCTGCATCGTCTGGGTATTCAGGCATTTGAACCGATTTTGATTGAAGGTAAGGCGATTCAGCTGCATCCGTTAGTCTGTACTGCGTATAACGCGGACTTTGACGGTGACCAGATGGCCGTTCACGTACCATTATCACTTGAATCACAGTTGGAAGCACGCTCATTAATGATGTCGACTAATAACGTATTGTCACCCGCGAATGGTGAACCCGTTATTGTTCCGACACAGGACGTCGTGCTTGGATTGTATTACCTGACTCGTACGCGTATTAATGCGCGTGGTGAAGGCATGGTATTTGCCGATGTTGATGAAGTGCATCGTGCTTATGAAAACAATGTCGTTGATTTGCATGCTAAAATTCGTGCTCGCATCAAGGATTACACAGTTGATTTAGAAGCCGGCGGGTATAAAGAAAACATTCAGCTGGTAGAAACGACTGTTGGCCGTGCTATTCTCTCCGAGTTACTGCCAAAAGGACTGCCATTCACGTTTGTTAACGCAACGATGAATAAAAAGACATTGTCGGGTTTGATTGATGCTTCATATCGTCAGGTTGGTTTGAAAGCGACAGTGATGTTTGCGGATCATCTGATGTATGCCGGTTTCCATTATGCGACACGTTCGGGGCTTTCCATCGGTGTGAATGACCTTGTGATTCCAAAGCGGAAAACAGGCATTATTGATCAGGCGGAAGATGAAGTTAAAAAGATTCAGGCGCAGTTTTCTTCTGGTCTTGTTACGCAAGGTGAACGTTACAGTAAAGTGGTTGATATCTGGTCGAGAACAAACGACCTGGTAGCACAGGCCATGATGGAAGATTTGTCTGCTGAAACTGTTAAAGACAAAGAAGGAAACAAGGTCAAACAGGAATCTTTCAATTCCATTTATATGATGGCAGATTCTGGTGCTCGAGGTTCCGCTGCACAGATTCGTCAGCTGGCTGGTATGCGAGGTTTGATGACCAAGCCGGATGGTAGCATTATTGAAACGCCTATTACGGCAAACTTCCGTGAAGGCTTGAACGTGTTGCAGTACTTTATTTCGACTCACGGTGCTCGTAAAGGTCTTGCAGATACGGCGTTAAAAACAGCAAACTCCGGTTATCTGACCCGTCGTTTGGTCGATGTTGCGCAAGATCTTGTTATTACTGAAGATGATTGCGGTACATCGCAGGGCATCATGGTGGCACCATTAATTGAAGGCGGTGACATTGTTGAGCCGTTGCATGAACGTGTACTTGGCCGGGTGACTGTTCAGGATATTTATGATCCCAAGTCAAATGATTTGCTTATTCCGCAAGGAACATTGCTGGATGAGAAATGGATCAAAAAACTTGAAGATATTACTATCGATCAAGTATTTGTACGTACAGCTATCACATGTGAATCACGCTATGGTATTTGCTCTGCATGCTACGGCCGTGATCTGGCGCGTGGACATCGTGTAAACATTGGTGAAGCTGTTGGTGTTATCGCAGCGCAGTCGATTGGTGAACCTGGCACACAGTTAACCATGAGAACCTTCCACATTGGTGGTGCTGCATCCCGTACAACCGCGATCAATAACATTCAGGTTAAATACCCGGGTAAGATCAAGCTGCATAATGTGAAACTGATCGAACGTGAAGGCGGCAAATTCATTGTTATTTCCCGCTCAGGTACATTGGCGGTTCTTGATGATCATGGTCGTGAACGTGAGCGTTACAAGATTCCATATGGTGCTGAACTGACAGTTAAAGACGGTTCGAAAGCAGACGGCGGACAAGTCGTTGCCGGTTGGGATCCGCATAGTCACCCGGTTATTACTGAAGTGGCTGGTTACGTTAAATTCGTAGACCTGATCGAAGGTATTACCATGAATCGACAGATGGATGAGCTAACAGGCTTGTCCAGCATTATGGTGATAGACCAGAAGCAGCGTGGTTCGAGCGGTAAAGAATTGAAACCAATCATGAAACTGGTGGATGAGAAAGGTGAAGACCTGTACCTGCCGGGCTCTAATCTGGTTGCACAATATTTCCTGCCTGCTGATGCGGTCATTAATTTCGAAGATGGCGCAAGAGCAAACATTGGTGACGTTCTTGCACGTATTCCGCAAGAAATATCCAAGACTCGTGACATCACGGGTGGTTTGCCGCGCGTAGCCGATCTTTTTGAAGCAAGACGACCAAAAGATTCCGCCGTGCTGGCAGAAATATCCGGTATTGTTACGTTTGGAAAAGAAACCAAAGGAAAACGTCGTCTCATGATTACATCACCAACGGGTGAAGTGCATGAAGACCTGATACCGAAGTGGCGTCATATTAACGTGTTTGAAGGTGAACATGTTGAACGTGGTGAAGTGATTGTAGAAGGCGCGATGAACCCTCATGATGTATTGCGTGCGCTGGGTGTTAATGCGCTGGCAAACTATCTGGTAAACGAAATTCAGGATGTTTACCGCTTGCAGGGTGTCAAGATCAATGACAAGCATATTGAAGTCATTATCAGGCAGATGCTGCGTAAAATAGTGATTGCTGATCCAGGCGATACCTCTTATATCAGGGGTGAGCAGGTTGAGTATGCGGCTATACGCGGAGAAAATAAAAAGCTTGTCAAAGCTGGTAAAATTCCCGCACGTCTGGAGCATATGTTGTTAGGTATTACAAAAGCGTCGTTGTCGACAGAGTCATTTATTTCTGCGGCATCGTTCCAGGAAACGACACGTGTCCTGACCGAAGCGGCGGTAAGTGGAAAATCAGATGGTTTAAGAGGGTTGAAGGAAAATGTCATCGTTGGACGTTTAGTGCCGGCGGGGACAGGGTTAGCTTATCATGCGGAGCGTCAAGTTACTTTGATAGGCCGCAATGAGCAGGCAAACCTGGCAACAGAGAAAGCAAAATAAGTGTAAATGTTCGGTTAACCCGTTCGCCCCTTCGAGAAGCTCAGGGTAGACCTGAGGAGGCAGAAATGTGCCGTCTCGAAGGGGGGGGTGGACTCTACAGTGGGTTAATCGCAGCAAGGCGTGATATTGGTGATAACACAGATGCCATCAGGCGGGGCCCCCCGCTAATGGCAGGCTAGGCAGAAGCATAAAATGTGCTAAAAGCCTGTAATAGTGAAATAAAACCAATAAACCCTTGACACCAATGGCAATGCTTTTCTAGAATCGCGCCTCTCCTTATAAAAATATGCTGGGGGTAACCTATGCATGTGATTGGGATTGACGCGCAAAAAAGTGTTGTTAAACAAAGAACTTGATTGGAAATGTACTTATAACAGTTCGAGAGAGAGACTAAATGCCAAGTATTAATCAGCTAGTACGCAAAGGTAGGACACTAAGGGAGTTTAAATCCAAGGTGCCAGCATTGGCTTGCTGCCCGCAAAAACGTGGTGTCTGTATGCGTGTCTATACAACAACTCCTAAAAAGCCAAACTCAGCCTTGCGTAAGGTTGCGCGTGTTCGCCTGACAAATGGGTATGAAGTGACGGCCTATATCGGTGGTGAAGGCCACAATTTACAAGAGCACTCAGTTGTGCTTATACGCGGCGGTCGAGTAAAAGACTTGCCGGGTGTGCGTTATCATATTGTACGTGGAAGCCTTGATACGGCAGGTGTGACCAGCCGGCGTCGTGGTCGTTCTAAATACGGTGCAAAAAGACCAAAGCAATAACAATGGTAGGAATGAGCAATGCCAAGAAGAAAAGCAGCTATTAAACGCGAAGTGTTACCAGATCCGCTGTACGGAAGTGACGAAGTCGCAAAATTTATTAATGTCATTATGCGTGCCGGCAAAAAATCTATTGCTGAAAAGATTGTTTACGATGCATTAGCCATGCTGACAGAGAAATTGAAAAAAGAAAGCAAAGATGATGGCGATAGCGGTAAGGGCGGTAAAGGTGGTGATGCTGGAAAATCTGGTAGACATTTAAAGTCACCAAAGAGCAGTACGGTCGTTGCTAGAGGCAAAAACCAGGCTCATGATGAATCGCTTGATTCATTACATAAAGCATTAAGCAACGTTGCCCCAACGGTTGAAGTGAAATCGCGTCGTGTTGGTGGTGCAACGTATCAGGTTCCTATTGAAGTCGCTGCTGATCGTGGTATAGCGCTGGCAATGCGCTGGGTAGTTAACGCTGCCAAGGCACGTTCTGAAAAAACAATGGCGCTTCGTCTGGCGGCAGAGTTGCACGAAGCATATATGGGACGCGGTGCGTCAATTAAAACGCGGGATGATATACATCGCATGGCAAAAGCTAACCAGGCATTTGCCCATTATCGTTGGTAAGGTAGGTGAATTGTGGTACGAGCAACATCGATCGATCGGTATAGAAATATAGGCATTATGGCTCATATTGACGCCGGTAAAACAACAACAACAGAACGAGTGCTTTTCTATACTGGTATCTCCCATAAAATTGGCGAAGTTCATGAAGGTACAGCAACAATGGACTGGATGGAGCAAGAGCAGGAGAGAGGCATCACGATTACCTCTGCTGCAACGACTTGCTACTGGTATGGAATGGCCAAACAGTATCCCCAGCATCGTATTAACATTATTGATACACCCGGCCACGTAGACTTCACTATTGAAGTTGAGCGTTCATTGCGAGTTCTTGATGGTGCTTGTGGTGTTTTGTGTGCAGTGGGTGGTGTGGAACCGCAGACAGAAACGGTATGGCGTCAGGCAACCCGTTATAAGGTTCCAAGATTAGGCTTTGTTAACAAAATGGATCGTACGGGTGCTAACTACCTGCGTGTTGTGGAGCAGGTTAAAACCAGACTGGGATCTAGTCCTGTGCCGATTCAATTGCCGATTGGCGCTGAAGAAAACTTCAAGGGTGTGGTTGATCTCGTCAAGATGAAAGCGATTTACTGGAACGAGGCGGATAGAGGTATCACCTTTGAAGAGCGTGATATTCCTGAAGACATGCAGGCTCAATGTAAAGAGTGGCATGACAAGATGATTGAAGCTGCAGCCGAAGCCTCAGATGATTTAATGAATAAATATCTTGAAACTGGCGAATTAAGTCAGGAAGAAATCAAGAAGGGCTTACGTGCTCGTACACTGAAAAATGAAATTATTCCAATGCTTTGTGGCTCTGCCTTCAAGAATAAGGGTGTTCAGGCGTTGCTGGATGCTGTTATTGATTATCTCCCGTCACCGGCGGATAAGCAGGCAGTAAGCGGTCATCTGAATGATGCTAATGAAACACCGGCTGAGCGCAAATCGTCAGATGATGAGCCGTTTGCAGCATTGGCATTCAAAATTGCGACAGATCCGTACGTGGGTACATTGACATACTTCCGTGTTTACTCAGGTGTATTGAAAGCAGGCGACACAATATATAACCCGAAGAAAGATCGTGAAGAACGAATTGGCCGTCTGTTGCAGATGCATGCGAATGACCGTACTGAAATTAAAGAAGTACGTGCTGGTGATATTGCTGCTGCTGTTGGTCTGAAGGATGTGATAACGGGTGATACACTTTGCGATCTGGATAAAGTGATCATTCTGGAAAAACTGAATATTCCTGAACCTGTTATTTCCATCGCTGTGGAGCCAAAGACCAAGGCTGATCAGGAAAAAATGGGTATTGCACTGAACAAGCTTGCTAAAGAAGATCCTTCATTCCGTGTTCATACCGATGAAGAATCTGGCCAGACAATTATTTCAGGTATGGGTGAGCTTCATCTTGAAATTATTGTGGATCGTATGAAGCGGGAATTTAGTGTTGAAGCGAATATTGGTAAACCGCAGGTTGCTTACCGTGAAACGATACGTGCTTCGATTGAGCAAGAAGGGAAATATGTCAAACAGTCAGGTGGCCGCGGTCAATATGGTCATGTCTGGTTGAAGATTGAGCCGCAAGAAGCCGGTAAGGGTTATGAATTTGTTAACGCTATTGTGGGCGGTGTCATTCCAAAAGAATACATACCAGCTGTTGATAAAGGTATTACAGAGCAACTACAGAATGGTGTTATAGCAGGATATCCGGTTGTTGATGTCAAGGTAACTCTGTTTGATGGGTCTTACCATGATGTTGACTCTAATGAAATGGCGTTTAAGATTGCAGGTTCGATGGCGTTCAAAGATGGTGCTAAACGCGCCAGGCCAGTAATCTTGGAGCCCGTTATGAAGGTTGAGGCTGTCACGCCAGAAGAATTTATGGGTGATGTGATGGGTGACCTCAGCAGGCGCCGTGGTATATTGCAGGGCATCGATGATTCACCATCAGGCAAACTGATTCATGCAGAAGTTCCTCTGTCTGAAATGTTTGGCTATGCAACAGATCTGAGATCTATGTCACAGGGTCGGGCGACATACTCTATGGAATTCTCGAAATATGTAGAAGTTCCATCGAATATTGCCGAGCAAATTATTGATAAAAGTAAAAAATAAGAGGAATGACGACAATGAGTAAGCAAGTATTTGAGCGTACGAAGCCGCATGTAAACGTAGGCACGATA
>CAZOVT010000037.1:0-11469 GCA_964583565.1 uncultured Coxiellaceae bacterium
AACCATGGTTCATACCATTCCAGTATTTTATTCTTTGTCACTTCAAATCCAGCATCCAGATACATGGCGCCGATAACAGCTTCCATGGCGCAAGATAAAATGGATTGTCTGCTGTTGCCGCCGCTGCGTATTTCGCCTGGGCCCAGAATCAAATACTGACCCAAATCAAATTCTTTCGCGAGATCAGCCAATGCATCACGATTAATCAACGATGCACGCCACCGGCTTAACTCACCCTCTGCAGCTGATGGATACTTATGGTAAAGCGCATCGCCTATCACAAAATTAACAACCGCATCACCCAAAAACTCAAGCCTTTCATTATGCTCTCCGCCTTTGCTGCGATGCGTTAAAGCAGTCGTAAACAGATGCTTATTGTTGAAATCATAATTCAGTTTTTTACTTAATTCGTCACTCATAAGCCTCTCTTTACTCTAATGAACAGACTTGCCAAGCCTGTCAAATCTGACTTTTGACTTATTTGGATCCCAACTCATCCAGACCAGTACGGCTTTACCAAGAATGTATTTATCTGACACAAATCCCCAATATCGGCTATCAGCGCTATCATCACGATTATCTCCCATCATGAAATACATACCCTCAGGCACAACGATATCACGATAATCGTGGGATGGTTTTTGCGGATCAACATAAATATGATGTTTTATACCCAGTAAATCTTCACTTTTTTCATCAGCATTCCATTCCGTACCGCTTTCATCATACGCCAGCGCTGTTTTGATGTCTGACTGCGGAACCGGCTGCCCATTAACTGTCAGCTTCTTATCAACATAACTGATCCGATCGCCAGGCACGCCAACAACACGCTTGATAAAATCGAATGAAGGATTAGGCGGCCAGCGAAAAATAACGATATCACCGCGTTGCGGAACATTTTTTCCGTATATCTTCTTATGCACTACGGGCAAACGCACACCATACTCGTATTTGTTCACTAAAATAAAATCACCCGTCATCAAGGTTGGCTCAAGCGAACCCGATGGGATTCGAAATGGCTCATATAAAAATGAACGCAGAAGAAAGACAATCAATAGCACCGGAAAAAATGACCGCGCATAATCAAACAGTATTGGCATTGCCTCTCTGCCTGCTCTACGCCGGCGCGGAGCAAAAAACAGAATATCCAGCAAACTTATTCCGCCCGTCACTAATGTTGCGTAAAACAGTATTAACTCAAAATTAAAATTCATTCACCACCTGCTTATTTATCATCAATTTTTAACACAGCCAGAAAAGCTTCCTGCGGCACTTCAACATTACCTACCTGTTTCATCCGCTTCTTTCCTTCCTTCTGTTTTTCCAGCAATTTGCGTTTACGGCTAATATCACCACCGTAACACTTAGCCGTCACATTTTTTCTAACCGCTTTCACCGTTTGTCTGGCAATGATCTGGCCGCCTATCGCCGCCTGAATAGCCACATCAAACATCTGGCGTGGAATCAATTCCCGCATTTTCTCACTGACCACGCGCCCGCGTGACTGAGCATGTTCACGATGCACAATCGTTGACAATGCATCTACTCTATCGCCATTAATCATAATATCCAATTTCACCAGATCTGCCGGCTGGAAATGAATAAACGTATAATCCAGCGATGCATAGCCGCGGCTGACAGATTTCAATCTGTCAAAGAAATCCATTACAATCTCGCTCATCGGGATTTCATATACCAGCGCTACCTGATTACCATGAAACAGCATACTCTTCTGAATACCGCGCCGCTCAACACATAAAGTAATCACGTTACCCAAATGAATCTGCGGCACCAGAATATTCACCTTGGCAATTGGCTCACGAATTTCATTTATAAAATTTACCGCGGGCAGTCTTGAAGGATTATCAACAGATATAATCTCGCCTTTAACGGTTTCCACTTCATAAATGACTGTTGGAGCCGTTGTAATTAACTCAAGGTTATATTCACGCTCCAGACGCTCCTGCACAATTTCCATGTGCAGCATGCCAAGAAAACCGCAGCGAAAACCAAAACCCAATGCATCGGATGATTCCGGCTCAAAAAATAACGCAGCATCGTTTAACCGCAGCTTGCTTAATGCATCTCGCAATGCAGGAAAATCATCGGAATGAATCGGGAACAAACCAGCATAGACCTGCGGCTTGCTCTGCTTGAATCCCGGCAGCATTTCCGCAGCCGGACGCTGGGCATGCGTTAATGTATCACCGACTGGTGCACCGTTAATTTCTTTTATGCCAGCAATGACATATCCCACTTCACCCGCACGTAGAATGCCGGTTGCTTCCCGCTTGGGTGTAAATACACCGATACCACCTACTTCATACGCACGGCCAGTCGACATGACCTGCATTTTTTCTCCGACTTTCAGCACGCCGTTTTTAACACGCACCAGCGACACTACACCAAGATAAGAATCAAACCATGAATCAATAATCAGAGCCTGTAATGGCGCATCAATATCACCAACAGGTGCGGGTATGCGTTCAATCAGCCGCTCCAGCAGCTCCTCAATGCCAATTCCATTTTTTGCGCTAATACGCACAGCATCCTGTGCTTCCAGACCAATGATATCTTCGATTTCAAAAATGACACGATCGGGGTCAGCTTGCGGTAAATCGATTTTATTTAGCACCGGCAACACTTCCAGCTGCTGCTCCAGCGCGGTGTAACATACCGCCAGTGTTTGCGCCTCAACCCCCTGGCCTGCGTCAACCACCAGCAATGCGCCTTCACAAGCTGCCAGTGAGCGCGATACCTCATAGGAAAAGTCCACATGCCCGGGTGTATCAATAAAATTCAGTTGATAGGTTTGTTCATTTTTTGCCTTATAATAAAGCGTCACACTGTGCGCTTTGATGGTAATACCGCGTTCACGCTCAAGGTCCATGGAATCAAGCACCTGAGCCTGCATTTCCCGCTCACTAAGCCCGCCGCAGATCTGTATCAGACGGTCAGCCAGAGTGGATTTCCCGTGATCGATATGAGCGATAATTGAGAAATTTCGTATATTTTGCATAGTAGTTATATACCCATTTAAGGGGCATGATAGTAGCGCATTTTTGCAAAATAATCGATAATAAAAGAGTCACCTACTATAGGAAGGCATCATGACTGAACCCTATACACCGCAAGGTCAATTAGTGATCCAGAATGTTGCCATGCCAGCGGATACGAACGCTAACGGCGATATTTTTGGCGGCTGGCTGGTTTCCCACATGGACATGGGTGCAGGCATCGCCGGCAGACGCCGCGCAAAATGCCGTGTTGTCACTGTATCCATCGATAAAATGGTCTTTTTAAAACCAGTCAGCGTTGGCGACACGGTTGCCTGCTACGCCGATCTGCTAAAAGTCGGCCGCACCTCCATGGCGTTCAAAATCGAAGCCTGGGCGTTAGGCTTTCAGGACCACAATCCCCGCAAAGTCGCTGAGGGTCTCTTCACCTTTGTTGCCATTGACGATCATGGCAAACCGCAGCCGGTGGATCGATAAGCTGTAGCGATCTGGCTGGATTCGT
Organism: uncultured Coxiellaceae bacterium; assembly: GCA_964583565.1. GTDB lineage: Bacteria > Pseudomonadota > Gammaproteobacteria > DSM-16500 > DSM-16500 > Aquicella. The sequence continues at coordinate 3,520 of CAZOVT010000037.1, forward strand.
TGAGTTAGCAATTGCATTGAAACCGCATGCAGCACAGTATTGATTTTATATAATGCTAATCGTTAAAGCGCACCACTCTTACAACCAGCGTCAGCGGTGTCGTATGGCAACTGTTAATTGCCGGTAAGCATCAGGCGCCAGCGAATCACGGAACAACGTACAGGATAAAGGAAAACGCTGGCCGGGAATGTGAAAACGCAGCACCGATGCAAGATGTGTCACCGTACTATCACCACGCAGTACCGCTTCATGACGCTGTGCGCGTATTTCAAGCACCCACACGCCATCAGGCCGCTGTTCAATCGCCGTCACTGCAAATCTGCTTTTTAATAAACCCTCACGCCAGATTAACTGCGCACCATACACAGCAACGGCAATAAACAGCCCTAATTTGGCACTCAAACCAAGCGGCAATGACAACACAACGGCAAGGCTGCCAATGATAAACAGCGTTAGAATAACAATGTAACTTATTGAAGGTTTTATACTAAACACGCGATCTGGCATGCTCTCGTATCCTCGTTACCATGGCTGCCAGCTCAGGGTCATCCGGCACCTCGCTGCCCATTAGCCAGCTGAATAACTCTGGATCCTGGCAGTTCAATAAACAAATAAATACCTGTTTATCCTTCTGGCTTAGCGCTGGATAAACATCACTCAAAAAATTCCCCAGCAACACATCCAGCTCCAGCATACCCCTGCGGCACGCCCATTTGAGCCTTGGCATATTACCACAATCATTTATTAAATCATCAGGATACATCTTTAATATTCTCTTTAACATGAACTGCTATAATGATACATATACGGTATAACTCGAAAGAGAAAATAATATATGCCTAACTCATTCAAAGTAAAACATATTAAAACAGCGTTAATTAATTTTCTCACTCGTCTTGAGCTGGAGCCGCTGCCCACAGCCAAGCGCAAAGAAGTCGGGGAAATTGTAGCACACCTATCTGCAAAAAATGTCTTCATCCCTGCATCACATGCCAGCGAAAAGCAGGTCCATCGCTTTGTTGAACTCTTTTTTTCTGCTTACCCCGCCCTCATGACCTTTGAAAACAAAATCATAGTTGAGCAATTCCTATCCAATAAAAATCTCGATGCATTAACCCGCGCAAACAAACAAAAAAAATAGCGCCTGAACCCCCAGCATTATCATCACCGACAGATGACAACACCATGCCCATACTCTAGAATTATCATGCCAGAATTGTTTACCTATACCGATGCATGAAGTGAGAACAATATGCCCATCCATATCTTAAAACTCAAAGCAAAACGTGACATTGCCAGAAGCACCATCGCACTTGATTTTGAAAAACCATCAGGGTTTACGTTTATACCGGGGCAATATGGCGGCTTCACACTAATCAACCCAGGTGAAACAGATGCTGGCGGAAACACAAGACGCTTTTCTCTGTTATGCACACCAAATGATGAAAACATCTCCATTGGCACACGCATACAACAATCTGCCTATAAAAATGTCCTCTCTTCGCTGCCAGCTGGCAGTGAAATAAAATTTGCCGGACCAACCGGCAATTTTGTTTTACACGATAATATCGACATACCCGCGGTACTCATTGCCGGCGGTATCGGGATTGCACCATTTTACAGCATGATCAAATACGCCGCCCAACAACGCTCCCCGAGGCGGATTTATCTGTTTTATGGAAACAACACGATAGAAGATTCCGCACTCCTGACAGAGCTTGAAGAATATCAGGGACTTAATCCAAACTTCAGCATGATTCCAGTGATGGCTCATCCCGACGCTGAATGGCAAGGTGAAACGGGTTTTATCACCCACACATTAATCAAGAAGTATATTACCGATATTTCTATCCCCGTTTACTATGTTTGCGGCTCACCCGCCATGGTGACTACATTACAGGAGACTCTGGTTGAGATGGGTATTGATGAGGAAAAAATTAAAGTTGAAGATTTTCCGGGGTACTGAACGAACAAATAAAACATTAATAAAAAGGGTATTAACGTGAACAAACAGGAATACTACCACCATCTCAAAAAGGAACTTGAAAATCTCAAACAGCAAGGTCTATACAAAAAAGAGCGCATCATCACATCGCCTCAACAAGCCGTCATCCGCTTGCAAGATGGCAGCGAGGTTATTAATCTGTGCGCCAATAACTATTTAGGTCTGTCTGATCACCCTGAATTAATCAAAACCGCAAAACATTCACTAGACGATTACGGTTATGGCATGTCATCCGTACGCTTCATTTGCGGCACTCAAACCATACATAAACAACTGGAAGAAAAATTGAGTCATTTTCTTGGCATGGAAGATACCATCCTGTATTCATCCTGCTTTGATGCTAACGGCGGATTATTTGAAACATTACTGAGTGAAGAAGATGCTATCATCAGTGATGCCTTGAATCATGCCAGCATTATTGATGGTGTCAGGCTTTCCAAATCAAAACGCTTTCGTTATAACAACAATGATATGCACGATCTGGAAGCAAAACTGCAAGAAGCTAAAGACTGCCGCGTTAAGTTAATTGCAACTGACGGCGTATTTTCCATGGATGGTATTATTGCCAATCTCCCCGCTATTTGTGATCTGGCTGATAAATATAATGCGCTGGTCATGGTTGATGATTCACATGCGGTTGGTTTCATGGGTCAGCATGGACGCGGCACACATGAATATCATCATGTGATGGGAAGAATAGACATTATCACCGGCACACTAGGCAAAGCATTAGGCGGCGCATCTGGCGGTTATACCGCAGGAAAAAAAGAAGTCATTGACTGGCTGCGCAACCGTTCACGACCCTATTTATTTTCCAACTCGCTGGCACCCACGATTGCCGCTACATCCATTAAAGCGATTGATATGCTGGAAACTAATCAGGCTTTAATTGAAAAAGTTCATGAGAACAGCATTTATTTCCGCGTAGCGATGGAAGAGCTTGGCTTTACACTCACGCCAGGTGATCATGCGATTATTCCTGTCATGCTGGGCGATGCCAAACTGGCGAGTGATATGGCAGACGCCATGTTAAAAGAAGGTGTGTATGTCATTGGCTTTTCTTATCCTGTTGTACCACAGGGTAAAGCCAGAATCCGCACCCAGATGTCTGCGGGTCATGACAAACAGCATCTCGACAAAGCCATTGCTGCATTTGCAAAAGTAGGCAGACAATTCGGCGTTATTAATGGTAAACATACGAAGGTAGAAGCATGAAAGCACTGGTAAAAGCAAAACCCGAAACCGGCATCTGGATGCAAGAAGTCGATAAACCCCAGGCAGGACCAAATGATATTTTAATCAAAATCAAAAAGACGGCGATCTGCGGCACTGATATTCATATCTATAACTGGGACGAATGGGCACAGACGCATATCAAGCCGCCGCTTGTCGCCGGACATGAATTTGTCGGTGAAGTCGTTGAGCTCGGTAAAGAAGTATCAACTTATTTCAACATTGGCGATCGAGTTTCGGGCGAAGGCCATATCGCCTGTGGTCATTGCCGCAATTGCCGCGCGGGACGCGCACATCTATGCCGCAGCAATGTTAGTGTCGGTGTCACCCGCAATGGTGCCTTTGCTGAATATCTCTGTATTCCAGCCACCAATGCCTACCCGATGCCGCCATCGATTTCTGACAATCAGGCATCTATTATGGATCCATTTGGTAATGCGGCTCACACTGCCCTGTCATTTGATCTGGTTGGTGAAGATGTCTTGATCACCGGCGCAGGCCCTGTCGGCATAATGGCAGCTGCCATTGCAAAACATGTTGGCGCAAGACATGTGGTGATTACCGATGTTAACGCCTATCGGTTAAATCTAGCGAAGAAAATGGGAGCAACATTAGCCGTTGATGCCAGCAAAACATCACTGGGCGATATCATGCGCCAGTTAGATATGCGGGAAGGATTTGATGTAGGCCTTGAAATGTCAGGCAATGCAAAAGCATTTAATGATATGATTACTCATATGAATCATGCCGGCAAAATCGGGTTATTAGGGTTTTTGCCGCATAACACAGGAATCGACTGGAGCAGTCTCATCATGAAAGGCATTACGTTGAAAGGGATTTACGGCCGCGAAATGTATGATACCTGGTACAAAATGGTCACCATGCTGCAAAGCGGATTAAGCATAGAGCCTGTTATTACCCATGAATTTGATATCGACAATTATCAACAGGCATTTGATGTCATGCGGTCAGGAGAATCAGGAAAAGTTATTTTGAATTGGTAATACTAAAGGAAAAGGAGAACTCATGATACAAGTTAAGGCCTACGCCGCATACGACGCGAAAACACCGCTCAAACCATTTCAATTCGACACCAGAGAACCAGGACCCAACGATGTCGTGATTGACATTCATTTTTGCGGTGTTTGTCACTCCGATGTCCATCAGGCACGCAATGAATGGACCAACTCTATTTTTCCAATGGTACCTGGCCATGAAATTGTTGGGAAAATTGTTAAAACTGGATCAAGTGTCAAACAATTTAAAGTCGGCGACACTGCCGGCGTTGGCTGTTTTGTTGATTCCTGCCGCACCTGCTCGCCATGCAAACAAGGCACTGAGCAATATTGTGAAAAAGGCATGAATCTAACCTATAACGGCCATGACAAGGATGGCAACCCAACCTATGGCGGCTATTCGACACAAATCGTTGTCGATGAAAATTATGTATTAAGCATTCCCGAAAACTTACCGATGGATAAAGCCGCACCGCTATTATGCGCTGGCATTACCACTTATTCACCATTGAAAACATGGAATATTAAACCAGGCGACAAAGTCGCCGTCATTGGTTTAGGCGGTCTCGGTCATATGGGTGTTAAAATTGCCGCAGCTATGGGCGCGGAAGTCACCGTGTTAAGCACCTCTGACCGTAAAAAAGCGGACGCTCTGCAATTTGGCGCAACCCACTTTGTTAACACATCCAATCCATCTGTTTTCACTGATTATGCCAATCATTTCAGCTTTATTCTCAATACTGCCGCAGGCAATATTGATCTAAACCAGTATTTATCGCTGCTCAAGCTGGATGGCACCATGGTGGTTGTTGGTATCCCTGAAAAACCGGGAACGATTAATGCATTCTCATTGATTGGCGGCCGCAAACGTCTTGCTGGCTCATTAATCGGCGGCATTAAAGAAACGCAAGAGATGCTGGCGTTTTGCTCCCAGCACAATATCACACCAGAAATTGAAGTCATTAAAATCGACCAGATTAACGATGCCTACGAGCGCATGATTAAAAGTGACGTAAGATATCGCTTCGTGATTGACATCAGTTCATTGCAAAGTTCAAGCGGTTAGTGATGACATGGTAGCCGCTTATAGCGGCTACCATATATTATTTTAAAACATCATCGGTGAACGGGATCTTTTAGCTTCCTGCTTTGGCATGAGTTGCTTCACCATATCCAGTAACGTATCTATTTTTTCTCCCATGCTGGCTACTTCTTCACGCAAACTGGCATTTTCACATCGAAGGGATTGTATATCACGGCATTGTTGTTGATGTGCAGACAGAACAAGCTGCTCTGCCGGGGAAAGAGAATACAGTTTATTGAGTGCCAATACACCATTTACAATTTGTTTGCCATTTAACAATGGCTGCTCGTTTTCACCTTCTTTTATCTTATCCTGACTATGATAAAACAAAATCAGCGCTAATAATTCCGCCGCTGGACAGAGGGTGTTTTGTGGTGTATGGGTTGCATGAAGCCGCATGACTATTTCAGTGTTCTCCATGTCCAAAAAAGATCTCAAGTGTAGTGGATCTTGAAAGCGGTGTATTTTTTCACTAGTCGACTCGTCATAATTGCTTGCTAGCGTTGAAAGGAGTGCGCTATCCATTGGTGCCGGTGGCAAATTTTCTTCTGGTAATAACCAATGTTGCAGTTCAGCAAATAATCCGCTTAATGTATGTTGCGATACTTGTTGAAAAAGAGCATGTAATTCAAAGTGAAAAACATTTAATTTGAGATTAGACAAAATCGGTTTTTTATCGAGAGCCGATTTTGTTTGCTGGAAAACAGCGCGTGATAATGATATTTTTTTTGATAGGCAATCAAGGCATTGGTGAGCTAACAGGATTTCATTAATATCAACATCAATGTCACTCATGTAGGATTCCATAACATGCGCTAGATTAAGGGATACCGGATGATCCGATACTATTTTATTTATAATGAATTGATCATTTCTCAAAAAAGCTTCACAGAAGATAAAATTAAGATATGTCTGTGAATTACCAAAATAACTTACCAACCAGGCAGACAGAGTTGTATCATTTATTGCATGATGGAGATTTTATGTGCGACGAAGTACCATTTTAAATAACGCGGGTTCTCGCTTACAGTCTATTTGATTATTTGAAATCAAAGCAAGAATAGATTTGCATACATAAGCACTGTAATGATATTTCGTTGTTTCTGTTACTGCGCCACATTCTAGAAGATAGCAGGCAACTTCATTTTTTTTATTGACGATAGCTGCGCTGAGTGCGGAATGATACCCGGATACTGTTGTAGATATCCCACCACCATAACCCGTTTCAGACTGGCTGTAAGAAACCATAAAATTCATATCGACATCAGGCTCTTTGAGCAATCGTACAACTTCGTCCATATTGCCGCTATTTGCGGCCATGACTAAGTCCAGGCATTTTTCGACACTAATATTTTCGGGTATGTCTGTGCTGGCCGGTGTTAGAATGGCTCTGTCTAGCATTTATATGTCCTCATAAAAAATCATCTTAATAATCAAAAAATTTAACCGCCAGTTAATGTTTTTAACATTTGATAATCCATTTTACCACTGCCCAGCAATGGGATGGCATCCAAAATTTTAATTTTTCTTGGCATATAAATTTCCGCGAAACCACGGTCTCTAAAATAACTGACAATCGATGACTGTTCTGCAGATGGATTATCTGTGAATAGAATTAACTGCTCGCCTTTACGGTCATCAGGCTGCGCCAGCACGGCATTTTTATATTTTGGCCACAGCGAATTTATTGCTTCTTCAACTGCCGCCAATGAAATCATTTCGCCAGCAATTTTAGCAAATCGCTTCACCCTGCCCTTAATAGACAAGTATCCTTCATCATCAATATCAACAACATCACCCGTATCATGCCAGTTATCCACCGGCGGAACCAATACACCAGGGGCAGTTGACATCAAGTACCCAAGCATCACATTAGGGCCATGCACAAACAGACGGCCACCCTCATTGATACCATCAACTGGATCGAGACGGTAGCTCATACCCGGCATAAGACGACCAACCGTTCCATATTTATACTGCATAGTCGTATTAACAGAAATAACAGGTGCTGCTTCAGTCACGCCATAACCTTCCATAATCCTGATGCCAAACTTTTCCATCCAAAACTTTCTTGTTTCATCGCGTAATTTTTCTGCGCCAGCGAAGACATAACGCACACAATAGAAATTATAGGGATGCGCGAATTTAGCATAGTTATTGAGAAACGTATCTGTCCCAAAGAAAATAGTCGCATTTACATCGTAACAAATTTCCGGAACGATTTTGTAATGCAGCGGCGATGGATAAACAAAAAGATACATGCCTGAAATAATCGGCAGCAACGTAGCACTATTTAAACCAAACGAATGGAACATTGGCAGCGCATTAAATACTTTATCTGACGGATTAAAATCAACACGCGCTGACACCTGAAATCGATTGGATTGGAGATTGTGATGACTGAGCACAACACCCTTTGGCGTACCCTCCGAACCCGATGTATACAAGACAACAGCCGGCAATCTGGCCATTTCATCCTGATTGGATTCTTTGACGCCATTCATATAATCATAATATCGTTCTGGAAATATCGACGCCAGAAAACCAACAAATTTAGTGACAAAGCCTATTTGCGCACGAATATCTTCTAAATAAACAAGCTTGATATTCTG
>CAZOVT010000037.1:11479-12911 GCA_964583565.1 uncultured Coxiellaceae bacterium
GCCAGCGCCGATAAATCAGCCTGCTGGATAAACCGTCGCGAGGTATAAACAGTACGAATGCCGGTTGTATTGCAGGCAGACAAAATCGTTTGGGTACCAGCACTAAAATTGATCATGGCAGGCACACGATGAATCGACTGCATCGCAAAAAATGTGACGACATTGGCGATAGAATTTGGCAGCATGATCCCCACGTATTCACCACGCCACGTTTTTTTGGCTATCATTCGGCCGAGAATCAGACTCCTCGTGATTAATCGATTATAGTTCATCGGTTCACGGTCAATATCTTCCAGAATAACATGCCTGCCGCCATGAATAATTTTGGCATTTACAATCGACTGAAAGAGCGTTTCGGTCAAATTGCTGCTGGCAAACACCGCATCTGACATCAAATCATATAATTGGATACTGATAAGCTGCCTGCGCTCTCGACCTGAAATAGATTCAGGTATATCAAATTTTTTAGGCGGCAAAATGGTTAATGTGATTTTTGGGAACCATCGCAGTTTCACTTTGCCGCGCAAACGTGAAAACGGCGTATATTGCGCCCCATCAATTCGGATAGGTAATAAGAATGCATCGGCTTTATCTGCAATCAATCCCGGCCCTTCATATATTTTCATCAATGCCCCGGTAACGGTAATACGGCCTTCCGGGAAAATAACAACACGATGATTCTGCCCCAAATACTCAATTAACGATTTCGTTGCCAATGGGTTGGTCGGATCAATCTGATACGTATTCACCAGCTTAAGCATCAGCCGAATCCACCACTTCTTTGCCACATGTGTGTTAATCGCAAAACTCAATCGATCAGGCAGTAAAGCAGCCAGCAAAATAGCATCTAAAAATGAGGTGTGGTTTGAAACAATTAAAACACGGTCACCGGCGGCATAATAATTATCCATACCCACCACTTCAGCCCGATAACAGGTTTTGCACAGCCAGATAAGCAATGATTTAATCAGCTCTTCAGGCAGTAAACGGCATATATAAATCGCAGCAAATAAATTTGCCAGCGCTACCAGAATAAAAATTTTAGTAATACTAAGATGAACAAACAGCATGAGACTGACGGCAACCGACGAAACCGCCATAAACAATGCATTCATGATGTTATTGCAAGCTATCGATCGAGATCTGTATTTTTCCTCGCTATCATGCTGCAGAATAGCGTAAAGAGGAACGATATAAATACCGCCGCATACAGCAAGCAAAAATAAATCAATCAACACATGCCAGTTTGCCGTATATGACAAAAACTGACGAAGCGTAATCAGCACGGTTGCGCCCACTTCGGCATGTTTGGTCGCAATGACCAGATCAATCGCAAAAATTGTCATGCCCAGCGCGGCAAGCGGAACATACGTCGCGTGAATCTTGCTTTTCAATATTCGATTACACAACAAGGAACCCACTGCAATGCCAG
>CAZOVT010000037.1:12921-14849 GCA_964583565.1 uncultured Coxiellaceae bacterium
GCCAGTCGTAAAAAAGACAAGCAATAAACTGACAACAGATGATTCAGCGCCTAGTGTATACTTAACATACGTGGGGAATTGTGAAATATAGGTAGCGCCAATCAACCAAAACCAGGAAATCCCCATAATGGCCAGATATAAATTTTCATTCTCGAATGTATGCTGAACAATTTTCCACGATTCCTGAATAAAATTTAAATTAACCCGTATATCAGGTGCGGCAATCCTCGATTTAGGAATCGACAGGCTCACGTAATACCCTGCCACCGCAATCAAAATAACCGCAGCAGGAATGATAAACATCCCTAACGGTATGCCAGCCAGCAAGCTGCCACAGATTGTTCCCACTAAAATGGCAATAAACGTTCCTGACTCCAGCAAAGCATTACCCGCGATTAATTCCTTTTCCTCAAGATGGTCTGGCAGAATTGCATATTTAAGCGGGCCAAAAAATGTTGCTTGCACGCCCAGTAAAAACAATACAAACATCAATAACGTAATACTATGAAAATAAAATCCTGCCGCGGCAATCAGCGCCAGCATGACTTCCGCCAGCTTGGTATACTGAATCAATTGTGATTTTTCATACTTATCGGATAGTTGACCCGCAGTTGCAGAAAAAAGAAAAAAGGGCAAAATAAATATGCCCGCGGCTATTGTAATCAACATGCCGGGATTGATATGCATCTGGTCAGATAATCTAAATGTTATCAGGATCACCAGCGCATTTTTGTAAATGTTATCATTAAGCGCACCCAAAAACTGGGTAACAAACAGTGGGAAAAAACGTTTTGTATGCAATAAATCAAATTGCTTGATGGCCATCTAGTACTATCCTAAATTATCTAGCTTCAATCTCGCGCATTATACAAGAACACCTATGCGATGCCGAAGAAATATGTTCAATTCAGGCAAAGATATGCGCAACAGACACGTTAACATATTGATTTATTGAGATTTTTGTTCATTTGAAACACATGTAAAAATCCTATAATATGGCCACAGTCGGCCATTTCCTAATCATCTCTCCTGGAATTCATTTATGTCAGGTTTAAAAAAGTACATATTCAACATGTTACTCGTTTTTCTCGCCTTGTTTTTTTCCAGCAATACTATTGCGGAAGAAGCAAAACCTGACCTCAAAAACCAGATAGACACCATCGTTATACCCTTCCTGACCAACAATAAAATTCCTGGTGCTGCTATTGGCATTTACTATCAAGGAAAGGAATATCTATTTACGTATGGCTATGCCGACCGCGAAAATAAAAAACCTGTCACCAACGATACCATTTTTGATCTTGCTTCCATTACCAAAGTATTTACTACCACGTTACTAGCTGTTGAGATGGAAGATGGAAAAATTCATTTAGACGATCCCGTGATAAAATATCTACCAGAGCTGGCACAGTCACATAATCTTCCAATCGACAATGTCAACGTTATCAATCTCGCAACACACACAGCCAGTCTGCCGCGTGACATCAATGAACTAGGCATCACAAAAAATGATAAGTCTCTATTTATGCCCGCTCTTAAAAACTGGAAGCCAAATGATGCCATTGGCTCCACCTATCTCTATTCAAATGTCACCTTTGGTTTATTAGGTATGGTCGTTGAGCAAGCATCCGATCAGTCCTATATGGCGTTATTGAATAATAAAGTATTGTTACCATTAAAAATGCGGCACACGCTTATTCATTTTACCCCGGCATCAGAACAGCTGCGTGCAATTGGTTATAATAAAAAAGGCAAGCCAGTACCGCAGTTCATCTCTGGTTTTCTTTCTGGCGGCGGCGCATTACGTTCAAGCATTAGCGATATGATGACGTTCCTGAAAGCCAATCTTGGTGTAGGAAAAGTTAAAACCTATCCTCGCTTATTGGCAGCGTTAAAAACAACACAACAACCGCAATTCAAGGTAAACG
>CAZOVT010000038.1:0-14039 GCA_964583565.1 uncultured Coxiellaceae bacterium
CCAATCCTGATCATCAGGATTGGGATGGTCGCAGTAGTATTGCAGAAATTTTTTATGGCCAAGGTGTCATACCTTACCCAACTTATGTGAAAAATTTGGACATTGCGCCGGGACATGCTGATAAATTGCTCTCAGCAGAGTCTGTCAGACGTTCTGAAGTAGTGGATAAGGTACATAAACAACTTGCCAATTTTTTAAGTTCGCCAGATGTAAAAGAAGCATATGATGTTGTGGTGATTGATACCGCACCATCAAAAGGCCCGCTCACTATTAGCGTCATGAAAGCAGCAACACACATTATTATTCCCTCGGTCATGGAAGAACAGCCAGTGCAGGGTATTTACGGGATGCTTCAACTATGGATGCAAGAATCCCTTGTGAGAGAAAAAAACCGTCCTTTGCAGCTCATTGGCATTTTGCCCAATATGTTCAAGCAAACCAGATTACATAAGGATATCCTGCACAGTCTGCAAAGTAATCCAGCGCTTGGTAAATATGTCCTGCCGGTTAAATTTTCGCAGCGTATTGTCTATGCAGAAGTTGATGCTGCGGATTCAACTCCAAGGTCAATATTTGATTTCCAGGAACAACATGTTGCAAAATCTGAGGCACAGGAAGTATGTAACTATATTGCAGAGAGGATATTCGCATGAGCAAAAAAAAACGCTTTGGCATTTCTGAAGCATTAACGCGCGGTCTAAGTGAAACAATTAATGTTGTTGAAAACAATAGCGGCATGTTTAGAAATACCGTGCTGCCTCTCTCGCGCATCCAGCTTGATCCGGAAAATCCTCGTAAATTAAGTATTGATCTGACGGATATCCGGGCTGGCATCAATAAAGATGATCCTTTGTATCAGCGTAAACAGGAAGAATTGGAACGGCTTAAAGAACTGGCTCATACAATCAAAAGCAGCGGTGTTATCAATCCCGTGGTTGTCTATAAATTAGGGGATGTGTATCGCATTGTTGCTGGTGAACGGCGTTGCCTGGCATCTATTCTTGCAGGTAAACAGGAAATAGACGCACGTGTCTTTAATGAAAAACCCAAAGGCTTTGATCTTAAGCTGATCCAGTGGATTGAAAATACAGCCCGCGAAGATTTAACGTTAGAGGAACGTTTAGACAATGTGAGAGAAATCATTCGTGAGTATCAGTTACAGCATGGAAATGTAGAGGTGACGGCAACGTTATTGAAAATGATCACTGGCTTATCTTTATCACAGTCTACTTATTATCTTGCTGTTATTTTAGCACCTGATGATGTTCAAGTTGAAATTCGTAACGGCAATATACGTAATCTGGATAAAGCAGCGCTGATTGCATCTGTACCGGCAACAGAAACTCGCCGCCGGGCAATTGAAGCATGCGTAAATGGTTCAACTCTTAAGGAAATTCGTAGTATTATCAGCCAGCAAAAAATGTTGAAACGTGCCCAGGTATCTTTGCAAACGACGAAGCGAGGTAAAAGTACATCGAAGGTTAATATGGGCGCTACATCTAATGTCAGTGTGGTTAAGACACTAGTCTACAGCGTGGTGGCACGCAAGGAGTATGAAAAATACACCGAGATATTTAAAAAAGTTGACTGGGTTGATTTACGTCAGGCAACAAAGGCATTTAGGAAATTGATTGAATTGATAGAAGCAGAAGCGGTGGTGTAATTATGCATAAAAAAGTAACGACCTCCATTAAGCTACAAAAAAATCTTCATCGCCGTCTTCAGCAGCGGATTATTGAAGACGGCTATGGTATGCGGGGTAAAAGTAAGTGGATTATTGAATCTATCGAGTCTTTGCTTAGGCTGTCTGATTATCCAACCTTGGTTGATATCGCAGAAGATATGGACCAGTTTAGCGATATGGTAAGCATTCGGATGCCGGAAGAATTAATGATTCGTATTGAAAAGGCTATTGTTCATATTCGTACCCAGTTTCCGACTATCGAAGGGGTTAAAAGTAATATGATTCGAGCCAGTATCATGCAACGACTGTTGCAGCCCTCTGCTTCGGTCACCGAAGTTTAATATAAGTTGTTGTTTTATAATGATTTTAAATAGATTATTGTAGTTCTGTACAAGCCAAATCCCCATCCCATAAGTGTCACAGTTTCCCTTTATGTGACGTTTATGGGATAGTTATTACAACCCATGTTCTATGTGAAACATAATGACTATACAAACCTCCAGACACACCTTTTTCCCTTTCATGCTTGTGTTGTACGAGATTGCAACGTATCTCTCTAACGATATGTATTTACCGGCTTTACCGAACATGATGAAAGAGTTGCAGCTTTCCATGCAGCAAGCACAAATGACACTGACTATCTGGTTTGTTGGCGCGGCAGTTTTTCCATTGTTTATCGGCATGATTTCAGACCGGTTTGGGCGTCGTCCGGTTCTGGTTGGCGGTGGGTATATTTATATATTAGCGACGTTGCTTTGTGCTTTCACGAGTGATTATGCCGTCATGCTTACTGGCAGGTTTATTGAGGGCAGTATGCTGGCAACGATGAGTGTTGCAGGATATGCATGTATTCATGAGTCGTATGAAAAAATACAAGCTATCAAGATGCTAGCGATCATGGGCAGCATCACTATTCTAGCGCCCGCATTTGGGCCGCTGCTTGGTGGTATCTTTTTATTAGTGTCTGATTGGCGGATGATTTTTCTGTTTATTGCCTTTTGGGCCCTGGTATCAGTCATTATGTTAACAATCTGGATGCCAGAAACATTACCGCCAGAAGAACGCCATCCATTACAGCCGATAAAAATATTATGGCAATATTGGGCTGTGATCATGAATAAGCAGTTTACATTACTGGCACTGGTTGTTGGATTACTGTTTGGCGGCTTTATCATGTGGATCACAGCAGGACCTTTATTGCTTATCAAGACATTTCATTTGAGCCCTGTTTTGTTCGGGTCAATACAGGCGGTGGTATTTATTGCATACATGGGTGCTAATTTTCTTGCGAAACAACTGGCTGATAAGATGGATATCAAAAAACTTATCTGGATTGGGCTGATGATTTCCCTGGTTGGCGGGGGCGCTATGTTACTAACAGGGGTGATGCCGCATACATTGGAGATTTTTATTCTGGCGATGACTATTTTCTCGTTTGGGTCAGGATTATGTTTTGCACCATTGAGCCGTAATATCATTGAAGCAAGTACCGCACCCATGGGATTGCGGGTTGCGCTGTCGAATGTATTGATGATTAGCTTTGGGGCGGCTGGCAGCGTGGTCGTTGCTTTACAGTTTGACGGAACCATTCCGTCACTGGCCTATCCTGTTGCTGTGACAGCCTTTGCAGCAGTGTGTTTGAGTTATTTCACACTTGGGAAGATGCCTCTTGGCACAGAAAAATGACAAGCTGACATTATGTAGTTATGATTAACAAAAGGACTTGATTGAGAACAATGATGGATGAGCAAACGGTTAATATCGTACAGATTAGCGATATACATTTAAACGCCAACAAGGAAAAAAACTTGCTTGGTGTAAAGACACAGGAAAGTTTCCAAGCAACAATTGATCATATTAAAGACAATATTAAATCAATAGATTTTATTATTGTCACTGGTGATTTGAGCCAGGATGGATCGGAAGAAGCTTATCGCCGTATCGTGACGATGCTGGATCCATTTGATGTACCTGTTTATACCATGCCGGGTAATCACGATGACGCTGATGTGATGGAGAGAGTTTATCCTTGCGGTAACCTCAACCGTATCAAGCATATTGTGCTGGATAACTGGCAGATTATTTTGCTGGACTCACACATACAATGTCAGGTCGAAGGTTTTCTGGCAGATGATCAATTGAGTTACATGCAAAAATGTTTGCGTGCGCATCCAGCACTTCATACCATTGTTTCATTTCATCATCAGCCCGTGCCAGTGGGCAGCACCTGGCTGGATAATCTGGGTGTAAGGAATGCGGAGGCATTCTGGTCGATAGCGGAAAAATACCCACAAATTAAATATGTGATCTTTGGCCATGTGCATCAGGAGTTTGAGCAGCAGGTGGGTGAAATACGTGTCTATTCGTCGCCTTCAACGTGTATACAGTTTATGCGTAAGAAACCTGATTTTGGACTGGAAAACCTGCCGCCAGGTTACCGTGTGATTAAACTGCATCCTGATGGCCGGCTTGAAACGCATGTAGAGAGAATTGAAAAATATATTGGCTACTTTGACAAGGATGCCAAGGGGTATTAACAGGAAATATCCCCCAGTAGGTCAGGGTGAAGAAATAGCTTGATGTGACACTGTCTGTCACATCAAGTTTGATTTAGTACAGATTATGGTATGCAGCTGCTTGAGAACGAGTGTATGAAAAAATTATATCTGATTTCTACCGATGCATTTTTGGCAAAACGGGTTTCTGTTTTTCCTCAGTTTTTGAAACAGAACGCGGACGGTTTGGGGTTGTTTGTACAGGTTTAACTCTCACGGGGTCAGGTATGCTTCCCGCCCGTTTTCTTGCAACTGGGTTATTTACTGATGGGGCATAAGCAACGCTCTTGTTTTTGACGTCTGCTATCACGGCGGCCGTTAATTTTTCTGCGGTATCGCCATGAGCAATCGAATGTTCTACCCGTAAAATGGGCTTCCCTGGTGCCGCATCAAGACTTAAGATTTCCCGTAATAATTTTTGTGCTTTTATAGGATCGAAAGTGGTGCCAGGCGAGATAAGACGAACTGTTTCAAATTGTCTTAATCCATCCAGCATAATTTTTTTATCTCTCGTTGAAGATAACTCGTATTTGGTTAAATCAAGAATACCAATTTCTGGTCTTTTCGCCTCTATCGCTTCCAGCTTATGCTGTATGGCTGCTATTTTTTGCACTAGTGCTGCCATATCTGGCCGTTTGTCTGGATCTGGATTCGTTGCCTGCAACAACAAACTTTGTAATTCAGCACGAATGGCTTTGTCTGAAATAATACCGTTCTTTTCAAATTCCTTATCTTGCTGGGAGGCAATTTCATAATGCTTGTCATGATTTTTTGCTAATCCAAGACAGACACCTACCATGATCGCATAAGAATAAACATCTGTTTTTCCAGTATAAACAATAGCAGCGCCTTCTCCACTTGTTACTTCAGGCGCACAAAATTCAGGCGTTCCTTTCGGCATGTCTTTCTCGCCTATTTTGACAGCCGTTCCCCAGTCAATAATCCTTGGCGGTTTTTTACTGCGTACATCATATAAAATATTATCTGGTTTAATATCATTATGTGTGTAGCCACGGTGGTGAAGGACCGCTAATTGTTGTCCAGCGGATGTTAGCATTTTTACGCGATCAGTGACTGGCAGACGTTGTAATTCCGGAGAATTTAAAGGCGTTCCAGTTGCGAGTTCTGTAATAATACCATTAGCAAGTGTTTGACCACGCGCAGCTTTATATCTTGTTTTGCCAGTGGCTGATTCTGGTTCATATACAATACTGGCTATTAATCGCTGTCCTGCAGCGGCCAATACACTGGATTCTGTCTGCAGGCTGCCGGATTGCAGTTTAAGCGCATGGAATTCACCAGAATCCAGATCTTGCACCAGCTTAACGGATCCAAATGCGCCCGCGCCCAGTGATCTGTCTTTTCCTTTGTACACTGCAAAAATTTGAAAATCATTTCCCTGTTTTTTCACAATGACACTAAAATTACTATTAATTCCCGCTGCCTTTAATCTTTTCTCTGTTAACCTTCCTGCTGTCGATGTCATTTCTTTACCAGTTTCCGACTGCGGAATCAATTCACCTGAGAATAATTTTTTCCTTATTTGCGCTGTTACATCCGAAGGAATTAATTTTCCATCCTGACCCAAATCTTCCAATGCCACTTTGCGTGGAACGGGCGGCATACTGGTTATTTGTGGCTGTCGTTGCTGTGCTGGACGGGTTGATGGGATCTCAACAATGGCAATCGATTTACCCAGTTGGGTACGTTGTGTTACTGTTAATGCTTGCTGTGTCACTAGCGAATATTTCTCTTTTAGCGGAGCATTCTTGCGTAATTCTGGTATACCTGCAGCCAGTTTGGCTGTTGGCGATTCTCCATAAATAACCGATGGCATCACACTGAGTTTATAATATTCTTCCAGTTCTTTTTTAATAGCTTGTGCTTGTACTTTATTGATGGAAGAATCGGAGCAAATTAACTGAATTTTATCATTTGATTTTAATGCTGCGATTAAAGAGCGTTTATCCACATCACTCGCCTGGCTAAATTCCTTAATGTCCAGTAATCCAGTTTTAATTTCTGCTCCCGGTGCATTGCGTTGTAATAATCGGTGACGATCAAAAAAAGTCTGGACTTCGCGCATACTGGGTCTTTTTTCAGGAGATTCATCTGTCATTCGGAGAAGAAAGTTGATAATTTCCTTACGCAATTTTTCATCTTTTATTTTTTCATTCGGAATACCCGGGTTGGTTTTCACTTCATAGTGATTACAATCGATTTCACCAGCTTTTGGCGTAACGGGCACTTTTAAATCCAGTACATCTGCGACTAACATGCCGAGATTATAGACATCAGTCGCTGCGGAAAAAGAAGCCTGCATTGTTGCCCGATGTTTTGCTTTTAAATCATCAACCATGCTTTCTCGCAAGGCTTCCAGCTTTGCAGCTTCTGCGGTGATAGTTTCATGTTGAGATTTTAATTTGGAAAGGTTAGCGGCATCGCCGCCACTGATTTCCAACTTTTTTATGTCTTGCTGCATCACAGCCGCCTGACGGAGCCGAGTCTCTTTGTCATTTTTTATTTTCTGATATTTACTATTGAACATACTGAAATCCACTATTGCCCGTCTAAAAGCGGGTTCCATGAATATAGGTGTTCCTGCTAATTTATCGGTAACAGATTTATTTTTTCCCATCTGTAAAGCGGTTCCATAATCAATGATAGTTACTTTTCCTGATGATTGTTCAAATAGGGCATTTGCTGCTTTCATATCTTTATGAACAATTCCATTTCGATGCAGCTCATCAAGATCACGTGCTAGCGCAACAATCATTTGTAAGCTTTGAGCGGCAGAAAAACGTTGTATGGGTAAATTAGATAAAGGAATGCCAGGCGCTAATTTCATTAAAACAGCTATTGTTTCGTTTCCATAACGCTGCTTCGATTGGTTTGTTTCTGTTGGATAACTCAAAGATTCCGCAAATTGTCCAACACGTTTCAACGTGTTTAATTCGGCATCTAGCGATGCTTGCTGATCTGATGCGCCTGGCTTTGATTTGTCTATACCTTTTAATAATTTAATCGCTAAAAATTCACCCGTTGTCTGATCCTGAGCAATTTTGACTTTTCCGAACGCACCCTTACCAAGGTGAAGATTATGTTTTTCGCCTTTATAGACAGCATAAATGCGATATGGCTGTTTTGGATTATTTTGAGGAGCAACAATGATACTGTATTTAGCATCGATGCCCGCTTCTTTTAATTTCTTTTTGGAAATACGTCCCTTGCCGCCTTTTATAATGGGGAGCTTTCCTCTCGATAACGCTGTTGATATTTCCATTAGCGTTTTATCGGGTAGTAATTTTCCATTTGATTCAACATCCCTGCTCGCAACACGAGCAGGTGAATACAAAAGATCTGTTTCCTGGATGGGCATCTGATTTATCCCCAATCTTTTTAAAATCAGTTATACTATAGGTTGAGTATAGCTGATTTAATAAACTTAAAGATTAAGAACGTATTATATTGTTTTAATAATAAAAATTAATAATAAAAATGGGGTGTCTCATGCAGCGAACAGGTTTTTTTTCAGATAAAAATGCTGATGATTTAACAGATACTCAAAAACTTGGAATGAGTAAGGGGTACACACTGGATCAGGTGCGTGCACCATGGTTTACCTTCGATCATGTCTGGATTCTTACCAAAGGTTTTAAGCTGGAAGACATTGCAGGGTTAAGTCATTTGCAGGTAACAGGATTGGAAAAAGGATTAACGCTGACTCAAATCAAAGAATTATCTGATGGGCAGTTGCAGGGTATTTCCATTGATTTAACCTTTGAGCAGGTAAATCATTCATGGTTTACGTCGTCGCACGCTGCCGCTGTGATGGAAGGGATTAATTATAATGAAATTAAAAATCTTCCGGTGCAGAAGGTAGAAGAAAAACGCGCAGAAATGCAAAAAATAGAGCAAGATGGAGCGTCATTCGCATCACAATACGAAGAAGCGATGAAAGATTTTTCTTCTTCTCAAAAGCAAAAATAAAATTTGCAGGATGAGGTTAGTTTGTCTAACGCAGAAAAAAACTGCTGATCATGGCCGCTAGAATAAATATTGAAAAAAGTGTAAACCATTTATCGTGCGTGACTATATAAAATAACGCCAGCAGTGCGATGCGCAGTACTTGCGTGCCAATCAGTACAAATAAGCCCAATTCGATGAGACTAACAGGGGTGAGTAATAACGCATCCTGCCAAAGGTTCAACGGGTTGATCGTGATTTGTGATGCCTGCATCAGAAAGTTGTCTAATGGTTGATGACCATCCTGATAAAGCAAAATAACGCCGCCAGTCATGACGAGTAACAGGGCAAGGACAACACCCAGATTTAAAATCCATGCAATGGCAAGTTGTAGGCTGGTTCTACTCATGAAATGGTACCTGATAGTGCGTTATAAAACATATCAATGCCGATGCAGCAAATAGCAATACTGAAAATAATACGTAACCATTTTGTTTTGAGATGGCCTAGTGCTTTGGCGCCAAAAAAAGAACCGGCAATGACGCCGATGACAACGGGAAAAATAATGGCGGGTTGAATATAACCATGTGTCAGATAAATACCGGCACTGACAGCTGCCGTGATGCCAATGATAAAGTTGCTGGTCGTGGTGGAGACTTTGTAAGGCAAGCGCATGGCCTGGTCCATGGCCAGTACTTTAATGGTGCCAGAGCCAACACCTAGTAATCCGGCAATCATACCGGCGAATCCCATAATCAGGAGTGCAAGTGGTACGTGTTGTACGTGGTAAGGCTGCCGCTGGCCGCGTTTGGGATAGGTTCCATCCAGTTTGAGTGCAGCAGCCCATGGATGAGAGCGATGGTAGACCTCTAGCTCTTCATTGCGTCTAATGGTGAGATAGGCAGACAAGAACATTACCAGACTGAAAACAATCATTAAAAATTGTTTGGATACAAATGCGATTAGCAAGGCGCCTAACATGGCACCAATCACTGCTGATGTTTCAAGAAAAACACCAATACGCAAGTTAGTATAACCTTCACGTAAATAAGCTGCCGCTGTGCCAGATGAGGTAGCCATCACCGCGATGAGTGAGGCACCCATCGCATAATGAATGTTAACGTGGAAAAAAAGCACTAGCACGGGAATCACAATAAAGCCGCCGCCCAGGCCGGTCAGTGCGCCTATTAAGCCTGCAAGGAAGGAAAAGAGTAACAATAGAGCAGAAAAGTCGATAATGGGCAATATATATACTCTAATGCATGGGTAAATGGTAGATTTATCATAGCGTTGGAGTAGTGAGTAAATCAATGTAGATGTAATGCGTTATAATAGCAGAGTAATCACTATTTAGCTGGTGGTAATGATGAGCAGGTCAAGACAAACTCGATCGTCATCTGATGCGATAGCAAAAGCGTTGCCAGTAGAGGCTATGCTAAAGGCAGCGATTCCATCATTGCGTGAGGATGATTGGAGCAAGGCTGCCCAGACGATGGAGGGCAAGGCGGGCAGTCAGTATAAAATCAAGTATCTTAATGGTAACAATAACAGAAATTTTTTGGTGACACATAAAGACTCTGGTGCTGAATTCATTCTTCAATATGCTAGTACGAGCGCAGAATCAGAAAAAGGATTGGAAAAGTTAGGTAAGCTAGGAGGGCTTGCTAATGTTTATGCCAGTAAAACTCAAGACCTGAATCTTTCAAAGAACGAGGCAAGAACCTATAGTGGAGAGCCACTCGTTGCATTACGAGTAATGGAAAAATGTGCTGGTTCTGTTAACAGTATTGCAGATAATAGTCGTGCCAAGGGAGAAGATCCATATATATTAGCTGCGGCAGTTGCCAAGCAAGTATCAGCTTTTTTGACCGATCTAAGTAAGCGGGATTTCATCTGGACAGATTTAAAGGTGGGTAATTTATTATTAAGAGATAATAAAGAGCTTGTAGTAGCAGATACAAAAGCAATTTTTCAGGCTAATGCAATTCAAAACAGAGGTGGAAAGGCAAATTTCACTGATGTAACCGAAACTTATTTATCCAGAGCGTTTGTTGATCAACTGCAGGGTCAAACTATTAATTATGCGGATAGGAAAATTGCATTTGAGAGAGAATATAGTTATCAACTGGGCATGGTGTTGTATACCATAGCGACAGGCAAAGAAGTTATGACATGTGCTGCTACTTCTAATAGTCATAATTCAAAAGGAAGGGATGAGAAACCTCACTGGGGCCCATATTTCAATACCGACAAAGGCAAAGAGTTGCGTTATCTCATTGAACGGTTAACTGACCCTAATCCAGCTAAGAGAATGTCACATGACATGGCAGTATCCTTCTTGAAGGATAGTCCTGCGCTGTCAGCTGCAGCTAAGGGAGCCAAGATGGTTCCACATCCGCCGGAGAAAGCGCCGGCTTTATCCAAGGCCAGCACAGCATTGCCTAATGCGAAACAATTGTCGACTAAACAAGACCCACTTGTTGCGGCGACAGTCAAGCAGATACAAGCTAGTAGCATTCCTCAAGCACCAGCGCCACCCAAAGCATCACCGATACCAAAAGGTGTGCCGATACCAAAAGGTATACCGATACCAACAGCTGTACCGATAAAACCAAAAGGTACGTTGAAGGATCAGTTAAATGCAAAAGCCGGGCAATTAAAGGCCGTTGTTAAATCTGCTGCAGCATCGTCACCCTCGATTCCAAAACAGGCTGCGCCGACTGCAATCTCAACAGCAGAGATGAGGAAAAAGGAAGCTGATGATTATAAAAGGCATGCTGCAAATGCTAGAACGCCAATTAAACGACTTCCATCAATAAAAACTGATGTGACTATAAATAAACCTCCGTCAACGACACCAAGGCCTGGTTCCTAACAATTATTTTTGGGAGTAGATACTATGTTGTCGAATCATGAAAATTTAAAACAGCCAATAGATAAATGGCCATCAGATTGGGATGAATTATTGGCTTTTTTAAAAATACCTGATAATGCTGAGGAAAAAAAACGATTTTGGAAAGAATTGGTAACAACCTATATTCGTTCTGAACCACTGGTAGAAGAATCAGAGAATGCTTATGAGGAATATTTCAATCATTTTTGGCTAACTATACGACCAAGAGTATTGGAAAATGATAATGGATTAATTTCAGCTGCGTTGCAAGGCTGCGATATTTATATAAAAAATTGGTTTCAGGATTTAGCACAAGATGATCAAGTTCGTTTACTTAATGAGAAAACAAATTCTGGTAATACAGCGCTGCATGTTGCGACGGAAGAAGGGCATGGCGCCACAGTTGATATACTGCTTGGCATGGGTGCCAATGTAAATACAAAAGGAAATTTACAGGAAACACCGCTGCATTTAGCGGCATATAATAATAACGTTGCTATGTTACGACAATTATTGAAAGCAGGGGCTGATTGTCAATTACGACGTGATGATGGTGAAATGCCAATTCATGTTGCTGTAATGGCTGGAGCAGTGGATGTTGTAAACGAGTTGCTTATGCATGATTCTAAACAATTAACTGCACAGGGCAGAGAAGGACGAACACCATTTATACGTGCTGCAATTGATAATAAGGTAAATATTATGGCGGTATTGCTGAAATACGGCGATGATATTAATCAGATTAACCCAAATTCTGGTCACGGACCAATACACATTGCGGCGAAAAAAAATAAGCCCGCAATGATCCAGTTTATGATAGAAAATGGCGCAGATATTAACCTGTTATCCAGTAATGAAATGACGGCATTATGCTTTTGTGTGAAGGAAGCTATACCATCAGTAGAAGCTGCCAGCGTTTTACTGAAATGCGGCGCAGATTTGAATACGGGTGATCCGACACCGGTACAATTACTAGGCCGCCATGATTTAGAACAATCACCAAAACACGCTGAATTAAAAGCACTTTTTATTGAACATGGTGCCTCGTTTGGACTCGACGGCAGCGAAGCAACCCTTACCAAATGAGGCAGATTTTGTTAATATAGAAGTAAAGGCGTTACCAGCAAAGGAACTGCGATATGCGAACAATTAAAATGATCACCGCGGCAGTTGTTATTCTCTCATTGGCTCTGCCATTACAGGCGATAGCGGCAAGTTATGGTAAAACCCTGTGTGAGACACCGGGATTTTATTGCCAGCGTGTTAAGCCTAATCAAACCTGGAGTTCATTATTTCCTGACCCGCATGACCGCAGTATTGTGATGCGTATTAACCGCATGAATATTCGGTTATGGGCAGGCATGGTGATTGCTGTACCGGAGAATTTAGCCGAAGCTGATATTATGGATTTCGCTCCTTTTCCGAAGCGGATTCAGTCACATGGTGAAAAGATTGTTGCTGTTGATCCCGTACAGGCAGCGTGGGGTGCGTATGATGCTGAAGGCCGCTTACTGCGCTGGGGGCCTGCGTCGGCAGGCAGGGACTGGTGTAATGATGTCGATGAAGAATGCCGGACCCGATCAGGTAAGTTTAGAATCTATTCGCTAGGCAGCAGTGATTGCTATTCAAGAAAATTTCCGCTCCCGGACGGTGGCGCGCCTATGCCATACTGCATGTATTTTCACGGCGGGCAAGCGCTGCATGGTGAGCCGAGCGGCTTGCCGGGTTACAATGACAGCCACGGCTGCGTGCGTATGTATGTCAGCGATGCGGAATGGCTGCGTTATGATTTTATCGAAGGACCGAATGCGAGTAATAAATTTAAAGGTACCAGAATTGTTGTCGGCCAATATGCAACGCCAGATAAAAGCGATGATGATGCAGAATTGAATAGTTAATCACGCTACTTCTCAAATACGTAAGTCCCGGGCGCATCGGCTATCGGGATAAAGCCATCTTCAGGTGAACCCATTGTTGGCGGCGCTATTTTTTCTGATGAATGTATTGCTATCCATTTTTCAAATGCAGGCCACCATGAACCTGAATTGGGTCTTGTTGATTGATGCCAGGAATCGGCGTCCATATATCTGTCGCGTTCCTTCAAGGTAGAGATACGGTAATAGCGCTTTGTTTTTTTGACTGGCATGCTGACGATACCGACATTGTGGCCGCCGCTTGTTAACGTAAACGTAACATCAGTTGTTGTTAGTAAGTTAATTTTAAAAACAGATTTCCATGGCGATACATGGTCACGCTCAGTAGCAACAACAAAAATAGGTATCGTAATATCCGTTAGTGCAATAGGCTCGTTTTTCACTAAATATTGCCCGCGTGCAAGCTGATTATTTAGAAATAGACGACGTAAATATTCCGAGTGCATTTTGTAAGGTAATCTGGTGGCATCCGCATTCCATGCCATTAAATCAGTTAATGGTTTGCGTTCGCCCAGTAAATATTCTTTTACTATTCGAGACCAGATTAAATCATTGGAACGTAACAACTGAAAAGCACCGGCCATTTGATGAGTATCAAGGTATCCGCTGATACGCATAATGGATTCAAGAAAACTGATTTGGCTTTCATCGATAAACAGATTTAATTCACCCGGCTCAGTAAAATCTGTTTGTGCGGCGAGTAAGGTGAATGTTGCCAGGCAATCAATACCTTCACGTGCCAGCGTTGCTGCTGCTATGGCACTCAACGTCCCACCCAGGCAATAGCCTAGCAAATGAATTTTATGATCAGGTTGTATGGATGTAATCACATTAAGTGCAGAAATAATACCAAGATTAAGATAATCTTCCATTCCCAGTTTTCGATCTTTTCGTGTTGGATTTTTCCATGAGATCATGTAGACGGTATGACCTTTCTTAACCAGATATTTTACCAGAGAATGTTTTGGCGACAGATCAAGAATATAATATTTCATGATCCAGGCTGG
>CAZOVT010000038.1:14049-14601 GCA_964583565.1 uncultured Coxiellaceae bacterium
TAATAAGGATGGGTTCTGCATAAACAGTGCTGGTTTGCGGCTGATATTGAATGAGCTCAATAAGATGGTTACGATAAATAACTTTTCCCGGTGTGGCAGCGACATTTTCACCGGGAATAAAATGTTCTGCGCCAACCGGCGGCATGTCTTCCTGATAGCGGTGAAGATCTTCCAGAAAATTCCTGTATCCATGCACGAAATTTTGTCCGCGCTGTGTGATAGCTGCCTGTTGGATTTCAGGATTGAGAAAAATGGAGTTTGATGGCGACAGCATATCCAGAATCTGGCGTATGGTGAAATCAACGACGCTTTCATGATGTTTGCTGGTACCGCTAACATTAGTGGCGGCAGTATGCCACCAGTCCTGTACCATTAGAAACGATTCATAAATAAAGGTATATGGAAATTTTTGCCAGCTTTTATCGCTGAATCGTTTGTCATATGGTATGGTCAGGCTGCAATATTCACCTGAAGCATCCCCGGATAAGTGGCTGACATATTGATGAATGAGATGCCAGAAATCATCCTGAAATAACTGGGCCAGCTCGAGTC
>CAZOVT010000039.1:0-3927 GCA_964583565.1 uncultured Coxiellaceae bacterium
GCCAATGCTTTGATCGTACGCTCCTGGAATATCAAATCCTGATCTGCTCCCACTACCAGTGTGGGAACTTGAATCTGATGCGCCCATAGCCTTGAATCAAACCCATTTAACGCGGCATATTGCCCTTGATAACCTTCCAGCGTAAAAGGATAGGGATTATTCACACCTAGCTGAATAAGCTGATCAAGCACACCGGGCTGGGAAAGAAATTGATAAGAATATATCCATGCACAAGAAGCTTTAATCAACGCAGGCAATGGCGCTTGTGATTTTAACAACTCCAGCTGTGCATCAACATAAACATGAAAACAAGTGTGAGTAATAAATGTGGAATTACTAATGATCGCTGATTTTAATAATGATTGATGGCGATAAGCGAGCATTTGTAAAATATAGCCGCCCATTGAGTTACCAACAAAATGCGCGCGATCAATCCCTAAATGTCTGCACAGTGCGACAATATCATCTACCATTTGCTCAATCGTGTAGGGTCCTGCCGGCACATTTGATCGTCCCGAACCGCGATTATCGAAAACAATAACACGGTATTTATTTTTTAATACCTCCACCACAGGCAGCCAGGCGGTGTGATCTGCGCCAAAGCCTGCTATTAAAACTAACGGTTCACCCTGACCATAAGTTTCATAAAATAACGCTGTGTCATTAATGGGAACAATTGGCATGTAAACTTCTCCTACTGAAAAAGAATTTTTTCCCGATAAACCAGTATCCCTTGAAGAATAGCATCGGCAATTTTTTTCTGGTACCCAGTACTGGCCAGTAATTTTTCTTCCCGTGGATTGGAAATGAATCCAGTTTCAACTAATACGGAGGGAATATCTGGCGACCTTAACACCATAAACGGCGCCTGCTCTACACGTTTGTAATGCAGTTTTGTCACGTCGTTTAATTTATCAAGCAAACTTCTGGCAACATGTACACTGTCACGAATAGTGACTTTCTGTGCAAGATCGATTAACACTGATCTAACCATCGGACTGTCATCCGCCAGCTTATCTAATTTAATATCACTTAACTCAGAATAATTATCTCGCCGTGCAAGCCAGCGTGCCGCTTCTGATGTCGCACCGTGCGTTGACAATGCATAAACGGAAGCACCACGCGCACGTGAATTCAAGTAGGCATCCGCATGAATGGCAACAAACAAATCCGCATCCCCTTTACGCGCCAGCGCCAGCCGCTTGCGTAACGGAACAAAATAATCACCCTTACGTGTCAACACAGCATGCATATTCGGCTGCTTGTTGATTTCCCGTGCTAACTGCCAGGCAATTGACAGCACAACATTTTTTTCCAGCGTACCAGACGGCCCCGTCGCGCCATGATCACGACCACCATGACCTGCATCAATTACAACAGTGAAAACCGTTGGATTACTACGCAGCATAATTTTCTTTATGCGTCCTGAGCGCGCACGTTCCAGTAAACTATTTTGTTGCTGCTGTTCTCTGGCATTTACTTCTTGTGATAAAACAGCAAAGGTATCCAGCACGCTTTGCTGGAATAATGGGTTTAATTTATGTTTTTTGGGTTTAACGACTTTTTTAGCATGGCTGGAAATATCGATGACAGGCGCAGCAGCAAATACCATCTGCGAATATAAAATCAAGCCTAGCGCTATCCATATATGACGCATCCCCATTCCCTATGTGAGGGTTTGTTGCAAACAAGCCAGCATCCTTTCACCGCGAGCAGTATGCGATTCAATGCGCAATTCGCGGCCTTGATCTACCATTTCAATATAACAAGCCAAATCCGGTTCCGGCAATAATGGCAAACCTTTCTCCGGCCATTCTATCAGACAAACTGACGAGGTGCCGACATAGTCAGCAAATCCTATCTGTTCAAGTTCTTCGGGTTGATTTAACCTAAATAAATCAAAATGATATATGCACTTTCCCGCCTGCTCATACGGTTCCACAATCGTATAGGTTGGGCTTTTCACTTTACCCTGATAATCCATACCGCGCAGTACGCCACGCACCAAGGTGGTTTTACCCGCACCTAATTTGCCATACAAAAAGACAACCGCTCCTTCCCCGACAACCATTGCCAGCATGGATCCACATGCCAGCATGTCACTTTCTGTCGGTATTAATCTGGTGATCGTACGTGTCATTTACATTTCTCAATATCAATTAACCAAACGGCGCAAATAGGGCAATAAATCTGTTGCAATCATTCCCCGCTCGCCTTCTTTCGCGGCAAGATCACCTGCCATCGCGTGCAGGTAAACACCCAGCTTTGCCGCATCACCAACAGGAACTTGCTGTGCAAGCAACCCGCCAATCACGCCGCTTAGTATATCGCCCATGCCGGCCGTCGCCATCCCCGGGTTACCTTTATCACACAATGCAGGCACGCTATCCGCATCGACGATGAGCGTACCAGCCCCTTTGAGAACACACACGCCGCCATAGCGTTTGCAGATGGCACGCGCCGCATCAAGGCGGTTTTCCTGTATCTGTGCAGGCAGCATCCCAAGCAGGCGTGCAGCTTCGCCGGGGTGCGGTGTCAATATCCAGCGGCCTGCTTCCACATTCGCTTCCACTGTTTGCTGGGACAGCATATTCAATGCATCAGCATCTGCCAGCAGCGGCAAACCCGCGCCAGCAGCACACTGCCATAATTCATCAGCCCATGCAGACTGCCCAAGACCAGGCCCCACGACAATAGCATCTGCTTTTTCGATAAGCGGCACCAACTGATCCGCATTTTCAACACCATGACACATGATTTCAGGCCGGGTATTGCTCATGGCGACAGCACACTCTGGACGAGTCGCGACACTCACCAGCCCCGCACCCACACGCAACGCTGCCTCAGCCGCCATACGCGGCGCACCGGCAAAACCCGCATCGCCGCCTATGACCAGCAAGTGACCCGATTTACCTTTATGCCAGTCACGTAATCGAGGTTTCAGGTATTTACCAAACAGATTAATGTGAATTTTTTCAACTGATGGTTTTACACAGGTAAATAACTCTGGCGGCAATTGTAAATCATTCAAGACCAGTTCACCGGTGCATGCCACACCAGCACCCGTCAATAAACCCAGCTTAAATCCAATAAATGTCATCGTTGCTGTTGCATGAATAGCGGCGCCCGCGACACAACCTGTATCTGCATTCACACCTGTCGGGATATCAAGCGCAAAAATAGGCGCTTGCTGCCGCTGTATCCGCTGAATAGCAGCTGCAATATCTGCACCCGGCGCTGCCTTCAATCCAATACCGCACATAGCATCAACAATTACATCTGGGTGATGAAAATCAGCGGTTGCGTCAAATGGTTCAATCTCTACGCCGGTCTGGCGGCAAAATGCCAGTGCTTCTGCCGCTTCCTCTGAATAATTCGCATGGCTGCTCAACTGCCAGACAGTAACATCAAGCCCTCGTTCTTTCGCCAACCCTGCCAGTACATAACCATCACCGCCATTATTGCCGCCGCCGCAAAACACAGCGATACGATTCGCATTCGGCCAGCGCCGCAGCAAAAACTCAAACGCAGCCTTGCCCGCACGCTGCATCATGATCGTACCTGCGATATCAAATTGCTTTACCGCAAGCTTTTCAAGCTCGCGAATCTGGTGAATCTGATAAACCGGCATCGTTGTCGGGTACATGCACAACCCTCATTTTTTGCTGTACTTGATGCTTATTATAGCAAAAATCACCAGCAATGCGGTGACTACCGCCAATGAAAAGCCCGTTGATATATGCAGCCAAGGCTCGCTAATCATCTTGAATCCAACAAAAACAAGAATAAGCGCTATGCCATATTTCAAAAATTGCAATCGGCCGATCATATGCGCCAGTAAAAAGTACAACGCACGCAACCCGAGAATAGCAAAAATGTTAGAGCTCCAGACAATAAATGGATCACGGGTAATGGCAAAAATTGCGG
>CAZOVT010000039.1:3937-13211 GCA_964583565.1 uncultured Coxiellaceae bacterium
AAATTGCGGGTATACTATCCAGCGCGAAAACCAGATCGCTAAATTCAATAAAGACAAGCGCGAGAAAAAGCGGCGTAGCATATAGCAGTGTTTTTTTACGCACAAAAAAGTGATGCTCATGAAATTCATGCGTGACGCGTAAAACCCGCTTGAGCAGTTTAATTATCCAGTTTTCAGTCAAATCTTTTTCATTTTCCTTCACCAGCATGATTTTCAAACCAGTCAATAACAGTACCGCTCCCATCAAATACAGTACCCAATGAAATTGTTTGACTAGCCAGACGCCAATTAGTATCAAGGAAAGACGCATGATAATCGCGCCCCAGATACCGTAAGACAGAATACGCGGCTGATACTGCAGCGGTATGCGGAAATGCCGGAAAACAATGTAAAAGACAAAGAGATTATCAACTGACAGTGATTTTTCAATCACATAACCGGCAAAAAACTCGAGTGCTTTCTGGTTGGCAACAATCAGGTCCGTCGTACAATAAAGATAAAGCCACAGCAGTCCATTAAAGATAATAGCAAGCGCGACCCAGCATAATGTCCAGAGAAGGATGGCCCTGACAGATTGCTGTGAACGGACATGCTTGTCCGCCAGC
This sequence comes from uncultured Coxiellaceae bacterium, assembly GCA_964583565.1. Lineage (GTDB taxonomy): Bacteria > Pseudomonadota > Gammaproteobacteria > DSM-16500 > DSM-16500 > Aquicella. Next base: position 4,543 of record CAZOVT010000039.1, read on the forward strand.
AAAAATGTATCGATTCCTAGCGCGATAATTAAAAATATCGAGAACCCTGACCAAATCCATATGTTTGTTATATCGCCCAATGGAGTCCCTTTTTACTGATTACAATATGCCGCGCAAACCAAACAATATTGTCAATATAGCAAAAGCGATCAGGAGTGATAACATGCCCTTTCCACCGCGTACCCGGTAGCCGCCGCCAGATGCTAATGCTGTTACATAACGGCCTCTCCACGCCATCAGCGGCGGCAGCAAAATCATGAGTACCGCAATGCTCAATCCAGCATATTCCAATCCGGTTAAAAATGCATCCGGGTAAAACAGGACAATCAACAATGGAGGGAAAAATGTCATACCCGCAATCAATACATTGCCCAGCCCGCGCTTGGTGACTGACAACCCATCCGCCAGAAAATCAGATAAGCTCAACGATACACTTAAAAATGAAGTGGCCATGCAAACAGATGTAAAGAATTTTGCAATCCTTGTAATCGTGTCTTTATTCAAAATAGCAGACAACGTCGAGACCAGACCGCTATTTGAACCCGTAGAGTGAAGCAGTGCTTTCAAGCCGCCCGGACCTTCCAGCGGAATCACGCCCATAATCACCATATCCCAGGCGATGTAGCAAATTAATGGAATCAACGTTCCAATCAAAATGGAAATTCGCAATTCACGTATGTTGTCGCCAAAATAGGCACGCAGGCTGGGGATAATCAGCAGACAGCCGAAAGCAACAGCGGTAACCGTCACACTCGAAGATGAAGCAATATACTTCAGGTGGCCGTTATCCAGATTAGCCGTTGTAATAAACGGCAAAATCAGCAAAATCAAGATCATCAGCGCGCCCATTTTACCAAACATGAGTCCGCGGTTCACATAATCGACTGACCGTATACCAAAATAAACCACCGCGCCAAACAAGACAGTGAACAAAACCGCGGCCAGACCCAGTGGAATACTGATCCCGCTGGTCTCAAGAATATAGTGGAACAAATCCCCGCCGCCGGCGATATACGCTGACAGAATAGAGTAAAGCAACACGAGATAGACCACCCAGGCAACACACTGCCCCCACCGGCCCAGTGTCGCGCCTGCCATCGATACCAGATTGCTGTTCGGCGGCAGCCATAGATTCACTTCGAGAAACAGGAAGGCACAAGTCGACATCACCGCCCAGGAAGCAATCAGCAATACAACAGACCCCCAAAACCCTACTTCGGCTGTTGCCACTGGCAGTGCCAGCATACCCGCGCCAATGCTTGTCCCAACGACTAGCAAAATGCCGCCTAGCATCTTTGAATTCATACCACGCCCCTCTCGCTCGTATTTTTATTAAACACTATCACCACTTTTGCTTCAACACATGCTCCAGATACTCATGCCCAGAGCGAACAAAATCAACCCTAATAACAACGGCTTACCGCCTGCTACACGATAGCCGCGAGCAATATGTTTTCTGTACCGCCCACTCCACACCATCCACGCAGGAAGCAAAATCAGTAAAATGAGGCAATACACACCTGCATACTCTAACGCCTTGATAAATATGTTAGGAAAAAACAACACTACCAAAAATGGCGGCAGTAAAATGATCAGGTGAATAATTATCTTATTAACACCTTTTTTCTCCAACTGCAATCCATCTGCCCAAAAGTCTGTGAGACATAGCGCAACGCCAAGGAAAGACGTCAGCACGCAAATGGACGTAAATAGCTTTGCAAACAAGGTAATAAGAGGTGATCTGACGATTGCACTCAGCACCGTCACAAACTCACTGGTAGACCGATGAGATTGTGCGATAGATACCAGCCCATTGTCCCCTTGCAGCGGAATAACCCCCATAATGACCGCATCCCAGGCAATATAGCAAACCAGCGGAATCAGACTGCCTATCAGCACAGCTTTTTTCAGTTGCTGGATATCCCCCTCAAAATAGACCCGTAAACTGGGTATGATCGCCGCATAACCAAAGGAGGTAATCGTCACCATCAATGCACCAGGCGACGTAATAGCATGCAAATTGCCGCCCGCCAGTCTTACTGCCGATATCACAGGCGTCAACAGCCCCAGCAAAACAAACAGCGAACTAAATTTAATAAGCATCAGACCCCGGTTAACATAGTCAATCGAGCGTATCCCCATATAAACAATCGATCCAAATACCAGCACAAAAATGACCAAGGAAACCCACAGGGGAAAATGAATACCGGCACCTTCAAGCAAATGATCAAACAGGTCTGAGCCGCCAGCCATATAAGCGCACAATAATGAATATAACAACAGTAAGTACACAACCCAGGAAATTATCTGGCCAACCGGGCCTATCGTTGTTCGCGCCATTGAAATCAAATTGGTATTCTGAGGCAGCCATAAATTGACCTCCAGCAGCAAAAAAGCACCCGCTGTCATGACAAACCAGCTGCCAAATAACAATATTAATGAGCCTAAAAAGCCCGTGTTAGCAGTAGCAATTGGCAGCGCCAGCATACCTGCGCCAACCGTTGTTCCGACAATCAGTAAAATACTACCCAGCAATTTAAAATTCATACTCATGATCACCAACCCAATGGAATATCAGCTTAAAATTGAAATGAACTACTATATGATGTTATGTATCAAACGAATAGGAGGCGGATTACACACGCCAATAGCGGGAGTAAGTATAACAGGCTTGCTGTGTATAATTAGATATTCGCATAGGAATTAAGTAGTCAAATTATGTATAATGTGACTCATTCTAATCATAACTAATCAACACTGTCAAAACGTTTATGCTCGAGCTGACAAATAACATCAAAGCCTGGGGTCAGGAATCAGGTTTCCAGCAAATTGGTATCACTGATACCGATCTCAGCATCTATGGGCCTAAATTCAATGCGTGGCTGGCACAGCAATTTCACGGTGAAATGCATTATATGCAGCATCATGCTGAAAAACGATTACAGCCAGACACACTGTTAGCCGGCACTATCCGTATCATTACAGCACGCATGGATTACCTGCCTGCAGATACCAGCATGATAGCAGCATTAAATAATCCTGAGCGCGCCTATTTATCGCGTTATGCATTAGGCCGTGATTATCACCGCCTTATTCGCAAACGCCTTGAAAAGCTGGCGCTTAAAATTAATGAACAGACAAATGATCTGGGTTATCGCGCTTTTTGTGACAGCGCACCAATACTCGAAAAGCCATTAGCGGAAAAATCAGGATTAGGCTGGATAGGCAAGCATACCAATCTTATTAACAGTAAAGCTGGATCATGGTTTTTTCTCGGCGAAATATTCACGAATATCCCCCTGATTGTTGATACACCAGTCACACAATCTCACTGCGGCAGCTGCACCTCCTGCATAGATGTATGCCCAACACAAGCGATCGTTGGTCCTTATCAACTGGATGCGCGCCGCTGTATCTCTTACCTCACTATCGAATTACGCGGCAGCATTCCTGTCGAGTTGCGGCCGCTCATCGGCAATCGTATTTATGGCTGCGATGACTGCCAGATTTTTTGTCCGTGGAATAAATTTTCAAAATTCACGAACGAAAATGATTTTCATCCACGCCATCAATTAGCAACAGCAACACTGCTGGACGTATTTAGCTGGAGTGAAAAGGAATTTCTGCATAAGACAGAAGGTTCTGCGATTCGACGGATTGGCTATGAATGCTGGCTGCGCAACATTGCCGTCGCGCTTGGTAATGCACCGCACAGCACGGCTGCCATTGAAGCATTACAAGCGCGTTTACAACATTCTTCTGAATTAGTGCGAGAACATGTTGAATGGGCGTTAGAACGGCAGTTTAATTCTGCAATTTGAACAAGTGCTCGCGATAATATTTCAATTCTTCAATTGAATCACGAATATCATCCAGCGCCAGATGGCGCGAATCTTTTTGCACACCATTATAAATTTTTGGTGCCCAGCGTAATGTCAGCTCTTTTAACGTGCTGACATCAATCATGCGATAATGAAAATAATTTTCCAGATCCGGCATATACTTTGTTAAAAACCGGCGGTCTTGCCAGACACTGTTGCCGCACATGGGTGACTTGCCTTCAGTCACATGTTTACGCAAAAATTCTATCGTTCCCCTGCAAGCCATTTCTTCGGTAATGCAGCTTTCCTTTACCCGCGCAACCAGACCAGACTGATTATGCTGGCGCGTACACCATTCGTCCATTTGATCAAGCAGTGAATCCGGTTGATGTATGGCATACACAGGACCTTCCGCCAATATATGCAGATTGGAATCCGTGACGATAGTAGCCAATTCAATAATACGATCTTTTTCTGGATTTAATCCGGTCATTTCAAGATCGATCCAGATGAGATTGCTTGGGTTAGAGGACATGCATTTTCCCTTATAAAGTATGTTGTTGAATAATATCACCACGATCAGGCAGGGTCACGCACTGGCTAATATCTATTACTTCAGGTAAATTAACGCTCTTTCATTTTATGTGACAACACTCATGCCGCTGATCGATACCTGCATTGCCGTTATCATTGCCTACTGCATTGGCTCTGTTTCCAGTGCCATTATCGTCTGCAAACTCATGCGCTTACCTTATCCACGGACAGAAGGTTCAAAGAATCCCGGCGCGACGAATGTTATGCGCATCGGCGGTAAAAAAGCTGCCGCCATTACGCTGGCGGGAGACGTACTCAAAGGACTGCTTCCTGTTCTGGCAGCTCACTATTATGGTTTGGAAAATGCAGCGCTGGCGACTGTTGCCATGGCAGCATTCATTGGCCATTTATTTCCTGTTTTCTTCCGCTTTCAAGGCGGTAAAGGCGTTGCCACCCTGCTCGGCTGCCTCATTGGTCTATCACCACTGAGTGCTGTTTGCTGGGGTGCTGTCTGGTTAGTCGTTGCCCGGCTTTTTCGCTATTCGTCATTATCATCACTCACAGCGTCTATACTGGCACCCATCTATATCTGGGCCATCACTGGAAACACTATCTATGCAACAACGGTTGCCCTCATGGCTGCATTGCTAGCCTATCGTCATCGCAGCAACATCAGCAAATTACTGGCAGGAACAGAAAGTAAGATTGGGAAAAAATAATTATATCTGATCTAACGACCAGCGCGGCTTCACATCCACGCCAAGATCATCACTCTGCCCCGCCAGCAGACGCTGGCAGCCTACATAAGCAATCATTGCGCCATTGTCGGTGCAAAATTCATGTCTGGGAAAATAAAGAGAAACACGCAGTTTGGCGCATAAATCACTTAAACCTTTGCGCAGCGCACGATTCGCCCCTACGCCGCCAGCCACGACCAGACGCTTGTAACCTGTTTCTTTCAACGCCCGCCTGCATTTGATAATCAGCGTATCCACTGCCGCATCCTGAAATGCTCTTGCGATATCAGCACGCGTCTGATCATCCAATGAGTGTTTTTCAACTGTATTCAAGGCAAAGGTTTTCAAACCGCTAAAACTGAAATCAAGGCCGGGTCTGTCTGTCATTGGCCGCGGAAAGCAAAAACGGGACGAATCACCGTGTTCAGCCAGCGCTGCCAGCGCCGCACCACCGGGATAACCCAAACCCAGCAGCTTCGCCGTTTTGTCAAACGCTTCACCCACCGCATCGTCCAGCGTATCACCAATCACCTTGTAACGGCCCAGCGCTTCTGCCTGTATCAGCTCAGTGTGGCCACCCGATACCAGCAAAGCTAAAAACGGGAATGATGGTGGTACTGGCTCCAGAAACGGTGCCAGCAAATGTCCCTCCAGATGATGCACCCCCACCGTCGGCACCCTCCAGGCATACCCCAGCGAACGTCCCAGCATGGCACCCACCAGCAAAGCACCAACCAGTCCGGGCCCTTTCGTATAGGCAACCCCCTGGATATCCCGCCCTGTCAGCCCTGCCTGCGCCAGTACGTCTGTAATCAGGGGGATAGCCTTGTGCATGTGGTCCCGTGATGCCAGCTCCGGCACGACACCGCCAAACGGCGCATGCGTCTCCAGCTGGCTATGCAATACATGCGCCAGCAGCCCGCGCTCACTGTCATAAATAGCAATACCGGTTTCATCACATGATGTTTCTATGCCTAATACTCGCACGTACAGCCTCAAATACTTTTACTAATTTCGTGAAGTTGATTATTTTATGTGTGCTAATCCTGAGATACCAGCTTATTATTAGATTAAATGATATTCATGAGATAACCATGATTCCATCACCAGCCGACTTAACCTATTTCATTGCTGTTGCTGATTTACTCAATCTGTCACGCGCGGCTGAACGCCTGGGGATCAGCCAGCCCTCCCTGACGCTCGCCATGCGCCGCCTTGAAAGCGCGGTCGGTACCCCCTTGCTCACCCGGCACAAGCGCGGCGTCTCGCTCACCAAAGCCGGCCGGCAGCTGCTCGCCCATACCCGCCATCTCATGCAGCAATGGGATATAGTCAAGGCAGAAACGCTTGCGTCCATGAATGAGATTCAAGGTGAGTTTACGCTTGGCTGCCATCCATCCGTCGCACTTTACTCTTTACCGAAATTTTTACCTGATCTGCTTGCAACCCACCCAAAACTGATGATTCACCTGCGCCATGATTTATCGCGAAAAATTACCGAACAAGTGATTAATCTTTCTGTGGACATCGGCATTGCAGTCAATCCTGTGCAGCATCCAGATCTCATCATCAAAAAATTAGCAGATGATAAAATCACGCTCTGGCACGGTAAAAGCAAGCACAAAACAGCGGGTTCAACGGTGCTAATTTACGCTCCGAATTTAATTCAAACGCAAGTGATTCTGAAAAAATTGAAAAAACAAGGTATGGCGTTTACCCGGCACATCACAACCAGCAGCCTCGAAGTGGTTGCTGAATTAACGCAGGCAGGCTGCGGTATTGGCATTTTGCCGGGCAATATTGCTGCCTCTTACGAGCTGGCCGCACTCCCCAAAGCACCGGCTTACAGCGATGAAATTTGCCTGCTTTATCACGATCAGCACCGTAATGTAAAAGCCATTCAAGTCATCACGGATGCCGTTAAAAAGGCATTTAAATAATATTGCCTAGATTGCGCATGGGCATCCAGCTGGCTGTGCAATATATGCGCGCACACGCTATCTCTGGATATAAAAATTAAATAGCGTCACTGCACCACATAGTAAGAAGAATTGATTTCCAGAACCGTCGGATTACCACTCATCTGGTGGCTGACGTCAGTCATAATGGCAGCAATATTTTTGCTAACAGCGGTACCTGTTAATGTCCAGATGGGTGACACGCTCACAGGCGTGGCCGTGTTTTGTTCCGCATTAGCCGGCGGCTGCTGCATAATATTGGAAACATCAATTGTCGGTGATGCAATCGTGAATCCACTATAGGCCGCAAAGCCAGTAAAACTCATGCCCACACCGTTGACATAATACGTACTCGCCGCAGGATTATACGCAGCATTAGTGGTGAATTTAACTGTGCCGCCGTTGGTGCTAATAAACGTATTCACGCCGCTAAAAAACAATGGGTCGTTGATGTAACCTTTACCACCGCCTGTAATAGAAAGCGTGCTTGCTTTGCTGCTGGGTACGATAATGGTGTTATTGAATGCTGGATTCATATTGACATTAGCGATGTTGGCAAATGACGTAATAGTAGAATTATTCATATTGTGTATAACGCCGTTATTTGTACTGGAAAGATTGATTTTAAGCGCAGTATTGTAACCGCCAATATTAATTGTGTTAGCGCCATTAAGATTCACACCATTGATAGTACCACTCATCGTGGCGCCATTAGAAAAGTTAAATGTGTTACCGTTAGCACCGCCTATCAGGTTTTGAATATTGGTAAAAATCAATGCGCCGATATAGCCAGCAATACTACTGATATTGCCGCTGTTTTTGCCAGTGATATTAAACACTTGCGGCGCACTGGCATTCATGGTCAGTGAGTTATTGCTATTGGCACCTGTGAGATTAATATTGCCGCTGCCGCTTAAGGCATTCATAAAATAAATCGCCGCCGCCATAAGGGAAATATTATTATTTGCTATCACAGAACCATTGAAAGTAATGCTGCTGTTGGTTGAACCGCTGATTGGCGAGATGTTTCCATTTAGATGATAGGTTGTATTGGCTGTGGTGCTAAACGCAACATTTCTGCTGGTGCTGTTACCTAAAATGAGATTATTACCTGATGTGCTATACAGATACTGACTGCCTGATAATCCACCCAGTGCTGTTGCTAAATTGACATTACTAATGGTACTAGCAGTATTGCCGCCAATGGTTAATGTGTTTGCCAGGATGGCGGTATTCGCTATGCTGCCATTACTGCTGGGTGCAAGCACAATCGTGTTGCCAACCGTCGCACCACCGTTGAGATAGAATAAAATCGGTGTGCCATCAGCAATACGAGTATCGATACCTGAAATAATATTTTCACCCGCCAGGTAATAATAGAAGCCGTTATCATAGGAAGTTGCATTCAGGATGACGCCATTAACGGCCAGATTCACGGTTGAACCGGCAGCAGGTGTCGAGCCTGAAATCGCACGAACGTCACCTGGATAGAAAACTTTTAAATAAGGCAGGCTGTTATTTGTCATCGCCCATGTGCTTACAAAATCCCAGCCGCTATAATTTGCGGCTCTTCCCCGTTTAAGGGGGCATTTTAATCGTAAATAACATACCTTACTTGT
>CAZOVT010000040.1:0-13097 GCA_964583565.1 uncultured Coxiellaceae bacterium
TAAGCGCGCACATATATCACTCTTTCGTTTTGTTAAAGAACATTTGTTACTTGAGAGGCGGCATTCTACACCACCTCTCCTTCCTGTCAACACTAAAAATCCTTTTTATCTCAATTTATTCTAAAAAAATCGCGGATTATCATTACATATACAAATTTCAGGTATATGGGTTAAATAATACCACAAAAACGGGAAGGATTGCTCATTTTCTAGCCAATACTTTCTTCAGGTAGGCACCCGTGTGCGACCCTTTATGCTTTGCAACTTCCTCTGGTGTACCAAAAACAACGACTTGGCCGCCTTTTTCACCACCTTCAGGCCCCAGATCAATGATCCAGTCTGCCGTTTTGATCACATCCAGATTGTGCTCGATCACCACGATTGTATTACCCTGATCACGCAGCCGATGCAGTACATGAAGAAGCTGCTCTATATCGTGGAAATGCAGCCCGGTCGTGGGCTCATCCAGCAGATACAGCACCCGGCCAGTATCCCTGCGTGATAACTCCTTCGCCAGCTTGATGCGCTGCGCCTCTCCCCCCGAGAGGGTAGTGGCACTCTGGCCGACTGATATATAGGAGAGCCCAACATCTAACAGCGTTTGCAGTTTGCGGGCAATGGCAGGTATCGCATCAAAAAACGCCCGCGCTTCCTCCACCGTCATTTCCAAAACCTGGTGTATATTCTTGCCTTTATAGAATATTTCCAGCGTCTCACGGTTATAACGCCGCCCCTGACAGATATCACACGTCACATAGACATCAGCAAGAAAATGCATCTCCACCTTAATAACGCCTTCACCTTCGCACGCTTCGCAGCGGCCGCCCTTCACGTTGAAACTAAACCTGCCGACCTTATAGCCGCGTGACCTGGCTTCCTGTGTACCCGCAAACAAATCGCGGATCGCGGTAAAAAGGCCTGTATACGTTGCCGGATTAGAACGCGGCGTACGTCCAATGGGACTTTGATCAACCACAACCGTTTTATCAAAATATTCAAGTCCTTCCAGACTGGTATGCGGTGCGCAATCATGGCTTGCCGCGCCGTTTAACACACGACTGGCAATCGGTGCGAGCGTATCATTAATCAACGTTGATTTACCGGAACCAGACACACCCGTGATACAGGTCATTAGCCCAATCGGAATATCGACATTAATTGATTTGAGGTTATTGCCAGTTGCGCCGCGCAAACTGATCAGCTTTTCCGGATTAGGTTTAACACGCTGATGCGGGATCTTTATTCCACGTTTGCCAGAAAGATACTGCCCGGTCACCGAAGCCGGCGCACGCATGATTGCCTGCGGTGTACCTTGTGCAACGATTTCACCGCCATGCACACCTGCTCCCGGACCAAGATCCAGCACATGATCTGCGCTCATGATGGCATCTTCATCGTGCTCTACCACAATGACCGAATTACCCAGATCGCGCAAATGATGCAGGGTTTTCAGCAAACGGGCATTGTCGCGCTGATGCAGACCTATCGATGGTTCATCGAGAATATACATCACCCCCACCAGACCAGAACCTATCTGACTCGCCAGCCTGATACGCTGCGCTTCACCGCCAGACAATGTCTCAGCTCTTCTCTCAAGACTGATATAATCCAGTCCGACATCTACCAGAAAGCCAAGCCGACTGGTTAGCTCTTTGATAATCTTGACTGCAATTTCGCCGCGATAGCCGGGCAGTGTCAGCTTTTCGAAAAATGCTTTAGCTTTATCAACCGGCCATGCGGATATCGTCGGCAAATTATTATCGGCAACAAACACATTACAAGCCGCGCTGTTTAACCGTGTGCCATGACATGTCTCGCAAGGCCGCAGCGTGATATATTTCAACAATTCTTCACGCACAAAATCCGATTTTGTTTCGTGATAACGCCGTTCAAAATTGGCAACGACGCCTTCAAATGTTTTTGTTTTAGTGTAGCTGTAACCATCTTCGTCTTCATAATGGAACTGCACTTTGTCACTGCCGCCATGCAACAGCATTTCCTGAATTTTCTTCGATAGCCTGGAAAATGGAACTTCCAAACTAAATTTATAATGCTTCGCCAGCGATGTGAGAATTTGAAAATAATATTGATTGCGTTTGTCCCAGCCGCGAATAGCACCGTCTGCCAGACTCAATCCTGTATTAATAAGCAATGTCGGATCAAATGTTTCGGCTACACCCAAACCATCACAGTCTGCACAGGCTCCAATGGGACTATTAAATGAAAATAATCGCGGCGATAATTCCGACAAACTATATCCACACTCCGAACAGGAAAACTTAGACGACACAACTTGCGGTGTTTTTTCCGGTTTATCAATAAAACCGACCGCTGCAATACCATCCGCCAGACGTAATGCGGTTTCAAATGATTCTGCCAGACGAATACGCACTTCGTCTTTTACTTTGATTCTGTCAACGACCACTTCAATGGTATGCTTCTTACGTAAATCCAGTGCCGGTATGCGATCCAGTTCCAGCAGTTCACCATCTATCCGCACACGCACAAAACCCTGCGTACGCAATTCCTGCAGCAGCTCAACATGTTCACCTTTGCGCTCACGCACGACCGGCGCCAGAATCATTACCCTGGTTTCTGCTGGCAGCGCCAGCACCATGTCAACCATTTGACTAATCGTCTGCGCTTCCAGAATGTTGCCATGCGCCGGGCAGCGCGGCTGCCCCACCTTGGCAAACAATAAGCGCAAATAATCATGAATCTCGGTGATAGTACCCACCGTCGAACGCGGATTATGCGACGTGGATTTCTGTTCAATTGAAATAGCGGGTGACAATCCCTCAATGTGATCGACATCCGGTTTTTCCATCATCGATAAAAATTGCCGCGCATAGGAAGAAAGTGATTCAACATAACGCCGCTGGCCTTCGGCATACAATGTATCAAAGGCAAGTGATGACTTTCCTGATCCCGACAAGCCGGTAATCACAACCAACTTGTCTCTCGGAATATCGACATTCAGATTTTTCAGATTATGCGTACGTGCACCGCGAATACAAATTTGCTTCATGATAAATTAATTACTCTTATGGGGCTGTTCTAATCACATCTGTCGGCGGCGTGGGCGATGCAACACGCTGCGACGGCTGCGCTGCTCCTCCAAACAAACCGAGAACCCATCTGGACTGCGGCATCGGCGGCATAACACCAAACACTGCTTCATAAATGACGGGGTATTGTATCAGGCTGTCTCTATATTGCATTGTCTCCAAATCTTCTTTTGTTCTTTTGCATATCCGCATTGGACCAGCAAGAGAGGCGGCTTCCTGTGCACGCATGGTGGAAATACCCTGCGTCAGGTTGGCAGCCAATATATTAAGCTTGCCGCTGCTAAGCGTCGGCGCAAAAAAACTTCCTTGCTGCACATAAAGTACTACCCCGAGCTGAAATGAAAACGTTAATGCAAGCAGTCCTACATTAATCTGCATAACACGAATAGCATAGTTCTCCGTATCCCGCGCTTTAAGCAGATCAACGATCGCTTGTTTCATCTGTTCCGTTTTTTCGGGAGTATATGTCACTTTCTGATTACTCTCGGCCGGCCACAATATGAGCGCAGCGAAAAAATCCCGCTTCAAATAGGCAGGGATACGATCATACAGAGAATCATTAGCACCCACATGCAATTCAAGCAATTGAGTAAATACCGCCCAACCTTGTGCATAACGTTTTGTTTCCAACTGCGCTAAAAGCAATACACATATTTCTTCCACTGTTTTATTATCTTTTGCTTTAAGCTCCGCTATCAGTCTATCCAGATCCTGATTCAGCTTATCTACATTAATATTCAAATCTACGCCTTGATTAGGCCTAAACTGCTTTAGCAGCCTGCATAATTCCGTAGCAGATCTTAGCATGATATGGATCGGCACGTCTGCTGCTGGTTTATCGACTATTTGCTTGTAACATGCCGCCATCTGTTGATAATACCCGGCTCTATCGCTGCTATCATCAAAGCTTGTTGAACGTGCCCGTATAAAATACATCGCCCCCTTGTGCATCCAGGCAAGCAAGTTATAAGAGTTTGTACTTTCAAGCATTTTTTCAAAATGGTTTTCCGCCTGTGTATAGTCGCCGCGATTACACATAATCACACCCAGCTGCAAGTGTGCTTTCAAACAATTTGAATCTATTGAGATTGCACGATTGAAGTATTCAATTGCCCTTAATTCATTGCCTTTATTATGGTCAATCTCACCCAGGAGAAAAAATAAATTGGGGTCTTCGTATCCACTCGCGGCAGCAGCGGCTAATTCCTTCTGTGCTTCTACAAACTTGTTCTCGGCATAGTTCGCCACCCCGCGCAAATATTCTGGATAACCAGGTTTACTGCTTTCTTCAATAGATCGTGTCGCACTCATTATTATTTGCTCCTCTTTAGATGCTTTATCTACAGCAACTACAACTAATCTTTACTATTTCCTGCAATTCTTTTATTCGGTACCTTGCAAATATACTCTTAAATAAGGCAAGTGAACACGATTCTCCATGCCGTCTCAGCTCCCATCGAGCACACCCCTTAATGCTTGACTATGGACGAGAAATTGATTCACGACAAGAGGGTTCGCCCACAAGAGAAAAAGAGTATAATCACCGCCATTGTTAACCATTGTCACCTAGAGATACACCGTATGATGCCTGCTAATAAAATGACCCAGACAGAACGGCGCGCCGTAATAAGTTTGTCTTCCATCATGAGCTTACGCATGATTGGCCTGTTTATGGTGCTCCCTGTTTTTTCCCTCTATGCAAAACAATTGCCCGGCTCCACCCCCACGCTGGTGGGTTTGGCCATTGGTGTTTATGGGCTGGCACAGGCTTTGTTCCAAATTCCTTTTGGCATACTTTCTGACCATTTCGGTCGCAAGCCCGTCATCGTCATCGGTTTGACTATTTTTATTGCAGGCAGCATCATCGCCGGCCTGTCCCACTCGATGACGACCATGATCATTGGGCGTGCACTGCAAGGTGTCGGTGCTGTCGGCAGCACGATTATGGCGCTGATGGCAGATCTGACCCGCGAGGATCAACGCACCAAGGCTATGGCTATTGCTGGTATAACTATTGGCTTTTCATTTTCAGTTGCCATGCTGCTTGGCCCAATACTAACCAAATGGATGACAGTGGCTAATCTCTTTTTAATCGCATCCTGTTTTGGCGCCGCTGGCATTCTTATCCTCTGGCAATCCGTTCCAACGCCACTCGTTTCCACCTGGCACCGCGACACAGAGCCGGAACTCAAATCATTTCTCAAACTGCTGACATCACCTGACCTGCTGACACTGAACGCCGGCATTTTTATTCTGCATGCCATTTTTACCGCCAGCTTCATCGTCATTCCTATCAGCCTGTACCATTTTGCAAATCTGGCCTCCAGCCAGCAATGGGTACTTTATCTGCCTACTTTATTGGCTGCCTTTGTACTAACCATGATTTGTATCGGCATGTCAGAACGCAAACAGCAGCTCAAGCCTTATTTTATCGGCAGCATTATCGCCCTTGGCATATCTGAGTTAATGTTATGGATATTCCCCGGCAGCATGATATTCACTGCCGCTGGTCTGTGCTTATTCTTTACCGGCTTTTCCATGCTGGAAGCCTTTATGCCGTCGCTGATTACCCGCACCGCCCCTGCTGCACGCAAAGGAAGTGCGCTAGGCATCTATTCATGCTCACAATTCTTTGGTATATTTGCCGGCGGTGTTCTTGGCGGATGGTTATACGGCAAATTCACTTTTTCCGGTGTATACCTTTTCTGTGTTATTCTCTCCCTCTTCTGGTTAGCGCTTGCGTTTCTCATGCAGCCACCCCGATTTTTGGTGACCCGTATGTGGAAAGTGGCACCGTCACAGCAATCAAACTGGGATTCGATCGCAGCCAGCCTGCATCTCCTTCCCGGCATGGTAGAAATCACTTTTATTGCAGAAGACGGCATTGCTTACCTGAAAATGGAGCGCACAACAGCAAAGGCATCTGACTTTCTGCGTCTGCAAGAACAGGTTATTGGAACTATTTAATTTAGGAGTATCATCATGGCACGTGGCGTTAACAAAGTAATATTGATTGGCAATTTAGGTAAAGAACCAGAAGTACGCTACACCCCCAGCGGTCTCGCTGTTGCAAACGTTACCCTGGCAACCAGCGAATCCTGGAAAGATAAACAAAGCGGTGAAATGCAGGAACGCACCGAATGGCACCGCGTTGTATTTTATCAACGTCTCGCTGAAATCGCTGGCGAATACTTACGCAAAGGTTCAAAAGTCTATGTCGAAGGCCGCTTGCAAACACGCAAATGGCAAGACAAGACAACCGGACAGGATAAATACACCACCGAAATCATTGCTGACAACATGCAAATGCTGGACAGCAAAGGCGGAAGCGGCGGCGGTGACTCATCTTATGAAAAACCCGCTGCAGCGACTGCAACAGCAGAAGCCGCGCCGGCGCTTGACAGCTTCGATGATGATATTCCGTTCTAATTCCCACCTTATTATATTTTGTTAATTTTAATAACAGACCCCTTGATATTTAAGGGGTTTATTTTTTTAAAGTGTTAATTTTGCTGGATTAGCAGAGGAAATAGGGAGCCCCATATGCAAATTATCATGCAAGATCAAGTTCAAGAGAAAATCATTATTATTCGCAATCAAAAAGTTATTGTTGACGCTGATGTTGCCGAGTTATATGGAGTAGAAACAAAGCGTATAAATGAAGCAGTAAAAAATAATCCAGAAAAATTCCCGAAAGGCTATCTATTTGGCCTCAATAAGCAGGAGAAAGATGAACTGGTCGAAAATTTCGACCGGTTTAGAAAACTAAAACATTCATCAACATCATTAAAAGTATTCACTGAAAAAGGTCTCTACATGCTAGCGACCATCTTGAAAAGTCCAAAAGCTGTGGAGACCACCCTCGCTATCATTGATACCTTTGCAAAAGTACGAGAACTAAGCCATGCCGTGCATCAAATTCAATCTCTACCAGAAAATTCACCTAAACAAAAAACTTTGACAGAACATACTGGCGATTTAATTGCAGATTTAATGATTCCTGAAGATGAATTAGCAGTTACGGGAACTGAGACTACTTACGAAATGAATTTCGCAATATTCAAAGTAAAAAGAACAATTAAAAAGGGCAAGTAATATCACTGTATAGATAAATGGACTAAATATGAAACAATTTATTCGCGCTGTTGGAGGAATGAAAAATTCTGTCATTTATACGGACACTGATGAACGACATTTTCGTTTTTCTGGAGGAACCTGGGCATGGCGTAATCATAATCCAGGAAATGTTTGGGCCGGATCAATCAGTAAAAAACATAATCAAATTGGCAAAACGCATGGTTTTGCTATCTTTCCAGACAATGAATCTGGACATGAATCATTACTGGATACCCTGATAACAACTTATGGTGATTCTTCAATCCATGAAATGATTTACAGCTACGCACCGCCCAAAGATAATCCAACCAAAAAATATGAAAAATTACTTCGAGAAAAAACGGGCATTGATGATGATACGCCGATCAAAAAATTCACAAACATTCAATTTGAAAAGCTCTGGAAAACAATACAACAAATGGAGGGTTATAAGGCTGGGGAAATTATAGAACTATACCGCATTTCTGGCGTTCAAATATTAGGGAAAAATCGCTATCGGTATTGTCTCAAGGAGGGTGAATGGATTAGTGAATCAGATTGTATTAATTTAGCTGTAAAAGGAAAAGTAGAGCTAGAAGTTTGCCTGTCAAAATTAAGTAATAAATTTTTAAGGACACCGCCAAACAGCCTTTTTCAAGAAAGGCTTGAGGATTTAATATGCAAAAAATAGTAGTGGTACTTATTTTTTTATGTACCGCCTTCACAACAGCTTATGCGAAAGATACCCAACGTAAAGAAGAAAAAGATGCAAGAATCTTGCAATTAACCAAGAATGAAAAATTAACTGACTTGACTAAGTCACCAGATGGTAAATGGATTGTGTTCGTTAAAAAAAGTAATTATACCATCCCGAGTAACTGCTTTTATTCTGCTAAAAAAGGCGACCAGGCTGACGAAATATGGATTGTTAACGCCAGAGAAATGACTAAAAAATTACTAGTAGCTCCCCATTTTAGTTGTAGAGACGTATCAAATGTTATTATTGATCCACATAATCTGCAATTTTCACCTAATAGTAAAACTCTTTATTTTGAAACATCTGCGTGGGTGACATCAGGTGCTATTCATGCCGTGGATGTAGATGGCGATCATTTAAAATTTATAACCGATGGCGGTGAATTACGTGTTATGCAATCGGGACCATATAAAGGTGACATCATTGTTAATCAACACCGTTACCGTTTCAAGGGTGATACTCCATTAGGTAGCTATAACTGGGATTGGCTATTCACACCGACAGGAAAACAAATCAAGTTATATAAGAAAGAGAGCCTGTAAATTTTGACAGATGGTGCTGCTTATGGAAGAAAAATTTAGCATTAGGTTGATAACATTTTCTAACGGTGAACGTTATCCTCTACTTGTAAATCAACAAGGACAGCCACATTGGTATGCCACCCTCTATGCCACAACACAAATTCGTAATGCTAGCAAAGCACCCAATACGATAGTTGCTGCGCTAAGCGCTATTCGCATCTTGCTTTCCTGGTCATCTGCACATAATCAAAATGTTGAACATCGTTTCCGCCAACGATGTTTTTTAAATGAACATGAACTTGAGTCGCTAAGGCAATACACCCAAACGATTAAAGCAAATAATGAGGCTCCTGATCAAAAAGTAATAACATTTTCTAGAAGAATAGAGAAAATCAGAGGAAACAATAAGGCTGCTGAAGGAAGGGTTAATGGTAGTACGCAATATATTAGAATGACATATATTGCTGATTATATTGAATGGCTTGCTATCAATCTTATCGAGCAGGATGCTAAACAGTTGGACACAAACACTTTAAGTGCAATTTGCAATTGCAGCCTGTCAGGCTACAAACTATCTGGCGAGTTGTATAATCCCGGCAATCCTAGCATGATATGGTTAATATATTGTCATATCGACAAGGAATGTTACATGCGCCCCTTGCTAGCATGCCACCTCATGATGGTGATGTTATTATTGCCCCCAGTCAGGTCCTGGCTGAAGAAACCGCTCCCGGAACACAGTTTATTGTAAAGGCTGACCAGCTTGTCGTTGTACCCGAATCCATTGGCACCACCTTCGAGCAGACAAATGGCGCAAACAATATCATGCTGGCAGAACCATACCGGTTACTGATTATATGCTGCGAAAAAACCGGCAACACTGAAATGGCCAAGACATATAAGATGCGGCTGCAAGCACTCACAACGTCATCTTAAAAAAATGGGCGGATAACCGCCCATTCATTACGTCACTTACTATTGTAAATATTACTTCGCCCCTGGAAGATTGGTAATCGGGCAGCTCATATAACCTGAGTCACAGACATAAAACTCATTCTTATATTTCTTCCATCCACCAGTCTTCAAATCTGCCTGAATAGATGCATTCACTGTCTTCAATTTGATCGTCCTGTTGGCAGTATCTCTATAAGTAAAGAAGATAGAGGTTTCTTTCTGGTCTGGTGTAAAAGAAGCTGCACCCGACACAAACATTACACTAATGTCTTTTCCGACTGGAAAATCAACTGTATAAGTATCTTCCATCAAATATTGTCTGCTAAATCCTTCGCAGGTCAATTTATTGGCGTTATTCATTGCACAGTGCAAACGTTCTGGCGGAAAATAGTCACCCACAGCATGAACAACACCGCCCAACACCAGTGCCGCCACACAACCTAATACTTTTATTGTTTTCATTATCCCCTCTCAGTATATCCATTAAATGATGAGTTAAATCGCGGCGCGGAGCCTAGCGTTTCCTATCTGATATGTCAATCTTGCTGATTCATATGGACAAATCATCTAGATTAATGCATCTTTACTATTGCGAATTCTGTCAAAAATGATTAAATATGAACACTATTTACCGAAAATGAAAGGGACTGGCATGAGTACTGCATTACTGATCGTAGAAGTTCAAAATGATTATTTCCCCAACGGAAGGATCCCACTGGAAAGAAGTCTCGACATCGCAGCTAAAATTGATACTGTACTTCACGATTATCGGGAAAAGAAAAAGCCCGTTATTCACGTTCAACACATCTCAACCCACCCGGATGCCACTTATTTTTTACCTTGCACAAAAGGCGCCGAGTTTTACCAAACTACACAACCAGAAAAAAATGAAGCCGTCATCAAGAAGCATTACCCAAACAGTTTTAAAGACACCAGCCTGTTAAACTATCTTACTAAAAACAAGATTAAGCATCTGGTTATCTGCGGCATGATGACACATCTCAGCATCGATGCCACTGTACGTGCCGCTTATGATCTTGGTTTCACTTGCACCGTGCTATCTGATGCCTGTGCTGCACGTGCACTGGATTTTAACCATACCACCATTACAGAACAGTCCGTGAATAATGCTTTTCTCGCCGCTCTGCAGCCAGCTTATGCCAATGTACTCAGCTCCAGTGATCACCTGCAAAAAACAGCCCGACAGATGGCGGTCTCTGCCTAAATGAACTGGGAATCACGCTACCTGCCGCCAGACCCGTTGGTCTGGCACGGGCGAGCCGATCTGCCTGAAGGTGCGTGCTTTCATCAACACACCCAGCTGCTCAATTTGCTCACCGATAAGCCGCTGCACAGACCACCCTGCACGTTTGCCATCATCGGCTTCAAGTCCGATGAAGGTGCCCAGCGTGATCTGGGAAGAACCGGCGCATACGAAGGGCCGGCAGCCATCCGGCAGCGCCTGATCAGACTACCCATTCAAACAACTGCTTTCCATTTGTACGATGCCGGCAACATCATCTGCAATGATCATGACCTTGAAGCCAGTCAGGCCGCCCTGGCAGAAATTGTCGCGATGCTGCTGAAGCAGCAAATCAGACCGATTATCCTTGGCGGAGGACATGAAGTTGCCTGGGGGCATTATCAGGGTATTGCCAAAACATATCCTCCGCAAAAACGCCTTGGCATTATTAATATTGATGCTCATTTTGATCTTCAGCCGATGCATCCCAGCAACCGTGGCAGCGCCACTACTGTCTTTCATCAGATTGCCGAGGCGCAACGCAACAGCGGCCGGCATCTTGACCTGAATTACATCGGCGTGCAGCACACAGGAAACATCCGGCAATTGTTTGATATTGCCAAAACCAATCAGGCCAACATTATTCTGGCAGACGACCTGCATCAGGGTCAGAAAGAAAAATGCATTGATTTCATCGACCGGATAGTCGATGAAAATGACATTATCTATGCCAGCTTGTCACTGGATGTTTTTTCGCCTGCATTCGCACCGGGCGTCAGCACCATTCAACCGCTGGGGCTGGATCCGTGGCATATCATTCCTTTCTTGCGGCAGCTCGCTGCCTCTGGCAAAGTCATCGGCTATGATATTGCAGAACACGTGCCTCTTTATGACATCGACCACCGTACCGCAAAACTGGCTGCATCGCTGGTGCATGAAATTATTCACCATCATGCCGATTCCACCCATACGACTTCATAACGGTGCTTTGTCATGACGCCTGCGCAATTTCAGAAACGCCTGCTTACGTGGTTTGACCTGCATGGCCGTAAAGAATTACCCTGGCAAGTCGACAAAACACCTTATCGTGTCTGGCTTTCTGAAATCATGCTGCAGCAAACGCAAGTCAGCACCGTTATCCCTTACTACCTGCGTTTCCTCAGCACCTTTCCCGATGTCATTGCACTTGCCAATGCGGCGGATGACGATGTACTGCATTTATGGGCAGGGCTTGGTTACTATACCCGCGCCCGCAATTTGCATAAGGCGGCGAAGATAATCGCCAGTCAGCATCATGGTATTTTTCCCGCCACACTTGAAGGCTTGCTCGCGCTGCCCGGTATTGGACAATCCACCGCTGGCGCTATCCTTTCCATTGCGTTTGGTCAACGTGCCACCATACTCGATGGCAATGTCAAACGCGTACTGGCCAGACTGCACGGTGTGACTGATCCTATCAACGACAAGCAAATTGAAAATCAGCTATGGGTACATGCCGAACGATACACCCCCGTCAAGCGGGCAGCGGACTATACACAAGCGATTATGGACTTGGGTGCAACTGTTTGTACGCGCAGTAAGCCAGCGTGCAGCCTATGCCCGCTATCAGCCGACTGTATCGCGCGAAAAGCAAATCTCACCCAGCACATTCCGGCAAAAAAATCCGGGCGCGCACTTCCTGTTAAAACAGCAACCTTTTTACTCATCGAACAAAATAAACATATTCTACTTTATAAACGGCCGCCGGCTGGCATTTGGGGTGGGCTCTGGAGCCTGCCAGAAATACCCGGTCAACCGGATCAAAAAGCTATCACCGCTTACATCAAAAAACAGCTCAATGTTCTGTCATCTACACAGCAGCTCCTTGCGCCGTTCAGACATACGTTCAGCCACTATCACCTTGATATCCATCCAGTACATGTGTCGATCAGAAAAACATCAAGCAAAGTCATGGAGGCAGAACAGCAAATTTGGTATAACAAGCGCAAACCAGATGCAGTTGGTTTACCAAAACCTGTTCAATTGCTATTACGAGACGATAAATAAATGACTAGACGCATCCACTGTGCAAAATTAGGCCGCGAAGCAGATGGATTATCCCATCCGCCTATACCGGGTGAATTTGGCAAGAAAATATATGAACAAATATCTGCTGAAGCATGGCAAATGTGGGTTGCACATCAGACGATGCTGATTAATGAACATCGTTTGAGTATGGCGGACGCCAAATCACGTGCATTTTTAATGCAGGAAATGGAAAAGTTTTTATTTGGCAGCGGCAGTGAAAAACCAGCCGGCTATGTGCCAAAAAGCTAGAATCTGTTAACTTCTCCTTGACTCATTCCGTCTCAGTCGGTTTAATAGGCGGCTCAATAAGCACATGATATTGACACTGGCCAGATAGCTCAGTCGGTAGAGCAAGGGACTGAAAATCCCTGTGTCGTCGGTTCGATTCCGAC
>CAZOVT010000041.1:0-13081 GCA_964583565.1 uncultured Coxiellaceae bacterium
ACTGGTGCCCCCTAAAATGGGAAAGACCCTAATTTGCCTGATTCATCATTTGGGCGATCGTTAAACCTGTTCCACCTGAACTAATATTCAAGTCGGATGTTTCCGTGTTCCAGTAACTATTAGAAGTAGTGGCGTTATTCAAGGTATATCCAATGAAACCACCTTTATTGTTGCCACTGGCGCTGCCCATACTATAGCTATTCGTAATAACAGCATCATTACGGTGTTGCCCAGCAAAGCCACCCACATAACTGTTGCCGCTGGCATTACCGGTGCTATAGCTATTATTAATGCTAGAAGAGTAATTTTGCCCCACAAAACCACCGACATAAAGGCCGCTGCTAATGGCATTGCCCATACTATAACTGCTTTCAATCATTGCAGAGATATAATTCAACCCTGCAAAACCACCTGTATAATCACCACCATTTGCATCGCCCGTACTATAGCTATTGGTGATAATAGCGCTATTACGGTTTTGCCCAACAAAACCACCCACATAACTACTGCCGCTAGCATTGCCAGTGCTATAACTATTATTAATGGTAGAAGAGTGATTTTGCCCCGTAAAACCACCGACATAAAGGCCACTGCTAATGACATTACCCATACTATAACTATTTTCAATTGTTGCAGAGGTATAATTCAATCCTGCAAAACCACCTACATAACTGTTGCCGCTGGCATTGCCAGTACTATAACTATTAGCAATCGACGAAAGATTATAGTTTTGCCCAGCAAAGCCGCCCACATAATTATTGTTACCGCTTGCATTGCCGGTGCTATGACTATTGGTAATGATGGCGCTATTACGGTTATACCCAACAAAGCCACCAACAGAATCATTGCCAATTGCATTGCCGGTGCTATAGCTATTGTCAATGGCGGCATTATAACTCATCCCAGCGAAACCACCCACATATGCGCCATCACTATTAGCATCACCCGTACTATAGCTATTGGTAATCGACGAAAGATTATAATTTTGCCCAACAAAGCCGCCAACATAATCATGACCATTTGCATTACCCGTACTATAGCTGCTTTCAATCACTGAAGATGCGTTGTTGTACCCTGCAAAACCACCTACCAGGTTATGACCAAGGATATCGCTGGTGCTATAGCTATTGGTAATAACGGAAACATTGCTGTTGTAGCCAATCAAACCACCCACTTGATCATTGCCAGTTACGTGACCCATGCTATAGCTATTATTGATGGTTGTGTTGTTGCTCTGCCCAACCAGGCCGCCAACAGAATTCCACCCAGATATATTACCATCAACGTAACTATTAGAAATCAAACCAGCACTCCAACCCGCCAGGCCGCCTGTGTAATTGTGACCACTGATATTTGCGTTTGTGATGCCCACATTCAATACTATGCCGACAGCATTAAGCAGGCCAAATAATCCAATATATTCTACAGAAGGTCTGTTAATGGTTAACCCATCAATGATGTATGAAAGCCCATCAACATAACCAACGAAATGATTTCCACTTCTACCAATGGGCAGAAACCCCAGTCCTGCATTCCAGTTAACTGTTTCGACTGCATCAATGTTATTTGCTAGTTGATAATAACTGCTTAATGTTGAGCCTGCACTGCTACCGCTTCCAACACCTTGCAATCCATAGACATCGCTTATCTGATAGGGATAGTCTGATGAACCATCGCCGCCTAATGCACGTATGAAGCGTAACGTAGTGATCGGCCCATTTCCATTATTCGTGCGAAAATCAGTTGCATGAAAAGCAGGCAATACGGAGTCTAGTTGAACCCACCACCCGCGTGCCAGATTAAAGGAATTTACATCAATGGCTGTTGTTAAGGCGGCTGGTGATGAATTGTAGGTAATAATAGAACCCGCTGCATTTTTTGATGACAAAACAAGTCCGCCATTGGGCGCACTAATTGACGATGGTAATTCAATCCAGCCACCAGAGCTGTTTACCGCGAGACTTAATGTGTTACTGCTAAGCCAGGACAGTGGTTCTGTAAAACGAATAACGTGACTCGTTGCGGATGAGGTTAGGGTTGTTACAGCCAGGCCTGGTGTGACAGCTGCATTATAGATTTGATCATAATTAGTAAAAATGTTCGCGTTTAACAAAATGGGGCTGTTTACAGTTAAGCTTCTTAATCGTGTCTCGACGGCATTACCTAACGATTCATTGATGGTGATGCTGCCGTTTGATCCAGCTGTCATCGTAACTGCACCTCGATCAGCCACCTCTCCTCTAATAACAGCATTAGTAATAATACTACCCGTTGCGGTCGTATTACCGGCAATCAGCACTAAGGCTTGAGTAGTGCCACGAAGGATAATAGGTGCATTAATATAAATATCATTGTCAGCTTGCAGCGTTAATGTTCTGTTATTTGTCGTCCAGTTCGTATTCATGTCGCCGTTTGCATCGGCAAACGTAATATTGCCATCTTCAACACCCGCGCCGGCTGTCGTAATCGTGATATTAGAAGAATTTAACGCGGTACCTAAAGCGCCTGCATTGATGGTAGAGAGAGTACCGGATGGCGTCCAGGGATTAGAACCTGTATTTATATTGTCGCTTGGGTCATTGTTAATCGTAATATTATATGGGTCTAACAACCACATGCCAGACTCACCATTGGCTGCCAGGGTGTTTACCCGTATGCCATTCACGTCCAGATAGTGCGCTGATGTTTCAACAAAACCACCATCACCGCTTAATGCACCGCCTTGTGCAGAAATGGAGCCATAAGCCTTGGTGACATTATCTGCCCACAAAATCACTTCGCCACCATTGCCATGCGTTATGGCATTCGCATTGATAATAGCATCCGGCGCCATAACTACCGCATTAGCATTTGGCAAAGGGCCGTTGCCTTGGTAATTACCGCCGATATAAACGTTACCACCGCCTAGATCGCCAGCAACATCTATGTTTGCATTGTTATCTAATAGAATATTGTGACCTGTTACAGTGACCGTACCACCTTTTTGACCAGCACTTTTACCCGACGCATCTAATTTGCCGGCAACGCGTACAACACCCGCATCTGGACTAGCAGAAAGAATAATCTCGCCTTTATTCACATAAGCCAATTTTGCATGGACAACGCCCTCCATATTAATAGCGTGATCCAGCACACCCGCTGCCGCATACGCACTTAACTGAACCGTACCGCCATTTACAAAAATGCTGCCAGTGTTTTTCACGCCATCGGCTAAAACATTACCATTTGCATCAACACCACGCGCCGTGGTTTTTGCATCAATGGCAAAATTAATTAAATTGTCTCCAGAGAAATTCAGTGTAAATGCTTCGCCTGAGGCTAAAATAACCTTGCCGAGGTTCGCCTGTATCGTGCCATTATTCACCACACCCGGTGCAACTAAAGCAACCAAACCATGTTGTGCTGCCATGATTTGCCCTTCATTGACAATGGCACCGGCATAACCATTTACCTTCGAAAATTGATACATGTTATTCATAAACTGTTGATCGGTGATATTGGCCGTCGAGGCAACAAGGCCGCCGACGTTCACATACGCCGATGGGCCGAAATAAATGCCCGCAGGATTCACTAAAATAATTTGCCCTGTCGCGGTAAGGGTGCCATAAATTTGTGATGCGCCCTGTGTGGGGCTAATACGATTTAATGCAACACCGCCAACGGGTTGATTGAAGTGGGTCGTTTCACCGTGATGGATATTAAAACTTTGCCAATTGATGATGGCTTTCTGCGAAGCTTGATTGATGGTGGTCGTGTCAGGTGCTTGTTGAATAGAAACATTACCGGCAGCAACATGATCAACAACTGGATTAGCGTATGCCGAGCAAGTAAGCAACGCAGCCAATGCGCCTACCGATATTTTTTTCATGACATAAAACCTGCTCGCTTGCAAAACATAAAATCACCCCTCCTCACCTCGTCTTGCATTTCTACTTATTCTTTGACTTAAACTATAGGTGCGATTTTGGGAATTGCCAGCCTGATTTTTAAATATGTTATTAATCAATTGGTTGAATCAAACCCCTCTATCATCCCAGCGCAAGCTGACAGAAGATAAAAAGACTCTCAAAACCACCCTTTGCTTTTCTCCGCCGATGGCATTAGAATTGGCACCTTAATTTTGTCAACTAACTAGGATTAAGCTTTCGCTATGCCAACAGTACGTGTACGAGACAATGAAAATTTCGAATTAAGCCTGCGACGCTTCAAGCGCCTGTGCGAAAAAGCCGGCATTTTGTCTGACCTGCGCCGCCACGAATTCTATGAAAAACCAACATGGAAGCGTAAGCGTAAAAAAGCCGCTGCCGTCAAACGTTACCAGAAGAAAATTCTGCGTGAAAACATTGCGCTAGAACGTGATCGTCAGCCAATCGGTGTTAATAAGAAAGACGCTGCCTAAGCCATGACTATCAAGGACACGATTACAGAAGACATGAAAACAGCCATGCGCAGCCAGGACAAGGAGCGTCTTGCGACCATCCGCCTGATTCTTTCTGCGATCAAACAGCGCGAAGTCGATGAGCGCATTGTCCTTTCAGACGAACAGGTACTCCTGACCCTGAATAAAATGATCAAGCAGCGCCGTGACTCCATTACCCAATATGAAGCCGGTAACCGTCCTGATTTGGCTAAAAAAGAAGCAGAGGAAATCGCAGTCATCCTGCAATATCTGCCAGCCCAAATGTCAGAAGCTGAAATTGAGCAAGCCGTCATCGCTGCCATTCAGTCGTCAGGCGCAGCCTCTGCCAAAGATATGGGCAAAGTGATGGGCGTCCTCAAAGCAAACCTGCAGGGCAAAGCAGACATGACCGTGGTCAGCGCCAAAGTAAAAGAGAAACTTGCCGGTTAACAACTGGCAAGTCCTTCCACACAAAGACAATAGCCAACCTGAGCTCGCCGCGTGCTGGCAGGGCTCCCCCAAACGCGCTATCCTATACCCCAGATTAACCCACTCTGACAGATGGTAATGGTAATGGCCGAGATTATTCCGCGGGAATTTATTCAGTTAATGCTCGCAAAAATTGATCTGGTTGATCTTATCGGCCAGCAAATGCAATTGCATAAAAAATCTGGCAGCAACTATTTCGCGCGATGCCCTTTCCATAATGAAAAAAGTGCTTCTTTTTCCGTCAGCCAGCCCAAACAGTTTTATTATTGCTTTGGCTGCGGCGCACATGGCAATGCCGTTGATTTTCTGATGCAGCATGACCGATTGAGTTTTCCCGAAGCCATTGAAGCGCTGGCTCGTCATGCCGGCATGGAAGTACCCAAAACCGCTGCTACCGTCAAAAAAGATGATTCGCTGCCTGCTCTGTATGACTTGATGATTCAGGTGTCGGATTATTATTACCAGCAAATGCGCCAGTCTGAACGCGCTATCGATTACCTGAAAAACCGCGGTATCACTGGCGTCATCGCCCAGCAATTTCATCTGGGTTATGCTTCGAGTGGCTGGAGCCATGTACTGGACCAATTCGGCCACACTGATCTGGATAAAAAAAAGCTGCTCGATACCGGCCTCGTTATCCGCAAACAGGAAGGCGGATTTTATGACCGCTTCCGTGACCGCGTCATGTTTCCCATTCATGATTACCGCGGACGTATTATTGGTTTTGGCGGCCGCATTCTGGATCAGGGCGAGCCGAAATACCTCAATTCACCCGAAACGCCTCTGTTCCAAAAAGGACACGAACTCTATGGTCTGCATCAGGCCATCAAAGTCAACCGACAGCTGGATCGTATCGTGATTGTAGAAGGTTATATGGATGTCATTGCCCTGTTTCAGCATGGCATCACCTATGCCGTCGCCACTCTGGGCACCGCTACTACCCCCCACCATCTACACCGGTTATCACGCTACACCACCGAAATCATCTTTTGTTTTGACGGCGACGAAGCCGGCCGGACTGCAGCCTGGCGCGCCCTGCTGGTTGTCTTCCCCTTGATGCAGGACAGTATGCAAGTCCGTTTTCTGTTCCTGCCTGACGGAGAGGATCCCGATTCACTCATACGCAAAGAAGGTAAAACAACCTTTGAACAGCGCCTGCAAAACGCTGCCTCCCTGTCTGGTTTTTTCTTCCAGACACTCAGCCAGCAAAGTGATTTGAATACGATGGAAGGACGTGCCCAATTTGCTACCGCAGCGCTGACGCATATCAGACAACTGCCACACGGCATTTTTCAGGGCATCCTGCTGGAAGAACTCAGCAAACGATCACGAGTTGATTTGCAGGATTTAAAACAACAAGTTAAATCTAACCAGCCGGTACAACCCAGACCTGTCAGCACAAACCCGGCATCATCGACGCCGATCAAATTTGCCGCCCCCGTCAAACTGGCAATCGCCCTGCTATTGCAGCAGCCATCACTGGCAGCATTGCTGCCCGACCCCATGCCCAAAAGCGATTTACCGGGCTATGAATTTCTACTAGCCCTCATCAGCATCAGCAAAGCCAATCCCGGCATTACCGCGCCCGCCCTGATCGAATACTGGCGCGGCAAAGAAGAAGAATCTCTCGTGACAAGCATGCTGCAGTGGGAACACATGGTGCCGGACAGCGGCATTCAACAGGCATTTTTGCACGCTAACCGCCAGCTGACGCTAATGAGCTACGATGAAGAAATTAACCGTTTGCTGGCAAAAGCCGCGCAACACAGCCTCTCGGACGAGGAAAAAGTCGAATTATCCAACTGGATCGGCAAAAAAAAGCATATCGCCCAACCCGCCTGACAAGAAAAACGAGAGCTTAGACATTTTTACATAAATAGTACATAATACCAGATCGTGTTTTGGCCATTTTTTCCACAAACCATCTAGCAGGTTGCCCGATATGGATCAGCAAGATTCACAAAAAGAATCACAAAAATCTCGTCTAAAAGAACTTATTACCCGTGGTAAAGAACAGGGTTATCTGACCTACGCTGAGGTAAATGACCACCTGCCCGCGGATATTACAGACCCCGAACAGATTGAAGACATCATTGGCATGATCAATGACATGGGCATCCGGGTCTCTGAAGATGCGCCCGAAATGGAAGAATTACTACTCGCTGAAACTGAAACATCGGAAGACGAAGTTGCGGTAGAAGAAGTTGCAAACGCACTCGCTGTGGTCGACGGCGAAATTGGCCGCACCACCGACCCTGTCCGCATGTACATGCGTGAAATGGGCCGGGTTGACTTGCTGTCACGCGAAGGTGAAATCGCGATTGCAAAACGTATTGAAGAAGGCATCCTCCAGATGCTGACGACACTCGCCTATCAGCCGCAAATGATCGCGGAAGTCGTCGCGGATTACGACCGTGTTGAAAAAGGCGAAATGCGTTTAAGCGACATTATCAGCGGCTATATTGAACCCGATCTCGCCAGCGTTGAAGAAGGCAGCGATGAAGATAGCGACACTGAAACAAAACCAGCGGCAACAGCAGCTACACCACCCGCACCGGAAAATGAAGACGATGAAGAAAGTGGTGACGCTGATCCATTTGATGATGATGCAGGTCTGGATCCAGAAGTAGCAAAAGCAAAATTTGATGAATTACGCGCATTACATGCCGACACGATTGCGCTGGAAAAGAAACATGGACAAAAACACAAGAAGTTTATAGCCAAGCGTGAAGAACTGGCAAAATATTTCATGGATATTAAATTATCCCCGAAACAATTTAACAAATTGTCACGCAAGATGCGCAGCATGCTTGATGAAATTCGTGCGCAAGAACGTTTGATCATGGATTTTTGTGTTAACAAAGCTAAATTACCGCGCAAAACATTTATCACGCTGTTTGTCGGCAATGAAACCAACCTTGGCTGGCTGGATGCGCATAAGAGCAAAAGCTATTACAGCGATCTGGAAAAATTCATTCCTGAAACACAACGCGCACAGCGAAAACTGTTAAGCCTGCAAGAACAAATGCGCATGAACGTTGCAGAAATTAAAGAAGTTAACCGCCGCCTCTCTATTGGTGAAGCGAAAGCACGCCGCGCCAAAAAAGAAATGGTGGAAGCCAATCTTCGACTGGTTATTTCGATCGCGAAAAAATATACCAACCGCGGCCTGCAATTTTTAGACTTGATTCAGGAAGGCAACATCGGCTTGATGAAAGCGGTTGATAAGTTTGAATACCAGCGTGGTTACAAGTTTTCAACCTATGCAACCTGGTGGATACGTCAGGCTATTACCCGCTCGATTGCCGACCAGGCACGTACCATTCGTATCCCGGTACACATGATAGAAACTATCAACAAATTAAACCGCATTTCCCGCCAGTTATTGCAGGAAACCGGTCTGGAACCGACACCAGAAGAATTAAGCCGCCGGATGAGTATTCCGGAAGACAAGATTCGTAAAATCCTGAAGATTGCCAAAGAACCTATTTCCATGGAAACACCAATTGGCGATGATGAAGACTCTCACTTGGGCGACTTCATCGAAGACAGCAACACCATGTCACCCATTGATGCCGCCACCAACTTTGGTTTATCCGAATCCGTGCAAAAAGTATTGGGCTCATTGACACCACGCGAAGCAAAAGTCTTGCGCATGCGCTTTGGTATCAACATGAATACCGATCACACACTGGAAGAAGTCGGCAAACAGTTTGACGTGACACGTGAACGTATTCGTCAGATCGAAGCCAAAGCCTTGCGTAAACTACGCCATCCATCACGCGCGGAACAGCTGCGCAGCTTCCTTGAAGATCAAGAGTAATAGAAACAATAAGTTACCACACAGCCAACCGCCCGGATAATGATACAATTGTGATATAATATTAGTATCATCATCCGGGAGAATAGCGATGACTGCCATTTTATTTATTGTTCTGGTTTTACTCGCAATCTATGCTGTTTATATCTACAACCAGCTAGTAAAACTCCAGAATCTGAATAAAGAAGGCTGGAGCGGGATTGAAGTACAGCTTAAACAGCGCGCCGACCTTATTCCCAACCTGATTGAATCAGTCAAAGGTTATATGGGGCATGAACAAAGCGTACTCGAAAAGGTAACTGAATTACGCGCTAAGTGCGCCAACTCAGGCAACGTGCACGAAAGAGCTGAAAATGAAAATCTGCTTACCGGCGCCCTGCGACAACTTTTTGCTGTTAGTGAAAATTATCCCGATTTAAAAGCCAGCCAAAACTTCATTGATTTACAGAAAAACTTAGCTTCTATTGAAAATCAGATTCAGCTGTCAAGACGTTATTACAATGGCACAGCAAGAGATTTTAACATTACCATACAAACTTTTCCGAGCAATATTGTGGCAAACTCATTTAAGTTTACGACTGTTGAATTTTTTGAACTTGATGATAAAGCTGATCGTGAGGTACCGAAAGTTAACTTTTCATAATTGGATTGAGACTTTCTCATGCCAGGACTATCTTTTCACCTTCTTGACCTAGAAAAAATTATAATTTTTTCCATATTACTAATCACCATTATTTATTATATGTTAGTTTGGTATCGTTATGGCAGAGATCCCGATAAAGGGACAATTATTCCACTTTTTACACCACCCAATGGCCTCTCGCCATCTGCTGTCCGTTATCTTTATCGCCTGGGTTATGATAAAAAAGCCTTTACTGCTACAATTGTTAATCTGGAAATAAAGGGCCTAATAAAAATTGTAACCACTGATAACAATTATGATTTAATACAAGCTAGCAATAACACTTACCTATTAACAGATGAAGAAAAGAAAGTTTTTTATAAGTTATTTCAATACAGCAACGTTGTTCATCTATTTGGACCAATTGATCAGCAACTTGATGAGGCCAACTCCTTATTAAAAAAATCACTAGAAAATAAATATTTGAATGTTCATTTTTTTACTAATACCAGATTTCTCATTCCAGGGATCAGCCTGATAATGATCGCCCTGATTATCTCGGCAATGTTATCTAATGATCCCGCATCAGCATTAGCATCTATAATTTTTATTTCTATATTTTCAATAAGTTGTTTCGTACTTTATTATTTCGCATCCGACAAAATATCTGATTTTTTTAGGCATCCATCTTATAAGAAATTTCAAGCAGTTCGATTAAATCTATTAGTTATTACTCTGTTTTTATTGCCAACATTATACTTTTTCTGCAGTCTTGTGACAGTCATTCTACCCCCATTGACTGGATCTATACTTACACTTACTATCATAACAAATATCATATTTTATTATTTGATGAGAGCTCGCACTATTGCCGGTCAGAAAATATTCGATCAAATCAGAGGCTTCAATCTTTTTCTCTCAACTACTGAGTATTATCGACTAAAAATGAATCTCACGCCGGAACAATCGCTTGAATTGATGAGCCAATACCTACCTTACGCAATCGCTCTAGATGTTGAAAATAAGTGGGAAACTAATTTTAATGATTGTCTAATAAATTCTCATATTCAACAATCAAGCTCAGCATGGACTGCAGATAAGCTCAACTCTTTCCACGAAGTTTTAACACAAGAACATAAGTAGCTAGAACAAGCATATACAAATAGCAACGTGATGAATTAATTGTTAATTTTATTACGCAACCTTGTTATTATGCAACCTGATATAATATAAGCTGATGTTGCACAAATAAGGAAATGCCGTATGTCGATTAAGCATACAGCTTGTGCCCTGTTACTAACAATTATGCTGATTATCCTTCCGTCTAAGACTGCGTTTGCAGCGAGTGAACAAATACTTGGCTTTTACAGCCAAATCACTATTAACACCAACGCATCCATTGATGTCAGCGAACAAATTTCAGTTTATGCCAATCAGGAAAAAATCATTCGTGGAATTGTGCGAAGATTTCCGACGCACTATACAGACAGTTATGGCGTATCTCATAAAACATCTTATCAAATCAAAAGTGTGTTGCTAAATAACAGCCCGATTGATTACCACATAAGCTCGTCTGGCGATCAGCTATCACTATACATAGGAAGTAAATCCGTCACTTTACCACCAGGCATTTACACTTACACAATCAATTATCATGCCAACAATGCTGTTAATTTTCTAAAAGACGCTGATGAACTTTACTGGAATGTCACTGGGAATAACTGGGATTTTCCTATTATCAAGGCACAGGCAGATATCACATTGCCATCCGCTGCAAAAATCGGTTTATATAATGGTTACACTGGTATTACCGGCGCAAAAAATAAAAATTTTGCCGCATCATTGACATCAAATAACACAATCACGTATCAAACAACACGGGTTCTTGAACCAGGCATGGGATTAACTATCGCGGTATCGTGGCAAAAAAGCATTGTGCATCAACCTACCCTGATGGAATCACTTTATCATCCAATGAATTTTTCAGAGCAAATGATTACCATCATTATGCTGATCTCATTTGTCTATTATCTTCTTGCATGGGTAAAAGTAGGCAAAGATCCAGATAAAGGCACGATTATTCCTCTTTTTGAGCCGCCTGATGATATCTCTGCTGCGGGTATGCGCTATATCATGAAAATGGGATCTAATCTGGATTTGTTGCCCATTAGCATCATTGCTTTAGCATCAAAAGGTTATTTACAGATTAAAGAAAGTAATGGTGAATATACAATCATAAAATCTACACCACCACAGGGATCTGCTTTAACTGCGGATGAAACAAAAACCTTAAGCGAACTGTTCAACTCAACAAATACATTATTGTTGGGATTATCTGATCAATCCAGCATGTTGAAACGTGCAAATAAAATGTTAGTTAGCATTCTTGAAAGCAAATACGAAAACATTTATTTTCACACAAATTATTTGTATCTTATTCCCGGTGCGTTGCTTGGGATCGCCGCACTAGCTATCGCTGCTTTTTCATCAGACAAATTACCCATCGCTGTATTTATGATGGTATGGTTATTTATCTGGAGTATCGTTTGTTTCACGCTTGTTTATACTGCCTTTAAAGCGATAAGCAATGCTATCGCCATCAAATCCTGGTCGGCTATCGGTTCAGCTGTCTCTACCAGCTTTTTCTCTTTGCCATTCATTATCGGCGAAATGGTAGGACTCGCCATTATCAGCACCGTCATACCCATGCTAACCATTCCCTTGCTGGCACTCATCGTCATGATGAATGTTATTTTTTCCATCCTGATGAAAGCTCCCACACAACAAGGGCGTAAAGTGATGGATCAAATTGAAGGATTCAAATTATTCCTGTCAACCACTGAACGCTATCGGTTAAAAGAATTAAACGCGCCCGGCACATCTCCTGAATTATTTGAGCGTTATCTACCCTATGCCATGGCACTCGGCGTACAAAACGCCTGGGGACAGCAATTTAATGAGTCATTACTCGCCGCAGGCAAAGATCCTGCGCAATATCACCCAACATGGTATACCAGCACCACTGCAGCGGCTATTACACCTGCCATGTTAAGTGCGGCATTAAGCAGCGGCTTCAGTTCAGCGGTGAATACAGCCTCTATGCCCGTATCATCCTCTGCCAGCGGTGGCGGAGGTGGTTCATCTGGTGGTGGAGGTGGCGGCGGAGGCGGTGGTGGATGGTAACATTATTTGTGTTTAGTCGGTGTAGGATGTGCATTGTGATCAACACCCAGCATGATCAGGCAGCGTGAAATCTCATCCAGAATATTTACATCCCCATTTTTAGTCAGGCTAGCCATATTTTCCTCTTCAGCGACCGCCTTTTCCCGCTCATCGTACGCCCAGCGCTCAAGGATATCGATTTTATCGTGGCGTGATAATTCCTTTGCAATCAACACATCCTCGGGATGTTTGAATATCTGAGCAGGATCAGTTTTGGCTAATTTTAGATCAATCATGACAAACCCTCCTACCCTTATTATACCCCTTTTTCACCTGCCGGATGCCCCATGCAATTTAGACTAGAAACCCAGACAACTTCCATATATTATTGGCAGTCCAATCAATACCCTGTCGGGGCCCATAGCTCAGTTGGTTAGAGCAGAGGACTCATAATCCTTTGGTCCTAGGTTCAAGTCCTAGTGGGCCCATTAAAAATCAACTACTTAGAACCATCTCCAACAACTTTCAATAATGGGGTCTTTCCCATTTTAGGGGGCACCAGTTTTAAGAACACAGTACTCTAACGCGT
>CAZOVT010000042.1:0-12960 GCA_964583565.1 uncultured Coxiellaceae bacterium
AAATAATCGATGACTTGCCCACACCGGACGGCCCTACCAGTACAGCTGATTTACCCCGCAAGACCTGCGCAAGCCCTGTCAGACTGTGTCCATCAAAAATACTATTTAAAACAACAGGATATGGTATATCCCGATAGGGTGCCAAACGCTGTAGCGCCGCCTCGCGCAATGCCTCATCC
The DNA here is from genome assembly GCA_964583565.1 of uncultured Coxiellaceae bacterium. GTDB lineage: Bacteria > Pseudomonadota > Gammaproteobacteria > DSM-16500 > DSM-16500 > Aquicella. The sequence continues at coordinate 180 of CAZOVT010000042.1, forward strand.
AGCAAATCTGCCTTGTTTAAAACCAGCATCACCGGTATGTGCAGTAATTCAGCTGCCACCAGATACCGGTCAACCAGATATTCAGAAAAAATCGGGGGCGGCGACATCACAATCAGCATCAAATCAACATTGGCCGCAATGGGCTTCATGTTACCGCGGCCATCCCCGCGGCCTAATACAGAACGGCGCGGCTCAATCTCAACGATCATGCCCGTTTCATTTTTATCCGGCTGAAAGCAAACCCTGTCTCCAACAACAGGCAATGCCTGATTTCGCTTCAAATGACACTGAAAAACTTGCCCATCCTCGGCCTCAACTGCGACACTACTCCCAAAGTACGAGACAATCAGGCCTTGCCGGGTCGGGGTGGTGCGGTCTGTCGTTATATTCTGCATAATCTGTTCAATGAAAGTGTAAGGGATACATCATACATGAAAATTTATCTGGTCGGAGGGGCTGTACGCGACGAATTATTAGGCCTGCCGGTTAAAGAGCGTGATTATGTCGTCGTCGGTGCCACTGTTGAACAAATGCTCAATCTGGGCTACCAGCAAGTCGGCAAAGAATTCCCCGTCTTCCTGCATCCCGTCACACGGGAAGAATACGCTCTTGCCCGCATGGAGCGCAAAACCAGTCCGGGCTATACCGGTTTCAGTTTTGATACCTCGCCTGACGTCACCCTCGAAGCTGACCTGATACGCCGCGATCTCACTATTAATGCCATGGCCTTTGATATTGATAAGGGCAATAAAATACTCATTGACCCCTACCATGGTAAAAATGATTTATTAAATAATAAAATCCTGCGCCATGTATCACTCGCCTTTGCTGAAGACCCTGTCCGTATTTTGCGTGTTGGACGTTTTCTTGCCCGTTATGCTCATCGTGGTTTCACCGTTGCACCAGAAACAATCACGCTCATGCGTGATATGGTCGCTGCTGGTGAAGTCAATGCACTCGTTGCTGAACGCGTCTGGAAAGAACTGGAACGCGCATTAGGCGAACAAAACCCTGACAAGTTTTTTGACGTACTTGAAACATGTGGTGCAATGCCTATCTTATTTCCTGATTTAACAGCACGTGATATGCCTGCCCTCATGGCAGCCTCCACGCTTTCACCTGATACGGCTATTCGTTTCGCTGCACTCTTGCATCGCCTGCCGGAACAATCCATCAAACTCCTTTGTGATCGTTACCGCGCACCTAATGCATACCGTGAACTCGCTCTGCTCACTGCCAGACATTTTAAAACTGCTCATCAGGCACACACCAGCAATGCCGCCGATTTACTGGCGCATTTTCAGGCACTGGATATTTTCCGCCGCGAAACACGATTCAAACATTTTTTAATTATCTGTCAAGCAATTGCTCAATCAGAAAACTTACCATTCCATATGGAATGGTTACTCCAGTGTGCTAATGCAGCTAAATCTTATGATGTACAAGAATTAATTAAGCAAGGACTGCAAGACAACGCTTTGGCAGAGGCGCTCAAAGAAAAACGCCGCGAGCGAATTGCAGAGTGGCTGGAAAATGGATCCCCGCCTTCGCGGGGATGACATCTCTTTATCATCTGCGTGTGGTTTGTTATGATCGCAGACGGCAGCTTATATCGATAAACCCCTAAGGAGATCCACCCAAATGAAATCATTTATCAAAACCACTCTGGCGCTCAGTATCCTTGCCATGGCCGCGCAAGCCAATGCAGCAGCAACCAATACAACCAGCGTTAGCCCGGCAGAACGTACGAAAATTGAATCGGTTGTTCACGATTACTTGCTTAAAAATCCTGAAATCCTGGTAGAATCACTGCAAGTCATGCAGCAAAAACAAATGGAAGAAGCTAAAAAAACCGTAAAACAAACACAGCAAATTGCTTCCTCTTTTGCTAATGCACTCTTCCATCAGCCAACGGATCCCGTTGCCGGCAATCCCAATGGAAAAATAAGCATTGTTGAGTTTTTTGATTATCAGTGCCCGCACTGCGTTGATATGGCACCAGTCATCAGCGGCATTATCAAAGCCAACCCAAATGTCCGTATTATCTTTAAAGAATTCCCCATCCGCGGCCCAATGTCTGAAATGGCTGCACGTGCCGCGCTGGCAGCCAATTTACAAGGCAAATACATGGTATTCAGTCATGCGCTGCTGACATCCAAACAGGAACCGCTGACACAAGACATTATTTTCCAGATTGCGAAAGACAATGGACTCGATGTTGAAAAACTGAAAAAAGACATGAATGGTCCTGCTGTTAACAAACAACTCAAAGATAATTTGAAACTGGCACAAGACTTGAAGTTGTTCGGCACGCCCGCCCTGTTTATCGCAAATACGGACGCCAGCAAAACAGGCACCATCAACTATGTACCTGGCCAGGCGGATCAAAATCAACTGCAAAGCTTTATTGATCAGGCAAGCAAGTAAGCGAGCATCAACATCAGTTAACAATTGCAATTGTCAATTGATCCTAAACACCCGGCAGAAAACACTGCCGGGTGAATTAAGACATGTTGTTATCCAGGAGTATCTTCCATGTTGAAAAAGTACATAAGTCTGATCATTGGGTTAACCAGTTTGTTTTATGTATTATGTCTTCATGCGGAACCCACCTCTTCCATTTTTCGCGATGCAACCGATCCCATGGTTGGCGATCCTAATGGCAAAGTGACTGTCGTTGAATTTTTTGATTACCGCTGCATACATTGCCTGAATGTCGCACACACCGTTGATGCCTTCATTAAGTCACATCCGGACGTACGTTTTGTCTTTAAAGAGCTGCCCGTTTTTGGCGCACCGTCAGAACTGGGCGCAAGAGCCGCACTCGCAGCGAATTTACAAAACAAATATTATGAATTTCACACTGCGCTCCTTGCCAATAAGAAAACCATCAATGACGAACTTATTACGACTATTGCCAAAAAACTTGGCCTGGATATTGAAAAATTCAAAAAAGATATAGACAGTCAGGAAATTACCGCAAAACTCAAATCCACTTACAAACTGGCCATTAGCTCCAAGATACGCGGCACACCCGCCTTTTTTATCGCTAAAACAGATGTTACAGACATGAAAAATACCAAGCTCATCATCGGCGAAGCAACACAAAAGCTTCTAGACGCTGCAGTTCAAGAGGCCGCAAATAAATAATAAAAGGAAAAATAAACATGCAAAAAAGATTTAAACTAGCGTTGATCAATCTGGCACTGCTCACCTCACCCGCCGGATTTGCAGCAACACCAACACATCATGTCATTGTAGCGCCCACCTGCCTGATCAAGGCTATTCCTTCCATCAACCATCAGGTTGTCACAACGAATCGCCAGTTCGCCTTAATCAAGACAGACAATGCCGGCATTGACAAGTTGATTGAAGCAAAACAAGCATCGTCATCTACTTGCGGCGGCTTCATGGATGTCACCACTGAGTGGGAAGACCAGCAGCATCACTCTCTGCCTGCCAGTCAATTTTTAACGCGCATGACGCAGCCATTAGCATCTGGCACATTGACAGCTGCACATTACAAAATCCAGTATTCAAAAAAAGTGCTCGCTCTGCTAGCCGGATTGAATCCACAAAGCATGTGGAGTAACTTAACGACATTGACAAATTACAACGACCGCTATGCAAATTCAGATAACGGCGTTAACGCTGCCAACTGGATAAAATCCCAACTGGAAAAGATCGCGGCTGATAATCAGCGTGACGATATCAAGGTTTATACCATCAAGACTGGTGACCATTACAAACAACCTTCTGTTATCATGAAAATTGGCACCCATGATAAGGCTGGCGTTGTCATTAGCGCACACATGGATACACTCAACGGCCAATTCAGTAAAAAACCCGGGGCAGATGATGATGGCAGCGGCACTGCAACCGTGCTGGAAACAGCTCGCAACCTGATCGCAAGCGGCATGAAATTTAAAAAACCGATTTATTTTATGTGGTTTGCGGCGGAAGAAGAAGGTTTGGTTGGCTCTGACCAGGTTGTCAGTGAATTTAAAGCACAACAGATTCCAGTCGATGCTGTTCTGCATTTTGACATGACAGGATATGCTTACAAAAATCAACCTGACATGTGGCTCATGCAAGATTATGTTAACAGTGATCTCACTGCATTCATCGAAACACTGATTAAGACCTATGTAAAAAAACCTGTGCAGTATTCTCGCTGCGGCTACGCATGCAGTGACCATGCAACATGGACACGAAAAGGATATGCTGCTGCCATTGCTGCGGAAGCTGCTTATGAAAACACAAATCCAGCTATGCATTCATCTCAGGACACGATGGATAAGCTATCCATTGAACATATGACAGACTATGCCAAACTCGCATCTGCCTTTGCAGTTGAAATGGCAACACCGGTTTAATTAAAAAAGGAAGTCAGACATGCGTTTATCATTTAAAAAATCTATTTTATCGTCAATCATGTTATTTGCTGTCGGCACAGCGGCAAGTTATGCAGCGCCGGATTCAACACGTGTCATCGTTGCTCCTTCCTGTTTGCTCAGCAAAGCCGCCATACAACATACGACGCTTGCAAGCTCATCAGATTTATCATTAATTAAAATCAACAAACAACAGCTTGCTCAACTCATTGAAGCAAAAACGGCACACAGCAAAACGCCTTGCGGCGGATTCATTGATGTTACCAGTGAATGGCAGGAACATGGTTTACATGCCGCAGTCAATGCAAAATCCTTTTTATCTCACTACGAACGCGCACCAGCTGCATTAAACAGCTCAACTGATGGCTATAAAATTCAATATGAAACACAGGTAAATAACTTGCTTAAGCGAGTCAATTCGCAGGATATCTGGAACGATCTGACACACCTGACTCAATTTCAGGATAGATATGCCAATTCAGACAATGGCGTCAAAGCAGCGCAATGGATTAAGTCACAAGTAGAAACCATGGCTAAAAACAATAACCGTACAGATGTCACCGTTTACACCGTAGCAACTGGCAATGAATACAAACAGCCATCCGTTGTCATGAAAATTGGCAGCAGCACAAAACCAGGTATCGTGATCGGCGGACACATGGATACCTTATCCAGTACCCGGGGTGTCATGCCAGGCGCTGACGATGACGGCTCCGGTACATCTTCTGTATTGGAAGCAGCACGTATTTTATTAGCTAGCAACATGCACTTCAAAAAGCCTATTTATATTATCTGGTATTCCGCCGAAGAAATGGGTCTGGTTGGTTCAAAATATGTTGTGCGTGATTTCAAAGAAAAAAATATCGCTGTTGATGCTGTGATGCAAATGGACATGACGGGTTATGAATATAAAAATGACCCGACAATATGGTTAATTACCGATAACACAAATACTGGGCTGACATCCTATCTGGAAACCCTCATCAACACATACGTTAAACAACCCGTTAGCAAGACTCGCTGCGGCTATGCGTGCAGCGACCATGCCTCCTGGGATCACGCAGGTTTTACTGCTGCATTCCCATTTGAAGCGTCACTTGGCAACGATGATCCTTATATCCATACATCAAACGATACAATGGATGTGCTGTCACTTGGTCACATGACTGACTTTGCGAAATTAGGCATCGCATTTGCTGTGGAGCTTGCAGAACCAGAAGCAGTTTAAGTAATAAAAATGAGTATTTGTGTTAATAACTGCCGGCGTTATTGCATTAACGCCGGCCAATGTTGCATCAACTATCGTTTGTTATCTCGCCCGAATCAGCGTTAAAATAGCACTCATTTATGACAGGTATGAGACCAGTTATGCTTAAAACTTTTCCAGTCAGGCAGTGGGATGAACACTTCCCTGACTCCACTCAACAGGCTGCTATCCAAAGCCTGGAGAATGGTAGTATTCTTTACTTCCCGGATCTTGCTTTTACCTTACTGCCTGAAGAAACTGTCTTCCTGACGCCTGAATATGCAGACCCATCCACCAAAAACATCAGCTTTGACCGAACACAAAACCGGTTATGGGGTGTACAAAATTTAAATGATACGCAGCATGCACAATTAAAATCCATGCTGGAGCGGTTTTCTCGCAGTGCATTTGATCTCATCAGCGGATTACTGCCGCACTACGCAAAAGCAATGACAACAGCAAGAACCAGTTTTCGACCTGTGCAGGTCAGCAACCGCAAAACCTCTTATCGCAAAGATGACAAACGCTTGCATATCGATGCCTTTCCTTCCGCGCCAAATCAGGGAATGCGTATTTTGCGCGTATTCTGCAATATCAATCCCAATGGGGAAGATAGAGTATGGCGCATCGGCGAACCATTTGAGCAAGTAGCCCAGCGGTTTTTGCCGCAAATCAGCAAACCAGTGCCCGGCAAGGCAACCTTCATGTGGCTGTTGAAAATCACCAAAAGTTATCGCACGCTTTACGACCACTATATGCTGAAAATGCACAACCTGATGAAAGCTGATGAAACATATCAGAAAGACGCCGAACAACAGGAAGTCCGCTTTCCACCCGGCAGCTCGTGGATTGTGCAGACAGATCAGGTTTCTCATGCCGCCATGGAAGGGCAATATTTACTGGAACAGACATTCTATCTGCCAGTCAAGGCAATGAAAGATGAATCACACTCGCCATTGCATATTCTGGAACGAATGGTGGGCGAAAAGCTGGTTTAGTAAAGTCCTGACACCAAACGATGTGGTTTAACACGCCCATCGGTCATCACTTCACCTACTCCCAGAAATCGGGCATCTTCTGACATCAGACGAACGAGCGGGCTATCGAAAGATATGTTCGTGCGTACTGCCTGGCCGGTTCGAAGATAAAATGCGGCAGCAGTACTAAGTTTGACAGCGGGAAAAATATTCACAGACGATTCTAAAGGCAGTAGACAAGCATCCAACCCACTCAAACCATCTTTTTCCAACATAGCATCCAGTTCAGGCAAGGTATACATCACCTGATGCTGATACGGAGACACGACAAGCCGCCGCAGCGCAGTGACATGTGCCCCACATCCTAATGCATTGCCAATGTCTTCAACGAGGGTGCGCACATACGTTCCTTTGCTGCAATGCACGTCGAATGTAAATTCATCGCGCTCAAACGACAGCAAGTTCAACGAAAAAACAGTGATAGACCGAGGTTTACGCTCAATGTCGATTCCCTTTCTCGCAAACTCATACAATGGCCTGCCCTTGTGCTTCAACGCAGAAAACATCGGTGGAATCTGATCAAGCTGACCAATAAATGCGGCCATTACCTGATTAAGCCGCTCCTGTGTCACATCAACCACAGGTAATGCAGCAACAATCTCACCTTCGATATCACCCGTTGTGGTCTGCACACCCAGCTTGCCTGTCACCTGATATGTTTTATCTGACTCAAGTAAAAATTGTGAAAATTTAGTCGCTTCGCCAAAACAAATGGGCAGCATACCTGTCGCGATTGGATCCAGACTACCGGTGTGACCAGCTTTTTTCGCGCAAAACAACCGTTTTACGTATTGCAACACGCCATTTGATGTCATACCTGCCGGTTTATCCAGCAATAGGATGCCATCAACTTGTCGTTTTATTTGTCTGGTATTCATGTGAATAACCTCGATAACAATCAGAGTCTATTTTTCTTCTTTTTTAAACGCTGAATCTATCAGGCTTGAAATATGAAAACCTCGCGCGGTCGATTCATCATACACAAATTTCAGCTCGGGTGTGACGCGCAGTTTGACGGCACGGGCAAGATTATAGCGTATAGCCTGAGCAGCCTTATTCAGCGCATCAACGATTTCCTTGATCTTGCTTTCATCATCAAGCAACACGCTAATATAAACTTTCGCATAAGACATATCACGCGACACGGTGACGTCAGTAACCATCACAAGACGAAAGCGCTCATCACCCATCTCTTGCAACAGGATTTGAGCGAGCGCCTGCCTGATCAACTCAGCTATACGTTGCGAACGATCAAATCCACGTTTCATTCAATACCAACCTCAAATTTCACGTCTTACTTCGATTTTCTCAAAACATTCAATCTGATCGCCAGCCTTGATATCGTTATAATTTTTCACCGCAATACCACATTCCATGCCATGCCGAACTTCAGAGGCATCTTCTTTAAAGCGGCGCAATGATTCGAGCGAACCTTCAAAGATAACGACGTTCTCACGCAGCACGCGAATAGGGAAATTACGTTTTACTGTACCTTCTGTCACCATACAACCGGCAACCGCGCCCGTTTTAGATGAACGGAACACTTCACGTACCTGCGCAAGACCCAGTATCTTTTCGTGAATTTCAGGCGCAAGCGAACCACTCATCACCTTCTTCACCTGGTTGATCACATCATAAATAATATTATGATATTGCACGTCAACCTTATTCACCTCGATCAGCTTTCGCGCTTCCACATTGGCTCGCACGTTGAATGCGACAATCATGGCTTTCGACGCAATGGCCAGATTCACGTCACCTTCATTAAGGCCGCCAATGCCTGTTGATATAATGTTTATCTTCACTTCAGGACACGTCAATTCATTCAGCGCCTGCTGCAACGCACCAGCGGAACCTAACACATCCGCCTTCAACACAATATTAAGTGTCACTGCGTTTTTATCACTTTCAATTTGCTGCATCATGAGCTCAAGCGTTGGCGTCTGCTTAACCAGCCTGTTTTCACGATGTTTTGTCTGACGGAATACGGCAACTTCACGCGCCCGTTTCTCATCCGGCACAATAATAAAATCGTCACCAGCCTGAGGCACCGCCGACAATCCCAACACTTCAACGGGTATCGAAGGACCGGCACTATCAATTGGTTTACCGTTTTCATCAAACAAGGCACGGATACGACCATACTCCAGACCAGCAAGAATAATATCGCCTTTGCGCAGCGTTCCTTCCTGTACAAGTACGCTCATGACTGCGCCTCGGCCGCGATCCAGTCTCGACTCAATCACCACACCACGCGCTGGGCAATCAACAACTGCTTTCAATTCTAATACTTCTGCCTGCACCAACAGTGAGTCCAGCAAGTTATCGACACCCATTCCCGTTTTCGCGGAAATAGGCACAAACATCGTATCACCGCCCCACTCTTCAGAAATCAGTTCGTATTTGGATAACTCAGTCCGCACTCTGTCAGGGTCAATATCATGCTTATCCATCTTGTTAACAGCCACAACGATGGGTACATTCGCTGCTTTTGCATGCTGGATGGCTTCAATTGTTTGCGGCATCACGCCATCATCCGCAGCAACGACTAACACAACAATATCTGTCAGCTTGGCACCGCGAGCACGCATGGCGGTAAACGCCGCATGACCCGGTGTATCTAAAAATGTGATCGTGCCTTTTTGGGTCTGCACATGATATGCACCGATATGCTGTGTAATACCACCGGCTTCGGACGCGGCAACTTTTGCCGTGCGAATATAATCAAGCAGCGTTGTTTTACCGTGATCAACATGACCCATGATCGTAATCACTGGCGGACGCGATCCGGCATCACCTTTAACCGCAACTGATTCCAGCAAACGTTCTTCAATTGCATCTGAACTGACTGGTATCGCTTTATGTCCAAGTTCTTCAACCACTAAAATGGCTGTATCCTGATCAACCGTTTGATTGATCGTCGCCATGACACCCATCTTCATCATCACCTTGATCACCGCAGCGGCTTTAACTGACATACGCTGCGCCAACTCACCAAGATTAATTGTTTCAGGGACTTCAACATCACGCACAACAGGTGCTGTCGGACGGTTAAAAGCCTGCGTCTTCACCTTGCCATGAGAAGAAAATCTTCCTTTACCACCGCGCCTAAAGGCACCATCGACGGTATCTTCATCTACTTGCTTGAACACCCGGCCCAAATCAGCGCCACGCGCAAGCAATGCTTCAAATTTCTTATTGGTTTCATGCGTGGATGTGTCACGAGATTTCTTTTTCTTCTTTGCCCGTTCTGCTTCCTGCTCATCAATCTCAGTTAGAGAGCGATGTTTTTCTTTGCGTTTTATACCGGCCTTGGCTTTATCGTCTTCTGACTTTTCACCCTCGACGACAGCTGGCTTTTCTTCCGCATATTCAGGGGCAGCTGTTTCCTGAATAACAGTCTGCTCCGCATCCATAACAGGCAGCTCTACAACACCCGCTTCGGGTTGAGCATCAACCTGCGGCTGGTTTTGTGCATGAGCAACTGTGCCTGATACACTCTCCGCTCCATCCTGAACAGCAGCCAGCTGCTCCGGTTTTACAGCCGTTTCTTCTTCAAGAGCAGGACGTTTTACATAAGTACGTTTCTTATGCACCTGAATGCTAACCGTCTTGCCGCCAGAGCCATGCGATCCGCCCAGCTTGATTTCACTTGTTTTTGCCCGCCGCAGCACAATTTTATCCGGCACCGCATCCTGCTTAGCACCATGGTGTTGCTGTAAATATTTAAGCAGCTGCTGCTTTTGTTCCTGCGTCACCAGATCATCCACTTTAGAAAAATTAATGCCCGCATCCTTAAACTGATCAAGCAGACGCTCTGGTTTGACGCCTATCTCTTCAGCAAATTGTTTTACTGAGACGCCATCATTTTTAGTATCTTTCACTGCTTTTTTTACCACTCGAACCTGCCTCCCGGCTTTTTAAATCATTACGCCTTGTCCGCTTCATCATCAAACCATATTTTACGCGCTGTCATGATCAGCTTTGCTGCAGTTTCTTTGTTTATTTCGCCAATTTCAAGCAAATCATCAACTGACTGCTCCGCCAGATCTTCCCGCGTCACAACGCCATGGCTGGCTAATAGATACGCCAGATGCTTATCCATGAATTCCATTTCCAGCAAGTCTGCCGCAGGCTCAACTTCCAGCGCCTGCTCTTCCGCAATAGCCTGCGTCAATAACGCCGCCTTTGCCCGCTCACGCAGTCCATTTACCAATGTCTGATCAAAGCCATCAATATCCAGCAGCTCCTGAACCGGCACATAAGCAACTTCTTCCAGCGACGAAAAACCTTCGTTAACCAGAGACTCTGCTATAACCTGTTCAACACCCAGCTTGTCTTTAAATAAAGTAAGAATTTTTTCACCTTCCGCCAGTGATTTAGCCTGAGCATCTTCTTCCGTCATCACATTCAGTGTCCAGCCGGTCAAGTCGCTGGCAAGACGAACATTCTGCCCATGACGGCCAATCGCCTGCGCCAACTGATCTGTTTTAACGGCAACATCCATTGTGTGTGTATCTTCATCCACCACAATTGACGCCACTTCAGCAGGCGCCATCGAACTGACAACCAGCTGTGCCGGGTTATCGTCCCACAATACAATATCAATACGCTCACCGCCCAGCTCACCAGACACTGCCTGTACACGCGCACCACGCATGCCCACGCAAGCACCGACAGGATCAATACGCCCGTCATTGGTTTTAACCGCAATCTTTGCACGCGAACCCGGATCACGAGCTGCTGCCTTGATTTCAATCAATTCTTCGCCTATCTCGGGCACTTCAATTTTAAACAATTCAACCAGCATCTCTGGCCGCGTACGGCTTACCATAATTTGCGGGCTTTTTGTTCCATCAGACTGGATATCATAGAGATATGCCCTGACACGATCACCTGTACGGACTGCTTCATGCGGAATCATTTCACTGCGCGACAAAATGGCTTCGGCATTACTACCCAGATCCAGCACAATGAAATCACGCGTTACTTTTTTCACCGTACCCATAATCAAGTGGCCAATCTTTTCTTTATAGGCATTCACGATCTGAGCGCGCTCAGCTTCGAGCACCTTTTGAATAATGACCTGCTTAGCCTTTTGCGCTGCAATACGGCCAAATTCAACCGATTCCATCGGTTCAAGCACTTCATCACCTACTTTCAAACTGGCATCACGTTTTTTAGCTTCGCTTAACAACATGACAGACTGCGGATGTATCTCTTCATCATTTTCAACAATATGGTCCACCACCAACCAGCGGCGAAACGTTGCATAATCGCCAGTTTTACGATCGATCACGACCTTAACATCAAACCCATCGTCTGCATCCGCCGAGGTATCCACTTTTTTCTTCGTAGCAATTTCAAGCGCCGCTTCAATCGCTTGAAAAATAACCTCTCTATCCACACCCTTTTCGTTGGATACTGCCTCAACGACCAACAAGATTTCTTTATTCATGGCGACCTCACACTTCAAAAACTAATATTTGCAATTAAATTAGCCTTTTCAATCGTAGAAAAAGGCAGCATGCTTACATCTTTCGCATCATCCACTAATACATGAATATTTTCACCCTCAACACGCACCAGCAGCCCCTTAAACTGCCGCCGTCCCTCAAGCGGGGCATGCAGCTTGATATTCACTCGACTGCCCACATACCTGGCATAATGCGCCAACTCCAGCAATGGCCTGTCTATGCCGGGAGAAGATACCTCCAGGGTATACTGACCCTGCATAAAATCCTCAACATCCAGCATGGCACCTACCTGACGACTCACTTTTGAACAATCTTCCACTGTCACGCCTTTCTGCGGCGACCCATCCAGACCATCTATGTATATCCGAAACAGCGTGAGACGGCCATGTGCTTGCACCTCGCTGCCGAAAAAATCATAACCCATTGAATTTATTAAACTCTTCAATCGGTCATGCCATACTGAATCCAGCTTTCTCATGACTAGGCAACCCAATAAAAAATCCGGTTTAACAATTTCTTGAACTGCTATAAACAAAAAACCCCATAAGGGGTTTCTGTTTTGCTACTGATTATTTGGTAGCGGGGGCAGGATTTGAACCTACGACCTTCGGGTTATGAGCCCGACGA
>CAZOVT010000043.1:0-1908 GCA_964583565.1 uncultured Coxiellaceae bacterium
CGCAGCGTCAGGGGTCCCACTGGGGGATGGGTGACGCGAGTACGCAAATACCAGATATTTTTAATGAATCAATCTACTAGGCTGTCACTTTCATCCAACGTTAAAGAACATTCTCCAGCCCCACGATCAATTTGTCCAAATGCATTACTTTCTCGCAAGCCAGATAAACACCCGGCATGAAGCAGGCGCGGTCAATGCTGTCGTGACGCAGCGTCAGTGTTTCGCCGGCGGCACCAAATATGACTTGCTCATGCGCAAGAAAGCCAGGCAGTCGTACAGCGTGGATAGGGATGCCGTGATGTGACGCGCCGCGGGCACCAGGAATATTTTCGATGATTTTTTTTGTCGTCTTTTTGTTTTTTGGCAGTGTTTCAGCCAGCATGTCAGCGGTGCGCAATGCTGTGCCGGAGGGGCTATCAGCTTTGTTGTCATGATGGTATTCAACAATTTCGACATCATGCATGTATTTTGCAATTTCACGGGCATATTTCATCATCAGGACAGCACCTAATGAAAAATTGGGTGCGATGAGTCCGCCGCGTTTCAGCTCGGCACATTTTTCTTGTAAGGTACGGACTTGTTCGGGTTTTAAACCAGTGGTGCCGATAACAGGATGTGCGCCGGCATCAATAATCGCCATGGTATTCTTGTAAACAGAATCTGGATGGGTGAAATCGATGACAATTTGTGCGTTGCTGTCTTTGATGGATTTTTGCAAATCATATTCGCGGCCTGTTTGTCCTACCAAGGTGAAACCGGCATGTGATTCAATGGCGTTGGCTGTGATTTGCCCCATGCGGCCAAATGCACCGTTGACAAGAATGTTGATAGACATATTATCTGTTCCTTAGAAGAGTGCTCATTGAGCTGTGTCAGTATAATATAGCATTAACATCACATCCATATAACTCTGACAAATTTGCTCGGGTCAGCATGGTGTCCGGTGTGCCTTGTCGCGTTTCACCGTTGGGAAATATCAAGACAATTCGGGAACAGTAAGTTTGCGCTAGCCTGATGTTATGCAGGGTCATGACAATGGAAGCCTGTTTGCTGGCAGCAAGTGATGCAAGATGCTGCATGACGCTGAGCTGATGACGGATGTCGAGATGATTTGTCGGCTCATCGAGTAAATAAATAAAAGGTGCCTGAATCAGCAAGGCGGCAATCGCCAGACGGCGTTTTTCACCGCCGGATAATTGAGTAACAGCTGTTTGTTTAAGATGCGTGAGTTCCATTTTTTGTAATACATCAGCAATTAGCAAGACATCATCAGCATGGCGCCGTTGAAAAAATGGTTGATGCGGGTAGCGGCTGGCAAGGCAGTAATCGTTAACGGAAATGGGCAGGCCATGATGTGTATCTTGAAACAGGATGCCGCGGATGCGGGCAAGTGTTTTGGCGGTATAATGCTGTAATGGCTGGTCATCGAGCAGTACGCTGCCTGATTGAGGCGTATGCAGTCCAGCCAGTGTATGTAATAAAGTCGTTTTGCCGCATCCATTTGCACCTAAAATACCGACAATATCACCCGGCAGGATTTGCAGGGAAAGTGTCCGGCAAAGCTGCTTTTGCCGGGCATGCAGGCTGAGATTGACAGTCGATAGTTTTTTCATCGTGCTAACAGCCAGATAAAAACGGGAACGCCAATGAAGGCGGTCATGATGCCAACAGGTAATTGCTGCGGTGCAATGATGGTTCTGGCAAGTGTGTCGGCCAGCATTAGCAGGCTGCCGCCGAGCAAGGCGCAGGCTGGCAGAAAAATACGTTGCTGGCATCCGAGTAACATACGGGTAATGTGAGGAATGACTAATCCGATAAAACCAATACATCCTGCGATACTGACCGCTGCTGCGGTAAAAAGAGAGCTTAATAGATAGAGTGCAATACGATAGCGTCGGCAGTGTAACC
>CAZOVT010000043.1:1918-12752 GCA_964583565.1 uncultured Coxiellaceae bacterium
ACCCAAGTGCGCTGGCTTCTTTGTCGCCCCGGTTGAGAATGTTGAAGCCAGGTGCAAGCAGCCAGCATAACATTAGGCCGGCGCATAAAATACACAATGCAAGCCACGGGAATTGCGCATTGTTCAAGTCGCCGCTAAGCCAGAACAACATACCATGCAGGCTGCTGTCAGGGGCAACAAGCAGGATAAAGCTGATACCGGCAGAAAATCCGCACGCAATAGCAATGCCTGAGAGGAGCAGCGTGTGAGTTTGCCATTGATGCTGTCTGCCTAGCATGACGATACAGGCAATGACTAGCAAGCTGCCAGCCCATGCACCCGCAAGCAGCCAGGCGCCGCTGACACCTGCCAGCATGAGCAGCAGCGTGCAAAGTGCTGAACCGCCAGAAATACCAAGTGCGTAAGGATCTGCCAGCGGGTTTTGTAATAGTAGCTGCATCAGGGCGCCGGCAAGCGCCAGTAAACTGCCAGCGGCAAAGGCGGCAGCAATTCTTGGCAGACGCAATTGCCAGATAATGTTGCTGAATTCAGGCGGCTGGTTGAACAGTAATTGGTAGATGGGTGTATTTGTACTGCCTTTAGATAAAGAAAAGATAAAACAGACCAGTGTCAGGCCAGTGATAGCAGGAAAAAACCAGGATCGATAGGTCATATGCCAGTCAGTCTATTTAATAGTTTGATCAGTGAGTGATAATTTGGAACAATGCAGATGATACACTATTAATAATGCAGCGATTATAGGTGATCTAACGTGATTGATAAAGCAGGTTACAGATGTGGAATTGGCATTATTCTGATCAATGAGAGGCGACAGGTTTTTTTTGCCAAACGTATCGGTATGCCTGCATGGCAATTTCCTCAAGGTGGTATGAAGGAGCTGGAGACAGCAGAAGAAACAATGTACCGTGAGTTGAAAGAGGAAATAGGATTGAGCCCGGAGGATGTGCAAATCCTGGCTAGCACGCGCCGTTGGCTGCGCTATCGTTTGCCTGCAAAACTGATCAGGCATTATGCCCAGCCGTTGTGTATCGGGCAAAAACAGAAATGGTTCCTGTTGCGCCTTGTCAGTACAGAGGCGAATATTAATTTGCAGTCCAATGGCAGTCCCGAGTTTGATGCCTGGGCATGGGTGCCGTATTGGCATCCGCTGAGGCAGGTAGTTGCGTTTAAGCGGCGGGTGTATGTGATGGTGTTAAAAGAATTTGCGAAAGTGGCTGTGTCCAGACGTTCACAGGTGAAATTTGATGAAGTGAAACCAGAATCAGGAACGGGCGGTTGACGATGCTAACAATACTGCGGCATATCATACAAGAAGTGTCTAGTGCCCAGGATTTTTCTGATGCAATGAATATTATGGTCAAACGTGTTGCCAATGCGCTGGCGACACAAGCTTGTTCCATTTTTTTGTTAGATAGACAGCATAGTGAATATGTGCTGGTGGCGACACAGGGATTAAATCCAAAAGCCGTCGGCAAAATACGTGTGCCCATTAATCAGGGGTTAATCGGATTGGTTGGCGAGCGGGAAGAGCCGCTGAATATTGACGATGCAGTGAAGCATCCGCGCTTTTTGCATGTTGCGGAAGCGAAAGAAGAAGCATACCGTGCGTTTCTTGGCGCACCGATTATTTACCATCGGCAGGTGCTTGGTGTGCTGATGGTGCAGCAGAGCGAGCCTCGGCGCTATGATGAGTCAGAAGAAGCATTTCTTGTTACATTAGCGATTCAGCTGGCATCCATTATTGCGCATGCGGAAGCGACGCGGTCATTCGCGGAGCTATTGCAGGGAGGCAAGCGTAAACAGCATGAAATGGTATATTCGGGTGTACCGGGTGCGCCAGGCATCGGCATGGGTACGGGTGTGATTGTTTATGCACCTTTCGATCTGGATTCTGTGCCAGACCGCAAACCGGATGATATGGAAGCTGAAATACAATTACTTAATTTTGCTTTTGCGGCGGTGAGAGAAGATATACGTCTTCTGAGTGAACGTTTGCATCCGAGTCTGCCGCCGGAAGAACGCGCTTTATTTGATGTGTATCAGCGTATTCTGGATAGTTCCGATCTTGGCAAATCCGTCATCAAAAAAATCCGTGAAGGCAACTGGGCGCCAGGTGCTTTGCGGGATGTGATCCAGGAACACATCAATCAGCTTGAAAGTCTTGATAATGAATATATGCGCGATCGTGTCGCTGATATAAAAGATCTGGGGGTGCGAGTACTCGCCTGTTTGCAAAAGAATGACCGGGCATCGCTACACTATGCTGAACGCACCATCTTGATTGGTGAAGAATTAACGGCGACGGATCTGGCAGAAGTACCAGACGGCTGTCTTGCCGGCATGATTTCCATGCGCGGTTCTGGTAACTCGCATGTTGCTATTCTGGCGCGGGCGATGCGTGTTCCAACGGTGATGGGTGTCGGTGAAATTCCCATCAATGAGCTGCAGGAAAAAGAAATCATTGTCGATGGTTATTTTGGCCAGATATATGTGTCACCCAAACCGGCACTGCGTGCTGAGTTTCAGCGTCTGGTGCTTGAAGAGCAGAAGCTGGACGTCAAGCTGGATGCTATCCGGGATTTGCCAGCCGTGACGCTGGATGGCCATCGTGTGGATTTGATGGTGAATACTGGTCTGGGCGCGGATATTGGTATTTCGTTAGAAACGGGAGCGGAAGGTGTTGGATTGTATCGTACCGAAATCCCATTTTTAGTGCGTGATCGTTTTCCATCTGGCGAAGAGCAGCGCGTCATTTACCGGCAGCTGCTGATGTCATTCGCGCCAAGGCCGGTGATTATCAGAACGCTGGATGTTGGCGGCGACAAGCCGCTGCCGTATTTTCCCATCAAAGAAGATAATCCATTTTTGGGCTGGCGTGGCATTCGTATTACACTCGATCACCCTGAAATTTTTCTTTCTCAGGTGCGTGCGATGATGCGTGCAAGCGAGGGGCTCGATAACTTGCGGATTATGCTGCCGATGATATCAGACGTGACGGAAGTGGATGAGTCCATGCGTTTGATACGCAAGGCATACACGGAAGTATGTGATGGAGGCCATCATGTTGAAATGCCGCAAATTGGTGTGATGATCGAAGTACCTTCTGCTGTTTATATGGCGCGGGCATTGGCAAAGCGCGTGGATTTTCTCTCAGTCGGCAGTAATGATCTGACGCAGTATATACTTGCGGTTGATCGTAATAATCCGCGTGTAGCAAATCTTTATGATGCACTGCATCCTGCCGTATTACGTGCTTTGATTCAGGTGGTTGAAAGCGGGCACAATGAAGGTAAGCATGTCAGTATCTGCGGCGAGCTGGCGGGTGATCCGGTAGCGGTGATGCTGTTGATGGCAATAGGTTTTGATTCATTGAGTATGAACGCATCTTCTATTGGCCGGGCACGTTGGATTCTGCGGCATGTCACACGTAAAAAAGCGGCGCGGTTATTGAATGAGGTGCTTGGCATGGAGAGCACGGTGATGATCCGTTCACACATGGAGCACGCTCTTGAGCAGGCGGGTCTTGGCGACTTGATTCGCGCAGGACGATAAGAAGGTATAAGAAACATGTTGATGTATCCAGAAATAAATCCAGTGGCATTTCATATTGGATCATGGCCGGTTTATTGGTACGGCATGATGTACATGGTTGGTTTTTTAGGCGGCTGGGCGCTGCTTTCGCTGCGTGTGCGCTACTCACCACGCGGATTTACGCAAGAGGAAACCTCGGACATCGTGTTTTATGCAGCCTTGGGTGCGATTGTTGGCGGCCGTGTCGGCTATATGCTGTTTTATGATACGCAGGCGTGGCTCGCCAATCCATGGTTGTTATTGCAGCTATGGAAGGGCGGTATGTCTTTTCATGGTGGCTTGCTTGGCGTGCTGGCTGCCATGCTGTTATTAATGAAGAAATACAAAAAGTCATTTTTGGAACTGACAGATTTTATTGCGCCTGTCATTCCCGTTGGTTTGGGTGCTGGCCGTATTGGCAACTTTATCAATGGGGAATTATGGGGGCGTGCGACAGATGTGCCGTGGGGGATGGTGTTTCCGAATGTTGATACACTGCCACGGCATCCCTCACAGTTGTATGAGTTTTTCCTCGAAGGAATAGTCTTGTTTATTGTGTTGTGGCTGTACTCGGGCAAAAAGCGCCCGGTGGGTGCTGTATCGGGAGTGTTTGCGATTGGATATGGTTTGTTTCGTTGCAGCATTGAATTTTTTCGTGAGCCAGACGCGCCGATTGGCTATGTTGCCTTCGGCTGGTTGACAGAAGGGCAGCTATTATCTATTCCACTGGTGTTGGTGGGTATTGCTTTAATCGTGACGGCATACAGGAGAGAAACTAAATAATGAAACAATATCTCAATTATTTGCAGCATGTATTGACTCACGGAGTGAATAAAGTAGACCGCACAGGTGTGGGTACCAAAAGCGTGTTTGGTTATCAGATGCGGTTTGATTTGCGTGACGGCTTTCCATTGCTGACAACAAAAAAACTCAGCACGAAAAGCATTTTTCATGAATTATTATGGTTTTTGAGCGGCGATACCAATATTGGCTACCTCAAGCAGAATGGCGTGAGTATCTGGGATGAATGGGCAGATAAAGAGGGTAATCTGGGCCCGGTCTATGGCAAGCAATGGCGTTCCTGGAAAACAGCAGATGGGCGTGTCATTGATCAAATTAGTGAATTGATCAGTCAAATTAAAACGAATCCTGACTCAAGGCGTTTGATCGTGAATGCCTGGAATGTCGGTGAACTGGATAAAATGGCGCTGCCGCCATGTCACATGATGTTTCAGTTTTATGTGGCGAATGGCCGCCTGTCGTGCCAGTTATATCAGCGTTCGGCAGATTCATTTTTGGGTGTTCCCTTTAACATTGCTTCTTATTCCTTGCTGATACACATGGTTGCCCAGCAATGTGATCTGGAACCAGGTGAGTTTGTCTGGACAGGCGGCGACTGTCATATCTACCAGAACCATATGGAACAGGTGGCATTGCAATTGACCCGTACACCGTATGCATTGCCCCGATTACACTTAAAATGCAAGCCAGCCTCTATTTTTGATTATCAGTTCGATGATATCGACATACTGGAATATGAGGCGCATGCACACATCAAGGGTGCGGTAGCGGTTTAACAATTGTTTTTATCGTACATCTGCTGCGCCCGAAGCAGCTCCGAATTTTCAATATTGGCGCGGCGTGTGTCGCTGGTGCCGCCGCTAAACAAGAGCTGGCTTTTTAATGTGGCGCACAGTGACCGGTGATGCTCGCTGGGTGAGTTGAGCGAAGAACAGGCTGCGAACAGTGTTGTTAACGATAACATGACGGCAATATATAACGTGTGGCGCATTTTAATAACTCCTTTTACCTGCCTAAATTAAACCATACTCTCTATCCTAAAAGCGAACAGATTTTTTCAGGATGCTTGGTGAAGACACGTTCATTGTCACCGGCAAAATACTGCTTGGACAAAGCGGAAAAATTTTGCAGACTTCTATTGAAAGGGTAAGAGTGCACAGCTTTGTTATCCGCAGCTTCTTTGACAATGGTGTCGATGGTATCTGGAAGTGATTGTGAGTGTTGCCGGCCTTCAATAACGTCATTTAGTTTGTTACGCAATGTCATCAAGACAGCAAGTTTAGCTTCATCGTTAGCATAATTTTTAATATAGCTTTCCAGCTTGTATTTCAACTGCAGCGTCAGGATTTTATCAATAACGTTGATAACGGGATTTAAAATGGTATCAGCATTCATCTGGCCGCTAAAAAGATAATGAAATTGCGTGCTTCGGGCTTGTTTTTGCAAACAAGTGTTGATATCGGCTCTGATGGTGTTCAGGATGGGGAGCATTCGAATGAATTTTTCCCTTAGCCTATGGTCATTCTGTGCTTTGGTGTAGATGATGCTGGATGCATGCGTCAGGTATTTTGCCATTTTTAACGCATATAATGGATCATAAGGTGAGATGACGTGATTTGTTTTAAGTTTTTTGGCGCAGACTGACCAGAAGTCAAGTAATTGCTGGCTGCTAAGTGTTTGTAAAAAATCAGGGAATGATTTGTTATTATCAGGTGCGATAGAAATATTAGCTTCTTTTAGGAGGCTGGACTTGATTGAATGATTAAGTTTGTGTTTTACCCGCGCAAAGTGAGTTGAAAACCGCAGTACTTCCTTAAATTGAGGCGACGTACCTTGTATGGGTATGGTTTCCAGCATGTTTTGCATACTGTGGTGGCTGCCAAGATGATTGGCAAGATGATACCAGTGTGGATTGTTTTCGATTTCATTGCCGTTTGCCGCTAGAAGCATACCCTTGATGCGCGGGCAGAGGAAGCTGTACAAGGCATTGCTGCAAAGCAGTAATGTTTTAAAATCAAAAGCGGTGCTGTTGCTTGATAGTAATAGTTCTGTTGTTGTTAATATGGTTGCTTCGTATTGTGCGATAAATTCACCCAGATTGCTGGTATTGATTGCGTCGCTATTGTTGATTGTATTGACGGCATCTTCGATGGATAAAATTAAATGGCCAAGGTCAGAGTGGTGCTGTGTTAGTATAGTAGCAGGGTGT
The DNA here is from genome assembly GCA_964583565.1 of uncultured Coxiellaceae bacterium. Taxonomy (GTDB): domain Bacteria; phylum Pseudomonadota; class Gammaproteobacteria; order DSM-16500; family DSM-16500; genus Aquicella. The sequence continues at coordinate 8,499 of CAZOVT010000043.1, forward strand.
TGCTCCGGTTTTTGTACGGGTTCTTCAGAGTTGGCACGTTTGAGCTTTTTATCGGAAGCTTGTTTTGATGGGTAAAAGTAGTCAGACAGCTCTTCAAGTTTGCTTTGAATCAGTGCGTCATCGGGATGTGATTTGGCATGTTCCTGGATAAGTCTGCAGAATAATTTTATCTGATCCGGTGTTAACCCTGACCGTCTGGCGGGCGTGATTTTGTTATCCTGCTTTGGAATGTTGGCATGATGATATACACGGGAGAGAGTGTATGCCATTAAATCATCGCAATTATTACTTTTGAAATAGTCAGCACATTTTAAACGATATGCCATCGAATAAATCATTAATTTATTTTCATCTTCCAGTGTTCGTAATAGAGAAGATAAATACTCAACAATCACCGCATGATAGGGTTTTTTCTGCTTGGCGTGATGCAGCACAAGATTTCTTACCGCGTTTTCAAGCGGTAAAACAAAGCGATGATGTAAATCAATTAAATCTTCGCTTGAATAGGCATAGTAAGCTTGATAATTATTATAGTCTTCCTTGATATCGACTAGTTTGTGCAGGCGTTTACGTTTTTCTGATTCAGACTCTTTGTGATTTTTACTTTGCATTTTTGCGGTGTTATTTAATTTTTTCCAAAAATCATCGTTCATGAATGTTTCGTGATTGCTATTCCACCACGTCACTGTTTGATCTAATGGTAGAATTTTACGTTGAACGGCAATAAAATTTTTATAATCATCAGGTTTGGCCTGCTTTTGCTGATGGCGTTGCTTGAATTCTTTTTCAAGTTCGACCAGTCTGGATAACTCTTCGCGCTGTTTTCTGGTTAGTCCGGGTAATAAACTGCAAATCTGTCTGGCGGTATTAAACTCAACAATGAGGCGGTTGATTTTGCCGTATGGGCTGTTTGGCCTGGAGACGGCTTCGATTTTGCGTTTGGTTTTGTCATCAATGATGACGGATTTGGCTGCTATGAATTGTCGGATGTCTTCAGCGAAAAGTGGTTTGATGATCGATCCCTTGAAAGAGCTGTTCATGGCAGGTCTCCTTATTATTATCTATCCAGCTTACCCGCCAAAAATTAACGAATGCTTAAATATCTTGATTTAGAGTAAAAACTGATCAAATATTAACCTTCATCTGTTTCGGTGATATTTATTTCTTCTATAGGCATTGCAAACGGAGCAGTTAGCGCTTATTCTCAATCTTGATTGAAGATTTTTAGCTCAATGGACGAGAATGCTGTTAGAAGTGTATGATGCCCAAAGGGCAGTGATAGGTTTATAGATGTCAACGTTTAAAAATAAAAATGATCCATTCGCCGAGCGGGAAGCTCAAAAGTACGAGAATCCCATCCCAAGTCGTGAATTTATTCTTGAATATCTCGCCGAACGCGGTAAGCCGGCAACATATGATCAGGTGGCTGATGAATTAAAGATACAAACGCCCGAGCAGCAGGAAGCGCTGCGCCGGAGGCTAATTGCTATGTGCCGCGACGGCCAGCTATTAAAAAATCGCAAGGGTGCCTACGGGCCGCTGGCAAGTATGGAATTAATCGCAGGGCGTGTTATTGGACATAAAGATGGTTTTGGTTTTGTAGAGCCTGACCTTGGCGGCAATGATTTATTCCTGAGCCCACGGGAAATGCGCCGTGTATTTCATGGGGATCGTGTCTTGACTCGTGTATCCAGCATTGATACACGTGGACGCCGTGAAGCAACCATTGTGGAAGTATTGGAAAACAATACGCAGCAGGTCACTGGCCGGTTTCATATTGAATCTGGCGTTGCTTATATCGAGCCGACAAATAAACGTATTACGCAGGATATTCTGATTCCGCCGGATGACCGGAATGGCGCAGAAGAAGGCCAGATGGTGGTGGCGGCTGTGACGGCGCAGCCGTCTATTCATGCCCGCCCACTCGGTAAAGTGGTAGAAGTGTTAGGCGATCATATGGCGCCTGGCATGGAAATTAATGTGGCGATACGCGGCCATGAACTACCCTATATATTTCCTGATGATGTATTGGAAGATGCCGCCCGGTTTCCGGCAGACGTGACTGAAGCGGATATCAAAGGCCGTAAGGATTATCGAAAAATACCATTTGTGACGATTGATGGCGAAGATGCCAGAGATTTTGATGATGCTGTTTATTGTGAGCCGCGTGATAAAGGCGGCTGGCTATTGTATGTGGCGATTGCCGATGTCAGCCATTATGTCCGGCCGAACACACCATTAGATAGAGAAGCTTACAAGCGCGGTAATTCTGTTTACTTCCCGGCAAGAGTGATTCCCATGCTGCCGGAAGCCTTATCCAATAATTTATGTTCGCTGAATCCAAAAGTTGACAGGCTGGTGATGGTTTGTGAAATGACAATCCAGCCATCAGGCAGAATTTCACATTATGAATTTGCGGAAGGTGTTATTTATTCGCATGCGCGTCTTACCTACAATCAAGTGCATGCCATGATGGAAAAGAATGACCGCCGCATGCGTGAGCAATTTGCTTCTGTCGTACCGCATTTGACGGCGTTGTATGATTTGTTTCATGTATTGAAAGAAGCACGCAAGACCAGAGGCGCAATTGATTTTGATATGCCTGAAACCAGAATTGTGTATGGCAAGGACCGTAAAATTGAAAAGATTGTTCCATACGAACGTTTTGATTCACACCGCGTTATTGAAGAATGCATGTTAAGCGCGAATATTTGCGCCGCCAAATTTCTGGATAAAAACAAACAGCCGGGATTATATCGGGTACACGAAGGCCCGACAGATGAAAAATTAAATGATCTGCGCAAATTTTTGAATGAAATGGGATTGAAAATGCCGGGGCACCGGGAGCCGGTGCCGGGTGATTATGCGCATATTCTGCGTGCGATACAGGAACGGGCAGATTTCAGCATGATACAAACTCTCTTGCTGCGCTCAATGAGTCAGGCGATCTACAGTCCTGACAACCGGGGCCACTTTGGTCTGGCCTATGATGCTTATGCACACTTTACGTCGCCGATACGACGTTACCCTGATTTATTAGTGCATCGTGCGATACGACATTTGTTAGTAAATAAAAAACCACAGGCAGATGATGGTGCACTCGCGAGAGCGGGTGAGCATTGCTCGATGACGGAGCGCCGTGCAGATGATGCCACAAATGAAGTCAAAGACTGGCTGAAATGTGAATTCATGATGGATAAGGTCGGTCAGGAATTTGAGGGTGTTATTTCAGGTGTGACTAACTTTGGCGTATTTGCGGAATTGGCAGATGTATATGTCGAGGGGTTGGTGCATATCAGTACGCTGCCGGATGATTATTATCAGTTCGATCCTGTTAAACATGCGTTATTAGGCGGCCGCACGGGACGCATGTTCCGTATCGGTGACCCGATTAAAATTAAAGTCGCACGTGTGGATCTGGATCAATGCCAGATTGATTTTGTGCTGGCTGAAGGTGCGCGTGTTGTGGGCGCGAATAAATCCAGGCATAAACATGGCAAGAAGCCTGAATCGAATCGATCACGCTCCGGCGGTCAGCAGCCTAAACCTGACCGTAAAGCTAAAAAGAAAAAGCGCGTCCGCAAGAAAAAGCAAGATTAGATTTTTGAATATCTGTCACCCCCGCTTACTATTTTGTCATCCCCGCGTAGGCGGGGACCCATCCATCACATTAATGCGGGTACATTGATTCACTAAAAATGTTTGGTGTTTGTGTACTCGCGTCACCCATCCCCCAGTGGGACCCCTGACGCTGCGTTCACAAACACCAAACATTTTTAGTGAAGCAATCCGCTAGCTTGCATGATGCTACCAACATGTTGATTAATAACCATTTTATAAACTGGCAATTTCCCAAATCTCGACTACACTTAAGAAAAGGAGCACTTAATTGTGCATACAATGTACAAACAAGTGACAAATAACTAAAAACAGTTGAGCGGAGCAGGTATGCAGTGGTTTAGCAGATTGCTTGACGGAGTATCCAGAGTGTCTTTCAATACGGCTTGGCTTGGCTTGGCTTGGCTTGGCTTGGCTTGGCTTGGCTTGGCTTGGCTTGCGGCGGCTTGCAGTATGCGGCGTTGCGGTCCTATTAACATGCTCTGCGTTTGCGAATCCCGTTGTTAATAATGTCGCTGCCGGTAATGTTTCCATTCAACAAACACCCAATACCACCACCATCAATCAAGCTTCTCAAAAAGCCGTCATCAACTGGCATAGCTTCAATATAAATAATGGTGAAACCACTCACTTCAA
>CAZOVT010000044.1:0-9106 GCA_964583565.1 uncultured Coxiellaceae bacterium
CTGATGTGGTGTAATGCCGGGTATTAAAATCTGCATCAGCGGTCAAACCATACGTCAAAATAGGCCTTGAGATATGCGGTATGATTTCCCGTACAATCGGATCATCCAGACACATCACTGCCAATCCGTAAAACGGCAGCTGATGAAGGAATTCGACAAAAGTCGATTTCAAACGCTCGAAATCGCCCGCATACGTTGTCATGTGATCCTGATCGATATTTGTTACAACTGAAATCATTGGTTTAAGAAAAAGAAATGAAGCATCACTTTCATCTGCTTCCGCCACAAGGTAACGCCCGCGCCCCAGCCGCGCATTACTGCCGACGCTATTTAACCTGCCGCCTATCACAAACGTCGGGTCCAGATCTGCTTCGGCCAGAATACTGGTAATCAAACTCGTTGTTGTTGTTTTACCGTGTGTACCAGAAATAGCAATGCCGTAACGAAAACGCATAATTTCGCCTAGCATTTCAGCACGCTGGGCAATGGGAATCCGCGCCTGACGCGCCGCGACAAACTCCGGGTTATTCCAGTCCACAGCCGATGACCTGACAATCACATCCGCATGCTGAATATTGGCCGCATCATGTCCGTGATAAATCGTCGCACCCATCACACGCAGCCATTGAGTCAGCGCATTTTCATTCACGTCTGAGCCAGACACAACGAATCCCTGACGCAGCAATACTTCCGCGATGCCAGCCATACCAACGCCGCCTATACCCACAAAATGGACATGTTTAATATGTCCCATTTCAAACATCCAACTCAAAGCGTGTCTCCTCTAAATATCAAAAATGAACCCCCGCCTGCGCGGGGGCAAGCTTTGTTCGCAGGGGTGGCAATCGTCATGCGCGGGCATGACCAGCCCTCATAAATCAAATAAAATTTTTGCTATCGTTTCCGCAACATTAACTTTGCGCAATGCATACGACGCCTGCGCCATCGATAATCGCTTTTCCGGTGCCTGCGCAAACTCTCGAATAATCTCTGTCAGACGTGCATCTGTCAGCTCCGCCTGCTGGACGCACAAAGCAGCACCGCTGCGCACCATATAATCTGCGTTGGCTGTCTGATGATCATCCACCGCATACGGATAGGGAACAAGCACCGCTCCCAATCCACTTGCACACAACTCAGCGATTGTTAACGCACCCGCCCTGCATAATACCATATCTGCCCAGGAATAGGCTGCCGCCATATCCTGAATAAACGGTTGAACATTTGCTGTCAATCCAATTGATTCATAGGCTTTTTTTACATCTTCAACATGCTTCTCGCCGGTTTGATGCCACACTTCCGGACGTTCATCTTCTCCCAGCTGTGCAAGCGCTTTCGGCAGCAAGTCATTTAACGCCTTTGCCCCCAGACTACCCCCCAGCACCAGCAGCCGGAACCGGCCTCGCTGCGGCACAAGCCTGCCGGACGGCGGCAGCATCGCCTCTATATCCGCACGAACTGGATTGCCAGTCACCACCACTTTCGCATTGGGTGCAAACGCTTGAGGAAACCCCTCCAGCACACGCCTTGAAAATCTTGCCAGCACCTTATTCGTTATCCCGGCCTTTGCATTCTGCTCATGAATAACCAGCGGACACCTGCTCAGCCAGCCGGCTATCCCGCCTGGGCCGCTCACAAATCCACCCATACCGACAATGATGTCCGGCTGGATTTTACGGATCACCCGCATAGACTGGCAAATGGCAGTTAAAATTTTATAAGGCGCAGCCAACAGCGCAACAACACCTTTGCCGCGCAGCCCACTAATGGATACCCGGTGCAGCTTGAACCCATTGTCCGGCACCAGTTTTGCCTCCAGACCACGCTCTGTACCCAGCCAATGCACCTCAATGCCTTGCTGCTGCAAACATTTGGCCAGTGCCAGGCCCGGAAACACATGGCCGCCAGTACCGCCAGCCATAATGAGGACTCGCTTGAAAGATTGGGTCGTTGTCATTTTTTATTCAGCCACACCTAACGCCGCAAGGCGGTTTTCGTAATCGATACGCAATAATACCGCAATTACGACACAATTCACTAATACACTGCTGCCACCATAGCTCATCAACGGCAATGTCAGTCCTTTCGTTGGCAGTAAACCGGAATTAACACCGATACTCACTATAAACTGAATAGAGAGCCACAACCCGAAACCGTAAGCCAGAAAACCAGCAAAATGACGCCCCAGACGCTGGGCATCCCGCCCCATGATAAAGATCCGGATAACCAGCAAGGTGAACAGACACATAACCAGCAGCATTCCCACCAGGCCAAGCTCTTCAGCGATGACAGCAAAAAGAAAATCTGTATGTGCTTCAGGCAGATAAAACATTTTCTGAATGCTTTTTCCTAACCCAACACCAAACCAGCCGCCGCGCCCGAAAGCAATCAGCGATTGTGTCAATTGATAGCCGGTATCAAATGGTCTTTCCCACGGATTCAGGAAGCTGGTTAATCGGGCCAGCCGATAAGGCGCGGATACTGCAATAGCCGCTAAAGCACCCAGCACCAGTAAAAACAGTACCGCAAAATGCCGAACCCGCATGCCAGCTAAAAACATCATTCCCAGCGAAGTGGCCACCACCACAACCGTTGCACCAAAATCAGGCTCTCGCAGCAGCAGCAAGGCAATCAAACCCAAAATCAGCATGGGCTTCAAAAATCCTTTCAGGTAATGCCGGATTTCATCATTCCGTCTAAATAAATACCCTGCCATATAAACAACAACAGCAAATTTTGCCAATTCTGACACTTGAAAACCCAGCGGCCCAAACCCTATCCATCTCGCGCTGCCATTCACACGATGCCCAATCCCGGGGATCAAAACCAATGCCAGCAGAAAAATGATGCCAAGCAGAATAACACCGCCCCACTTTTCCCATACATCGATTTTCCACTGCATGATTAATCCACCCAGCGTAATACCGAGCGCCAGAAAGATCAGCTGTTTGATCAGGTAATAAAACGGTTGATGCGTCAGTTTATCCGAAACGACAATGGACGCGGACGTCATCATCAACACACCAAGAGACACAATAGAAATAGCAGCAAAGACAAACCACTTATCATAATAAGCAGGTCCTGTTGCCGCAAAATGGGGCTTGGTATAAGAACGCATGGGCTCGCACCTGACCTAGAAATTTATCTATTATTACCGAGACGTGGTGGATCTGCAAAGCAAATGGGCAAAAGGAGTAAATAGGAAGGCTATGTTTTCATGTACCAGTTGCACCAACAAGAAATCGTACCCGAAGCCCCCTTAAGCCTCTATTAAGCTAATCCTGATAATATTTTGAGCTGCTTGCAACCCTAATTGCCAATGACATACTCCATCTGGATGATGAACGAAAGTCCGCTTAAAACCGTTTATCGGTGAGCTAACCGATGACCAGTTATTTGTCTCTAAAGAAGATGATGACAACATGGTGCCCGTGGTGATGGATATTAACTGGCACGAGGTAAAAAAAGCGCTGTTAAGGAAAATAAAACATGACACACGTATTATTAAAGTTTCTGAACTATCTCTGTAAACACCCTGCCTCTATGTTCATAGTTATTGAACATATCAAAACTGGCGCAAGCGGGTGACAACAAGACACAATCATGCGGCTGCGCCTGTTTTGCAGCTTCTTCTACGGCTGCCTGCATGCTGTCTGCCAATGATAAAGGTACACGGTCACCAATGATTTGAGCCAGCTCATTGGCCGCATCACCCATCAGCACAACATGACGAACATATTTCACCATAGACGGCACCAGACCAGAAAAATCGGCATTTTTACCGACTCCACCAGCAATTAACACTAAGCGCCCATCAATATCGCCGCCTAATCCTTCAATTGCCGCCTGCGTCGCACCAACATTTGTTCCCTTGGAATCGTTATACCATTTAACATGATTGCGCTCGCGCACCAGCTGGCAGCGATGCGGCAGTCCAGTAAATTCACGCAGCACCTTTAACATCGGTTCAAACGGCAGTCCAAACCCAAATCCAATCGCCAATGCAGCAAGTGCATTCGCCTGATAATGACGACCAGGTATCGGCAGCTGTTTAACTGCCATCAATAAGTTATCGCCATGTGCCAGATAAATCACACCATCCTGTTCACGCAAACCAAATTCTTCTTGTCGCGGCACACCTAGCGTGAAAAAAATCTTGCGGGTGACGGTAGAATCATTTGTATCGGTTGCTGAATCATCACGATTACAAACCGCAACCTTGCTATGACGATAAATACGATGCTTCGCTGATGCATAATCTGCGACAGTATCATAGCGGTCCATATGATCAGGTGTAATATTCAAGACGGTTGAAACTGCTGGCGCTAATGAATCCGTTGTCTCAAGCTGAAAGCTGGATAACTCAAGCACGTAAACATCGTCATGCTGGTCTGGCTTAAGCAGATCCAGCGCAGGAATACCCAGATTCCCGCCCAACCCGACACGGTAACCCGCCGCCTCCACCATTTTTCCAATCAGCGTCGTCACGGTACTTTTTGCATTTGTACCGGTAATCGCAATCACTGGCGCACGCACAAACCGCGCAAACAATTCAATATCACCAATAACAGGTATGCCCTTTTGAATTTGCGCAGCAATCACCAGCTCACGCAAAGCAATACCAGGACTCAAGACTATTGTTTCGGCAGCACCAAGCATGTCTGCGTCCAATCCGCCAAGCACAACAGGTACATCTGGATAATCTGCCTGAAAAGCAGCTAACTGAGGAGGATTGGGACGTGTATCCATCATGGCAAACGCGATTTTTTGCGCCGCTAAAAATCGTGCGCAAGACAATCCCGTCGCACCCAGACCCACAATGACATACAAACCTTTTTCAGTATGTTTCATGACAGCACTCACTCGTTTATTATTCTTATCGCAGCTTTAATGTCGCCAGCCCGCACATAACCAACACAAAACTAATAATCCAGAAACGAACAATCACCCGCGGTTCCGGCCAGCCCTTTAATTCAAAATGATGATGTATCGGTGCCATTTTAAAAATGCGTTTCCCTGTTAATTTGAAAGAAGCCACCTGCAAAATAACCGATACTGTTTCCAACACAAAAATACCACTCATCACAAAAAAGACGATTTCCTGACGCACAATCACAGCAACCAGCCCCAGCGCGGCACCCAGCGCAAGCGCACCGACATCACCCATAAAAACCTGAGCGGGATAGGTGTTAAACCAGAGAAATCCTAATCCAGCGCCAACCAGTGCTCCGCAAAACACAACCATTTCGCCAGTACCTGGCACATAAGGAATACCAAGATATACTGCATAAAGACTGTTTCCTGTCGCATAGGCAAACACACCTAACGCTGCACTGATCATAACAGCCGGCATAATAGCCAGACCATCGAGTCCATCCGTCAAATTAACCGCATTACTCGAGCCAACAATGACAAAGTAAGCAAGTAAAATATATAAAGGCCCCATCGTCACAATAATATTTTTAAAAAACGGAATCACCAGATTGGTTTCAACAGGGAGTGTCGCTGTTAAATACAGATAAAGGGCGGCGCCAAATCCCAACAACGATTGAAAAAAATATTTCTGCCGCGCCGGCATGCCGCGGCTATGCTTTAACACCAGCTTGCGATAATCATCCCAAAATCCAATTGCACCAAAACCCAGTGTCACAACCAGCACCAGCCATATATACCGGTTCGCAAGATCCGCCCAGAGCAGTGTACTCAACGTAATAGCAACCAGAATCAATGTGCCGCCCATCGTTGGCGTACCAGCCTTGCTCAAGTGGCTTTTTGGTCCATCATCCCTGATAACCTGTCCGACACGCAGCGAACTCAACCAGTGAATAATGCAGGGGCCAAAAAACAGCGCCAATGCCAGCGCAGTCAGGGTGCTCAATATAGCTCTAAGCGTAAGATATTGAAATACATGAAAAAAATGAAAGCACGATGACAGCCAGCCGCTCAACCACAATAACATATGCATACTCCATTTAAATTTCGACTATTTCTCAAGTGCCTCATTTTTAGCCAGCCATTCCTCGGCACACACCACATCATCAAAAGGAATCCTGTTATCCCCTATTTGCTGATAATGCTCCGCCCCTTTACCAGCAATCAGGACACAGTCACTCGCTGCCGCTGATTGTATACTTTTCTGGATGGCCTTTGCACGATCAAGCTCAACCTCAATTGCAGAAGGATGCCCAAACCCCTGCATAATGTCGTGTAAAATCTTTTCAGGGTCTTCGCGCCTCGGGTTGTCGTTAGTGACAAACACCCGGTCAGCCCCGCTTTCAGCAATTTTTGCCATTAGCGGACGTTTTGCTGGATCCCTGTCACCGCCACAGCCAAACACGCAAATCAATTTTCCGGGTGTATGATGCCGCAATGCCTGCAATGTTTTTTCGAGTGCATCCGGGGTATGCGCATAATCCACCACCACAACCGGTTTACCATTGCCGCCCAATGACTGCATGCGCCCGGGAACCGGCTTAATCTGTCTGAACGCTGTCAACACAGCTGGCAGCGGGATACCGCTAATACACAATGCCGCCAGTGATGCCAGTGCATTACTTAAATTAAATTGTCCAACCAGCGGCAAGACTAACTGCCCATGCCCCCACGGTGTGCAGACATTCGCCTGAATACCAGTCAATTTAAGTTTGACGTTCTCACAATAAATGGCATTTTCTGCAGCCGTTTCCAGCTTGCTAACACTGAATGTATAAACAGATCGATGCTCTGCCAGTCTGGCAGCCCAACTGGCGCCACAAGCATCATCCGCATTAATAATAAGATGTTTAACCGAAAACTCATTCAGAAAACGAAATTTAACGTCTGCATAGGCTTCCATCGTGCCATGATAATCGAGATGGTCCTGCGTCAGGTTAGTAAAGACACCAATATCAAACGCCAATCCATCAACACGTCCCTGATCAATACCATGCGATGACACCTCCATCGCAACCACTTTCGCACCTGCCTGCACAAAGTCATCCAGTTTCTTTTGCAGCGTTACGACATCAGGCGTTGTTAATCCTGTTTCGACCAGATCACCATACATACCGCAACCCAGCGTACCAACAATACCGCAGGGCATCTGTTGTGACTGCATAATCTGGGCAATAAAATGCGTACAAGATGTTTTACCATTCGTTCCAGTCACACCAATTAACTTTAATTTATCTGCAGGATGATCATAAAAACCCGCCGCCAGCAAATGCATTTTTTTCTGCAGTTGTGCGACAGCAATCACTGGTACACCTTGTTCCCATCTAATCGTTTCACTTGTCGTATCAGCATCAATTAATACCGCTGCCGCCCCGCGCGTCACTGCATCGCGTATAAAGCGGCCGCCAGCAAGCTGCGTTCCCTTAACTGCCAGAAATAAATAACCATCCATTACTTGCCGGCTATCCAGTGTCAAACCTGAAATATCCCGGTCTGCTTCTGCAGACACACTACTTACATCTTTTAATAAAACTGAGAGTCGTTTCATGAATTACCTGTTTTTTGTTCTGCATCCGGCGGCACCGACAGTATGCGTAAAGTACCCTCCATGATTTTTGCAAATGCAGGTCCTGCCACATCACCCCCATAATAATACTTGCCTGACGGCTCATAAATCACGATAGCCACCACCAATCTGGGATTCGACACTGGCGCAACACCGATAAAGGTCGATGTATAATGATGCTTCTGGTAACCACCTGCTCCTGCAATCAGCGCCGTACCGGTTTTACCCGCCACGCGATAGCCGGGAACATCCGCTTTTCTCCCTGTTCCACCTTTGCCAGCAACCACCGCCTCAAGCAATGATAACATTTCATTTGCAACCGCAGGATCCATTACCTGCTCACCTTGAGGCGGCGTATCCAGTTTCAGCAAGGAGACAGGCAATTTCATCCCATGATTTGCCAGCACCATATAAGCTCGGGCAAGCTGCAGCGGCGTCACTGAGATACCATAACCAAAACCTAGCGTCGCTATCGTGAATGCTCCCCAGGGATCATGCTTCACTAACACACCGCTTTGCTCGCCGGGAAAACCGATGCCGGTAATTTCACCAAATCCAACTCGATGCAGCAAACTCCATAGTTGATTCGGCGGCAGTCCCAGAACCATTTTTGTAACGCCCACATTGCTGGAAATCTGCAAGATTTGTCTGACTGTCATCGGGCCCTTGCTATGCTCATCTTTTACTATATTACGCCCAACCCGCATCCAGCCTGGATAGGTATTGATAACGGTATCAGGTTTAAATTTACCGCTGTCTAACGCACTCGCGACACTGAACGCCTTGATAGTCGACCCCGGTTCAAAAATATCAGTCACCGCCCGGTTACGATACGTATCTGCTTTCCAGGCAACGCGCTTGTTTGGATTGAACGATGGTTGATTTACCATGGCAAGCACTTCTCCCGTCCTGCTATCCAGCACAATAGCAGAACCAGACTGCGCATTGGCAGCAATGACAGCCTTCATTAATTCACGATACGCGAGATATTGAATACGCCTGTCGATACTGGTAATTAAATCACTACCTGACTTTTGATCCTGCAATGACTGCACGATTGAAACTGTCTGGCCCAAACGATCTTTAAGCACCCACTTTTTGCCGTGCTCACCTTGCAGCCAGCTATCATAAGCAAGCTCGAGACCTTCCTGACCTTTATCATCAATGTTAGTAAAACCGACTACATGTGATGCTACTTCCCCTTCAGGATAAAAACGACGGTATTCATCCTGCAAATAAACACCAGGTATCGCTAGCGATTTAATCTGTTTTGCAATATCAGGATTCAAGCCTCTTTTTAAGTAAACAAATTCACGATGACGTTTTTTATTACGCTCAATCAAGCGGGTAATATCGGCTGTTTTAATGTTTGTCAGTGCCGCGAGCGCTTTTGTTTGCGCGCTTGATAAAATACATTCCTGAGGATTTAACCAGACGGAATTCACTTTTGCGCTGACAGCAAGCGGAAAACCGTTGCGATCCATCACTATGCCGCGGAATGCCGGCGAGCTGACCATGCGTAACTCACGATCATCGCCCTGTTTACGTAAAAAATGCTGGTCAAGAATAGCGAGGGAAAAAACGCGCAAGGCAAGACAAATCACTGCA
>CAZOVT010000044.1:9116-11394 GCA_964583565.1 uncultured Coxiellaceae bacterium
CAAACACGATCAATGCTACAGTAAAATAAAAACGCCAGGGTATTATAACAACATGCTGCTTACGGCTCACAACCCTATGTTCACTCTCGCACGATAACGATGGATTTATGTTCAGGTGCTGCCATACCCAATTGCTTTTCAGCAAGCTGCTGGATACGTGCCTGCATCATCCATGCTCCGCGCTCGAGTAAAAGCTGGCTGCGCTGCACATGCAAATGATCCTGCTCAATTAAATTGTGTTGATAGGCTGCATGCATTCCACGCGTTACATGTGTCACATAGACGACACTTAATGCTGATAATATTACCGTCAATGTCAGCATCAACAATGCAACCTGACGTCTGCTTAACAGATAGGTCAGTAACAAATGACGAGATAATACACCTTGATGAACTAAGCGAGCTGCCGCGTTCATGATCGTTTCTCCGCTATGCGTAAAATGGCACTACGTGCCCTGTGGTTGATGTTAGTCTCATGTAAACCGGGTTTAACCGGCTTGCCTATTATCCTGAGGCTGGCTTCATGCTGCGACCCCTTCACAGGCAAACCGCGTGGCAACTCCAATCCTTTCTCTTGCAATCGCATAAATTGCTTCACTATACGGTCTTCTAACGAATGAAAACTGATGACAGCTAATCGTCCAGCAGGCGCTAATGCCGCGAGTGCCTGTGCTAACCCCAACTGCAAGTCGGTTAATTCCTCATTAATAGCAATGCGGATAGCCTGAAAACTACGTGTAGCAGGATGTTTATCCCACGTACCTTTTTGTTTTGGTGTCGCACGCAAAATGATATCCGCCAATTGCGCTGTCGTTGTAATTGGTTTTTCCTCACGTATCGTCACGATTGCTTTAGCGATGCGGCGGGAATACTTTTCTTCTCCATACTGCCATAACACGTCTGCCAGCTCTTTTTCACCGACATTTGCAAGCCAGCTCATCGCATCAACACCCTGCGATGTATCCATCCGCATATCCAGCTGACCATCACGAGAAAAACTAAAGCCGCGCACAGGATTATCCAGCTGCGGCGAAGACACACCCAGATCAAACAATATCCCGTTCACCTGCCCATAAACGCCCTGCGCTTCCAACGCCAGCTGCATACGCGCAAACGAGGCATGCACAATCGTAAATCGCTTGTCGCTAACAAAATGCTGTTTCGCATACGCGACCGCTTCCGGATCTTTATCAAATGCAATCAACCTGCCAGATGCACCCAGACAATCAAGAATTGCGCGGGAATGACTGCCACGGCCGAAGGTAGCATCCACATAAACGCCATTTTCTGCTGTCACGAGCGCATCGACTGCCTCATTCAGCAGAACAGGTATATGTTGATTGTATTCGTCACTCATACGACTAGCGGCCATGTTAGTTTATAAGCTCCTTTTATATCACAGTGAGATAGATTTCACCTCTTCTGGTAAAACTGAGTCATCTGTGCCCGATTCCTCTTCCAGCCAGCGACCCCGGCACTTGTCCCAATGTGCCTCATCCCATAATTCAAACTTTTTACCCTGTCCAACTAAAACCGCTCTCTTTTCAAGCCCCGCAAACTCTCTCAACATGGGGGGCAGCAAAATGCGGCCATGGCTATCCATTTCAACATCTGTTGCATGCCCCATCAGCAAACGCTGTATCCGACGGGATCCGGGATTAAAACTTGGCAGGCTGGCTAATTTTGCTTCGATAGGCTCCCACTCAGTGAGTGGGTAAACGAGGAGACAACGTTCTTCAGTATCAATAGTCAACACCAGCGCGTTCTTGCTATCCAGCTGCAAGCGGTCACGATACCGCGTCGGCATCGCAATTCTCCCCTTCGCATCGATGTTTATCCCATTTATACCGCGGAACACTGCATTATCCTCCCAGAAAGCCGACGAACCGCAAAATAAATCTCACTCCCCCAAGATCAATAATTAAACAAGAACATTCGAAACCTAGTTAAGTTAAATATACCACATTTTTCCACAAAACAACACTTTTTGACACTATGTGCCACAAATAAGATGGAATGGGGGCTGGGTGGGTCCCCGTCCCCACCTTCGTGAGGACAGGCTCCGCACGGGATGACAAAAAAAGGGGGCGGGGATGAAAGAATAAGCCAAGTCAGCCGATAAGCCGGGTTTTGTCGAGGACAACCATTAATCTGGGATGCCTATCGCTAAACACCTCACGCAACCTACCCAAACTCCGCACGGATCGCACGTTTGGCATAAATACCAATGAGTTCCTATTTGGTCTTGCTCCAGGCGGGGTTTACCATGCCGTTATTG
>CAZOVT010000044.1:11404-12407 GCA_964583565.1 uncultured Coxiellaceae bacterium
GTGCGCTCTTACCGCACCTTTTCACCCTTACCAGCTCCGGTTAGGAGCTGGCGGTCTATTTTCTGCTGCACTTTCCGTAGGCTCTCGCCTCCCAGGTGTTACCTGGCGCCTTACCCTGTGGAGCCCGGACTTTCCTCCCCATCCGAAGATAGAGCGGTTGTCTGGCTGACTTGAGCGCAAATTCTAGCACAAATACCTCACTCACTACCATATCACGACCAATTAATGTATAATTTGCGCACAAAATAACTTTATGATCCAAAAACAATCATGATCAACGTCAGCAAAATCGTCACCATATCCATCAAAGAAAATGAAGCCCGGCGCCAGCAAACCCTGTCCGAGCTATCAAAGCTCGGACTGACGACTGAGTTTTTTCTCGCCGAAAAAGACATCGGCCATGGTGAACGCGGCTGTTTCAACTCTCATCTAGCTGTGTGCCAGCAAGGACTCGCGGATGACTGTAATTACCTGCTGGTACTCGAAGATGACCTTAGAATACGCGAGTTCAAACCGCGGCAAATCGAGCAAATAAATGCCTTTCTTAAACAGAGCAAAACACCTTTTGACGTTTTATATTTAGGTCTGATCATCGACAAAATGTGGTTTACACTTCATCCGGGTATCGCTGGCGCCAGAGGCGCGGGATTACATGCCTATATTCTCTCCAGAACCGGCATGGAAAAATTATCCCGCTATACGTACACAAACAGGGCCATTGATAAAGTCATCAAGCATGATTTTATTTGCTACAGCATCTTTCCCATCATTGCCGATCAATATCCTGAAACCATCATTCCCAGCGATATTACACGCACGCGTTACGGTGCGCCGTTGAAAACAGAAAAGTTCTGGGAAGACAATTATTGCAAACAACAATGGTTAAGATGGAAAAATTTACATAAAAGCGTGAAGGAATTCAGCAGTTCCCGCTGAAGAGCAGGCTAGCTTATTGTTCCGCGCTCCAAACAGCACATCCTTATGCTTTAGGATGCCATCCATG
>CAZOVT010000045.1:0-12379 GCA_964583565.1 uncultured Coxiellaceae bacterium
CACGCGCGATCACAGCCTGACGGTTAGCGCCAAACACTTCTATCATTAATGTTAACAACGCCAGCAAACGATGCGGCGCTTCATAAAAAATCATCGTTCGTGTTTCATGCAGCAGGCGCTGCAATTGCTTGCGGCATGCTTCCTGCTTCGGCGATAAAAAGCCCTCAAACACAAATCGATCGGTTGGTAATCCCGCCGCGCTTAACGCCGCAATAGCAGCACAAGGCCCCGGCAGCGGCACCACGCGTATCCCTTCCGCCCGAACAGCACGCACCAGATGAAATCCGGGATCGCTGATTAACGGCGTTCCCGCATCACTAATAAGCGCGACTGATTCACCTTCGTGCAGATAATCCATGATAACCGCCAAACGATCACGCTCATTAAAGTCATGCAACGACAAGGTTGGCTTATCAATGGAATAGTGTTTTAATAACGGACCCGAGTGCCGAGTGTCTTCCGTTGCAATTCTGTCCACCTGCTTCAGTATATCCAGCGCTCGCAGTGTAATATCCTGCATATTACCAATTGGTGTTGCAACAACGTATAATATTCCAGTTTCTTCGTCATTCATGTAAGAGAAGCCATTATTATGATCAGCATAAAAAAAACATGCATCCTGATTCTGACAGGGATATTGCTAGCTGTGCCCTTGCTAACCGTACATTGCCTTGCCCTGCCCAAGACTATTGTCGCTGGTAATGATGCTCATGGCAATCTTAATACGCTGAGCACAGACACCCTATCCACCTGGACAAAATTACAACCATTATCAAGCACCAAACTAACCAGCCTGCTGGGTAACACGAACGACCCCATTGAGTCGGCGTGGCTCAGATTAGCCTTGATCAGCAAAAAACAATTTGCTGATCAAACTAATTTCGTCAGTGAACTGCTTGACTGGCGCGACCAGAATCCATCTCATGCTGGTAACCAGCTGTTTCCTGACAGCGATGAACTGGCAGAACTCCCCACGACTGAAGCACCGCAGCGTATCGCCGTTCTTCTCCCTGAAAGCGGACCTTATGCCAATGCGGCAAAAGCCATACACAACGGCATCATGAATGCTTATCAGGCAAACCAGACCAGCGAAAAAAAACAACGCATTGCATTTTATAACACCGCTGGCTCGCGCAACATTACCGCAGCCTACAGATTGGCTCTTGCTGAAGGTGCTGATTTTATCATTGGGCCGTTAACCAAATCAGATGTACAGACCCTCAGCTCTCAAGCACCTTTTGATATCCCCATACTTGCCTTGAATTATGCCGCCATCAAAACCTCAGATCCGTATTTTTATCAATTCGGCCTGCTGCCAGAAGATGATGCCGTCCAGATAGCCATGCGTGCCCATCAGGCAAATCTGTCTCATGCCCTTGTTATCGTCTCTCATGACGCATGGGGCAAGCGCATGAATGCAGCGTTTACAGCGGAATGGAAACGACTAGGCGGCAGCATACAGGAAAACTGGTACTTCAGACCCAGCACAGATTTCAATGAAGGCCTGGCCGGCTTACTCGGCGTTAATCTGGAGACAGATAAAAAACTGTCGAGGATCAAAAACAACCGCGATGCCATGATGAAGCAGCGCAGACAGGATTTTGATGTCATTATTCTCTTTGCACAATCAGCACAGGCAAATATCATTATTCCTCTATTGAAATTTTACTATGCCGGCAATACGCCCGTTTATGCGACCTCTACTGTTTATGCCAGCAAAAACAGCGTTCTCAGCAATCACGATCTGAACAGTGTCATTGTCTGTGATATCCCCATGAATATGCGGACAGCAAAAACAGCCACCCTCAGCAATAAAGAGAAACTTTATGCAATCGGTCAGGATGCTTATCGTCTCAGCCAGTCCATCGACCGCCTGACCATGCTCCCCCACTTTCCTATTTACAGCGCAAGCGGCGCACTCGTCCTGGATAACAAGCATGAGGTACACCGGCGCCTCCCTTGTTTCTCAATCAACAACACTGATAAAAGCACCAGCCAGTATGCAGCAAACACATAAACAGCAGCTGGGGCGCTCTGCTGAAGAAACAGCCTGCAAATTGCTGCAAACGAACGGCTTAACCTTGCTGGAAAAAAATTTTCGCTGCAAGATGGGCGAGATTGACTTAATCATGCAGGACGGTGATCATATTGTGTTCGTTGAAGTAAGAAGCCGCAGCCGTACCGATTATGGCAAGGCGGATGAATCCATCAATCGAATTAAGAAAAATAAAATAATAAAAACAGCCACTTATTATTTGCAATATAAGCGATGGCTAAATTCGAAACATGGTCGCTTTGACGTCGTCGCCATCCATTTTGTAAGAGGCAGTATGACACTGGATTGGTATAAGAGTGCATTTTTGGCAGGATAACTAACTGTATGAATAACATCATTGAGCGAATACGAATCAACTTCACCGAGAGCATTCAAACCAAAATTAATGCTGCTGATACCATCATCAATATCATTGCGGAAGCAAGTGAAGAAATAGTGCAGGCATTACTGGAAGGTCATAAAATACTCAGTTGCGGTAATGGCGGCTCGGCCTGCGATGCGATGCATTTCAGCTCGGAAATGCTAAACCGCTTCAAACAGGAGCGGCCCAGTCTGCCGGCAATAGCATTAACGGCTGATCAGGCAACACTGACCTCTATCGGTAACGATTATCATTTTGCAGATATTTTTTCCAAACAGGTCCGCGCACTTGGCCAGAAAGGCGATGTGTTGCTTGCCATTTCAACCAGCGGCAACTCTGCCAATGTCATCAATGCGATCAAAGCTGCTCATGACAAAGAAATGGGCGTCATTGCCTTGACCGGTTATGATGGTGGTAAAATAGTCGACCATCTGGGAGAAAAAGACATTGAAGTACGGGTACCGGCATATGAGACTGCACGAGTACAGGAAACCCATTTACTGATCATACACAGCATTTGCGACATCATTGACTATCGCTTATTTGGCCACGGAGAAACTACCCCATGAAACAACTTATCACGCGCATTCTATTCATGCTCAGCCTGGTTTTTACACTGCAGGGCTGCATTTTTGTTGCTGGCGCGGCGGCAGGCGCAGCAGCCATTGCTGTCGTTTATGATCACCGTACACTGCGAAACAGCGTAGAAGACACCAGACTAGCAAACAAAATCTCTGATCAAATCCATAAAATCCCTTCTCTGCGCAATGAATGCCATATTGAGGTCACCTCCTTCAACCGCATTGTGCTGCTAACTGGTCAGTGTCCAAATCCAGAATGGAAACAGGAAGCTGGACAAATCGCACAATCCAGTCCGAATATCAACCGTGTCTACAATCAGATTACCATACAGGGCCCAACTTCTTCGTTAACCAGAACCAGCGATGCCTGGATAACCACAAAGATTAAAAGTCAAATGCTTGCAACAGAAGATTTAAAGTCAAGCAGCATAAAAGTGGTGACTGAAAATGGTGATGTTTACCTGATGGGTATTGTAAAACGCCAGCAGGCTGACACTGCGGTTGATATTGCACGACAGGTATCTGGTGTGCAAAAAGTCATGAAGATATTTGAATACACAAACTAGTACTGCGTTCGGTTAATTTTGCCTTCCATCGAGACGACTGAAGGTACGCTGCGGGAGAGGGATAGGGTGAGGGCAAAAAAATACACCAACATGTCTGACCCTCACCCTTTCCCTCTCCCAAAACTAACCACTATCAATCTAATATTTACAGAGGTTGGGAGAGGGGACGACCTAACATAATTTTTCCACTGTTTTTACTATCTGGGACTAAAACCAACACTACGCTCTACAACTGGTCCATCTTGATTCGCTGCTGCAGCTGCGGAAGCCGATGAAAGAGGCACAACTGTACCTGTACGCTGCGTTCGCGATGAAGAGCCAAACATGCCAACGGCACTCGGCCTTGAGGGAGGAGAACTACCAGCGTTAGCATAAGAGGGTGATGCAACTGATTGTTGCGCTGAAATCGAAAAATAAAGCTCTGTTAAATATTTTGCAGCATCAGTCGGATCCTTACCAGAAGCAAGGACACCTAACGTAACACCAGTAAAAAATGTCTCCAGCGGGGTGTTTGCAACGGCATTACGAATATGCAGATCAATTTCATGCTCATCAGGTTTGGATTGTTGCTGAACTTTCTGCCTGAATTTTAAATTTTTAACATGTAACAGGCCGCCAGCATAACCCATTTCTTTCGCATGTTGAAAAGCGTGATACATTACCTCACTCGCAGAATGTTGATATATAAATACGCTATATTTATGCGATTGATTCTCATCATTAGCAGACACCATCCATGAAATGCAATCAAGCATGTCATCCTTAATGTGCTGCGTAATTGCTTCCGGTCCTTTATCTGGATGAAAACAAGCATATTTGCTAACATCTTTCTCAAGAAACTGTTCGAATACTTGTCTTTTTCCTGGATTTTGCAAAAATTGTTCGTGACGTTTTTTCGCATCCAGCCATTTTTCACCTGTACGCCAATCAGTACTTTTCACCACTTGCAAATTCTGATGGCTAGCAAGCATTTCAGCATTGTCTTTCATCCAGAGATCTATTGGCTCCTCTGCTTCATCTGGGAATTTTTGACGGGGAGCAAGAAATACAATCGGCTTAAAAACACAACCTTCTGTTGATTTATTAGCTAAATCAGTGGCAACCGCATTGATTTGCTCAGTTGTGATCGCACCTTTATAACCAACACATACTGGAATATAAATACTTACTTCGAGTAACGCTGATGAGTCAACCCGTTTTTGCAACGCACTATCTAATGTTGTCCATGTAGCCGGACTAAGAGCTGGCTGGCCAGATGCATCTTTATTACTTCTTGTTATTGCCATCGTCTAACCCCTCGAGGTATTCAGGTTGCGCTTACATATTATATGTTTTTTATTGGAACTCATGAATAAAGCACAAGGTATTATAAGGATGGTCATAGGTGATGTTCAAGCTATTCCACTAGTCGTGATGCAATACTATCTTACCTGCACACACAAAAAAAGAGTACAGTATCCAAATTAAATCTCTTAGAATTCACCAGCCATCCTGGAAAAGAGGCATGACCATTGATAAATTTAGAAGTTGAATTAAAAAACAGTCACAAAGATCAATTAAAGTTATTAAGTGATCAGATAGAGCACGGCAACAACAAAATTAAAGCATTACAAGCCGACAATGCCTTATTGCGCAACATCATTAGCATGATTCCGGGCAATATCTTTTGGAAAGACAAAGATGGTTATTATATGGGCTGCAATAATAATGTCGCTCAAATTTTTGGCTATACATCACCCGAAGGGGTAATTGGTAAACAAAATGTAGAATTATTTGACCCCGCTCTTGCAGAACAAACATCCCATATCGACAATGAAATTTTACGCACCGCACAAGCTGCCTATCTGGAAGAACATGGTTTAAATATTCACAAACTGCCTGCGATTTATTTAACCAAAAAATCGCCTCTGCTGGATAAGGAAGGCAATGTCATTGGTCTACTTGGTGTTTCATTAGATATTACCGAGCGTAAAAAAATAGAAGAAGATTTAAAACAAGCCAAAGAGCGTGCTGAAACAGCGAGTCGTGCAAAATCTGAATTTGTGGCCAACCTGAGCCACGATATTAAAACACCGCTTGCCGGCATCATCGGCATGGCCGAGTTACTTGCCTATCGGTTAAACGATAAAAAAAATCTGGAATTTGCACAAATCATTTTAATGTCTGGTCAACAGCTGCTTAATTTTTTTGACAATTGCCTCGAAGCATTCAAACTGGAAAGCGATATCACGCTGATTACAGAGTCGTTCAGCCTAAGTACGCTCATGAGTGAAATTCGACATTTATTTCATGCCTCCATTAGCGCCAAACAACTGGATTTTGATATCCACATACATAAAGACACGCCAGATCATTTAACAGGCTGTCGTGCGGGCCTGTATCGTATCTTGCTAAATATTGTTGGCAACGCCGTTAAATTTACGCGTGCCGGAAAAGTGTTTATTACTATCAGCTCCGACTTACACCCACACCCAAATAATTCGATTAATTTATATATCTCGGTAGAGGATACCGGCATTGGCATTGATAATGATAAATTCAATATTATTTTTGATCGTTTTACCCGTTTGATTCCATCGTATAAAGGCACTTACGAAGGAAGCGGGATCGGGTTGTATATTGTCAAGCATTACATCACGGCAATGAATGGTGACATTCACGTAACAAGCCGTGAAAACAAAGGCAGCCGGTTTGATATGACGCTGCCATTTGATATTTGCCAGTCGCCCGTCATCACTGCAGCGCCTAAAATAACAAAAAAAACCACTCAAGATACATCATCAAGCAGCACTCATCATATCTTGCTGATAGAAGACAACTATGCCGCACAAATGGTACAAAATTCACTGCTGTCATCGATGCATTGTACCGTTGATCTTGCTGACTGCGGAGAACGAGCGCTGGAAATGTTTGAACCTGCTAAATATGATTTGATTTTTCTGGATATTGGATTACCAGGAATGCAAGGAGATGCCGTCGCCAGATTTATTCGCAAACTGGAACAACATAGTCAGTCACACACACCTATTATTGCATTAACCGCTCACACGACAGCAGATATTACGCATCAATATTTATCAAATGGCATTGATGCGGTTTATAGCAAGCCGTTAACAAGGGAGCATGCGGAAGAAATCCTGTTGAATTATAAGCGGGAAAAAGAGTGCGTGGTGGAGTGATGCACGTTCGGGATGGGTCCCCGCTTTCGCGGGGACAACAGACTTTTATTCAACCAGCGTCAAGAATGGTTTGCCGCGTGCGGGTGCAACAGTCGCATGACCAGACTGATCATCGCTCATGGATTCGCCAAAAACAGCTCCTTGCGCCATGCCGTCAATACTCGTCAACTTAACTGGACGAATTGCGTTATCACCGTTATCAACATCATCTTCAGCGTCAAAAAAGAGGCCTTCGCCATTTTCTTCGGCATAAATCGCCATCACCGCCTGAACAGGTGCGTAAATAACATTGATCATACCGCTAAATGATGCCTTGAATTCAATCGCATCATTCGTCATTTTCAAATCGCGGACAGCGGTTGAAGAAACATTAAATACAATTTCATCCCCATCAACATATTCCTGAGGAATTCTGCAACGCGGGTTACACGTATTTAATACCAGAATAGGCGTACAGGCACTATCAACAATCCACTCGTAAAACGCACGCAACAAATATGGTCTGTTTGACAACATATTATTATCCTCCCTTATGCGATTTCAGCCGTATCCAGCTTACGCAACTCCTGCTCTACTTCTGTCATACTTGCCTGGAATGAATCACGCTGGAACAAACGTTCAGCATATTTATTGATAATTTTCGTTTCCGCAGGTGAAAAAGTAATATCCCATACAGGTAAACGCCACAACATTGGCGCAATACAGCAATCAACCAGCGTAAATTCTTCGCCCATAAAATAAGGGGACGCATTAAACACAGGCACCAATTGCAAAATATAGGAAGCCAGTTCTTTTGCTGCCGCCCGCCCTTCACCATTTTTACCTGCTTCAAGTTTACGTACCAATGGACCCCATTCGCGGTCAATTCGATAAATAATTAATCGTGCTTTTGCTCTTGCAACAGGATAAACCGGCATTAATGGCGGATGTGGAAACCGTTCATCGAGGTATTCAGCAATAATATTGGGTTCGTATAACGCTAACTCACGATCTACCAGTGTTGGCACCGTACCATAGGGATTAAGTGTCAATAAATCTTCTGGCTTTCCTCGTGCATCAACATTAATCACTTCATATGACACGCCTTTTTCAGCCAGCACGATACGAACTCGATGGCTGAGAATGTCATTTGCACCAGAATAAAATGTCATAACGGAACGTTTATTGGTAATAATTGCCATGCTAACTTCTCCTCCCAAACGACTATAGCCTACAAATGAAGGCCAGTTTGATGTACTGTAAATTAACAATGCAAGAAGACTAACACACGAAACGCCGGAAGATGGCTGGGGGACTAGGAGTCGAACCTAGGTTAACGGAGTCAGAGTCCGCTGTCCTGCCTCTAGACGATCCCCCAACACGCAGATATATAAACAGGTTCTATCGTTTGGAGTACTGCGTACCCTTACGAGCCTTATGTCTGCCAACCTTTTTACGCTCAACTTGTCGCGCATCTCGGGTTAAATAACCCGCTTTTCGTAATGTCTTTCTAATTGGACCACCTTCCATTTCATCCGCTGTATTATCGCCCTGTTCATATTTTAACAGTGCACGAGCTATACCATGGCGAATAGCGCCAGCCTGACCATTCATTCCACCACCGTCTACAGATACCAGCACATCGAATTTACTCAACAATTCGGTTGCTTCAAGCGGCTGCCTGACGATCATGCGTGATGTTTCACGGCCAAAATACTGCTCCAGAGTCTTATCATTAACGGTAATAGACCCTTTTCCTGCTTTAATGAATACACGAGCCGTCGATGTTTTGCGGCGGCCTGTACCATAATATCGATTTGCTGCTGTTGCTGTTGCCATTTGACTACTATCCTATTTCACTTGATCAAGATTAATTGCTACAGGCTGCTGTGCAGTATGCGGATGCTCTGAACCAACATACACCTTCAACTTGCCTAACATAGCACGACCCAGCGGTGTCTTGGGAAGCATACCCTTGACAGCTCGCTCAATAATTTCAATTGGATTCCTTACCTTCAACTTATCAAAGGTCACTTCCTTGATACCACCCGGGAAGCCCGAATGATCGTAATAAACCTTATCCTGACCCTTTTTACCAGTCACACTAATCTTCTCTGCATTAATAACAACGATATAGTCACCCACATCAGCATGAGGCGTATACTCTGGCTTATGCTTGCCACGGAGATACTTGGCAATCTGGGTCGCCAATCTGCCAAGAACTTTGTCTTGCGCATCAACAAGATACCACTTGTTTTCAGCATTTTCTGTTGTTGCAAAATACGTTTTCATCATTAATCCTATCGAAATCGAAATAAACCCTATTACAAAGCCGCCAGAATTGTATAGCATGCCGCCGAAACTAGCAATAGCAGCGTCGGAACCCGACATCTCCGGCCGATGCGGCATTCTAACTCAAAACACCCCCCGATAGCACGATAAATATGCCCGTTTTACGCCGCTGCCAGTAAAAAATGGCCTCTTTACCCTATTTTTTAAGGGTTTTATGCAAAAAATACTCGCTAAATTCTACAAAAGTGGTATTTTATTAGTGTCTTTTTACTTAATTGTGAGGAAAGAACATGGCAGTAAAAAAATCGTCAAAGTCGAAACGGAAGTCAACAAACGGCAGAACAGCTTCAAAATCAACCGCAAAAAAAACCACAGCGTTGAAGTTGCCAAGCGTTAGAGATCCAATGTCCAAGAGCGGTATGATCAAAGCCATTACCGACGTTACGAATGTTAGCAAAAAGGACGTTGTTGCTGTTCTCGAATGCTTCCATCAAGTAATCGAAAAACACGTTAAATCAGGCGGCCCAGGCAAATTCGTTATGCCAGGCATGCTAAAGATTAGCGTCGTCAAAAAACCAGCCCGACCAGCTCGCAAAGGTGTAAACCCATTCACCGGCGAAGAAATCATGATCAAAGCCAGGCCTGCTTACAAAGCAGTGAAAATCAAGGCATTGAAAAAGCTGAAGGAAATGGTGGTTTAATATTACGCCACGTTGAATTCAATCCCCTCTATGCAAATTGTATAAAGGGGATTTTTTTTGAAAGAAGTAAATAGGAGGACCATGTTGTTTTAATGTCCGCCACCCACCACCAGTGCACCAATAAGAAACCGTACCCCTTAAGCCTCTATTAAGCTAATACTGATAATGTATTGCATATAACTGACCTTTGAAACACAAAACGAGTAAAAACAATGCCTAAAGTCAATCCAGATAAAGGGTTTGCCCTGCCGCCCACTAAACGCCGCATTCTAGAAGCAAGCTCTGCCATCCCTGCCAACTGGTTTGAGCTGCTTGGCACCCTCATTACCAATGACATACTCCATCTGGATGATGAGCGAAAGTCCGCCTTCATCCATCACCTGAACCGCTGTGCAGGTGAGACGTCGACTTATTCATTAAAGCCGCGCCTGCACGAATCCCTGCAAACCTTATACCTCGTCCTCGCAGATGAAAAGACGCCACCCGACCAAAAACAAGCGCTGGCTGTCAAGATACATGAAGGCGCAGCCAACTGTACGGCTGGCTTTCATGACCGTTGCAATGAATGCCTTGAAAGTCTTCATCAACCAGAAAACCTGGATGAGATGTTAGGCATGATTCGTCAAAGCATCGTGAGCATGGCCGCAAGCCGAACAACAGATGAAGTCCATGCCTACAACCGGTTTTTTATACTGGCACGCAACATGGGGTATGGTGTGCGGCCATTAAACCTTGATGATATTTATCAGGGGATCATCGATGATGCCACAATAAAAGAAAAACTGATGCGGGCGTTTACTGCACGCTATACCTTATTTGCTGTCTTAAACGCACTCATCGAGCAATTGCAAAGTCTGGTGAAATCACGCGGCTATGCAGGCGCAAGGGAAACGGGTTATGCCTATGAGGATTTTTGCAAATTTAATAATGACTTTTTAAAACCGTTTATCGGTGAGCTAACCGATGACCAGTTATTTGTCTCTAAAGAAGATGATGACAACATGGTGCCCGTGGTGATGGATATTAACTGGTGCGAGGTAAAAAAAGCGCTGTTAAGAAAAGTGAAAGATGAAGCTTATTTTATTTTCTCCGCAGCAGAAAGCACGTTGCTCACTGCTACCATTGATCATGATGGCAGTGCACCTTTCTCCGCGCATGCGGACAGCTTAACGCTGATATCAAGCAATGATGAATGGTCACACTGTCTCACTTTTTATAGCAACTGGCCGGAAGCGATAAAAGCACCGATAGTCGCTGCCAGTTTAGAGCCCAAGTTATTAACAATTGCACAGGCAGGTAACATTGATGAGGTAAAAGCACTGCTTGCAAAAGGTGCGGATGTGAATGCGGTACTGGGTATCCTGATCGCGAAGCATAAAGACGTCGTGATGAATGACCCGGACTTGCGCGACAAGATCACGCTGGCGGGATTCAGCAGCATGATTCCTAATGGCATACACGCAGGCAAAACCGTGGCAGAGGTTTGGGTCAACTCCAAACGCGGCCGCTACTGGTTAGCAGAAGATGTGAGACTGCAGGCCCTCCTGCCAGACACGATTGCCGGCAAATCAAAATCGGAATGGCTGGCACAGGCAACCACTGAAAAACCCACGCACTATGCGCGATGGTTTGCACCAGAGAGCCGCCTTGTCAAACAACTCTTGCAACACGTGATTTATGGTGAAGAACAACAGGCAAAAGATTTACTAGACACCTATCCTGGTGTACGTGACCTATTACTCACCGGTACGGCAAAGGTCACGGATTATTCCAACCGCCAATTCAAAAAATTAACCGCTTTTCAACTGGCCTTGTGTGCCTGGGATAATGAAATGTGCGACATGTTAAAACCGTACATGAGTGAAGAAGAACGCACTAACCAGTATCAGGCTATCTTTCCGGAAGGACATGAAACCTATGTAAAATCAACAGAAATGCAGCAAGCATTTGACTTCACGGCTATTCTTAATGCCATCGCATCCAGTAACGATGCTGACGTGCGACAAGCACTTGCGCTACAACAACCAAACGATACCGCCCTCTGGCGGGCGCTGGAACAATTCAGGCAGGATGTTACAGCGCGTTCGCAGCAGGAAAGAATTTTTAACCCGAAACATTTACTCAAAGCATTTGAACTATATGATGAGAAATTTAATGGGTGGAGCTGGAACCAGCGCGATTTATTCTGGCGGCAGGTAATTGGTTACATCCAGCGGTTTCTGCCGGCGAATATCGCACAGGATGTTGCGCAGGGGCTTTATTCCTGTGTTGAGGAGAAAGAAAAATCAAGGCGGAGTTTGCACTTTAGAGTTGGTGGCGGCGCTATTTATCCCTTTCTTGGTTTTGAATATGCCTGTGCGTGCTGTGTGTGGGATGGCCGCGCGATGGGTGGCGGGCTGGGATGTTGGGTTGGGCGCGAGGGCGCGGTGTTTTGGAAAACTTATGTCGAGAAAAAACACGAGACTTGCAGAACTTATGCCACGCCCCGGGCAGACGACCGGGTGTGTGATTTGTTGAGGTAGCGCTGATATATGTCTTGCGCGATGCTGGTCACGCGTGTATACCAGCAAACCTCCATAAACCATTGCATAAGTTCCTGATATTCCCAAGTGTCTGATGTTTTTACCCACCATGCAACCCAGCGATGAAGGTAATTTCTGATCC
>CAZOVT010000046.1:0-12014 GCA_964583565.1 uncultured Coxiellaceae bacterium
TGATCAGCAGGATGGAAAGCAATTGTAATATGATGATGGCTGGAATGGGTGTGATATCAATTCCACCGATGGGGGGGATGAGCCGTCGAAGTGGACTCATAATAGGCGACGTAAACTGATGCAGTAAACTATTCATGGGTGATCCGGGCTGAACCCAGCTGATGAGGGCCTCAATCAGAATGGCATAGGTAAGTGTCAGGAGAAATAATTGAATCGTGTCAGCGATACTGATGAATATCAGACCGGCAATGCCAGGCATGCCATAGCTAAGTAAGGAAATAAGTAAAAACTTGATAGCTTCGATAATGATAATTAATACCAGTGTGGCTGTTTCAAATTGTTTGATATCGGGTATTATCTTGCGCATGGGTTTGACAATAAAACTGGTAAATCGCACGACAAACTGGGTAAGAGGGTGCGAGAATTCTGCAGTGACCAATGCAAGTATCAAGCGAATCATCAATATAAAGAGGTAGGTATTAAAGACCGCCTGAATAAGATAGAGCAGTGCGTTATCCAATGGCATTACGGTTTTCCTCCTGAGATAGTTGCCAACTCTTCCGAGCGCAATTTGGCGGCTGTTATAGCCTCATCGAATATTTTACGAATGTTATAGTTTTCTAACACAGAAATGGCTTTTTCGGTAGTACCGCCGGGAGAAGTGACCTGTTTTCGCAATTCATCAACACTATGTGGGCTATCTTTGGCCATTTTTGCGGCACCTAGTGCGGTTTGCGCGGCTAGCTGACGGGCAATGTCTGCTGGTAATCCTAACTTTTCACCAGCCTGCTGCATGGCTTCAATGACCAGAAAAAAATAAGCGGGGCCGCTGCCAGATAAGGCAGTGATGGTATCAATATGGTTTTCAGTATCAACCCACGTCACGATGCCAACGGCTGACAGAATAGATTCAGCAAGCTGATGTTGTGCCGGTGTCACAAGGGGGCTGGCATAAAGACCGCTCGCACCCAGCCCTATTAAGGCGGGTGTGTTGGGCATACAGCGAACAACAGCGACATGACCACCCAGCCATTGTTCAATATTGCTTGTATGAATGCCGGCAGCAATAGAAATGATGAGCGGCTTGCGTTGCTGCACAATGTCAGCAAGCGGCTTGGCGACATCAGCAAAAATCTGTGGTTTGACAGCAAACAGGATGATATCTGCCTGTTGTATGGCGTCAGTATTGTCTGTTGTGGTGTGTACACCATAGCTTGTTTTAAGCTGGGCAAGCTTTTCCTGACTGGCATCAGTCACCCAGAGTTGCTGCGGCGAATGGCCCTGGCCAATCAAGCCGCCCAGCAGGCTGCTGCCCATATTGCCGCCGCCGACAATCGCAATGTTTGTATGCATGACGTATTTCCCTAAAAAGAAAAAACAATCCCCTTCGTCCGAAAGGGGATTGTCCGTCATGGTACAACAAGCAAGATCAAGGAACTACAACTAGAACCAATTCCAGAATGATGATGATTTATTATGTGCAACGGGTTCAGCGGTGGGCTTTTTTTCCGCAGTGGTTTCAGGCGTCGATTCTGTATCCTGGCTGCCTTTACGGTTTTGTAATACATGGAAAAGATTGTCATAGCGATTATGTGGACTCCAGGCATACCAGCCATCGGCATCGGCTTCTTCAACAGCATTCAGCTGGGCTTCAATGTATTTGTAAGTCTGGGGGCGTGACATGGAGTAGTGATAATTAGACAGTTCAATGTAGGGAATCAGCTTGATGGGCATTGTATCGCCAAACTGTCCCTGTATGCGTTCTAATGAATCAAGTACGGTTTCGTAAGGACGTTTGTAATGATAGGCAAACGGCGTGTAGTGCGATGGGTAGACCATGGGGCATATTGCGTCAATGCTGGGGGCAAATAGTTTGATATTTTGTCCAATATATTTGGATTCACCAAAGGCTGCGACGCCAAACACATCTATTTGCAAAGGAATATTTTGAGCGGCTAGTCTTGATTTAAACCATTGAATGATAGTAAGAATTTTCTTTGCATTCTCTGGTGATGGTTTATTGGATGCTTTAAAGCGTATATAGTCCAGCTGGATCTGGCTTGCACCCCAGTCTATTGCTTGCTGGGCGAGTGCATATTTACGCTGCCAGATAGCTTGATCACTGATTTGCTTGGGTGTGCCGCCATCAGGGAACATGATGATACGAGCGACATATTTGATGCCGCTTTGTTTGACCAGTGCAATGTTTTCACGATAACGTTTGGAGGGTATTTCCATATCAATGACAAACGTATTGATGCCGGCAGCCTTTGCATTTTTTATCAGATAGTTAAGTAAGGCCGTATTTTCCAGTGTATATTGGGTAAGATAAATACCTTTTGCTCCTGCATAACCGTCCACAGCTGCGAGGGCTAAAATAAGCAAAAGATTAAACAGAAATGCCATCCTTGTTAGTATTTTTTTCATTTTGTTGGCGGCCTTTATTATTGTCCTTATGTTTATAGCTTACCCCAACTACTGGACGATAATTTATGGTACAATTGCGGTAAAATAGCAGTGTAAATTTTGATCTTCCTTCTTGGTATCTGTCTTAGTATCCGTTCGGGCTGCCTATTTCATTTTTCTTTTTTTAAATCTTTATCGGAACACGCTAACAAGAGCGGCAGGCACCATCTAACGTCCAATATCTATCCATTGCATAGGAAGTGAATCTGCCGTGAGATGGTGCAATCCGTTTTGGTTAGATGGTTCCCGATTAAAGATTTAAAAAAAGAAAAATGAAATAGGCAGCCCGAACGGATACTACAGATGAACAGATACTAACGCGGTCCAAAAATAGCAGTACCAACACGAACGAGCGTTGATCCTTCAGCGATAGCGGCTTCCAGATCTTCTGACATTCCCATCGATAATGTATCCAGAGCAATGCCGCGGTCACGCAGATACTGCCACAGCATCGTGAGCTGATGGAATTCGCTACGCTGGTCGGCGAGGATTTTTTGCGGCGCGGGAATGGCCATTAACCCGCGCAGTTTCAGACGCGGCAGGGACAGGCAGCAGAGAGCCAGCTCAAGCGCTGCGTCATTGGTAAGCACACCAGATTTACTGGCCTCATGATTGATATTCAATTCGATACAGACATTGAGCGGTGGCAGATGTGCCGGCCGCTGATCGTTGAGACGGTGGGCTATTTTTTCATTATCAACACTATGTACCCAGGAAAAATGCTCGGCGATGCTTTTTGTTTTGTTGCTTTGAATATGGCCGATGAAATGCCATTCAATGTCGTCAGGCAAATGGGTCATTTTTTCCAATGCTTCCTGAACGTAGCTTTCCCCGAAAACATGTTGTCCGGCATGATAGGCGGTGAGCATTTTATCGATGGATTGCGTTTTGCTTGCTGCTAATAAGGTGATAGAAGCAGGATCACGCCCGTATTTTTTCGCATAGTCGATGATGTGGGTTTTGACGGCGGCGAGGCTGGATGTGATGTTGGGCATGGTGTCTTATTTCCTTCCATGTTTCGCAGTACAACGATGGATGGGCCCCCGCCTTCGCGGGGGTGACAAGGTAGTGAGCAGGGATGACAGGGGTTGGTATGACAATGGTGGTACTAGCTGGCATCCTACCTCGGCCCCGCATCCTTAACCGCATCACTCACATTGAAGCGTTTGAAATTCTGTGTGAACAGATCAATCAGGGTACGTGCATGTTTGTCATGCGCATCTTGATCCGCCCAGGTTTTGCGGGGATTTAACAGCTGATTCTCAACGCCGGGTACGGCAGTTGGGATCGCAAGGTTGAATCCTGGTAATGTTTCATATGCAGCGTCTTTTAGTTTGCCGCTGACAATAGCGGTTACAATAGCCCGGGTTGTTGGAATAGAGAAGCGTTTGCCACCCTCACCATGCGCACCGCCGGACCATCCGGTGTTGACCAGATAAACTTGCGCGCCGTTGCCGCGCAGACGTTTCATTAACAGCTCGGCATAGACACTAGGCGGGCGTGGGAAGAAAGGGGCGCCAAAGCAGGTACTGAAGGTTGGTTTGATGCCGCTGCCCTGGCCGACTTCGGTGCTGCCAACCAGCGCGGTATAACCGCTCAGGAAATAATAAGCCGCTTGCTCAGGTGTCAAACGTGCGACAGGGGGCAATACGCCAAACAGATCGCAGGTCAGGAACAGGACGGCGTGCGGCTGTTTGCCGCGGTTGGTTTCCACACGTTGAGGAATGTATTCACGCGGGTAAGCGGCACGCGTGTTTTGTGTCAGGCTGACATCGGTGTAATCCGGTACCTTGGTTGTTGGGTTGATGACAACATTTTCGAGGACGGAACCATATTGAATCGCATTCCAGATGAGCGGTTCACGTTCTTGTGACAGATCAATACATTTTGCATAGCAGCCGCCTTCAAAGTTGAAAACGCCGTTTTCACTCCAGCCATGTTCATCGTCACCGATTAATAATCTGTCTGGATCTGCTGACAGGGTGGTTTTACCCGTGCCGGATAAACCAAAGAACAAGGCGGTATCAGCATTGCTGTCTTTGCTGGCATTGGCTGCGCAGTGCATGGGCAGAATATCATGTTGCGGCAGCAAGAAATTCAGCACAGAAAACATCGCTTTTTTCATTTCACCGGCATAATAGGTACCGCAAATGAGGATGCGGCGCTGGCTGAAATCCAGAATGACAGCGGCATCGCCGTTGACACCATCGCGAGCTGGATCACATTTGAAGCCCGGCGTACTGAGGATAGTCCACTGATTGTCTGCATGATTGACCGAAAGTGTTTCTGGCCGGATGAATAATACATTGGCAAAGAGGCAGTGCCAGGCGAGTTCGGTCATGACTTTTACTGGAACACCGTGCTGATTGTCTGCGCCGACAGATAAGTAAGAAACGAAGTGAGTATCTTTGGCATCGAGATAATTAGAGGCTTGCAGCCAGAGAGCATTAAATTTATCGGTACTGAAGGGCTGGTTCGTCGTGTTCCAGTCTACCTGTGACTCCGTGATGTCATCGCGTACGATAAAACGGTCTTTAGGCGATCGGCCTGTTCTGGCACCTGTTTTAACGACCAGAGACTGGTTAGACGCTAATTCGCCTTCACCACGCGTCAGCGCGGCTTCAACTAATTCTTTAATGGATAAATTAACACAGGATTTGGCTGGCATGTCTAGCACCTCATTGGTGGATTGAACCATCACGCTGTCTCCTCAAAACAGTAAAATTTATCCCTCAGTCTCCAGACGTCATTCCCTTCAGGCGGGAATTGTACATAAAAGACCGAAAAGTCTCCATAGGCTATTTAGCAACCCGCTGCAGATAGGCTTCCCACCCGTGCCGGCGATAGAGCTGCGCTTCTTTTAGCGGATCGCTGGCGGCAATGATGCCTCTGCCGACGATGATGATATCGGCGCCATGCTCGCTAATGGCTTTTGCAGGGGTGACATATTGCTGCCCAAGGGTATCCCCTTCTGTTTGCAGTTTGACGCCGGGCGTCATGTTGATCCATTGGGGGTGCGGGGAAACAGTATGCTGGGTAATGAAACCTATCACAAAATCCGGGTATTGCTCCGCCATTTGCAGGGTTTGTTTTATATAATCAGCATGCATGAGATGGCCGGCGGAACTCATTTCTGCCAGCATCAATAGTCCACGGTGATGCTGGCGGCCTATGTCGGCTAATGCCTGAATAATCCCGGGGCCTGGCAGGCTGTGGGCATTCACAATGTCTGCCCACTCTGCGATACGGTAACAGCCGCCCTGATATTGATGTTTGACGGTGTTGCCTATGTCGGCAAATTTTCGATCTTCAAATAAATAAAATTGGTGCTGGCGGGCAAGCTCGCATAATGTGGCCGTCAGCGCAGGCGTGAAATCTTCAATAATATCGATATGTGTTTTCAGGATGCATATTTCGGGGCCAAGTAATTCCGCCAGCATCAGCAGATCTGCTGCCCGGGTAACATCAGCAGACAACGCCAGATTGGTTTTTTTGTCATCGAGCAAATGAAAGAGTTGAGCCCCTAATGTAGATGGGCTGAGAGCCGCACGTTCTTTATATGTTAATGTCATCTAAATGCCTCTATCACTTTTCGTTCATCTGGCGAGACAATTGATGACGCTAATAATGTCTGCAGGATAGTGGAAAGCGTTAAAATAGAATGCACACGGTATTTTTTTTCCAGATTTTCCCTGCCGCCCTGTTCGCGGTCGATGAGTACAATCAGATCCTGTACTTGAATGCCCGCCTGTTCCAGTTCATCGGCGGTTTCAATAATACTGCTGCCGGTTGTAATGACATCTTCAATAATCAGACAGCATTGCCCCGGTTGATACACACCTTCGATCATTTGTTTGGTGCCGTAATCTTTTTTTTCTTTACGCCGCATGATCATGGGAATGTGATGCTCAAGCGACAGACAGGTTGCGATAGGTAATGCGGTATAGGGAACGCCGCAAACCAGATCAAATTTGCACCCGCGAGTTTTTTGCCACATGGCATCGGCAACAGCGCGTAAAATATCTGGATAGGAAATGATTTTGCGTAAATTAATGTAGATAGACGATGTTTGTCCGCTCTTTAATTTAAATTCGCCAAACTGGATGGCGCCGATGTTATAAAGTGATTCAATGAGCGATGTGTGTGACATGTTGTCAAGTTACTCCTGACATTGCGACTGGGCCCCCCGCCCCCACCTTCGTGAGGGCAGGCTTTCGCGGGGGCGACAGTGTGTTGAGATAACGAATTAAGCAACCGCGGTTTCTTTCATCGTTTCATATTGTTTATCAAGCAAACCGGCTAATTGCATTGCGCGAGCCATTCGGGTGATACCAATACCGCCGCCAAAACGTGGAAACATTGGCCGGCTTAAGTAATCTTCCAGTTCTTTTCGCACACGATCTTCGCCAAATGCGCTGAATAACAGTTTTGCATACTGACCATTGGAGATGGTGAAGAAGTTATGCCGCATTTCTTCGACGCTTGAAGATCGTTCTGCAGAACCGATGGTTTCAATACCGTAAAGAATGACATCAACTTTATTGTAAACGCCTTCCTTGTTGTGTTTCATATTCCAGAAAGGATGTGTGTGTTGCGGGAAATGCTCGAGACTGACGACATTGCCAAAATCTTTTTGCATTTCAAGTTCTTCTTTCGCGCTTAACTCTTCCACATCATACTTGGTGCAAAGCTCGCTGTAGAGCTTGGAGACAGGCTTTGAGAAACCAAGGTATTCCAGTAGTTCGGCTTCCAGATGCTTCATGTCTTCCATGGTGCCTTTAGATTCAAATTCAAACATGGGGAAGATCTTGTCGTGACGGCCGGGAATGGGGAATGGTTCATTGCGATAGCTGGTAGTGATACAAAAAACCCCGGGAACGCCGGGGTTTTTTAGAATTTCAGCTTCGAGCCACATCTGGCCGGTTTGAGGAAGCGGATAATTCACCCCGTTAAAAACGAACTGAGTAATGGTTTTAGGATCTTCACAAGCGGCGAGAATAGATAAACGTGGTTGAGCGGGGACTTCGATAAAGCCTTTCATTTCCTGAAAAAAGTGACGCATTTGCTTGATGATTTGGTTATAGGCGAAGATATCTTGCATGGTTATTTTTCTCCCAAAGCTGATAGTTAAAATTTCTCGGGCAAAACCTTTGGGATTTTAGGGAACAATTGCCTTTTTGTCTATTAATGATTGTTTTAATGACGTAACTTATTGATAGGGATTTTAGAGGAAATAAATTTTTTATTATAAAAAACAACAGGTTAAATGATTTTTGGTGGTTGGGAGGCACAAAATTGGAATGGCAGCCTAAGTTCTGGATTATAATATAAGTAAGTAGATAGGGTTCATTAGCCAATTAACGGAAGGGTGGCTCATGCGGGTTAATCGGGTTCTGTTAATAATGTTGTTCAGCCTGTCGATGCTGATAGGGGCGCCGGCTTATTGTGCTGAAGATGATCTGGCACCCGGTTTAACAGTGACAGCTGCAAATATTTATCCAGCCGTTATCGTACCGGTCGTTCAGCCTGATGTCGATCCAGCAATGAAAGTACCGCCAGTGGGTCGGGTGGTGTGGGTGAAAGGTATCTTTAAAGCAATTTCATCTGACCATCAAGAGCGTTCATTAGAGCAAACATCGATTATCTATCTGCATGATACATTAGTAACGGATATTGACTCGCAGGCACAGATTGTATTTACAGATAATACGTTAATGACATTCAAGCCAGGAACAAAATTTGTTATTGAAGATTATTCATTCGAGCCGCAGCAGGAAAATGGATCTGTTGGCAAGTATTTCGTGAATTTAATCGAAGGTGGATTTCGTACCATTACGGGTTTGATTGCGAAAAACGACCCATCGTCTTATCAGGTTAATACGCCAGTTGCGACGATTGGTGTGCGCGGTACAGATTATATTGCGTATTTTAGCGATGGACGGTTGGATCTGGGTTATTACAACGGTACACCTTGTGTGATGGCTGGCGGCGCTCAATCCTGTCTGAATGCTGATAATCAGTATGCGGAAGTAACCGGTCCGGGTATGGTGCCGAGAATTGTAAAAACGCAGCCGCCAGTCTTTAAGGAAAAGCCGCCTATTGTTCCAGCAAGAATTATGCCATCGTCATCACCGGATAAATTTGGTCCTGTGGCGACAACAGGTCCGGCTAGCACAGGTGCTGGAACGGGTACAGGTACCAGTTCAGGTTCAGATGCTGCTCCAGCAGCACCAACAGCAACAGTAGGCGCCGCAACATCTGATAGTACTGTGGCATCCGGTGGTGCGCCATCCGGCGCGTCATCTGGCGATGCGGCGGGCTCAGGTGAAACAAGCGGTACCAGCGCAGGTGATACCAGCTCGGGTGGTACCAGTGCAGGTGAACCAGGTTCAGGTGGTACGAGTTCAGGTGAAACCAGTTCAGGTACCAGCTCAAGTGAAAGCAGCTCTGGATCGCAGCAACAGGTAGGCGCAGCCGGTTCTGACACGACATTCCAGCCAGACAGCGGATCGGTGGCCACGATGAGTACCGATAGTATCAGTTTCACCACTGAACCTGGTACAGCACCGGATACAACGAGCAGTGCCACAACGTCAGGAACAAGCACGGGTACAACGAGCAGCACAACGTCAGGAACAGGCACGGATACAACGAGCAGCGGCACGACGTCGGGAACAAGCACGGATACAAGCAGCAGTACATCTGCTAGCACGTCTAGTGAAGCTGGTTCAACAATTATTATTACAGGAACGGAAAGTGCGGGGGCAACGGGAGGCATGACTATTACAGGAACGGAAGTTCAGGTAAATGCACCGTCATCGCCATCAGGTGGTACAGTCAGCAGCTTTTGCATCGTACAGTAATCACGATTATTTTGTTGTATGAATGTAGACACCATCCCAGTCTG
The DNA here is from genome assembly GCA_964583565.1 of uncultured Coxiellaceae bacterium. Classification (GTDB taxonomy): domain Bacteria; phylum Pseudomonadota; class Gammaproteobacteria; order DSM-16500; family DSM-16500; genus Aquicella. Next base: position 9,374 of record CAZOVT010000046.1, read on the forward strand.
CTGGTGGCGGGTTTTCTTTAAATTGACTAATACGTTCTATATAGAGTTTATATATTTTTTTATCTGGATCTGCCTGATGCAGCTGTTCCATGGCACTGAGTGCCGCATCCCAGTTCTGCTGGAAATAACAATCAAGTGCCTGATGATAGCTTGCTAATTCATGTTTTAATGCATCCGTTAAGGCGGAAATTTTGCATATAGCTTCATAAATAGCAACGCCGCTTTTCTTGCCCTTAACACGAACAAGATCCAGTTTGCGAAAAACAAAATCGGGTTGATGTTGCTGCGTGTTTTCAGTGACCATGACATCGATACCATAGAATTTCGTTAGACTTTCGACACGTGAAGCAAGATTAACGGCATCACCTAATACAGTGTAATTGCGGCGGAAACGTGAACCCATGTCGCCGACGCTCATTTCGCCGCTGTTAATGCCAATACCAATATTAATTTCAGGCCAGCCGCGCTCAGCGATAACAGGGCGCATTTCACGTACTTTCTCCTGCATTTCAAGCGCCGATTGAATAGCGTGATAGGAATGGCGTTTGTCTTTAAGTGGCGCACCCCAGAATGCCATAATGAGATCCCCAACATATTTATCAATCGTACCGCTATGTTTGAAAATAATTTCCGTCATGGGCGTAAAAAATGTATTTAACATTTCAACTAATTCGGCAGCCTTTAATCCTTCAGAGATAGTGGTGAAGCCGCGAATATCTGCAAACAGGACGGACATTTCCCGGTCTTCACCATGTAATGCATAGCTGCTGGTAGACTTAAGCATTTCATCAATATGTTTTTCAGGAACATATTGGCCGAACATGGCCTTTAATTTTTCACGGCGGCGGCTTTCAAATAAATAACCATAAACAATATTAAATAAAGAAATCACTAGTACCGTTGTAACAGGTAGAATGAATGAAATAACAATACCTGTTTCTTCCCAAAACCAGTTGTTAATAAATAATAATCCGGCAGGAACCAGAATCATTGCCATACCAAGTATGCGTGGGCCAAAATAGGGAAAAGCAAATGACGCAATAATGCCTAGCAAAAGTGTCAGCATGATATTTGCACCATACGTCCACGCCGGCTTGATAGAAAAATCATCTGTCAGGATACCATTGACCAGTGTTGCCTGAATTTCAACGCCAGGGAAAGGATTTTGTATGGCGGTGGCGTGTAAGTCACCCAAACCGGTTGCAGATGTTCCAACAAATACGATTTTACCTAACAGTGTATCTTTAGGCAGGTTGTTGTGCAGTACATCCGTGGCTGAATAATATGGGAAAGTATAGCTTTTTCCAATGAATGGTATTAGCGCTTGTCCTGTTTCATCCGTTGGCACGATAGTTGCGCCAACTTTAATGCCTTCCAGTTTTTTTACACTATGGTAGGTGGGAGTAACCAGGCTGACATCCTGCCCAAGAAAGGTGATGACTGCCTGTAACGCAAGAGATGGATAAACATTTCCATTGTATTCCATGATAATGGGGGCATGACGGATAATCCCATCGGTGTCTGCAAAAATATTAATAAATCCACCTTGTTTTGCGGCTTTTTGTAAGATGGGTATATTACTGATGTATCCTTTTCCTTCCATGATATAAAGCTGCTGGCTGTCTTTAGGCGATAATTCTATAAGAGGAGGAGGCAGCTTGTTAGCTTTTTCATCTCTGGGTAAAAATCCAAGCGCGAGAATAGAGGTGGAGTTAGACAGGCTTTTTGCTAGAATAGCGTCGTTGTTAAAGAAATCATAATTTTCCTTTAATATTTCTTCCGTTTGAGTCGTTAATGAATTTTTATTTTTTAATGCGGCCGCGACTAGCTCAGCAATGTTATCTTCTTTTTCAGAAAAAAAGACATCAAATGCAATGACAGTGACACCTTGTTCGCGTAATTTATCAACCAGTTCGGCCACTTTATCTCTGGGCCACGGCCATCGTCCTTCGGTTTTCAGGCTTTTATCATCTATATCAACGATAGCCACGGAACTGCTGGGAACAGGTTTTTTTGTTAGAATATGTGTTTTTAGCTGTAAATCGTAACCAAGATGGTCGAGTCGTTCCATGAATGAGCGAACAAAATGTATTGACGTTATCTGCAGCCATACAGCTAGACAAACAAAAATGAAACCGATCAAAATAGGTATGCTTTTTTTCATGGATCATCCCTGATTTCCCAATATTAACAGTATACCTTATTGCACCTTGAATTTTGATGATGTCATCATCAAAATTCAAGGTAATAATCATCGTGTTCGCTGTAATAATCATCGTGTTCGCTATTTTGTCATCCCCGCGCAGGCGGGGATCCATCCATGCCATTTCTGCGGAATAACAACGCCAACCCATTGATTAATAACAATTTATGCGACTGGAAATCTCCCCAATCCCGACTATACTCAAATAAAGGGGCTAGTTAACTGTACACATATGTAAGTGACAAATAACTAAAAAGTGGGTGAGGGGAGCAAGTATGCAGTGGTTTGGCAGATTGCTTAGCAGAGTGTCTGGAATATCTTTCAAGTCTCTTGCAGCATGTGGTGCCGCAGCGTTGCTGACGTGCTCTGTCTTTGCTAATCCCGTTGTTAATAATATCGCCGCCGGTAATGTTTCTATTCAACAAACGCCCACTACCA
>CAZOVT010000047.1:0-11493 GCA_964583565.1 uncultured Coxiellaceae bacterium
CGAGGCGCTCCCGCAATTAATTGATTTATTTAAAAAATATACGCTAATCAGGCAATCCTGATACCACCTGCTAAACTTAATCATATAAGGTTAAATATCAACCAACATAATAATTGATTTCTCCAAAATTGAATCGGGAAAAATTGAATGATAATGACTTCGTCTATTTTAGTAAAAAATACATCTTCCGCTAATATCCTGCTGGTAGAAGATAATCCCATCAATCAGCGGATTGCCACACACATGTTAAAGAAACTAGGCCATACTTATGAAATAGTAAACAACGGTAAAGAAGCCCTGGAGGCTATCAAAATAAAAAGTTTCGATATCATCCTGATGGATTGCCAGATGCCAGATATGGATGGCTACACGACCACCAAATACATACGGCAATATCAACGAAGCAACCGCACGAAACGCACACCTATCATTGCCGTGACAGCGCACTCGATGAAAGGCGACCGGGAAAAATGTATTTCCATGGGTATGGATGATTACATAGCAAAGCCAATTGATATCAAGCGATTAAGCGCCGTCATTGATCACTGGCATGTGAAGATGGGCGGTTAATAAAATGTTCTGGCTTAACATCAAACAAAAGCAGCTTGCAAGGAATCGCGCCATTGAATAAAGCGTACTGTTTGCGCGAATGTAAACCCATGCGTTTACCAAGCTCCGGATTACCAGTGAAAACAGCCGCTTCCCATCCCGCAAAATTTGACTTCAATCTCTCGCCCAGTGCCGCATATAAGGGCCGCAGGCTTTCTTCATCGCCAAGGCGCTCACCGTAAGGTGGATTAGTCACCACCAGTCCAGGCGTCAATTTTGCCAGCGGTGCCAGCGCGGATAATTCCCGTTTTTCCACATGCACCTGACCTGTCATATCAGCAAATTCAATATTCTTGAAGGTATTTGCAACGGCTGCCGCATCCTGATCAAAACCGATAATGGGCGGAATGCTGGCACAACCAGCTTCGCATCGCTGCTCCGCTTCTTTCAACAGCGCATCCCATATTGCAGGCTGATGCTGTTTCCAGCCCTGAAACCCAAAGTAATGCCGGCGCAGCCCTGGCGCAACATCGCCAGCCATAAAAGCAGCTTCTGTTAATAATGTGCCTGACCCGCACATAGGATCGATTAACGCACCGCCAGCTTTTGCAATTCGCGGCCAGCCTGCGCGGATTAATATAGCTGCCGCCAGATTTTCTTTTAATGGTGCCGCACCGCCGGCAATACGGTAACCCCGCTTATGCAAGCTTTCGCCGGAAAGATCCAGACTGATTTCTGCGACATCACGATTGAGATAAACATAAATCTGCACATCCGGGTAGTCTCGATCAACGCTCGGCCTGCTGCCATGACGATCAGTAAATTGATCAACGATAGCATCCTTGGTTTTTTGTGCGCCATACAGTGTATGTGTGATCGCAGAATTGGATGAAACAAACTTAACCGCAATCGTACCGTCCACACTAACGTGCTGCCGCCAGTCAATCGTTTGAACGCCGTCATAAAGCTCTTCGGGTGTAGAGGCTGGAAACTTTGCGAGTGGCAGCAAAATCCGGTTTGCAAGACGCGACCACAAGCAAGCCTTGTAAGCAAGCTGAAGATCACCAGAAAATGTCACGCCCGCCAGCTTTTCGGCAGGATCAACCGCACCCAGCGCCCGCAGCTCATCCACCAGCAGCAACTCAAGACCTTTTGGGGTCGTCGCAAAAAATCGCATTATTTTTTTATTAGTATTCATATTTTACTTCTTGTTTAAGACTCAATTCGTAGGCTTTTGCTAACCCCTGCAATACCAGGTCGGGAAGAATAACATCGAACAATCCCTTGTCACGATATAATTGTGAAAATCCGCCGGTTCCAATAACATGAACAGGTTCAGCGTTAAATACTGTTGACCTGTAATTTTGAATAATTTCTTTAAGCGCACCCAGCTGGCCATAATACAACCCGATTTGTATACTTTCCCGCGTCGTACGGCCGATGTAACTGGCCGGCGTTTCAATATCCACTTCCATTAATTTAGCCGTATTTGATCGCAGCGACTCCATCCCCAGACGCAAGCCGGGTAAAATGCTGCCGCCAAGATAATCACGTTTGCTCGTCACCGCACACAGTGTTGTCGCCGTTCCCATATCAACAATAATAATATTTTTATTTGGAAATGCCTGTACAGCACCAATCGCATTCGCAATCCTGTCCGCGCCCACCTCATTAGGATTTTTATATTTGATATTCAGCCCTGTTTTTACCCCTGCCTGCAGCACAAAATAATGAGAACGCAAATACATTGCGACTGTGTGCTTGATGGTGTAGTCACAGCTTGGCACAACTGAACTAACGGCCGTTACTTTAATATCAGACTGATGCAAATTATTAGCGTGTAAAATATTAAGCAAAAACATGCCGAATTGATCCGCCGTGCCAACCAGATGTGTCGCGTAGCGAAAGCGGACCCGCAGATCGTCACCGTCAAATACGCCGCCCATAATATGAGTATTGCCAACATCCAGACATAACAGCATACAACCTCCGATTAGTGCTCTACATCAATAATAAATGGAAAATTATCAATTAAACGAACATCACCCAATTTCACAGCGGCAAGCCGGCGATTCCATTTTTCCGCGATATAGTCAACATCAAAACCTGCTCTGGTTAGCGCCTGTTTCATCTCCATGACGCACGATGCATCCTGTAAAATGCGCGGCAATTGCGCCGCACGCTCCCGCTGTTCCTGATTCAATCTTGAATTGCGTGAACTTAACGCAAGACCATCTTCCGCCCGCCAGGTTGGACAAGGCACAACCTCAATGGGCAAAAACAGTGCCTCAACCATTTTATTCACCAGCAAATACTGCTGATAATCTTTCTCTCCAAGATATACCTTCTGTGGCTGCACTAGATTCAACAGCTTCATCACCACCGTCAGCATGCCATCAAAATGACCCGGCCTGCATTCACCTTCCAGCTCCTTGCTTATGTCTGTTTCAGTGACTCTTACCTGATATTGATCCGGGTACATTTCATCTGCACGCGGCGCAAATACATAATGCACGCCCAGCTGCTCCAGCATATTGACGTCCTGATCTAATGTGCGCGGATAAGCCGCAAAATCGTTTGGATCATTAAACTGCGAAGGATTGACAAAAATGCTGGCGATAGTCAGAGTGTTTTCTGCTAACGACCTTCTATATAAACTCATATGTCCTTCGTGCAAATTGCCCATGGTTGGAACAAATCCAATAGATCGTTCTTCAATTGAAGAACGCAATTGACGCCAGTCATCTACACTAGTAACAATTTTCATGGCTTGGAAATACTCCAGCTTTCACTTCATCGACAAATACATCGATACTTTTTCTGATTTGCAGCGCACCGTCATTATATTGCTTTACGAATTTAGGTTTAAAATCAACATTCAAACCAAGTAAATCTTGCCAGACTAACACCTGGCCGTCTGTCTCAGGCCCTGCACCAATACCAATGGTTGGAATCGACAGCGCACGTGTCACCATACTAGCGACCGCATTTGGCATACATTCCAGCACAACAGCGAAGCAGCCTGCTTCCTGCAGCGCCAATGCATCCTCTTTAATCTTTTCTGCACCCTCATCTGTCTTGCCTTGCACTTTAAAGCCGCCCAGCATATGCATATGCTGCAACGTCAGCCCCAAATGCCCCATCACGGGTATGCCGGATTCCGTCAGGTGTTGAATCAGGCGTAGATTTCCCGCAGCACCTTCAAGCTTGACGGCATGTGCACCTGCCTGCATCAATTCGCGTACAGCATTAATATTTTTAGTTCGAGTCGAACGATACGTTAAAAACGGCATATCGCTAATAATAAATTTATCACCCGCACCGCGGCTCACCGCCGCGGTATGCAGCTTCATCATCTCTACTGTGGCGGGTATTGTATCCCGATGCCCATGCATCGTCATCGCGGCGCTATCGCCAACCAATAAACAATCAACGTTGGTTGGCGACAATATCCGCGCACTGGTGTAATCATAGCAGGTCACCATGCTGATTTTTTTTCCTGCTTGTTTCATCATATAAAAATCATGAATTTTCATGTGTCACCTCATTGAAACAATCAACAAATGCCTGATAAATATTTTGAAATGGATCACCTGCCAATGACTGTAAATTGTTATTAATTGTCTGCTGATCATTCCGCGGCAGCGGACCAGTCAATGCATTTTTATAATCAGTCATCACATTCTGCATTTGCCTTTGTAAATAGGGATATGCAATGGCTGCGGGTAATTGCAATTCCTTTTCAAAATCCGCCATCAATTTTTGCCACAGCATGCAGCTGAAATTACCACTCAAGACACACAATGCATGGTATTTAGCTTTTTGTGCTGTCGATAAACGCACATGCGCGTTTGATAATCCGGGCAGTAAACTTTCAAAGGAAGGCGCATGTTCATCAATAATAAACGGCATCGCTTCGTAGCAGGCTTTATCATACAAGGTATGACCAAACGTCATTAGCGGATGCGCACCAAACGCTGCAGAGGTCACCAGACTACCAGAAAAGTGGATTAATATGGCAGAGACACCCTGCAAGTGATTTTCGATAAATGGTTCAATGGCGTCATCGCTGATCAATACTAATATATGTGTTGCCTGCGCAGCCGCCTGTGCCAGTGCGGCAACCGAAAACGATCTATCCCATTGATTATGCTGTATGCTTAACAAATTCAGGTAGTGTGTGACATGGCGCGCAACCCGGCCGCTGCCTATAATGAGATAAGAAGGTACTTGTCGCATGATCAAGTCCTGTTAGCACAATATTTACTCAATAATTCAGTCTTTGCCCTACCGGGTCAAATCAAGCTCAATGTACCCCAAGAATCTCTCTGAAACAAGCCGCCACACAAAACATTGTCATTACATATATATTACTTGATATCATCAACCTATCATCACACCCGCTATATTATTGATTAAAAGGATACGATCGCCATGAGCAAAAAAATTGCCGTTGTAGTAGGAAGCTTACGCAAGGATTCTCTCAACAGAAAAACTGCAAAGACACTCATCCAGCTTGCGCCCGCCTCGCTGACATGCAGCATAGTCGAAATTGGCAGCCTGCCTCTTTATAATCAGGATCTTGATGATGAAGGCACCCCTCCAGCAGCCTGGACAACATTTCGCGACCAATTGAAAGCCAGCGACGGCATTTTGTTTGTCACGCCTGAATACAATCGATCCGTACCGGGCGTCCTTAAAAATGCCATCGACGTCGGCTCGCGTCCTTATGGCAGCAGCAGCTGGGAAGGTAAGCCCGGCGCTGTTATCAGTGTCTCTCCTGGCGCCATTGGCGGGTTTGGCGCAAACCACCATTTGCGCCAGTCACTCGTGTTTCTGAATATCCCCGCCATGCAGCAGCCGGAAGCCTATATCGGCGGCGCAGGCGATATGTTCAAACCAAATGGCGATATCGCAAAAGAAGATACCCGTCAATTCCTGCAAACGTTCATTAATGCATTTGCAGCCTGGGTTGAAACAAACACACGTTGCACCTGAGATAACATCGTGTTAGAAAGTGAGCTTTATTTTTGCAACAATGGGATGCGCCGCATGCGAGAACTAAAAAAAGTGAATTTATACATAGGAATAGCCGCCGTTATCGCGGCGCTGGCCGGGCTGTTGCTAGGATTTGATACCGGCATTATTTCCGGCGCACTCATTTTCATTCAAAAAGACTTCCCCATCACCACCCTGATGAAAGAATTTATCGTCAGCAGCGTCCTCATCGGCGCCATGGCAGGCTCTGTTTCCTGCGGCCGCCTCACCGATCTGTTTGGCCGGCGCAGCATCATGCTGGTTATCGCCGTATTATTTATGGCGGGCACACTTGTCGCCACACTCGCCGGGAGCATTCAGGCCATATTCTGCGGCAGGCTCATCATTGGTTTTGCTATCGGTATCGGCTCCTATGCCGCACCGCTCTATATTGCTGAAATCTCACCTTATGAATTGCGCGGCAAACTTGTCACCCTTTATCAACTAGCCATTACGATCGGCATCCTGTTTTCCTACATTATTAATTACGTCTTCACTAATATCGATGGATCGTGGCGCTGGATGTTTGGCATCGGCCTGGCCCCTGCTACCTTGTTAACGATTGGCATGCTGTACCTGCCTGAAAGCCCCCGCTGGCTGGTGAAACAAAATAAAATTGAAGCGGCTGTCGCCACCCTGAAACACTTGCGCCAGTGCAGCCAGGTTGAACATGAAATTCACGATATCCAGCACAGTCTCGCGATTAAAAACGCGCATTTTAGTGAAGTATTCAAACCCTGGATTCGCCCCGTACTTTTTCTAGGGATGATGCTCGGTTTCATTCAGCAAGTCACCGGCATCAATACCATCATTTATTATGCACCCAGTATTTTTGCTCTCACTGGTTTTCATGACACTTCAAGCACTATTCTGGCGACTATTGGCATCGGCATCGTCAACGTACTTGCCACCATTATCGCGGTACGATATCTGGATACCGTCGGCCGCCGCCCCTTGTTATTAACAGGCCTCACCGGCATGGGACTCAGCTTATTCATCCTGAGTATCGCATTTAAACTCGGCGCTAACTCCAGCTCGTTAATGTGGGCTGCCATGACTTGCACATTCACTTACATTATTTGCTTCGCCTTCAGCCTCGGCGCCATTCTGTGGGTCATCGTTTCCGAAATATTTCCACTCGACGTACGTGCAACAGCAATGGGTATTGCCATGTTTAGCTGTTTCTTCTGGAACTTCGTTGTGTCATCCACCTTTCTGACATTGCTGGATGCCATGGGTCCTTCAACAACATTCTCCATTTATTCCATCCTGTGTGCATTCAGTCTTGTCTTCTGCTACTTCAAGGTACCAGAAACCAAAGGTGTTTCTCTCGAACAAATTGAAGAAAATATCCGGCGCGGTTTACCGCTGCGCGAACTTGGCTTGCCAACACGGCCTGCCGCCCAACCTGAAACAGGCAGCGTACCAGCATGACCAAAACATTTGTTGCCTGGGACCTTGGTGCAACCAAATGCACAGCGGGTATTATCGAATACCACGTGTCAACGCAAGCCTTAAACTGCAAAAAGCAGACGTCTATCAAATTAATGGCGGCTTCATCGCTGCCGGATTTAATCCATCAACTGGAAGCACAGCTCGGGATGAGTATGGCCGATGCTGATGCAATCTGCATCGGCGGCGCCGGTCAATTTGATGGTGAATTTTTACTACTGGAAAACGCCTATCCCTACCCCATGCATTTTGGTGAACTTGCCAGACGCTATCAATGGCCGGCTTATGAAATTATCCATGACTACGCGCCATTAGTATGCGCCACATTTACGTCATACATGTCGAATCCCGCCAACATTAAACGCTTGAACAGCTGTGACATGAACACTTATGGCAGACGCGTGACATTCGGCATCGGTACAGGCTTGGGTTTAAAAGATGGTGTGCTCTTTGACAACGGTGATTTCTGGCTGGGCAAAAACGAAATTGGTCACATTGGTATTAGCAAACCACCGCATGCTGACGGCCATCACCTTAAACGACATCGGGAATTAATGCGCTTCTTGCGAGATAAAATCAGTCAGGAACATAATCCCGCGGTTTCGTATGAAAAAATTCTCTCTGGACAAGGCACTGTTCGTTTGTATCAATTTTTTCATCCTGATGCAGACACCATCACACCAGAAGAAGTGGGTAACAAAATGCGACTGGGACAGGAAACCGAATTACTGGATACTTTTGCATGGTACATCGGCCTTTTCGTTGGCACCGTACAATTAAGCTTTATGCCAGAAGGCGGCATCTGGATATCTGGCGGCGTTGCTCTCAACCATCTTGATGTTTTCGACCGCCCTGATTTTAATGCCGGCGTTTACGCTTCTCCAGCTTACCTGCTGCAACGTGAAGCTTATCCGTTGGGTGTACTCTGCAATCCTGAGCACGCACTAATCGGATGCGGATACTATGCGGCTAGACGGCTTATTTCCGATTAAGCCATTCTGGCTAAAACCCCGCCCAATCCCTTCATATTCAAATCCGGCGGCGTGCATATGCTTAGGATCATACTGGTTGCGGCCATCAATCACGACATGACGGCGCATCAAATTTTTCATCGCGGCAATGTCGGGATAACAAAACTGTTTCCACTCTGTCACTAATATCAATGCGTCAGCATCTTCTAATGCATCGTATTGCTGTTCTGCAAAGACTACCTGACCAGACGTAAACCATTCTGCTGGTATCATATCACGCGCGACATTCATAGCTGCTGGGTCATAGGCTTGCACACGCGCACCACGCTTAACAACTTCTTCAATCAATACCAATGAAGACGCTTCACGCATATCATCGGTGCCGGGTTTGAATGCCAAACCCCACACACCCAAGGTCACACCCGTTAAATCGTCGCCAAAGTGTGCCACGACTTTCTCAGGTAACACATATTTTTGCTTTTCATTGCGATTTTCCACCGCATTCAAAATCATGGGTTCGACATCATGTTTTTCTGCCATGCGCATTAAGGCACGAACATCTTTTGGGAAACACGAACCGCCATAACCGCAGCCCGGATTTAAAAATGAAGGGCCAATACGCGCATCCGATCCAATACCAATACGCACATTTTCAATATCCACCCCCATACGATCACATAACACTGACATTTCATTCATAAATGAAATACGTGTTGCCAGCATCGCGTTGGCTGCATACTTGGTCATTTCAGCATCTTTAACATTCATAAAATAAAGACGCTCGGGACTGCGCAAAATAGGCAGATACAAATCCAGCATGATCGCTCTGGCGCTGTCGGATTCCAGCCCGATAATAACGCGATCCGGCCGCATAAAATCTTCAATCGCCGCGCCCTCGCGCAAAAATTCGGGATTGCTGACCACATCGAATGTGATATCTAGCTTTCGCTTATTCAATTCATCACGAATAACCATCGTTACCTGATCTGCCATTCCAACCGGCACGGTTGATTTATCAACTATCACGCAGTAATCATGAATATGTGCGCCAATATTTTGCGCCGCTGCCAATACATATTTGATATCTGCCGAACCATCTTTATCACTGGGTGTACCCACTGCGATAAAAATGACATCTGCCGGCACTGCTACCTCTGACAGCGAAGATACAAAATGCAGCCGATTTTGCTCCATGTTAGATGCCACCATTGCTTCTAACCCGGGTTCATAAATCGGCATAATCCCCTGATTGAGATTAGCAACTTTTTGTGAGTTCACATCAACACAGGTAACATGATTCCCCAGTTCAGCAAAACATGCGCCCGTTACCAGACCAACATAACCTGCACCGATAACTGTAATATTCATGTCACGCACTCCCTCGGGATATCTGGTAAATTGCAACACGATCGCCGCGTCGATTTTTGAACGTAGCAACCAGTGAAGATTGAATTTCATTTAATAAAGGTGACGTATCCGCCCGATCAGCTTCATCCAGCCTCAATGCCAGATAATCATATTGATGCCATCTTCCATGCTCGAGAGTCTGCAGATTCGCAAAATTCTGCCGCTGACTAAATATCTGGGCGCCATAATGGACGGAATAATTCATTAACTGAATATCATTAGCATACATGGAAACGTTACCCGGAACATTTTTTGTCAGCCACTCACCCGCATCGCGAACATACGCTTTGGAATAACCAAAATCAATAATCCCGCCTAATGATGACACCACAATCAATACCGCCACGCCGCTTAATATCGTACGATGGCGTGCGCTCGGCCACTTGCGGATAATGTCATTCAATGCAAATGGTACCCACAACATCAGCACCAGCGACAAGGCAATCAAATATCGTTTGGACAAAAAGAGATGCTGCGCCAGAAACACACCCGTTACCAGCACATTAATACCAATATACCAGGCAAGAATCACAGGCGCGGTTGAACGCAAAATAATAGTACGGCTGCGCAAGGCATAAACAACCAGCATCGCGTAAATCCACGATAGATTACCGATGACGCTCAGCGTATACCAAACCAGCCACGCACTAAATATCACCAGACCCGCCTGATCCGATGCCTCACTCCCCAGCAGGGAATGACCCAGTTCGCTTTTCGCCGCGTGATACCGCTCAACAACAATACCTAAACCATGGCGGAATTGATTCACCACTTCTGCAATCCGGCCGAGTTTTTCCAGTGATTGCTGCGGATGGATTGCCAGCCAAACTGCGATAGCACCGCAAAGCGTCAGTACCGGCAAGCAGAGCAGCATAAAATTACGCGCCCGCTGCCGCAGGCTATAACGTTTCTGGAACCAGGCAACAAATGGCAGCAATAGTAAAAAAACAGCACCTTCAATGCGAAAAAGCGTGGCAAGCATCAAACTTGCACTAAACGACAATGAAAATTTTACACGCGGGCGTCGGGCGTATTTCAATAGAAACAACATGGAAACCAGATAAAATGCCCAGAACCCATGGTCCCGGATAATATATTCACGAACACTGTTAAATTGATGTGAAAGCAAAATGGTGATAGCCGCCAGCCATAATGTGCGCTGTGAACCACCCAATTCTTTCACTATCAGGATAAACGCACCGACAGATAACAAGGAAAAAAAGCCATCCAGCACATACGCTGCGGCAGGATAGGTAAAATGCGTCAACTGCACAAATCCATAAATGATCGCGGAATAAAACGGCCATCTTGCCTGATCACATAAATGTGCCGCCTGACGCAGGCCGTCCGTTCCTATCATTTTGGCGCTCAACAAATAGCAAATGGCGTCTGAATTAATGACCGTTTCACGGTAACCAAGCCAGGCTGAAATCAGCAGGCTAAATGAAAATGCAAATAAAAATAACGTACTTGTACGCGGCGGCACTTCAAAATGAAATCTCATGCGATATACGTTCCCAATGCTAATTTGAAATCATCCGCCAATTCAGGATGTTTTAACGCATAAACAATCGTTGCCTCCAGATAGCCAAGCTTGCTGCCGCAATCATATCGCTTACCTTCAAACTGATAGGCATATACTTTTTCTTCGTGCAGCAATTTGGCGATTGCATCGGTCAGTTGAATTTCACCGCCTGACCCGCTGCGCGTATGCTCAAGTAAATCAAACACTCTTGGCGTCAAAATGTATCTGCCAACCACGCCCAGATTAGACGGCGCCTTCTCAATGTCCGGCTTTTCAACAATGCCGCGCATTTGCGCCAGCTTATCCGATACGCTGTCAACAGCCACCACACCGTATTTTCTGGATTCTTCAGGCTGGATTTTTTGCACCGCCACAATACTGGCCTGTGCTTCATCAAACTTATCCATCATCTGCTTGAGACAAGGATTACCACCCCCATCAATCAAGTCGTCCGCCAATAAAACAGCAAAGGGTTCATTCATGGTTAACTGTTTGGCGCACAAAACCGCATGCCCTAACCCCTGAGGTGACTTCTGCCGTATATAAACGCAG
>CAZOVT010000048.1:0-10875 GCA_964583565.1 uncultured Coxiellaceae bacterium
CAGCCAGATAGGAATAGCCAGCAAGGTTTGGGACAAGACATCTGGCGGCGCCAGCAGCATACCGAGAATAAATGCAGCTACAATGGCATAGCGGCGCATCCTGATAAACCAGTTCAGGGTCACCATACCTGTTGACGTCAACAATACCATCACCATAGGTATCTCAAACAACCCGCCAAAGATAATCAACAGCTTAAGCGTAAAATCAAAGTACTCACTGATATCAGGACTCAGTATCACGCCTTGCGGCACAGTTTTGGCTAAAAAATGGAACAACATGGGGAAAATGACAAAATAAGCAAATGCCGTGCCTGCATAAAAGAGAAAAGCGCTTAGCGACAAAAAAGGCCAGATCAGTTTGCGCTCGTGTCCATACAGCGCCGGGGAAATAAACGCCCAGACTTGATACAGCATAAAAGGAACAGACAAAAACAGAGCCGCCATAAACGCCAGCTTGAACGGCACAAAAAATGGCGAAACAAGCTGAGTGGCTATCAGGTGGCCTTGCGGCAAAAACCGAAGCAGCGGGGAGGCCAGGCAGGTATACAAATCATTAGCGAAATATGTTAGTAACGCGAACAAGGCAAACAGGACGATCAGCGAACGTATCAGGCGGGTACGCAGTTCTACCAGAAAATGCATGCCAGCACCCATTTCAATACCTCGTCTGACTTCGATGGGCTGTGTTGAACTGAGTTCTTTAATTTTTTCGCTCATCTGCCTTATCAACCGACTCCATGATGCCATTCATTTCATCTTTCACCTTGGCAAACATACGTCGAATGGATTGAGTAAAGCGTCCCAGTGTAAAAGCAACATCCGGCAATTGCTCTGGCTTAATCACCAATAAAGCAATCACTAAAATAACCAGAATCTCGCTGATGCTAAAATTCACTCTTTCTTCCCTTCCCTGTCATCCAGATCTTCCTGCATACCTTTACGAAAACTGCGAATAGCAACAGCCAGATCATTACCAACATCACGCAAACGCTGCGTACCGAACACCATCATCAAAATCAGAAAGATGAGCAGCAATGAACCAAAATTACGGAAACCCATATAACCTCCTCACAAAATGGAATGCGGCGTTATCCATCCTAGTGCATACGCAGCCAGGAGAATAACAAAAACGAGCAATGACAAGCCAATACGCCAGGTCAACGCTTTAACAATCCGGTCAGAGTTATCTCTGTCCTTCACCAGAAAATAGAGTGCGCTGCCCAGTGCAAACATAATGAACAATAACAGTAAAATAACAATCGCTTTGATAATTATTGGCATTGCACGTAAGATTCCCGAGTCGCCATTTTAAATTGGCGGTAAGTATATTCACATCTGATCGGGAATGCATCATAAAATGCTATTAAGGGTTAAAAACTGGAAACTCGCATTCCTTGCGTTAATAATAATCGCTTTTTTAATGCGGCTTGGCTTTTGGCAGCTCAGCCGGGCAGATCAAAAAACACACATGCTAAATACTTATCACGCCCGGACTGTCAGCGCACCGCTTAATCCCGCGGTGTTGAATCAGGCGGGTGACTGGCAATATTACCGCACGACATTAGCCGGTCAGTTTGACAATCAGCATACCTTCCTGCTGGATAACAAAATTTTCAAAGGTCAGGTAGGGTACGAAGTCTTCACGCCCTTTCTGGCAGCCGGCATCACCCAGCCTATTCTGGTTGATCGCGGCTTTGTTCCCCTCACCGCCAGCCGCGACAAACTGCCAGCCATTCGCGACATAACAGGCACGCAGGCCATTACTGGCATGGTTAACCAGCCGCCCGGCTATGTTAAATACGGCCCGATCAAGCCTGACAAGACAGAAAGCTGGCCAATGCGTATTGAATATATCAATCTGCAGGAAATAAGCCCGCTGATGAATACCTCTCTCTACCGATATATCATCAACCTGACACCCGATGATCCTTCAGCCTACCCGATTGAATGGCAAATTGTTGCCTTGAGTCCCGAACGTCATATGGGCTACGCGGTACAATGGTTTGCGTTAGCACTCACCTTATTGATATTATCTGTGGCCTTAAACCGCTCACCATAAAAATAGCAAACGAAAGAGGAGAGGCCTGTGGCGCAATACTGGTTTATTTCTACAAAATACCGGAACGGTTCAAAACTTGCCCTCTTTACCTTTCTGCTTGCCTTTGTCGTCATTATTCTTGGTGCTTACACCCGATTAACCGACGCGGGCCTTTCCTGCCCCGACTGGCCGCACTGCTATGGTTACATAACCGCACCCCATACCAGCTCGCAATTGCAGGGTGCCGCAACACTTTACCCATCCATGCCCGTTAACATTAAAAAAGCCTGGACCGAAATGACGCATCGTTATTTTGCCGGCACAGAAGGCATCCTGATACTGGTACTTGCTGCATCAATTTTATTCAGCCGTAAATCCAGGGACATGAAATCAACCTTAATCGCCGTTGCCCTGATTGGGCTGCTTGGCATGCAAGTCGCACTCGGCATGCTGACCGTCACAGAAAAATTAAAACCTGTTATTGTTCTCTCCCACTTGCTGACAGGCGTTTCCATTCTCAGCTTTTTATGGTGGGCTTATCTCGATGTGCATTTGCGTGATGATTCATTTTTGCCCCGCCAGTCATCGAGCCTGATTTTTCCAGCATTGTGGCTCGCACTAATTGTTGTGTTCGGTCAAATCACATTAGGCGGCTGGGTCAGCACACATTATGCCGGCCTTGCCTGCATTGACTTCCCCTACTGCAACGGCCGCATGCTGCCAGCAATGCAGTGGAATAATTTAAACGGCGACCTGATTACCATACACATGCTGCACCGCATAGGCGCGATGATCACCACAGCATATCTGGGTTTTCTTGCACTCGCCCTCCTGCGCAACACGGCATTTCGTTCACTCGCAACACTGATACTTGCCATTCTGGCGCTTCAGATTACCTTGGGCATACTCAATATTGTCTGGCTGCGCCCTGTCTGGCTTGCCATGATTCATCAAAGTGTTGCCATTTTTCTGCTGCTAACCGTCATCACCGCATTAGTAAAAGCATCATTCATATCAGGCCGTCACCATGGATTTTAAAACAGCAAAAGAATATCTCATCCTTTGCAAGCCGCGTGTTGTGCTGCTCATGCTGCTCACCAGCTGGGCTGGCATGTATCTTGGCGCAACGCACACCATTCCCTGGTGGTTATGGATCACTGCGACAACGGGTATTGCGTTAATGTCCGGCGCGGCAGCAACGCTGAATCATATTATTGATCATCGCATTGATGCACTGATGGACCGCACCAAAAACAGGCCGCTGGCAAGCGGCAAACTGACGCTGCGTCAGGCATGGGTATTCGCTACCTTGCAAAGCATCATTGGGTTTCTGATTCTCTATTTCGGCGTCAATTCACTTACCGCCGTCATGACGCTGCTGGCAGCGATTGGTTACTCTGCGGTTTATTCCATTTATTTAAAACGTGCAACCTCACAGAATATCGTCATCGGCGGCTTGTCTGGCGCCATGCCGCCGCTGCTTGGCTGGACGGCTGTGACAGGCACACTGGATCCGCAAGCCTGGTTATTAGTGCTCATTATTTTCACCTGGACACCCGCGCACTTTTGGGCGTTATGTCTACATCGTTACAATGATTACAAAAAAACATCGATTCCCATGCTGCCTATCACTCACGGCATTCCTTTCACCAAATTCAATATTGTGCTCTACAGTTTACTGACTGTTGCATGCAGTCTGCTGCCTTACGCCATCGGCATGAGCGGCAAACTGTATTTTGTCTCTGTCTTGCTGCTGGATGCCGGCCTGATGGGCTATGCGCTCAAACTACAATTTGCCACAACAGACAGTCGCATTGCCCTAAAAACATTCCAGTATTCACTCGTGTATTTAACCGGGTTATTTATTGTTATTTTACTAGATCATCATATGCTGATTAATTAATCATGACTAAAACAACTATTTCTAACAGTAAAATTATTATTTTTGTCGTTTTCATTTCCGTCTCGATCATGACATCACTTTTCATTTACCGCTTGAGTCATCCGGCGGCACCAATCAAATTGTCTGAAGATGCCGGTACGCTGTTTCCTGTGGCAAGAGACATCAAAGATTTCAGCTTGCAGCAAGCTGGCGGCAACCCCTTCACGCAACAAAATTTAGCCGGCCACTGGACGCTGCTCTTTTTTGGCTTTACACACTGCGCCAGCATCTGCCCAACCACGATGGATATGTTACAGCGTGCTTATACAAAGCTGCACACTGCTTATCCTGACTTACAAATCGTATTGGTATCACTTGATCCGGAGCGTGACAGCCCAGAGACGCTGGCAGCCTATGCACATGGATTTAATCCCAATTTCACTGGTATCACCGGCAAGCTGCAGGATTTACGCAAACTGCAAAGCCAATTTGGCATATTTGCTGGAAGAGATGAGACGACTGGTGACAATTATCAGTTACAACACACCGCATCGATCATGCTGGTGAACCCAAATGGTCAGTGGGCGGGATTATTTAGATTCGGTTTGAATCCTGAGCAATTCACTCAGGCCTTTAACACGGCCGTGACAATCAGCAACCGCCCCGTTACAGAGCGGGTACTAACATAAACCATTATAACGAATTGTCGCTAATTGCTCTTGCCAGTCTATTCCCAGCTATTTTCTGTTCAATAGCCTGTGACACCAGAGAAATCATTGCGACTCGATATAATGTATCCTGACTGCGCACAAGAGGAGCACCTGCAAAAGGACTTGCTGCAAAGCGTGCTGCAGCCATATCGTCACGTTGTAATTGCTTTGCTGTATGATTGATGGCGTCTGCTGATATCACATAAAACGCTGACAACCCTTCCAGTAATCGGGTGCGCAATACGCTACTTGTTCCCAGAGCAGAACTAGTGTTCCCATTCTTGATATCATCCATCACACGACTTGCCAGAAAATTGTCATCATCAACTGTCGAGGTAATTTGCGCCCTGTATAGTGCGGCACGCTTTCTTCCTTCTCCGCCACTGTGCTTAAACACCCCTGCAAATCTTGTAGTGAGCTTATTATCAGCAGGCGGGGGGTTATCATTTGCTAAATAACCATCTATCTGAGTTGTTAATATTTCACGCAATCTTGACAAAGCCATGACCAAAACCTCGTAGTTAGTTGTAAAAATCGACCAATCATACTCATATTGCCCAGCAAGATAAAGATCTGCCAAAAATTAAATCATTTATATATAATGATCGGCTTCCTCTATCCAGGTAGTCACTATGCTGAAAAAGGCGCCCAACAGGCCCAACGTATATTTGCAATACTTACTCCCGCAGCATGCGCTATCCACGCTGGCTGGCCGTCTTGCCAATATCCGTACCCCAGGCATCAAAAACTGGATGATCAATAAATTTATCCATGATTATCATATTGATATGCTTGAAGCAACTGAACCCTCTATTGATGCTTATGCCACCTTTAATGACTTTTTTATCCGCCGCCTGAAGCCTGAATTACGGCCGATTGCCGATCAGGCCAGCCACATTGCTTCACCTGCTGACGGTTCTATTGCCCAATCAGGCACCATACATGGCCATCAGTTACTGCAAGCCAAAGGCATGTACTATACGCTGCATACCCTGCTTGGCGGTGATACAGAAGCTGTCAGCCAGTTCACTGATGGCAGTTATGCAACAATTTACCTTGCCCCGCATAATTACCATCGGGTTCACATGCCGCTGGCGGGAAAACTGGAAAAAACCATTTATATTCCAGGCCGGCTATTTTCAGTCAACATCATGACTTCATCCATTATCCCCAATTTATATGCCCGCAATGAACGGCTCATCTGCCTGTTTTCAACCAGCGCAGGCCCCATGGCCATCATTCTGGTGGGTGCCATGATAGTCGGCAGCATCAAAACGGTGTGGATGGATGCACCCGTACGTGCAAATCAAATAATCACCACCTCATTCACAGATAAGATAATGCTGGAAAAAGGCGCGGAACTGGGTCATTTTAATCTGGGTTCCACTGTCATCGTCCTGTTTGGTAAGAATCAGGCCGCATGGTCGCCCCAGCTGCAAGCCGGGAAAACCATACAATATGGAGAGCCAATAGGATCGATCGTAAGCTTTCCTTAATCTAATTACAGTAGAATGGGTTTTATTTTATACAGAACGATAGAAAATGAAGCGATTAGCACAATTAAACATAGGTATCATACTCGCCCTAAGCGCGGCGTTTTATGTTGCTTACTATTTACTGCTAAAAGACACATTTTTGCACACTTCTATCTCTGATATTATCTCGCGCTCACATCAATTAAGGGCTGAAAAACATTTACTCATACTTGGCTTGTTGCCTGTCTATATTGGAACCATTATTTTCGGCGCCGCAACACTAGGCATTTATCTGGGTACCCTGATAAAACGCCTGATCCTTAATAAAAGTAGCAACAATCCATTCCGGCACAAAATCAGCATTAAGATATAAGCCCAAAATGATGTGAGACAATTGCCACTGCACGCTTGCGATAATGGTTGTGCCGAGGCTGTCTTCCATCAAACAACCCATTGAAAAATATATTATTCATATCTGCGCAACCCCCATCAGGCTATTCCAGGCTGATTATAAACATTGAGTGCCTTTCCACGGTTTTGTTAATCTATAAGGGTTCAGGATGATTTAGGGACAGGCATCAGGGACTTGATGCATCATAAAAAAAGGACACTCCTGCCAAGGACATGGTAGAAAAGCCAGGAAGCTTGGGTAGGCAAAAAGGGACAGCTTAAGGACTAAGCTGTCCCTTTTCGTTTTAGAAGGAAATCAGGCAACCTGCTTTTTCTGTTCATAGCGTTTGACGCTTGCCAAAATTTCAGCGCGCGCGGCTTCCACATCCTCCCAGCCATCCACTTTGACCCATTTACCCACTTCCAGGTCTTTATAGTGCTTGAAGAAATGTTCAATGCTGTCGATCAGTGTCTTACCCAAGTCTTCCGGCTTCTTCACATGCTGGTATCGGGCCGTCAGCTTGTCTACAGGTACCGCTAAAATTTTGGCATCTTTGCCGGACTCATCCGTCATGCGCAGCATACCTATCGGTCTGCAGCGAACCACCGAACCCACCACCAATGGATAGGGGGTCACTACCAGCACATCAACTGGATCACCATCTTCAGACAGGGTATGCGGCACAAAACCATATTCGCAAGGATAAAACATGGCCGTATTAATAAAGCGATCAACCATCACCATGCCGCTTTCCTTTTCAACTTCATATTTGACTGGATGACTATTGGATGGAATTTCAATCACAACATTAATATCATCCGGCACTTGCTTGCCCGGCTGGAGATTTTCGATGCCCATGCTATTTTCTCTCTCTGGTTATTAAACAATGCCACAAAGGGTACAAGGCTGTGCCACGTAAATCAATGCTGATAGACTACGAAAATAGTCAGTTGTTCCCGCCCGGAAAAGCTACCCTGTTATTGTAGCGCGACTGGATACCATGGATGGCATCCTAAAGCACAAGGATGTGCTGTTTGGAGCGCAGCAATAACAGGGTAGCTTTTCCGGGCGGGAACAAACTGGAAAATCGTTATAGGAGACCCTCATGGACTGTTTATTTTGTAACATTGCTAGTGGTAAAATTCCGGCCAAGCTGATTCATGAAGATGATCAGGTTGTGGCCTTTGATGATATCAACCCGCAAGCGTCGGTACATAAAATAATCATACCACGCAAACATATTGCTACGCTGAATGAGATACAAACAGAAGATAACAACTTAATCGGTCACATGGTACAAACAGCCGCCACTCTGGCAAAACAGTTGCAGATTGCCGACAATGGTTATCGGCTGGTAATGAATTGCAATGCCGGCGGCGGCCAAACCGTGTTCCATATTCACATTCACTTACTGGGCGGCAGACACATGACCTGGCCACCGGGCTAGACAAGAGAGAACATAATGCAAGAATATTACAAAAAAATCATTGAAGCCCTGGGTGAAAACCCAGAGCGCGAAGGTTTGATCAACACACCCAAGCGTGCTGCAAAGGCAATGGCGTTCATGACGCAAGGATATAAACAATCCATTGAAGAAATTGTCAACGGCGCATTGTTTGCTTCCGACAACGACGAGATGGTACTGGTCAAAAACATTGAACTGTATTCATTATGCGAACATCATCTGCTGCCATTCATCGGCAAATGCCATGTTGCCTATTTACCAAATGGTAAAATACTGGGGTTATCAAAAGTAGCGCGTATCGTTGACATGCATGCCCGCCGCTTGCAGGTACAAGAAAATCTCACTCGCGAAATCGCCGCCACCATGGCTGCTGTTACCAATGCACACGGTGTTGGCGTTATTATTGAAGCACAGCATTTATGCATGATGATGCGCGGCGTTGAAAAACAGAATTCCGTGATGACAACCTCTGTTATGCTGGGCGGCCTGCGCGACGATCCACGCACACGCGCCGAATTTTTAAGTCTGGTCAGATGACTTAGTCAGTTTACGATCCTCCCGGCCTGCGATTCGACGGTGTTGATGGTGGTGTACGCAGTGTCGGTTCTGCATTTGCTTTTCTCTCGCTTTGCTGCGACATCAATCTTTCAAATTGTTTTTTTCTATCCTCAGGCGATGGATCTTTTCCTAACCGGATTGTCGCGGCATCTGGTGCCTGCACCTTGGCCTTTGCTTTTTGCGCCTCAACCAATGGTGATCTAGCTGTATTAACCATATTCCCGCCCGTCTTACCAAGAGGAGGTGACGTCATTTTGGCTGCTGGCGGCGGCGCTGATTTTGGGGCAGGTATATTAAACTTTTTTGGCTCAGCTTTAGCTTGTAGGTTAGCCTTATTTATCGAAATTGTCGGTGGGCCGCTTTTTTTATTTTGTGCTATTGATTTGTTTATAAGCGCTGCGGACGATGGCGCTGGCGGCACACGCGGCGGCGGTGCAGGCGGCGCCTTAAGGTTAATGGCAGACCGTTGAGGTGTCAGTGGCGGCTTTGTTTCTGGTGCCTTGGGCGCAGCAGCTTTTAACTTTGCTGCCTGTAACTGCTCAGCTAATGGTATTGCTGGTTTTTGTGCCGCTGGTTTTACCGTTACTTTGGGTGGCAGCGGCGGCGGTGGTGCTTTAGGTGCCGCTGCTTTAGGCGTTGCTGTTGACTTGGCCGCCGGTGCTTTAGGCAATGGTTTATCTTGCTGTTGTTTTAACGCCCCTGCAGTTGGCTTTGTTGCTGGTGCCTTGGGTGCCGCAGCTTTTAACTTTGCCGCTTGTAACTGCTCAGCTAATGGTATTGCTGGTTTTTGTGTTGCTGGTTTTACCGCTACTTTGGGTGGTGGCGGCGGTGGTGCTTTAGGTGCCGCTGCTTTAGGTGCTGCTGTTGACTTGGCTGCCGGTCTTTCAGGCAATGGTTTATCTCGCTGTTGTTTTAGCGCTTCTGCGGTTGGCTTTGTTACCGGTGCTTTGGGTGGCGGCGCTTTGGGTGCCGCTGCTTTAGGCGCTGCTGCAGGTGCCGCCTTTGAATTTGCTGCTTTCTTTTTCTCTGCGCTCTTCAATTTCTTTTCTGCTTTTTTAGCTGCCTTCCCTTTTTTATTTACTGCATTAACTACATTCTTTGCAGATTTATTTACTTGTTTTTCCTGTTTTGCAACATTCAACTTTGCCACTTTCTCTTCGTGTTTCTGTTTTTTTGCTTCTTTTGCTTCTTTCTTTGTTTCCTGCTTATCTCGTTTTGCTTCTTGTTTGGCTTCTTTCTCTTTCAGTCTTGCAGCTTTATCTTCTATCTTCTTTGTTTCCTTAGCACTTTTTGATTTATGTTGCTTCACTTTTTCAGTTGCCTGCTGACTTTTTAAACGTTTTTTTGATTTTGAACGTTTAACTCTTTCTTCTTTTGCCATTTTTAAAATAAGAATTTCTGTTTCTTTCGCTCTTTGATTAACCCGACCCATGAATTCTACATCTGTCTCTTTTGCGCCTCGTGAAGGCATATTAAATCCATCTATACCCATCTTGGGAGCGCACAACTGTATTTTGGCCATATTGTCATTAGCTGCTTTTAAAGCTGCTTCCCGTTTCTTTTTATTTACGCCGAGATGCGTCACTTGCCTAAGCAGCGATGGATTCGCTATTTTCATATTGCGTTCAAATAAGCGTGCATTTTGAATGAACTCTGCCTGCGCATTGGCCCGATTAACTGCTCTACCTAACTCGATAAAATGCTCACTTCGTGCTATCTCCACACCAACACGTATTGCCCCACCCTTATCGCCTTTTATTCTTCTAACTTTAGTATTTCGCGCAGCCTCTACCGCAGGCTGTACAGACTGTCTCAGCAATTTTATTTCACTTGATTTGAGCCCTGTGTTGCTCCCTACAGCTTTTGCACCTTGTAAAATCCTGCTCTCGTACCTTCCACTAACATTCGCCAGCAATTTTAATACTGCTGCCCGATGTGCTCGCTCTGCTCTTGCCTGCGCACGCGGTCCGTTAGTCAGTGGAAGAAAATTCTTCCAGCCAATCGATGGCATGTCAGGATTTTTTAGATGTTCTTCTCTTAGTCG
Source organism: uncultured Coxiellaceae bacterium (assembly GCA_964583565.1). Taxonomy (GTDB): domain Bacteria; phylum Pseudomonadota; class Gammaproteobacteria; order DSM-16500; family DSM-16500; genus Aquicella. The sequence goes on from CAZOVT010000048.1 coordinate 10,564, forward strand.
ATTTATTTCTTCCAGAATTCTTGTTGCTCTTTTATCACCCTCAAGCCTTTCAACAAGAACCGTTTTGACCTTTTCCAATGCTTCTTCATTGACTGAGTGCCTCACATGACCCCCCTCACCTCGTGTTCAGGTATCTTTATTATGTTCTTTTTATATACTGCTAACGCTAAGTATAGCGCTTACTCACCCTGTTATTCTTAAGACATAGAAATATTATTAACTATTTGATTTTATTTGATTTTATCTATTATCACCCTCGCGAAGGCGGGGGCCCAGCCATCACTGCGCAGCATAGCAATACGGGTTAATTTT
>CAZOVT010000049.1:0-4955 GCA_964583565.1 uncultured Coxiellaceae bacterium
CGTCACCCATCCCCCAGTGGGACCCCTGACGCTGCGTTCGCAAATACCAGACATTTTTAGTGAATGGGGATGACAGGTTGGTGGTCGGGGATGACAAAGAAGAACACAGGGATGACGATATGAAAAACACTATTTTTTCCAGCATACGGTTTTATATTTTAGTGGTACTGGTTGGTGTCGTGGCAGGACTGGGTGCTATTGTTTTTCGGGATCTTATCGGGTTATTTCACAATCTCTTTTTTTACGGGGTCTTCTCTCCTGACTATGATGTCTTAAAACACGCAGCACCAAGCCGCTGGGGAATCGGGATTGTGCTTGTACCGGTAATAGGTGCTGCGATGGTGGCGTTTCTAGTGAAGAATTTTGCTCCTGAAGCAAAAGGTCACGGTGTGCCTGAGGTAATGGACGCGATTTACTATGAACGAGGTATAGTGAGGCCTATTGTTGCGGTTGTAAAAGCCGTTGCATCTTCTATTTCCATTGGGACAGGCGGATCAGTCGGACGTGAGGGGCCTATTATACAAATTGGCGCGGCATTTGGCTCAACGATAGGTCAATGGATCAAAGTGCCTGACTGGCAGCGGATTACATTGATTGCCTGTGGTGCCGGCGGTGGTATTGCTGCAACGTTTAACGCTCCATTTGGCGGCATTTTATTTGCGGTAGAGATTATGCTTCCGGAACTTGGCGCGCGAACGTTGATGCCCGTCAGTATTGCGACGGCTATTGCGACCTATGTTAGTTATGGTGCGTTTGGCAATGCAGCATTTATTCCATTTACTACCGCAGCGGCTTTACATGTTACGTCATTTGGCATGGCATGTTTTTTGATATTTAGTGTTGTACTGGGCCTGTTATCGACAGTTTTTATTCGCAGTATCTATTTTGCAGAAGATGTGTTTGAAGGATTAACACGTAATTATTACGTGCGGCACATGACAGGCATGCTTTTTATTGGCGTTAATATGTATTTGATGATGCGGTTTTTCGGGCATTATTATATTCAGGGTGTGGGATATGCTACGGTTGTAGATGTGCTGGGAATGATATTGTCACATCCGGGTTTTTTAATTTTTCTGGCGCTTATCAAGCTATTTGATACCGCGGTTACGTTAGGATCAGGCGGTTCAGGCGGCGTGTTTTCACCCTTGCTTTTCATCGGTGCGACAGCGGGTGCCAGTTTTGCTGGCTTCGTCAATTACCTTTTTCCCGGCCATGCAGACATGAATTTACAATTAGGCGCATTGGCGGGCATGGCGGGTATGGTTGGCGCGAGTACAGGCGCAGTGATGACGGCAATTGTGATGACGGCGGAATTAACGTCAGATTTTAGTATTATATTACCGTTAATGCTGGTGGTGGCAATCGCGAACAGTGTCCGCTTATTGTTGATGCCAGATACGATTTACACGTTAAAATTGACTCGCCGCGGGCATATTATTCCTGCTTGCCTGCAAAGCGAGCGCCGGGTTATGAAATGACGTGATAATTTTCAAAACTTTCAAATGGACCATCATCACCAACGGGGCTGTCGGACAATTCAGACAGTGTTAGCCCAATGCCTTCTGTTGGCGGCTGTTTCCATGGTGGGTCACGTAATATTTTACTAACATCTTTTGTTCCATTACTGATGTGCTCAATGGTGGATGGATAGGAAAATTCATAATCCTTCGACGATAAATCAGATAATTTTCCTTTATAATGAAAACGTACGACGTGAATAAAGCCCGATCTGCCCAGGTCGATTAATTTCTGTATTTCAGGGTCTTGTCTAACATCTTCAGGCAGATAGCTTCCTAACACACCAATGGCATGTCTCAGATTGTGAACGGCTTTATAAATATAAATGGATTGTTTATGATGACTGGAATAGGTGATGTCTTTTTGCCTTTTTAATACTTCATCCATATTGGTGGGTCTGGTGCCATACGAATCAAACAAGTGCACCATGAAGCATAAGTAATTGATAGGTTCTTTTTGACTTAATAATAAGTTTAATTGTGTATTGGAGTGAACGCCGCCATCCCAGTAAAATTGATCATCAATGTTGATGGCAGGAAAGCCTGGCGGCAATGCACCGCTTGCCATGACATGCTCTGGTTTGATTTCAATTTTAGTATTATCAAAATGTACAAGATGTCCTGTCGAGACACGCACTGCTCCTATGCTTAAGCGAACTTTACTTTCGTTAAGCAAATCAAAATTTATAAATTTTAGTAGTGTTTCGCGTAACTCATCTGTCTCATAATAGCTAAGTTTATCCAGTGTGGATTCGACACCTAGCCAGGGACTGATAGCGCGGGGACGAAAAAATCCTGCTTGTCCATGCAGCTCTGTCCACTGAGAGCTTAGAAAATGCTGCCACTTTTCCAGTAAAATATTATTAAGTCCATCGTATGGCTGCGGCATTTTAGTGGAAATCAATTCCCAGAATCCTTCCAGTTTTTTGACGCGGTCTTGTGGTTTGTTGCCTGCGATAATCGCGCTGTTGATGGCGCCAATGGATGTGCCAATCACCCAGTCAGGTTCATATCCTGCTTCAGATAATCCTTTAAATACACCTACCTGATATGCGCCCAATGCGCCGCCGCCTGAAAACAGATAAGCAATGCGATCAAATTTTCCCGGAATATTTTTTGGCATACAGCAATTCCTTTTGCGTTTATTGCATAAACCAGCCATGGCTGACGATTAACGATTGTCCTGTTAATGCATTGGATTCAAAGCCTGCAAAGAACAGTGCTACGTTTGCAACATCGTCAGTTGTTGTAAATTCACCATCGACGGTTTCCTTGAGCATGACTTTTTTGATAACGTCTTCTTCGCTGATACCCAGTTCTTTGGCCTGCTGTGGAATTTGTTTTTCAACTAATGGCGTTTTGACATAGCCAGGGCAGATAACGTTTGCGCGTACATTATGTGCCGCGCCTTCTTTGGAAACGACTTTGCATAATCCAATCAAACCATGTTTTGCAGTCACATACGGCGCTTTAAGTGGCGAGGCTTCTTTGGAGTGTACAGAACCCATGTAGATAACACTGCCGCCGCGGCCGGATGCATACATGGATTTCAGGCATGCACGTGTTGTCAGGAAGGCACCATCCAGATGAATGGCGAGCATTTTTTTCCAGTCGGCGTAAGCCAGTTTGTCGACAGGGTCGATGTGTTGTATACCTGCGTTGCTGACGAGAATATCAATGTCGCCCCAAGTGTCGATGACTTGTTTAACGGCATTATCAACCGCTGTTTCGCTGGTAACATCCATCTCAATACCCATGGCACTGCCGCCGCTCGCAATAATTTCCTTTGCTGTGGCGTCCGCTTGAGCGAGATTTAAATCTGCAATAACAACTTTAGCTCCCTCACGCGCGTATACTTCGGCAATGCGTTTGCCGATGCCGCTGGCAGCACCGGTGACGATAGCAACTTTGTCTTTGAGACGCATGTGACAGTCCTCCTGACGGGGTTGATCCTAATATCATTATACCCGAAAACTCAGGAGGGATTTTGTATGCTAGAGCTTAAATGTATCCTTAAAGGCATCTCTGGCAATGATTAAGCGCATGATTTCATTCGTACCTTCCAGTATTTGATGCACGCGCAAATCACGAAAATAGCGTTCAATGCCATATTCGCGAATGTAGCCGTAACCGCCATGCAGCTGGAGTGCCTGATCGCAGATGTTAAAGCATAAATCGGTTGCAAATCGTTTAGCCATTGCACAATGAACGCTGGATTCGGCACTTTTTTGATCAAGAGAAGTGGCGGCGCGATGCACCATGAGTCTGGCAGCATCAAGATTTGTCAGCATGTCTGCAAAACGAAATTGCAATGCCTCAAAATCAGCCAATTTTTGATTAAATTGTTTTCTTTCGAGCATATATTGACGAGACAGGCTGATGCATTGTCTGGCACCGCCAAGAGAACAAGCTGCAATATTGATGCGGCCGCCATTCAGGGCGGATAGTGCAATTTTAAATCCCTGACCCTCACTGCCAACACGGTTGCTGACAGGGATACGGCAGTTTTCAAAAAATACCATGGTGGTAGGAAGGTTGCGCCATCCCATTTTGACTTCAGGCTTGCCAAAACTGATGCCCGGACGGTCACTTTCGACCAGTACACAGGTAATGCCTTTTGGGCCCGGTTCGCCAGTACGAACCATGACTGCATAAAGACCGCTGACGGAACCGCCGCAAATAAAGGCCTTGGAACCATTAATAACATACTCATCATTATCACGTGTGGCGGTTGTTTTAAGCGAAGCAGCATCAGAGCCTGAGCTGGGTTCAGTTAAACAATAACTGCTGAAGATATCCATAGTGGCCAGTTTGGGAAGCCACTGCTGGCGCAGTGAGTCATCAGCGTAAGTATCAATCAGCCAGCTCACCATATTATGGATAGAAAGATAGGCTGCCGTGGTTGGGCATGCTGTGGCCAGTTCTTCAAAGATGAGTGCGCTGTCCAGACGGCTTAGTTCGCTTCCGCCAACATCGCTGCGCACATAAATGGCAGCCAGACCAAGTTCTGCCGCTTTTTTTAGTGTGGATGCCGGGAAGGTGTGGTGCTCATCCCACTCGGCGGCGTAAGGGGCAATTTCATTTTCAGCAAATTGACGTACCATTTCTTGAATGGCTAATTGTTGATCACTAAGGCTAAAATCCATTTTTTACTCCAATTCAATGGCGAAATGCTATAAAATCTGGAACGTTTCTACAAGAAGAATGATTAGAGCATAAAACGTCAGGAGAATAATCATGAACATGTTACTTAACAAATCACGCTATATGCTGACAGCAGTCAGTTTAATTGTTACAGCAGGGATGCTGTTAAGTGCCTGCACAACTTATGTGACACCTGTCAGAACAGTGCCGGCTGGTCCTCATTTCCGTCATGCCTGGGTGCCAGGACATTATGACCGTTTTGGCGGATGGGTGCCTGGTCACTATCGTTAA
>CAZOVT010000049.1:4965-10254 GCA_964583565.1 uncultured Coxiellaceae bacterium
TATCGTTAATCAGGTTGTTACTTATTGTATTCATGCGGGATTTGTCTGGTGTAAAAAAAGTGGACAAATCCCGTACTGTTTTTGAATCCCGCAAATAAATTCATTTAAAATCATAGTGTTATATGTGTACAGATTTTTGAATTTCATCTTTTACAATACCTTATATGCTATCATTACTAAGGAAACTAAAAATATTAATGAGGAGCATAGCTATGAAAGGTATATTCGCGAAGAAATTGTTAACACCATTAAAAGTGTGTGCTTTACTAGGATTAGCTGTTGTTTCATTAAGTGCTAAAGCTGATGTTCGTTATGTTGGTAACCCAGTACGCCCGGATACGATTTGGATCCCTGCACATTGTGAAAAAGGATGCTGGAACGAAGGATACTTCTTAAAAATTCTCCATCCTGAATGTGTAAACTGTTCCAATCTGGTATGGGTCGATGGCAGATATGACCGCTATGGTAACTGGGTTGGCGCACACTATGAGTTGAAACGTTATGTGGTTGTTAACTCACAACCCGAAAGCCGCTACGCTGGATTTGCAATGTAATCAAGCGTATTCTCCGCCGCGAATATCTCCTCAATGCATTCGCGGCGGCGAATCAAGTAAGACCTGCTTCCATCGACCAGTACTTCTGCTGCACGACATCTGGAATTGTAATTTGAACTCATGCTAAACCCATAGGCACCGGCTGAATTGACAGCCAGCAAATCATCTTGCTGGATAGCAAGCTTTCGGTCTTTACCCAGAAAGTCAGCTGATTCACAGACTGGCCCGGCGATATCATAAAGATGTTCGGCTGCTGCCCGTTTGTGTACAGGTAAAATGTCTTGCCAGGCATGGTAGAGTGCCGGGCGTAATAAATCATTCATACCGGCATCAACAATTGCAAAATTCTTTTCATCCGAATGTTTTAGATATTCAATGCGTGTTAATAAGGCACCAGCGTTTCCAATGATGTATCTGCCAGGTTCAAAGATAACGTCAACAGGGCAGGAAGCGAGTTTGCTTTTGATGGCATGAGCGTAATCCGTGATGGAAGGCGGTGTTTCATCTTTATAGGTAATGCCAAGGCCGCCGCCAACGTTAATAAACTGTAATGGTATTCCGATGGCTGTTATTTGATGGTAAAGCGCTGTTAATTTATCGACAGAGGCCAGAAAAGGTGCCAGATCGAGAATCTGGGAACCAATGTGCCCTGCAATGCCGATAAGTTTTACCGAGGACATACCAGCGATTTTTTGACAGAGTGGCAGTACAGCTGATATATCAATGCCAAATTTATTATGCTTTTGACCCGTACTGATATGGACATGTGTTTGAGGGTCCACATCTGGATTGACCCGCAGGCCGATATTGACGCAGGTTCCCAGTTCACTGGCGATTGATTGAATACGATCAAGTTCTGCTTCAGATTCGATATTGAAACAGAAGATACCAGTCTGAATGGCGCGTGTTATTTCAGCACGCTGTTTTCCAACGCCTGAAAAAACGATTTTATCTGGACTCCCGTCAGCAGCGAGAACACGTTCTAACTCGCCAGCCGAAACGATGTCAAAGCCGGAGCCAAGTTCTGCCAGCAGATGTAAAATGGCCAGATTGCTGTTTGCCTTAACCGCATAACATATACGATGTGGGATCTCGCTAAATGCCTGATTGAAGCCGATCCACGCCGACTCAATGGCGGCGCGGGAGTAGACATAGCAAGGCGTGCCATAGTCCGCAGCAATCTGGTTGAGGCTGACAGCTTCTATGTAGAGTTCATCTTGTTTGTAGTGCAAGCAAGACATCAGATTCTGTTCCTAACCATCGGCTTTATAATATAGTTAAAAACTTACATCAGTCAGTAGCAAGATCGCAATGCGCTTTGAGCCACTCATTATAATCCGCGATTTGACCAAGTGATGCATTTAAGAACCGCTGTGTCGAGAGCGACAATTTTTTGCTGACTTCATTAGCAAATCGGGCCTGGGTGCAAATAACATCGTTGGCTGTGTTTACATTTTTCAGACGGTTAAGATTGTCGATGCTGGCTGAGAATACATCATTGAGTATAATCAGGTTCTGTTCAATGTAGTGTCTGACCAGATTATTAATCTGTTCATCGTTTGCTTTTGGCAGATCATGTACCAATTTAGAAAATGTTTCCCAATTTTCTTTAAACTGTTGATACGGCATGACTATCCCTCCTTATATATATCCATCTATCCATATTGAAGATTCATTATATCTGATTTAAATGATTTCTTCTTTATCAAGTTTTGGCTGTGCAGCATGCCACTCCCAATAGGAAATTTTTTTTACAGAACCTGTAATAGCGAGCGCTGCTTGATAACTAGCGTGAATAGATAAGGGTAATAATGACCATGATTGGTTTTCTAGTTCAATATGTGACACAGATGTTTGTATACTCACCGTAAATTTATTTAAAGGAATGGATAATCCTTTGCCTGTCGCTTTTAAAATGGCTTCTTTGCGCACCCAGATGGCGTAAAAAATGGTTGCCTGATTTTCTTCGGGCGACTGGATGAGCATATTGTATTCGTCAGCACTGAAGAAACGTTTGGCCAGATCAGTATAATTGGTCTTTTTTATTTCTTCGATGTCGATACCAACAGGATGGTTGCTGGTAATAGCGCAAACAGCCATGTCGCCGGAATGGGAGAGATTAAATTGAACAGAAAATATACCGGAAGAGGGTAGATAAGGTTTCTTATGTGCTGAATAGGCAAATGCAATGGCTGCTGGTGGTGTATCAAGATATGCGCTGAGTATGCGCCGTAACCAGCTGTGCGCCGCAATAAAGCGGTGGCGGTGCAGCGGAAAGTGGAAGCGTGCTGCTCTGGCGGCTTCGTCCGGGCTAAGCAGTGCATGTGCATCTGCCAGATCGCTCGGTGAGATGATAAGTGACGAGGACCAGATATGGACTTCATTTTTATCAATTTTCATGTCAGGATGATATACGGAACTTAATGATAGCGCAAAGGGGTAGTATATGAGAGATCTTTATCGGCAAATAGCCATGATTGTCTTAATTGTTGCTGGTTTGAATAGCGGGCTGTTTGGGTTATTTGGGTTTGACTTGATATCGGCTATTCTTGGCAGGATGTTGGGCAGGCTTATATTTATTGGCGTAGGTGTGACCGCAGGGTATATGTGTTATCTGTATTATTTGGAAAAGTTTAAATCCAAGGTTTAACTTGCGATACCAAATAATTTGCCAATGCAGTAGGTTAGTCCGCCGGCAAATGCGCCGATTGTTAGCATCCGCATACCCGAGATGAAAGCATTTTGATTGGTAAACAGGCTGAGTATGCTGCCTATCATAAATAGAGATAGGCCTGTGGCGCAGATACTGTAAAGCAGGTTCCATGATGAATGAAATAATACAAATGGTAATAGTGGAATGAGTGCGCCAACAGCAAAAGCGAAAAATGAAGACAGCATGGCGCCAACCGGAGAGACAAGTTCCTCTGGGTTTAAACCTAATTCTTCTCGTGCCAGGGTATTTAATCCAGTTTCAGGATTGTTGATCAGGAGTGTGGCAAGTTTGTTTGCCTGATCTGCTGGAATCCCGCGTGCTTCGTAGATCAGCGTTAATTCTGCAATTTCTTCTTCCGGATATTCTTCCAGTTCCTGTTTTTCAATGGCGATCTGGTACTCAAATACTTCTCGTTGTGAGCGTACGGAAATATATTCACCCGCGCCCATGGAGCAGGCACCTGCTAATAATCCGGCAAGCCCAGCCAATATAATATAATGTTCATTTGAACTGGCACCCGCAAAGCCCAGAATTAAACTCATATTTGAAACAAGGCCGTCATTCACGCCGAATACGGCAGCACGCAGGTTGCTGGCTGAATTGAGGGTAGTGTGTTTATGTTCTGTGTGATAGTTCGCGAATACAGACATGCCGCGGATTTTCATGGCAGAAAGAATGTAATGTAAATTATCAGTACCAAATTGTTTAACAAGCATGGCGACAAGACGGGTACGAAAATCAGGTTTAAAAGTATCTGGCAGCTTCATGCCGCTGGTTTGAATTTTATGTTCCCAGGCAGATGCCTGTTTTTCTGCTGCCAGTTTGAGATCGGCAAATAGTTTTTTATGCAGGATATTACTTTCATATTCTGCCATGATGGCATACAGGTAAGCGGAGCGTTTTTCTTCCCACCAGTTATTGTACAATTCCATTTGCTGACCTCAATGTAGAACAATACGGAAATGATATCATTTTACTTGCTGCTGTTTAAGAATAAAATCGTCAATTAACTTTCTGGCAATGCTGATGCTGGAAGAGGGCCAGCCTGGCAATTGATCGTACCGATACCAGTCAGCGTGTTCAATTTCAGATGGATCAATAACGAGATCACCAGTATGATAATCAGCGGTAAAACCAATCATAAGTGAATCTGGAAACGGCCAGGGTTGAGAGCCAAAATATTGTAAGTTAGTGATGCTAATACCTATCTCTTCTTTGACTTCGCGATGGACAGCATCTTCAAGATTTTCGCCTGCTTCAACGAAGCCGGCAATGAGTCCATAGGAACCCGGTGCGAAATGGTGGCTGCGTGCCATCAGGATTTGATCCTTGTTGGTAATGCGTACAATGACAGATGGCGAAATACGGGGATACATGGCAAGCTTGCAGGCGGGGCAATAGCGCTCAAATACGTTTGATTTATATTCAGTCTGGCTGCCGCATTGACCGCAATACTGATGATTTTTATCCCATCGCAGGATAGTGTATCCCCTGACAATCATGGCATACCATTGTTCACCTAACGTATTAAGTGCCTTGCGTAAGGGAACAGATTCGATATTGGCAGGTAAATTTGTGCCGGGCAGTAATTCCGCACATAGAATACGCGAATGCTCATCTGTTTTAACCAGATGTTGATGTGGACAGTGTGGCAATAAATGAGAAATGTGTTCTGTCAGCGGCGGTGAATAGGTATCGCCTGATTTTAGCAGCAACAAGTTGTTATCATCGAAAATAAGCCAGTGTTCGGGCAGCATGACAACATATCCTTTGAATAAAAGGATATCATAAAAGCGTATTGAAATTTACACAATCATCTAAATGGCTATCTCAAGAAATCACACAGCTGCTGGGCTGTGGCATCAGTTCTGCAAGGTTACTGTTTTTGCTCGACATAAGCTTTTCAAAGAACGTAGCCACGGTGCACACCATCGCCATCCACCCCCGCCTGTCTCCTCTCTGGCCCCATGCCATCTCCGCACATTCAAAACCAAGACCAGATAGAGATGTAAAAGACAAAGG
>CAZOVT010000050.1:0-9744 GCA_964583565.1 uncultured Coxiellaceae bacterium
CATAGTTGCTACTCTCGATTTGCGTCGGAGAATAGTTGATGCCGAGAAAATGAAATCCTTGCTGAATACTACCTATGCGCGATTTTTTGCGCGAAAGCCTCAAATGCCGGTCGTGCAGTACTTCCATCATCCGCCTTTTGCAGCGGTTAAGCTGACGCTTGGTCTTGCAAAGGATAAGAATGTCGTCCTGATAGCGTAGATAAGTGACATCCATGCGATTAAAAGCATCATCCAATGGTTTTAAATAAATGCCACTAAAAAATTGTGATAATGGTCCGCGCAATGCGATTCCATAGCTTGGATTTTTGCACCCTCGTGGCGTATCAATCGGATTGGTAATAATATTTACCAGCATCGACAGTAATTTAGGGTCACGATATAATTTTTTAATATCCTGTATCAGCTTGTGGTGCGGTATCGATTTGTAAAATGACTTGATGTCTGCACGGATAATATAGTTAGGCTTTTCTTTATCCAGTACTTCCTTGATACGTTGTGTCGCATACTTAACACCCGTTGGGCCATAGAGATGATAACAGTTGGGATTCATTACATGCTTGAAGGTTGACTTGAGTTCTTTAAGCAAGATGTGTTGAAAAATGCGGTCAGATAAATGCAGTTGATCAACCATTTCATCACTAAAATAATACCGCTTTAAACAACGCGGATTGTAAGTGCCATTCATCATGGCCTGAACACCTTTCGGCAGCCAATCGTCAATTTCCCGTGCCATATAATGGATTTCGTGATTGTGGTGCGCGTGGTATTTTTGTCGATGGATTTTGGTAAAGAGCTTCTTGCCCGTTTCAAGCATTTGGCTGACGTTCCAGCGCCTCATGAAGCATATCCTAAATCCAATGAGTAAATAAAGCCGGCCGATAGGCAAACCCGGACGATTATATCCGGGTTCCTAATCTCAAATCAAATCAACTCAACTCCACATCACTCTTACCTTATGCCACTGAAAACCACCCAGTTTTGTGACAATGTAAGCCTCGCCCGTATCCAATTCTTTCTTAATTGATTCAGGATGTATAATGTAGGTTTTATCAGACCGCACACTGCCAAGGCTGGCATTGGTATTTTTAGGGTCGTATTGCGCCGTCACAGTAAATGAATCTTTTGTGCCTGCCCAGCTTGCGATTGCCTCGGCACCCTCCTGGTCATTTAGCCTGTGACAGATGATGGTGTTTACACAATTGAGTATCTGCGATTTGAAGTTATTGTTCACGGTATTCAAATCTGCGATGCCCTGTGTGCCGAATACAGCATGAACACCTTTGCCGCGACCCATGTTGACAAGGTTTAATACCTGATCACCAGCGAACACGGAAAACTCATCAAATACCATGAATATCCGTTTGTTACTTTCGTTCCTTTCAATGGTCGCCTTGATATCGTTTATCACAAGCTTGCCCAAGACTTTTGAGAAACTAGGATAGCGTAAGGCTGGCAATGAAAAAAATACCACTGCATTATCGTTTATAATTTTTTCAAGGGAGAATGAATTATCATTATTCTCAAAGTATTTACCCATTGCTGAATTAATTAGGATATTCAAATGTGCCTGTAAGCCAGTAATGTCTTTCAGGTCGTATTTCTGCAATAATTCTACACGTTGTAGCAATTCGGCACTTTTGAGAGATCGGCAGAGTGTTTTTAATGTATCGAAATCCAGGCATTTGACTACCTTTCTTAAGTCAAATGGAGCGCCTGATTGTAATAACACATCAAAGGTAGTCTGCAAATAATCTTCCGCTATTGATCGATAATAGTCGTTTTCCCATTGATCCTTTAAGCTGATGATCTTGTCCTTAAGTTCTGAGCAGTCGCCATTAGAGAGTGGGTCATAATGAGCATAATTGCCACAGTTAAACCCATAAAATGCACGACTATATTTGTCAGCCTGAGATTTCAACCAATTGATATTGTCTTGGGTTGGTTTGCCATCGATAATAATCAGTGGGTAACCATTCCTGATGGCGCGTTGATAAAACCGTCGCAATGTCACGGTTTTGCCACTGCCTGTCGTGCCAAGCACCAATACAATTTGATTGATAAAATGATCAGGGATTACTATTGATTTTGCAGTATAAGTAGATACCCCTAGCAGTACGCCATCTGGATGGCTGCCACTTAAGCGCTGTAAGGCCTGATCAATCTTTTTCGCAGGAAGTTCCTTCTTTTCTTGGTAATGCTCGCCTTTCTGAATTGAATCAATGATGGACTTGTGCGGACTTTCCTTTATTAACTCAATAGTAGTAAGCATGCCAGCAAGCAGTGGCGAAAAACAGATAATATACCCACCAGCATAATGAAATAAGAAGGTGAGAGCGCTAAAATCTGATCTCTTAAAAAGCAATTTCCAGAACACTTTGTTGATGGTGAAGCCATATGCTAGATACGTTTTAGCTTCCATGCCGTATACATATTGATGGATTAATATGCTTCCAAGTGCTAATGAAGCACCAACTGCCAGACTTGACCACCATGGATATTTTGATAGTTTGGATACGATGAGATATAAAACCAAACCGATTACCGCAACACTGCTCATCCAGATAAAGCAAACAACAAATAGTAGTATCTGAAGGCTCTCCTTGGGGTGGGTATTGATATATTCATTGAAGCGATCTTCAAAGTCGTTCATGTAGAAACTCCTCTAGTGAATGAATTTTGATATATGGTTTTTTTAGGGATAGCTCAGTTAGTGGTCGAATTAATGCGTTATTGCAAAAATACCAAGCCTCCTCAATATCCAGTTGCCCGCCGTAGCTTTCGAATATAGTTTGTAGTCGGTATTTGCTTTTTAATGAAAGCTCAACTTCAATGGCGATTTTTCTGTCATCTTGCAAGATCAGTATGCCATCAGCGATATGCTTAACCTTGCCAACACCATAGTAAAATTTTTGCTGTTTAAGATAGCGTTCGCTAATCCACGTGGCGTCTGAATAGTTGAAACATAATTTTTGTCGTATATCAGTAATGAGCAATTGATGTTTGTAACCTCCTAGTGAAATTCCCGCGATAGGTGGTAGTGGCGTATTTTTTGCTCCCTTTTTCGTTAAGTAATAAACCCCATATTTATGTTTAAAAAGTTGTTCATGTAGGATGTACCCACTCTCTATTAACCGCTTGATTACCTGATAGCTTCTAGGAAATCTAAGATTAAATTCTCGTTGAATTTGTGGCATCACACAGATACCCGCCTCATTAATAAAACATAAGATATCTCTATCTCTTTTAGTTAACTGCATTTTTCCCTCCTGTCGTTTCTATTCTTTAATTAGCGTAGGTTGTTCCTGACCAACCGATAAGTCGTAGACGCTTTTATTGGTTGGTCAGGAACAACCGGAGCGGTCTACGTTGTTCTAATTATTTGAAAATAAGTAAATATTGATTTTTGCATCCCTATACCTTGGTTATAGGTTTTGCTATAGATTGTGTTTGTTATTCTGGGTAGCATATTGCTCACCTGATAATTGATGTTGATAGCCGTAACAGCGTCACACTTGGCTTGTTTACGCACTTTCTCTGTTACGCTTATGCGGTGTGTTACGTATGAATGAGTAACATCTCGCTGCTACGTAACATCCAATCGCTTATTGTCTATGGCTTGTGACGTTGTTACGCTTGGTTGATCAGGTGGAAGGTATCGATTAAATGCATCAGCGAATTGAGAAAATAAATACCCCTTGGCAGTGTTTGTGCCAATCCTGATTGTGTTGCTCGTGATATCATAGTCACGCAATCGATTTGCAATTTGCCGGGGCGATATGGGCTGTCCCCGGTTAAATGTCGCCCAAGGCTTTTCGAGGTCATCACAAAGCTGTTTGATTAAGTCAGCGGACGTGATTCTGTCAGATGACATTTTTTCAATAATGTCTTGAATATCAGCCAGTAACTCAATGCCGATACTGTGTGATGATGCAAGGTCAGATGACAGTTTTAATGCTGTGTTGCGTGCTAGTTGAGGCCAATTTCCTTGTGCGATATCGGCAATCGCTAACAATGGCTCCCAGTTATCTTGGGCGCGATCTCCGAGGTTATCAGGCAAGTGGGGTCTTGCCGTTAGCATTTGATCGGAGTAATCCAGTGCAAACCTTGCCAATTTCGCTGCTAGTGTTTGAAACAACCCGGGTTCGGCATGTCTTAACCGTACTGATACTTCATGAGGTAATTTTCTACGCAGAGATAAAATAATAGATCTATCCATCAAGGTGTCACCTAATTTGCCTATACCAGCAAGTGCCTTTGCTCCCCATAGATTAAATGCAGTCAGGGTATGATCTTCACCTGTCGTGCGATAAATGAACGCCGCATTGCGCGTGTGACCTGCGTTAATTAATCCACGTAGTTCATTATTCTCCCTCATAAAGGTATCAACCTCATCGATCAGTAATGTCGGCTGCCAGGCATCAATAGACCGAAATAATGCAGAAGGTGAAATATTGGATACCGCCAGTGGACGCTTCACAATTTGACTGAATAAAAACAGCAACTGACTTTTCCCACACCGTTTCTCTGGCGCAGTGATGACGGCGAGAGGAGCAATCTGAATGACATCAATGAACCATGTCATGGCTGCCCATAGGGTCGCTGCAACGATGGTTTCATGTTGACAGACAATAAAGCGCTCGATGGTGTGCATGACGTCAGTCAGCAGGGCTTCAGGATTGACCGGCTCTGGCCATGGCTCAATGTCCGTGAGCGGAGACTTGCCATCCTTTTGGCTGACCTGCTTTTCACTCTTTATAATCAAATCCAGTGTTGATGGCCTGATCCCCATTTCTTTGGCAAAGGTCGTTCTAATTCTGTCATACGCAATAGGGGTTAGTTGCAAGAGTTTGCTGATTAAATCTGCATCATGAGATGAGGCATTTTTGTTTAGAAGAATTTCATCTTGATTAGTTGCATTCATGTTCATACCCCTTGCGGCTATGTTTAATGCGTGATTCCAGCCATTCATTGATTTCAGATTCAATCCAGCCAACAGCACGTCCGCCAACAAGATTGATGGGGCGTGGAAATGTACCTTCGGCAATGCGGGTATAAATGGTGGAACGAGAAAGCCCGGTGCGGGCTTCGACTTGTTTGCGACGTAATATGATTAATGGCGAACGGATTTTATCGTGCATAGTATGCTCCTTTTGAACGTTACAGGAGCCGATGTTAAGTTTGAGAGTGGGGTCTTTCGAGGATTCTGAATGGGGTGAAATTTTTCCGGAAGAATTTACACCTGATTTTGTTCCGGTTTTTGTAGGCTTAATAGCCCACCAAGTAGATTTAATGCTTTTTCGGATAAAAGATACTCAACTAATGGTGCTGTAGTTTTTCTTACGGTTTCTTCGCCGCCAACACCTGTTTGATAAATAGCGTCTGCCATTACTCGATTGGGAATGCTCACGCTTGTTTCGCGTTCCCATATTTTTAAATCCAAGTAGGGAAGGACACCATATAAGATCCACGAATTTAGATCGGATTGTTTAATAGCTTTTCCTTTCATTTGCATATTGGCCTCTTCTCGTATAGTTAGAAGCCATTTTTTAAATTGGTCAATTAATACATCATCGCTAAAATTGAGGTTAACATTGATTAGGCCTTCAGCTTGCAGTTCAGGCGAAGCGGATTTGTAGATTGGTTCATTAAGCCATTCTTGATTGGGAACATTCAGGGAATTTAGGTAAGTATCTGAGGTGTTTACACGTGTAATGCCGCTGGCGCCGGAAGAAAATGTTTGAAGGGTATCAATAATATAGTCAGTTAATTCGGGCTGATAAGTTTTTCTTTCTGGGGATAAAAATTTTCCAATATTAAAAAAAATTCTCATTGTTAATGAGGAGATGGCCGGGTTTTCTTGCGTCGTCACGTATTTCTCAAAATTCATTTTTTTATCAATTTGGTACCAAAGATTGAAATAATCATGATCTGATAAACTGATTACAGTTTTTTCTCGCATGATTTTGATGGGTTCTTCTAACGCTGATATATTCTCGCAGGTCATGCAATGCTTTCGAAAGACTAGTTGCACGTGCCAGTCATACATTGACATGTCTCTTGTTTTTTTATAATTATTTAGTTGAAACCACTCTGGTAGTTCTGAAACGTGTTTTATTCTTTTTGTCATAAGAGCTTCGCTTAATTTGTATTTTTTATTTACTTATTTGCGAATTCTAATAAATTCCACTCATTATTGCATTATTAATTACGCAATTGCGTATTATATGCTCATGTTGAGTAACAAGTAGATGATAACGAGCTGATGTGCGACATTTTCAATTTAACCCGAACACATTTTCTGTGAAGTGGTTGTTAAGGAAACCTTACTTCATTTGTCGTCACTTGGGACAATGGATAGTTTTTTGATCAAAGTGATAATAGCAATTAAATAAGAAATTATAATATAATCAATATGTTATAATATTATTACGCTCATTTAGGTTTGTAAAATTAAATAAAACTATGCCCAAAAAGGGATATATTTAGCATAGCGCTTAGAGGCACTAGCAAGATCGTCAAGCTTGATGTCGCCCTCTGTGACGGCGGCGGCTATTATTTGTGAAACCGTCGCTGATTTTGAAGGGGTATCCTGTAGCTTGAATCGCTCTCTTAAGCTCTGGTTTGTCATTCTCTCGTTGCTTACGTATTTTAAGCAACAATGTAAGTAGCACGCACGGATTCGATCGGGCATATCCATGTCTTGGAATTCTTTATATGCAAATAAAATCACGGTGGTGTGTGTTGGCGTTATTTTTATATCCGGTGCTGGTAGTTGGTACATTTCTGTGGTGTTTATGACTTTGTCAATTCCGCTTCCTTTTTCTTCACATATACCTATTCGGCGCATCATGTCTGCTAATTTTTCATTTCTTGATCGGTATCCATCTACAAAGCGTTCTGCGTCAATTAATGGTTGTCCAGGATTTGAAATTTCAATACGATCCGGATAGATTTCAATCATTATAGATGATCCGCTCTGCTCCAAATCCTGATGAATTAGCGCATTAGCTACTAATTCACGAATGGCTAAATCAGGATACATTTTGACTTCTTGCCGTAGAGCTTTACCAATTATCTCATTCATTGGTAACTGAGCATTGATATAATCAATCAAATCTTCAAAGCCTACCGCATATCCTTTAATATTAATATGCTCACGCTCTGTTTCAATTTTACTGTTGGATTTATATTTAATGACGCGAACCGATTTTCTCTTGATGGCTTCAAAATGATCTAAATTTTTTGCTAGTGTTATAGAGCCTAAATTGGTGATGTAATATTTATTGCTATTCAAGCGAATTAATTTTTCACTAGTTAGTCGATTTAGAATAGCATCCCTAGTTGCCGGCATTGGCAATTTTATTAGATCGAAAAATTTCTGAATGTCTAATAATGCAATAACTTCATCAGCATTAATCATGGGGGTTGCATCACGGGTTAAAAAGTCAGATTCGCCCTCAGAAAAAATTCGCTTTAACATGTCTTGGCTCATTGGAACTAATGATTCTCCTGCTCTCATAAAAAACGCACCATCTAGATTATACGGGTGACCAATTGGTCTTGATGGAATTTCAAAAATTAAAACACGGCTATTTATATGATTTAGCTCAATCACATCTACACGAAAATGTAATTTATTAAAAATACGGTGCTTTATATCTTCAATATTAGTAAAAGCGTTTGTTCCAACGATCTTTCGTGGAGGTGAATTAGTAACGCCAAGTACCAAGTGACCGCCTTTTTCATTTGCAATTGCAACGCAATATTGCATTAACTTTTCGATGTTGAAGCTGTTTTTAGCTTCTTTGAACTCAATTTTTTCATTTTCGGGCATTTCCAGCCATCGATTGAGAGTTTCGAATGTGATCATAAACAACATAATTCCTTATGATTTTTTGCCATAGCCAAATCGATTTTTCAGTGAATTACTAGGCCTAGGCCAGCTTTGCATTTACTATTCATTAGCTTCATATCGGGCAATTTAATAGATGTGTAATTAATGATTAATAGCTTGGTTGAATAAGAGTATATTATCCTCGTTTGCAATCTGATGCTCAACAATTTTTCCCCATGATAACCAAGCTATTTTTTGTTCATTAGCATAAACTGCCCGCTGGTAAGTCGCAATAAGCTTATTTAAGGGCTGATGGTTAAGCATGTGTTCAATCACATGAGGGCTTGTTTTCAAATGCTCACCCCATGCTGTGGCAGCAGATCGTCGTAAATCATGAATGGTAAATGGTTTCATATCCGCTAATGGCGGTGGGTTATCCTTGGCCGTTTCCTTGTCGTCAGATTTTCTTAAACGCCAGAGGGCTTTATTCAGTGAGTCGGTGTGTATGTATCCATCAGCATTGTTGTTATCAGTGTTAAATACAAAAGGAGATGTTTCTGTCGATAGTTTTAATTCATTAATGAGGCTAATTGCAAGATCGGATAGATAAACAGTATGTGCTTGTCGATTTTTTGTCTTAAAGGACGGCAATATCCACTTGCCAGCGGTAAGATCAAGCTCATCCCATCGCATGGCACATATTTCTCCCCTCCGCGCACCAGTTAATATTAACAATTTAATTGCATTGACAGTGATGCGCGAAAGAATGGACGTTTTGGCAATGCCATTACGTGGCTTCATTGTTTCATCTAGTGCTTTCCAAAGCATGCGAAGTTCAATGAGCGATAATGCTCGATCACGTGGTCGATTGGGGCTTGCGGCAAAATCCTTTGGTTTTAACAAGCGCGCAGGGTTTTGATCAACTAGGTGTCGCGTCAGTCCATAATCAAGCATCAGATTAAGCGTAGATAGTGCCTTGCGTGTTTCTTCCTTGATGCCTTTACGTACCATTGCATCCAGTACTGAGGCGATGTGAGCTCGTGTAATATCTTTGGCAAGCAGTTTGCCGAGAGAGTTTTTAAGGTGACGGTTCCAGCGTGTCTCATGCTGCTTCATCCATTTCGGTGTGATTTCTTTGGCAATTTGCACGAACTCAATCCAGCTTTCAAAAAGCGACTGCATCGTAATAGCTTGTGTATTCTCGGCAATGGCAGCAGCACGAGCAGTTCGTGGGTCGATACCTTGAGCGACAAGTTTACGGAGTTCAGGTAGCATTCCCCGGGCTTCTTTGAGAGGCACATCCTCGACGGTGCCAAGCGTCATTCGAATTATTTGGCGACTATTGGGTAGACGGAAGCAATAGAGCCAGCTTTTGCTTCCATTTGTGCGAACTCGGAGGTAAAGGCCATTCCCATCAGCGAGTTTATACTCCTGATCCTTTACAGGGGCGTGCTGGATAAACTTTGCATTCAACTTGCTCATGATAACTCCTCTTGGGGCATCCATGGGGGCATCCAAATCGCTGGCTTTAAGCGGTATATAGGGAACCATATTGGAAAATGAAATGCAATAACTGTATGATTTTAAGTGATATTTAGACGTTATGGGAATTCCTCGGAATTCAATAAACTCGACTCCTAAGGGGCAGGTCGGCGGTTCGAATCCGCCCCGGGACGAAATATAACTAATTGATTTTTATGTAAATTTAACAAATCTCGTTACACCACCATTTACCAGATATCTGCATATTTAAGGTTTAATTAAGCAAATACTACTAATATACTGACCATCATTAAGCCGCAAAACGAGAAAAAACATGCCACTGATCAATCCAGACAAGGGATTTATCCAACTGCCTGCCAAGCGTCCCCAGGTGGACACTACCGTACCCCTCCCCGCAGACTGGTTTA
>CAZOVT010000051.1:0-9580 GCA_964583565.1 uncultured Coxiellaceae bacterium
ACAGCACGCATAAGAATGTTGCTTTCAACACCACTGCCAATACAACGTATAATCTAAATGGCAATATTGCTCCAACCAGCGGCACAACCAGCAGCAACCTCACCTTTAATGGTTCTGTCACAGCTAATAACAATGTTTCACTCATCGCAACAGCTGTTAGTTTCCTTAAGAGCTTAACTGGCAATGGTAATATCAATATTACCGGTGCAAATGGCAACAATAGCCTGACTGTCAAATCCAGCACACCGCAGACCTTTAACATCACCAGTGCTAACAGCGGTCATGCACACGATATTGCGGGCTATGTGGGTTCTCTCATTTTTAGCAACATTCAAAACCTGACTGGCGGTGTCAATGGCAATACATTCAATTTCTCGAATGGTGCTACCATGAGCGGTACGTTAAATGGCAGCAACCTTGCCAGCACCAATACCATCAACATCAATACCTACACGTCTGCGCTTAAAATCATTCTCTCCAGCACCAACGATGGTGTCATACGTAACATGGCAAATTCACTCGTCACCTCATTCGCCAATATTACGCATGTGAATATGAATGCGGGTTTAAGTAATTCCATTACCCTGCCGAGTGGTAAAGGAAATAGTATCTTCATTACCGGCGGCGGTATTGGTTATATCAATGACCCTATCTTCTTCAACGGTGCAAATACATTTATCGGCACCAGTGGCAGCTCGGTTACCTTCCTGACAAATGCCACGTATGATCCTCTGACGGGTTTATATTATGTCAATGGTGTTGGCATGAGCTTTGCCAGCTTTGCTTCTTACAGCGGATTTAGTGTTGCTTCACCTACCGTTGATGTCGCCAACATTATCCAGCAGCCGCCAACCAATGCCGAGCAAAACACCTCTGCACCGGTGACGTCATCACCGACATGGGTACTAGCTGGTACCGAGGTTAATCACAATATCACGACCATGATAATGGATGTCACCAATCAAATTGATGACAACCTTAAGAGTGTGAAAATTAACCCGTATTGTTATGCTGCGCAGTGATGCTGTGTCACACCCCGCGTAGGCGGGGACGCTGCGTACCTATCCCTGAAACACTGCCTTCACCGCTGTCATGGCGAGTTCTTTAGCGGCGTCAGCGATAGCGGTAGTGATTTCCGGGTTCGCGGCAGCAAAAATGCCAACCGTAGCAATGCTAACTGCAAACAGGCCGCGGTTAGTAGGCGCGTGTTTTTCGTCGGCGGCTGCTGCATCAGCGATAGCTGAAGATGGAATAGCTGGCGAGGACTCTCTGGTTTGCGTTGAACCACCTGCCGTTGTCGTCGTGCCTGCGGCAGCCGCGCTGCTGGATGTGCTCATGATTGGCTGTTGGTCTGGTGTATTTTCCGGGCAGAAACGTTCAACGAGCAGGTGAGCCAGGTCGTTTGCTGTAAAGTCTTTCTTTTTCAGTGCATAGATTACTTCAGTTTCTATTTTGCATTGCGGCAGTGCTTCATGGGTGACAGTGACAGCGTATCGGTCGCTGTCCGCATCTTTTTCTGTCGTAATCATGAGTATCCTGTTGCTGCGCGAAAGTCTATAAATCGCCTTGTAAATTTGTGGAGCATCATCCGGCTCAATGCCAGTTTCTTTTGCATAAATGTCGGCTAGAAAATCACCCAGTTTTTCTCTTGTCAGGCGTGCGTCTTGAGTGACTCGTGTGTGCAGATCGTATAATTTCAGATAGGTTGGCTGATTGAGTAAATGATCGCGGAACTCTTTTGCGGAGTTGGATGGTGTGGCAGCTCCGGGGTCCTGGGGTGTCAGCACGGCTGGAATGAGAATTTTTCCTGCCTTGAGCTGCTGGGTATCCAGTAAATGTTTGAGATAATCCAGGCCATCTGTTATTGGCTGTTCAGGGCCGTCTAGTATGATAACGGTATCGTAACTGTTGTATTGGGGCTGCGGTGGCTGCGGCGCAAATGCCTGCAGCATGGCTGGCGTTATGTGAGCCTGAAGCGCTTCATGTTGTTCAATAAACACTTTTTTTGCTGTTGTTTCAAACCAGCGTCTGGTTTTTTCTTTGAGTTGCCTATCTTCGGCAGCAAGCGCCGAGAGTAAATAGCGTGGATCGAATTTATCGGCAGCAAGATGGATGGCATGTAAGGTGTGTGCGAGAATACGGTCAGCTTCTTTGCGGGAGAATCCCGCAGCGCTCAGGCTGATGACGAGATGCAGCGGCTCAAAACAGTTTGCAGACAGAAGTAATTCCAGTATGATGCATTGCTGTTCAAGCGTAACCCCTTGTTCTGTCAGGATATTTTGTAAACCGTACATAACCACCTCTCTAATTATTTTGCGCAATTATGATAAGTTTGTATAATTTGAGTCAATCATTAATCATCATTAAATTTTTTATGAGTATTTATGTCTACGAATAAGCACTATATTTTTGGCCTCCATGCTGTTGAGGCGGTTCTTGCTAATCAGCCGGGGCGTGTTTTGCATATGCTGGTACAGCAAGGCCGCCACGATAAAAAGGTGGATGCCTTGGTCCAGTCGGCCAGACAGAGTGGTATACATATTGAACAGGCGCCGCGTCAGGAACTGGATCGTTTGACCAATGAAGGTAATCATCAGGGTGTGGTGGTGTTTTGTCAGCGGGCAAAAGCGTATTCAGAAGCAGACATTAAATCATTATTGGCAGCATTAACGACACCGCCATTGATTCTCATATTGGACAGCGTGCAAGACCCGCATAATTTAGGCGCATGTTTTCGTTCGGCAGATGCCGCCGGGGCAAATATGATTATTGCGCCCAGAGATAAAGCGACAGGTATTACGCCGGTGGTGTCTAAAGTAGCCTGTGGCGCGGCAGAAACCGTACCGTTTGTTCAGGTCACGAATCTGGTGCGGGCGATTGAGCTGCTGAAAGAAGAAGGTGTCTGGATTTATGGTGCAGCGGGTGAGGCAACCCAGACATTATATCAGACAGATTTAACTGGCCCTGCGGCGCTTGTGCTTGGCGCGGAAGGTGACGGGTTGCGCCGCCTCACGCGCGAGCATTGTGATGTGCTGGTACGGATACCCATGCAGGGCACCGTATCCAGTTTGAATGTATCTGTGGCTACAGGTGTGGCCCTGTTTGAGGTGCTGCGTCAGCGTCAGCATCAGCGGTAGGTGGTGCTGTTGCCACCAGTGCGGCGATAGCTTCCGGCGTATTATCGATACCACTGATGTCGCATAATGTTGTATGGTCAGTATCAGGCAGTAACACTTTACCGACTGACCAGCTATTGGCAATTTTCGCATTGGCGATTAATTCATCTGTGGCATATTTCATCAATCTTTCTTCGCGATTCGCAGGCGTCATGCCAAGCTGATCAAGGTCGACTATCATGTTATAAAACCGGCCGGTCATGCCTGTGCGTGTGAGTTTATTCTCGGCTAATTGAGTGCGAGCAATGTCTGCTAAACCTGTGATGGTTGGCGATTCAAGCTTTTGCATGCTGTCGATACCGGTGGGAAGTTTGTAGCCAAAGAAACCTTTGCCCTTACTTTTCCATATATCGAGTTTCAAAATGGAATTGATGACTGACATGATCGCGGCATTTCTTTCGGTAGTGGCATCAGCGGCAAGCGGGGCTGCTGGTGTGACGTATTCTCCTTTTTCGTCTTCTTCTTTCTCGTCTTCGTCGTCTGGGTATTCGTCCTCTGTTTCACTAATAGAAGTATCGTTGCTTGCCAGGGCAATAATACTAGCGGCTGTTTGAGAGGCGGCCGCCGCTGTTGTAATGGATGCACAGCATGTATGATCGTCAGCGGGTGCAAAGCAAGATCCATCAGCAGCGGCAGCAGCTGGTGAACTGTCATGTGGTGAAGCAGGTCTTGCTGCTTGAAACGGAGCATTATTTATATGACCAGCAACGTACCCTTGAATAGCTTGCAACATGGCTGATTCACTCTCATTCAATGGGTCGGTGTCGTCCACAACAATGAGATGGTTGGAGGTAAGTTGTTCAATAGCCTCGATGGTATTTCCAATCCATGTAAGCGATGCGTCTGTGCCTAATGCCCGCAGCAATGAATCTTCATTGTGGGGGTTTTGTAAATGTTGTCTGGGGATTTTGATTTCTTTGATTTCAGCGATGTCTAATCGTTGCATGGTAGATTCCTTTTGCTATTTATTATCTTTCTTGTTAAACATTAAACCGGAAGTGCATGATATCGCCGTCTTTGACGATGTAGTCTTTGCCTTCCAGCCGCCATTTACCTGCTTCTTTTGCGCCCTGTTCACCGCGATACTGAATGAAATCGTCATAAGACATGACTTCAGCGCGTATGAAACCTTTTTCAAAATCAGTGTGAATAACGCCAGCTGCTTGTGGTGCTGTGGTGCCGGCGTGGATAGTCCACGCACGAACTTCTTTAACGCCCGCGGTAAAATAGGTTTCTAATCCCAATAGTTTATAGCCGGAGTGAATAAGACGATCCAGTCCCGGTTCATCCAGTTTCAGTTCAGCAAGAAACAGTGCTTTTTCTGCATCATCGAGTTCTGCAATTTCTGCTTCAATGGCGGCACAGATGACGACCATCTGGGCTTTTTCACTCGCTGCAATCTGTGCCACTTCATCCAGCAGTTTGTTATTCGCGAAACCATTTTCAGCGACATTCGCTACGTATAAGGTAGGTTTGAGGGTGAGCAGGTGGAATGAATTTAAGAGTGGTATTTCTTCCTTACTAAAATCAAGTGCACGCGCTGGTTTGCCATCATTTAACTGTTTTTTGATTTTTTCCAGTATGCCTAATTCAATGACGGCTTGTTTGTCACCAGATTTCGCCGGTTTCTGTGCACGATGAATCGCTTTTTCAACGGTTTCCATATCTGCTAATGCGAGCTCAGTGTTAATGACTTCAATGTCATTCCTGGGCGAGACAGCGCCGGCAACATGTGTGACATTGTCATCTTCAAAACAGCGCACAACGTGCACAATGGCATCCGTTTCACGGATGTGAGACAAGAATTTATTGCCAAGACCTTCACCTTTTGATGCGCCCTGAACAATGCCGGCGATATCAACAAATTCCACGGTGGTCGGCAAGATGCGTTCCGGTTTGACGATAACGGCGATTTTATCGAGGCGTGGGTCAGGAACAGAAACAATCCCGACATTGGGTTCGATGGTGCAAAAGGGATAGTTGGAAGCAGCCACGCCTGCTTTGGTAAGACAATTAAACAGGGTGGATTTGCCAACGTTGGGTAAGCCAACGATGCCGCATTTTAAAGCCATGAATTTTTCCCCTCTAGTAACATCTCATCGTGTGTGGTTTGCATTTTAATTGTATGCTTATTATGTGTGCAGCTGCTGCATGGCGTTTGATATGTCACCGCGGATAATGAGCGGCAGGGCTTCTTGTGCTTTTAGCAGTGCATCCTCAATTTTTGTTTTATCCGCTTTTGATGGGTGATGCAACACATAATCAGAAACATCTTTGCTGCTGCCGGGATGTCCTACACCAATACGCAAACGATAAAATTGTTTTGTGCCGAGGTGGCTGATGATGTTTTTTAAACCATTATGCCCGCCATCGCCGCCATCGAATTTCAGTTTAATGGTTCCTGCCGGCAAGTCAATGTCATCGTGTGCGATCAGTACAGCCTGAGGTGGTATTTTTAAATAGCGCATGCAGGCATTGACGGCCTGGCCGCTGAGATTCATGAAAGTAGAGGGTATTAACAGGTGGCATGGCTGGTTGTGTAACTCAAGCAGACTGTGTAATCCGTGATAACGATTTTCAAGCTTTAATCTGGTATGCAGACCGTTTGTGATGTTATCGATAAACCAGGCGCCTGCATTATGCCGTGTATTGGCATATTCTTTGCCAGGGTTGGCAAGTCCGACAATGAGTTGAATGGGGGTGAGGGACAATTCAGGCTCCTCCTGAATGGCTATGCACTTTTTTGATCCGATCGTGCTGTATATTTTCGGTTACCCCAATATCCAATCATGCCTCGAGACGCCGCAAAAAACGCGGCTCCCCGGTACGAACGGATACGGGATAACCGAACTTATACTATTTCTTTCCTTTATTTTCTTCACCTTCTTCAGGCGCTGCTTTTTGTTCAATCGCAGGCACCTCTGATGGCGCGGTTTCTTCTGCTGATGCTTCTTCAACAACCGGTTCTTCTTCAATATGCGGCAGGTGAATAGAAACAACGGCTTTGTCATCACCATGTGCAAGGGCAATGATTTCTACGCCCTTTGGCAGCTTGAGGCTGGATAAGTGCAGGATATCGTTTAACTGCATTTCAGAGATGTTCACTTCAATGTACTCTGGCAAATCATCCGGCAAGCATGATACTTCGACGTCACTCATAATGTGCGATACAAGACCGCCAGCTTCTTTAACGCCTGGGGCTTCTTCAGCGCCAACGAAGTGCAGCGGGATATGCATATGCAGTTTTTCATCTGCCCGAACGCGTTGAAAATCAACATGGACAACACGTGCTTTGTAAGGATGGCGTTGAACATCTTTCAGGATGACACGCTCAGTTTCCGGGCCTGTTTTCAGGGTCAGAATGTGCGAGTAAAATGCTTCGCTTTCCAGTGACTTGGAAATGGATTTGTGTTCGAGCGTTAGGGAGACTGGAGCTTTACCACCACCATAAATTACGCCAGGAACTTTATCGTCTCGACGCAGGCGGCGGCTCGCACCTTTCCCCATATTGTGGCGAACAGTTGCTTCGATTTCAAAATGTTGCTTCGATGCCATTGTTTTAACTCCACTTTATAAGATTATTGAATAATAAATACCCTATCCCGCGACCAGGATGAGGGACGGCACATTTTACACGTATTTGGGGCGGATGGAAGGATTGATTCACGTAAAAATATCTGGTGTTTGCGAACGCAGCGTCAGGGGTCCCGCTGGGGGATGGGTGACGCGAGTACGCAAACACCAGATAT
The DNA here is from genome assembly GCA_964583565.1 of uncultured Coxiellaceae bacterium. Taxonomy (GTDB): domain Bacteria; phylum Pseudomonadota; class Gammaproteobacteria; order DSM-16500; family DSM-16500; genus Aquicella. The sequence goes on from CAZOVT010000051.1 coordinate 6,926, forward strand.
TTTTACGTGAATCAAATCAGTAGTTAATCCAGAAACATCCTGCTCAACGAGCCCGCTCCGCTGATACGGCGGATTGCTTCAGCAATGGTGTGGCTCAGGCTGAGGCTGCGGATCCGCGGGCAGGCCAGCGCATCTTTCTGCAAGGGGATGGTATCGGTGACGACCAGTTGATCCAGCAAGGAATTATTAATATTTTCAATAGCTTTGCCGGATAAAACAGGATGGGTAATGTAGGCAGCCACTCTGGCGGCACCATGATCTTTCAGTGCTTCAACTGCGCGGCAAAGGGTGCTGGCGGTGTCCGCAATATCATCCACGATAATACAGTCACGGTCTTTGACATCCCCGATGATGTGCATGACCTGAGCTTCATTTTGTTTGGGCCGGCGTTTATCAATAATGGCAAGGTCGGCACCATTTATTCGCTTTGCGATGGCGCGGGCGCGGATGACACCGCCAACATCCGGAGAAACGATCATGATATTTTTGTATGCTTGCTGGTGGATGTCTTCCAGCATTAAGGGGGTGCTGTATAAGTTGTCGACTGGCATGTAGAAAAAGCCTTGAATCTGGTCGGCATGCAGATCAACGGTTACCAGCCGGCTGATGCCAACAGCCGCCATCATATCCGCAACAATTTTTGCGGTGATAGGGACACGAGCCGAGCGTACACGGCGATCCTGGCGGGCATAGCCAAAATAAGGAACAACAGCAGTGATTTTAGCGGCAGAGGCGCGGCGCAGGGCATCCGCCATCAGGATAAGTTCCATCAGCGTATCATTTGAAGGTGCACAGGTAGACTGGATAACAAACACATCCCTGCCACGGACATTTTCCTGAATTTCAATCATGGTCTCGCCGTCGCTAAAGTAGCTGACAACAGCATTGCCGATAGGAAGGTTAAGGTGTTCAGCTACGTGTTTGGCTAGTTCAGGATTCGCATTTCCGCTAAAAAGCATTATCTCTGGCACGAATGAAGTCCTTGGTGTTAACGATTGGTTAGTGACTAGTGTATCAGATAACGATGGCTGGGGTGCTAGGATTCGAACCTAGGAATGCCGAGATCAAAACCCGGTGCCTTACCACTTGGCGACACCCCAACGGATGACAACTTTTTCGAAGCGCTATTTTGCTGATAGAGAGTGGGTGTGTCAATAAGAAAAGGAAAAAGGGGTCAGGCTTGACATCTGGACATTCAAAATTAGTGTGAGTTTTAATTTTGAATGTCCAGATGTCAAGCCTGACCCCTTTTTTTCAAATCTCCCAGCTATACACAATTACTTTTACTTTCATGTCTGCTGACGTGATGTTGATACGGCTAGGCAGTTCGACACCCTTTGCCTGCGTATAACCAAGATACTGTACTTGCCAGCCCTGCTGCCTGAGTGTATTCAAGCGGCCATAAGTATCATATTGAGGTTGTGCAGCGATACCAGGCACCGGCTGGCCGCGCATCCAGTAGTTTAAATTAGAAACGGGCAGGCGGAAGCCCCAGACATCGGCCAGCAAATTTTCAGGACTGCTGGCGGTGAATTGTTTTCCAGTTGAATCGGTTAGCGTGACGGCACCGGGACGCCCGCTCAGCTTGAGTGCGCCGCTGCCCAGTGGGCCCGTTAAAGTAATCACAAATCGTTGCTGTTGTTTTGTCCAGTTGATGGTTGCGCTGCCAGCATCCTGCGCCGTCTGCACCGCAATCTTGCCTTGAAGATGCCAGCTGTTGACTTTATCCAGCTGGGTGGCGCGTTGCTGCTGTGATTGCTGTGCCGGAATTGAAGGGGGTGCAACAGTCGAACAACTTGTGAGCAGTATGCTGAGGCCTATTATCCATAATTGCATCATTGTTAATTTCCTTTGTTTTTTCGTAGCGTTTGAGCATAAAATATGCCCAAAACTATAATATGGCAACTACTTATGTCGATTTGCGTGATAGGAATAAACCACAAAACAGCGTCAGTGACTGTGCGCGAAAAAGCTTATTTTGCACTTGATAGACTGTCACTTTATCTTCAGGATTTATTGAATCGTGGTTATGCCCATGAAGCGGCATTGATCTCAACGTGTAATCGATCTGAATTATATTGCGACACGCAGGATATCCAGCTTGTGCGCGAATGGTTTTGCGCGCAAACGGTTTTGACGCCGAACGAGCTGGCACCTTCATTGTATTGTTATCAGGATGCGGAAGCGGTAGCACATATCATGCAGGTTGCCTGTGGACTTGATTCCATGATAGTCGGTGAACCACAAATTCTTGGCCAGATGAAAGAGGCATTCTCAGAGAGCTGCACAGCCGGTGCGATTGGCGCTGTGTTTCATCGTTTGTTTCAGCAAGTATTTTCCACCGCAAAGGAAATTCGGACATCAACCTCGATTGGAGCCTGTCCAGTGTCAGTGGCATCTGCCGCCGTCAATTTTGCAAACCGGATGACACCGCTCGCAAAGGCAAAAGTCGCGTTAATTGGCGCGGGCGACACAACAGATTTGTTACTTCGCTATCTGCATACTCAGCTGGATAAGCCGGTGGTACTGATTAACCGCAGCGTTGAGAAAGCAGAGGAAATGGCAAAGCGCTTTGGCGGCAAGGTTTATCCGCTGGATCAACTGGTTAGTGCACTGGTTGATGTCGATGTTGTTTTTTCCGCGACAGGCAGCGCG
>CAZOVT010000052.1:0-9545 GCA_964583565.1 uncultured Coxiellaceae bacterium
CACAATAAAGTTTAAGGAGAGATGGAATGAAACGTTTTGTCATGCGCCCTGTTGCTGCGCTGGTTTGCGCATCGGGTTTGTTAGGGGTGTCAACGCAGGCGATGGCGTCGGGTTTTCAGCTTTGGGAGCAGGATGGTGCCAGCATAGGTAATTATCATGCTGGATATGCAGCTGCCGCTGAAGATGCAAGTACGGCATTTTACAACCCTGCAGGTATTACAAGATTTAAAAATCAGCAGTTAGTCATTGGCGCTGATGCTATTACGACATCTTTCAAATTCAAAGGTACGGTAGCAACAAATGGATTAGGTAATGTGCCGATGCAGACAACAGCACAAGGCGGCACATTTGGATTGGTGCCAATGCTGCACTATGTAGCTCCAATATCAGACAAAGTAGGTTTTGGTTTTAGTGTGGATGTACCATTCGGATTGAAGACTGATTATGGTCGCTCGAGTCCCATGCGTTATGCCGCAACATTATCCTCCATCACGGTTATTGACTATAGCCCATCATTAGCTTTTCAACTCACAGATGCCTTCTCTGCTGGTGGTGGTTTTGATGTACAGTCAGTTGACGCGGAATTTAATAAAGTTGGCACGTTATTTTTTACGGCTAATGATACTGAAAGTGTTAATAAGGCATCCGATACAGGTTATGGATATCACCTTGGCGGACTTTACAGTTTCACGCCGGATACACGCATTGGTTTGAGCTATCACTCGCAAGTTGCACATCATTTAACGGGTAATAGTTCGCTGATTGGGCCTGTAGCAAACGTATTTAATGGCGGGCCAATTACTAGCAGCGCCACTACAAATCTCATGCTCCCGGCTTATACATCTTTTGGTGCCTATCATAAAGTGAATAGCTGTTATGCGGTGATGGGAAATATTAATTTTACCCAGTGGAATGTATTTAAACAGCTGATTTTGAAAAATGCGTCGGGCCTGGCTGCAGGGCCTGTTGCCAGTAATACGCTTGAAGTAATTATTCCTGAGTATTATAGAAATACCTGGAATGTTTCGCTTGGCGCTGATTATTTTGCAACAGATAAAATTAAGATACGTGCTGGTGTTGGTTATGATATGTCGCCGACTCGTGATCAATATCGTAACACACCTTTGCCGGATAATGATCGGTATGTTTTTGCATTGGGCGGTCACTTCCAGGCAAACAAGGCTCTTGGGCTGGATGCTGGCTGGACTCATTTCTTAATGCAGCAATCTCGTGTTGCACCGCCAACGCTGGTCAGTGGCGCATCAACAGTCACTACCAGTGGTCGTGTAACAGGCGGCGCGGATGTTATTGGTGGTCAAGTAGTGTGGGATATTGCGTAGCGAATGATGTTGTTTTCTCCATTCACCCTGAGGAGGCACACAACGTGTGCCCTCTCGAAGGGTTGAACGTTTCAGCTAAACAGTCGATTTAACCAGCCTTTAAGTCCATTATTCACAGGATCAATAGTAAAATTGAATCCGGAACCGGTTACTTTATAGTGTTCTTCATCGTTATTTGTGTAACTCACCACACCAGCTTTATAATCAATCTTGGCGGTGCCAAGAGCGGTTCCTGAACAATTATTATTAGGATATATGTAAGCTGTGCATGAGCTGCCACAAAACAGGCTTAATAATTTGTGCGAAAAAACATGAGCTTCATGCGGTTTCACAATGCCTTCAGAACCCAGGCTCGATGAACAGGGACTGTAACCTAAGGTTAAGGATCCATATAGATCGGTATTGTTACTAATAACGAAATCATCAGCGTTTGCAATAACAGGGCAAGATAATACTGTTAGCAAACAGGATATCGCTATTATTCTTTTTTTAAACATTAAGATACTCTCCAATAAAGATAGCAAAATAACAATTAAGCATTACCATCGATGGTAATATCAAATGCGCCTATACCAAAACGGTACATATCAGATGTGACATCAATTGATTTCATGCCGGTTTTTGTGTCAAAAACAGCTGACGCTATAACAGGTCCCGAGCAGTTATTTGTCATGTAAATGTCAGCTTTGCAGTTAGACGAATTAAGAACGCAGGCGAGGGCAATTAATTTATCACTGACAACATTTGTGCTGTGCGCTTTTGTAACACCATCGCTGCCAAATACGGTAGAACAAAGACCGCCATTGATAACGGATGTGGAATCTTGATCTGTATTATTAACAATAGTTAATGCCTGGGCATAACCATGAATGGATGCCATGCTCACGCCAATAGTTAATAGACCAGTAACGATATTTTTTTTAAAAGACATTTTTTTCTCCTTGATCATGTAAATTTGATAATGTAAGTAATAAAGGGATTGCTGTTTATAATTATTATCCGCGTAAGTGTGTTGGTATCACTAGCTTGTCGCCCTCGCTGATAGAAGTATTGTCAACGAGATTGGTCAGGCGTATTAAAGCAGGATTAGTATTGAATTTCCTTGCGATTTTCTCGATCGTATCTCCTTTTCTCACCATGTAGATAGTGTCTCCTGCCTTCACACCTCGATTTGATGTGCCTGATATAGCTGTCGGCTGGGATTGTGATGCTGCAATGACGTGGGTTGGAATAATGATTTGTCTGCCCGCTGGCAATTTATTTGATTTTAAACCATTTGCCAGCTTTAAAGTATCTCGATCTATATGAAACCGGCTGGTAATTTTATCCATTGTGTCGGCGTTTCTAACCATATAAATGGTATCACCCGGCTGCAATGTATAATTGCTTTTGCCAGCCGTTGAAGGTCTGGCTGGCGTAGTTTTTCTGCTTGTTTTATCTGCGACCCGCGTGGAACTATCTTCACTATTCCGGCTGCTCTTCATGGCAAGCTGATTTGGTATCAGCAGGTTTGTGCCTGCCCGCAAACCATTTTTGTTAGCAGGGAGATGATTCATGTGGCGGATTGCGCTGGCCGTCATTCTAAATTTTTTGGCAACAGAAGCAAGATTGTCACCCGGCTTGACTCGATAATGTGTCCACTCTACAGGTGAGTTGAGCGGTGAGCGCGTCAGGTTCTCGGTAAACTGTTCCACATTTTCGATAGGAAGAACCAGTTTGTATTGCGCGCTTTTTGATGTTGACTGCCGATTGTAGCCAGAATTAAGCTGCATGATTTTCTGGTAACTAATACCTGCCAGGGTCGCGGCATATTTGAGACTGATTTGTGATCCAACATCTACCTGTCCCAGATAGGGAGCATTTCTGATAGGGGGGAAATAAACTGGATATCTGTCTGGATGACTAATGATAACCGCCAGTGCTAACAGCATAGGAACATAATCACGCGTTTCACGTGCAAGCGGCAGCGACCAAAAATCCGTATCGCGGCCGTCACGAATATTACGTCGAATCGCTGCCAGTACATTTCCTTCACCCGTATTATAAGCGGCGATAGCAAGCAGCCAGTTTCCTTCAAAAAAACTTTGCAAATACGCAAGATAATTTAATGCTGCACCGGTGGATGCGATAACATCGCGTCTGCCGTCATACCACCAGTCCTGACGCACACCCAGACCACTTGCTGTACTTGGCATTAACTGCCATACACCAGCAGCGCCTACAGGTGATGTTGATAATGGGTTATAGCCGCTTTCAATAATGGGCAGCAATACTAATTCCGCAGGCAAATGACGTTTTTTTACCTGTTGCGAAATGTAATAAAGATAGGGCGCAGCCCGTGTGGCAGATCGCAGCAGATAATCCTGATTATTCAGATACCACTCAATTTTTTCCTGTATAATAGGATTATCTTCATAGTGCGGCAGTGAAAACTCGTCTCTTAAAATATCCCATAAGTTATCTGCATTTCGGTAGCGGGTGATATCATCGGCCAATTTCTGTTTGTGTTCTGGTGAAAGGTGAGTATCTCTTTGATAAATCTGAATGCCTTCATTGCTGGCAGCGTAGAGGCTTGTTCCAGATAGTGCGCATATCACTGGCACTATAAAATGAACCAGAAATCCAAATTTTATTTTTTGCAACACAAAGCAATCCTTATTATCTCTCTGAATTTTATGGCATTTAGCCGTTTGATTTTTCTGGTTGTCCTTTTGGTAAATAGTACCGATTAATCACTAGACGTCAAGAATTGGTATGCTATAGTAGCAAAATTAGTTGGCAGAGGGAAAAACTTTGGCGCATGGCTATCGAACCCTTCAGAACTGGAACAAATGGCTGAACCAATCATTCCTTGGCCGTAAAGTGATCGAAGCGGAAAGGGAGATTATTCAAGGCCTGATCAAACAGCATTACGGCAAGCAAGCTGTGTTAATTGGTGTGCCGCTGCAATCTGAGCTGATTGCTGAAACAGAAATACCATACCGCACGTTGATGACGTCATTGGTAGTGACGACGCAAAACCAGCATCCGGTCATAGAAGCTGATTTATCTGATTTGCCAATCCAGTCAGGCTGCGTTGATCTCGTCGTCATACCGCACACACTTGAATTTGTTGACAGTCCAAGACAGCTGATCGCTGAAGCATGCCGCATTATTAAACCGGAAGGCCTGATTGTTGTTTGTACGTTCAATCCGTACAGTGCCTGGGGATTGAAACGTGCGATAACCAAAGATAACAAATCATTACCGCATGGCAGTCATTTGATCTCGCCAAGATTGATAAAAAATTGGTTACAGTTGGCAGATTTTGTTATTGAAAGTCATCAGTCGGCATTGTTTAGACCACCTGTCTTGCACGAAACGTTTTATGATAGGATGCGTTTTATTGAGCGATTGGGCTCCTGGTGTTTTCCCAAAGCTGGCGGTATTAACATAGTTGCTGCACGAGCAAAAGTTATACCAATGACACCAATCAAGATGAAATGGAAGCAGCAGCTGGGTAATATACGTATCACACCAGCCATACCAGGCAATATAGCCACCAATTCGTCGACGTCGTCTGTTGATTAGGAACAATAACAAAAATGAAGCATGTAATCATTTACACAGATGGTGCCTGTCGAGGTAATCCCGGCCCTGGCGGCTGGGGTGCATTGTTGTTTTATGGGCAGCATGAAAAGATACTATCTGGTGCGGAAAATGATACAACGAATAATCGCATGGAACTCATGGCAGCCATTCAAGCGTTAGCGGCTATTGAGCAGCCATGTAAAATTGATTTGCATACGGATTCTCAATATGTGCAAAAAGGAATTACCGAATGGCTGCCTGGCTGGAAAGCACGCGGATGGAAAAAATCTGATAAAAAACCAGTAAAAAATGCAGATTTATGGCAAGCGCTTGATTATGAAGCTGGGCGTCATCAGGTGTCATGGCATTGGGTCAGGGGACATAATGGGCATCCGGAAAATGAACGTGCTGACAGTATAGCCAATGAAGCAATTGACAAATTACTGGCAAAAGGGAGCGGCCATGCTTGATCGTCAAATTGTGCTGGATACAGAAACAACTGGTTTGCGTGTTGAAGACGGTCATCGAATAATAGAAATTGGCTGTGTTGAATTAATTAACCGGCGTTTGACTGGAAATACCTTTCACGAATACATTAACCCCGGCCGCGAAGTAGACAGTGCCGCACAGGCTGTTCATGGTATTACAACGGAATTTTTGCAGGATAAACCGTTGTTTAATGATATCTCTAACCGCCTGATGACATTCATTGATGGGGCTGAACTTATCATACACAATGCAGCGTTTGATTTGTCATTTCTGGATTATGAATTGTTACTGTCTCGTCAAGGATGGAAAAAGGTTACTCATTATTGTCAGGTAATTGACAGCTTGCAAATTGCGCGCAAACTGCATGTTGGCCAGCGTAATAGTCTGGATGCATTATGTAAACGCTACTATATCGATAACTCCAAACGTGAATATCACGGCGCTCTTTTGGACGCGCACTTGTTAGCTCAAGTCTATCTGGCCATGACTGGCGGTCACGGCACATTCTTTGATTTAATGAACGACGAACGCAAAGGAACAACCTTATCTAATGAAGGCAGCGCTTCAATCCCGGTGGAAAAACATACGTTAAAAGTGATACAGGCGGATGAAAGTGAATCCAGTGAGCATGAACGTTACCTTGATCTTCTTCAGAAAAAGGGAAAATGTCTTTGGCGTGAAGGTGAATAATTTAGAGTGTTCCGATTAAAGATTTAAAAATGAAAGTAGGTTGTCTGGGCTGATACAATAATTTTTCTGGACGTGTTTGTAAAATAACGCTAATATCTCGTCCTCATGGATTGATCAATTCGTGAGCGTTTATTCGGAGAGATGGCTGAGCGGTTTAAAGCGGCGGTCTTGAAAACCGTTGAGTCCTTACGGGCTCCGGGGGTTCGAATCCCTCTCTCTCCGCCAATCAGGCCGAATATCAGGAGAGTGCTTTGATTAAAGTTCTGTTGGTAGATGATCATGAACTTGTACGAATGGGAATTAAACGCCTTTTACAGGATGTACAAGGTGTTAAAGTAGTAGGTGAGGCTGGAACAGGTGAAGATGCTGTGCTTCTGGCTAAAGACCTTGTACCAGACGTTGTTCTGATGGATGTTAATATGCCCGGTATCGGTGGGCTGGAAGCGACGAGGAAAATGATTCGTCATAATCCAGACATCAAGATTCTGGCAATTACAATCTATGATGACGAGCCTTATCCATCACGTTTATTGCAAGCTGGCGCATCTGGTTACATTACAAAAGGCTGTGACCCGGAAGAGATGATACGTGCCATACGCACCATACATTCGGGACAGCGTTATATTAGCCCCGGCATTGCCCAACAAATAGCCATTAAGCGTTTTACCAAAGGTGATGAGTCACCGCTGGACTGTCTTTCTGAGCGTGAATTGCAGATTATGTTAATGATTACGCAGGGTCAAAAAGTACAGGATATTTCTAAAAAATTGTGCTTAAGTCCTAAAACGGTTAATAGTTACCGGTATCGGATCTTTGATAAACTGGGAATTAACAGTGATGTTGAATTAACCTTGCTTGCATTACGACTGGGCATGATTGAATCAGCATAGCATCAAATAATGCGCGATATAAAACGTATTTTAGCGTCGCTTACTAATCACCCCGGTGTTTATCAAATGCTGGGTAAAGACGGCGTTGTTTTATATGTTGGAAAAGCCAGAGATCTTAAAAAACGGGTTTCCAGTTATTTCAGCGGCAAAACAAAAGACCCCAAGACAAAATTACTTGTCAGCCTCATCGACGATATTCAGGTAACCATCACGCATAGCGAAAATGAGGCTGTGCTGCTTGAATGTAATCTCATCAAGAAACTTAAACCACGCTATAACGTTTTATTGCGAGACGATAAAAGTTATCCCTATATTTACCTGTCTGATCATCCTTGTCCTCGTATTGATATTTACCGCGGCACGCGCAAAAAGCAGGGTAAATTTTTTGGCCCTTATTCAAGTTCACTGGCGGTGCGGGAAACAATCAACTTATTACAAAAATTATTTAAGATAAGAACGTGCCGCGATAGTTATTTCAACACGCGGAGCCGTCCATGCCTGTTGTATCAGATTGATCGCTGTACCGCGCCGTGTGTGACCTATGTATCTGATGAAGAGTATCGCAAGCAGGTTGATCTAGCAGTACTGTTTCTGGAAGGAAAGAGTAATGATGTGATAGAAACACTGCAATTACAAATGGAGCAGGCATCCACACAAAAAAATTACGAACTTGCCGCACAATACCGCGATCAAATTGCCAGACTAAGACAAATTCAGGATAAACAATATATAGATTCGGGTGACAGTGATATCGATATTATTGGTTATGCCAGTCAGGGCAATGTCACTTGCCTGCATCTGCTGGCCATACGGCGCGGTCAGATTATGGGTAGCAGAGCCTATTTTCCCACGGTTCCACTTTATTCCAATACACAAGAAATTATTAGCGCGTTTATATCCCAATATTATTTGGAAAATCCGGTGCATGGCGAACGCATGCCAGTGGAAATTCTTTTAAATATTAAACCAGATGACACGCGGGAGCTGGAAGAAGCTTTATCAATACAAGCTAAAAAGAAAGTCAGCATTGCATGTCCCAGCAGAGGCAATAAGGTAAAAACGCTGGCAATGGCGGTGGCCAGTGCAAAACAGTCGCTGTTGATGCATGTGACGCATAAAATGCAATTTAAAGATAAATTTCTTGCTTTGAAGGCTGCATTAAATCTGGCATCGACACCACAGCGTATTGAGTGCTTCGATATCAGCCACAGCATGGGTGAGGCAACCGTTGCTTCATGTGTTGTATTTGATCTGGAAGGTCCTGTTAAAGGCAGTTACCGGCGTTTTAATATTGCTAACATCACACCAGGAGATGATGTCGCGGCTATTCATCAAGTCATTGAGCGGCGGTTCAGGCACGCCGGCAATGAAGATACCATGTTACCTGATATTATTTTTATTGATGGCGGTAAAACGCAGCTGGCATCAGCACAGAAAGCGATATCATCGCGTAACATACCCCCTTTGTTAATGATTGGGGTATCAAAAGGACCTGGCCGTAAACCGGGGTTTGAGTCTTTGCATCGATCAGGTTTGCCCCCCATTCACTTGCCAGCCGATTCACCAGCCTTGCATTTAATCCAGCAAATAAGAGATGAAGCGCATCGGTTTGCTATTACAGGCCACCGGCAGCGCCGGGATAAAGCGAGGACACATTCCATACTTGAAACTATCCCGGGTATTGGAGCCAGGCGCAGGCGCGAATTATTACGTTATTTTGGTGGAATCCAAGGCATTTCCCATGCTAGTCTTGAGGAATTAATGAAGGTTGATGGTATTAGCAGATCTTTAGCCGAACGTATATATGCAGTGCTCCATGACACGACACTATGACCAGCTGTTTTATTGGCCTAACGTACTGACACTGGTGCGTATTCTTGTTATCCCTCTGTTGGTTGTCTTTTTTTATTTGCCTGTTTCATGGTCGCATCTGGCAGCAGCCATTATCTTTGCGATTGCCTGCGCCACAGACTGGCTGGATGGGTATCTTGCCCGTTACCTGCAGCAATCTACACGGCTTGGTGCTTTTCTGGATCCGGTTGCAGACAAACTAATGGTTTCAACGGCTCTCATATTGATTGTTGCCGAACCTACCTTTCGTTACGTTAGCACGACATCGGCGCTGGTCTCTATTCCCGCACTTTTGCTAACCATTCCGGCAGCTATTATTGTGGCACGAGAAATTATTGTCTCTGCCCTGAGAGAATTAATGGCTGAGCTAGGCAAGCGTGCCAGTGTTGCTGTATCAAATTTAGGTAAAGTAAAGACCACCTTTCAGATGCTTGCGTTATTAATTCTTATTTATTGTGATAGTGCGTCTAATTTCTGGCTGGTATTTTGTGGATATGTAACACTTTATGTTGCTGCTTTTCTTACCATATGGTCCATGTTGTTATATTTAAAGGCTGCCTGGAAGCAGATAATGGTAGATTAGAGAAAAAAGTTTTGAAAATACTTGACTTAAGATCATCCCGGGATAGAATGGCACCGCAAATATGACTTACAGATTAATGAGTAAGTCAGTGCATTATAACAGAATATGCGGGAATAGCTCAGTTGGTAGAGC
>CAZOVT010000053.1:0-2251 GCA_964583565.1 uncultured Coxiellaceae bacterium
GATGAAGGTAATTTCTGATCCGGCGAGGAGACACCTCATCAATGACCATATATTTAACTTGCTCGCGTGCCTTCCGCAACGTTCTTGGATGCGGAACAATCTGTGCAGGCGCATGTGCTTGATGATGAATTGATGTCTTACCCCCCAGTGGTTAAAGAGTGATCAACATGGTTTTGCGTTATCACATCATCATTCGCATGCGTTACATGGTTGCTATTCTCGATCTGCGTCGGAGAATAGTTGATGCCGAGAAAATGAAATCCTTGGTAAATGCTGCCTATACGTGACTTCTTGCGCGAAAGCCTCAAATGCCGCTCGTGCAACACTTCCATCATCCGCCTTTTGCAACGATTAAGCTGACGCCTAGTCTTGCAAAGGATAATAATGTCATCCTGATAGCGTAGATAAGTGACATCCATATTATTAAAAGCGTCATCCAACGGTTTCAAATAAATGCCGCTAAAAAATTGGTGAGTAGGCCGACGGTACTTCCCCATCGGCCGCTCTCAGAACCAGGACGTGAGCCTCTCGACTCATCCGGCTCCCATTAGACAAACGCGTGAACTATACCTAGCCTCCAATGTACAAATAGTTTTGGTTCCTTCCTTGCTATATTATCTATAAACATTACTGCTTCCGATTTCTTTCCTTTGAGCCATTTGTACTTATTCATTGCCCATGCAACTAATGTTCTATTAAAGTGATGCCAAACCGGTTCTAATCCCGAGCGATAGTAAGCACCGTAGTAATTTAACCAACCCTGCAGCACAGGATTAGATGCCTTTGCTATTTCTTCTAAGCTAAGTTCCGATCTATTGCGCCAATTTAATTCTCTCGTCTTCTTCCGCATCGCTTTTAGAGAGGCTTGACTTACTGCGGGTGTAAAGTTTTGAAATATTCTTCCATACTTTACACTTTTTGATTGTCTGCCTCGGAAAGTGTATCCAAGAAAATCAAAACTTGTTTTCTCATGATTTCCTTCCCGCTTTTCATCTTTACAGTACACAATACAAGTCTTTTCTGGATGAAGCTCTAGCCCGCATTCTTTAAACCGCGATCGCAATTCCCGTAACATTCTTTGAGCTTGCTCCTGCGTTTGACAATGAATGAGACCATCATCTGCATACCGACACCACCTTTTATTTGGGTGCTGCTTTTGCATCCACACATCAAAAGCATAATGCAAAAATAGATTACTTAATATCGGACTGATCACTCCGCCCTGCGGCGTCCCCCGATCTCTTGCAACAAGTTCTGTTTTGCTTGTTTGCAGTGGGGCTTTCAACCAGCGCTCAATATATAATATTACCCATTTACATGTTGTATGCTTCCTGACTGCTTTCATCAGCAAATCATGCGGTATGTTATCGAATAACCCCTTGATGTCATATTCCAACACCCAGTCATAATGCCAACATCGTTTGCGGGTGATTCCTATGGCATCCAGTGCAGATTTACATGGCCGGTATCCATATGAGTCTGGTAGAAAATGCACTTCTACCTGCGGCTCGAATACTGACCTTACCACCTGCTGTGCTATTCGATCCGATACCGTCGGCACACCAAGTATACGAATTCCTCCTGATTTCTTTGGTATTGAAACTGCCATTACCGGTGGTGGAAAATAACTACCGGATGACATCCGATTCCATAGCTTGTATATGTTATCTTTCAGATTTAACTCAAACTCTTCTAACGATTGACGATCAACACCAGCCGCGCCAGCATTTGCTTTCACATGATGAAATGCTTCCACAAAAAAGCTGCTTTGGTATATCAAATGGTTTTGTCATCTTTAACACTTCCTCCTGATTACTCAGTTGAATATCAAGTTTGACTGCCTAACGCCGCCCCTTCGCTTCACAACCATTACAGTTGCTTCATCACTACTACGAGCGGCTCCGCCACAGTGCCTTGCATCGATACTCTCATCCTTGTGGTTTCTACCACTTGGATTTCTCTCTTTCCATCAAGGCGACTGCTTCCCGCAGTTCCATAGAAAAGCCTAAATCAGACTCACGCCGCCTATACACCGGACATCACCTACACAGCTTCCAGACTGCCTGTAAACTTGTCCTGAGTTCTATCACCATACTCAGTTTCGATGTCTTGTTGGGTCTCTCGATGCGTCAACAGTGGTTCATGTTTATTCGTCTTTCTGATTTTCACCTGCCAGATTAATTCTGACTTTTCACTCAACGCTCACGACCATTGCTCTTAACAGCAGCCGCTTGAGCTGGTTTGAAGCCTG
>CAZOVT010000053.1:2261-9465 GCA_964583565.1 uncultured Coxiellaceae bacterium
GATAGCCGACTCCGATGGGCCTACCATCATCTTTTCTACAGCTTTACTTCTCCATCCTGATTCCATTCAGGATGGTTTGTGTGCCTGCGGCACACGTGACAGCGGCCCGCGCAATGCCACACCATAACCCGGATTTTTATATCCTCTTGGCGTGTCGATGGGATTTGTGATGATATTCTCAAGCATCATTTGCGCTTTTGGATCATTATAATGTTTTTTAATATTCTGTATTAGCTTATGGTGCGCGTGGTATTTTTGCCGGTGGATTTTGGCAAAGAGCTTCTTGCCCGTTTCAAGCATTTGGCTAATGTTCCAACGCTTCATGAGGCCTGTTCCAAATCCATTATGATACCGTTATACCAGACACTAGTGAGCCTTCGCTGGTATAACAACAGATCAACAGACTAACTACCCAGCTCAGCCTTTACAACATCCGCCAGCTGATTAGCAAATTTATTCACATCTGATTCGTTTTCACCTTCCACCATCACGCGAATCAACGGCTCCGTTCCAGAGCAGCGCAACAGTACCCGCCCCTTACCGGCCAGCTGCTTTTCAACCTGGTGCAGCGCCTGCTGAATCTGCGGACTGTCGATGTTATTACCTTGCTGTGCAACTTTGACATTAACCAGTATCTGCGGATATTTTTTCAATCCCGCCCGGATGTCTGCCAATGATTTCTGCTGATAACGCATGGCAGCCAGCACTTGTAACGCAGTCACAATACCATCACCTGTTGTTGTCATATCGCGGCAAACAATATGGCCAGAGGGTTCACCACCCAACTGCCAGTTCCGTTTATTCAATTCGCTGATAATATAGCGGTCACCTACTGGTACACGAACAAATTCAAGACCAAGACCGACCAGCGCCTGTTCAAAGCCAAGATTAGACATGTGCGTACCAATCACACCGCCTTTTAATGTGCCGCGCTGCGCTTTGTGCTTCACAATAATATATAAAAGTTCATCGCCATCCAGCACATGACCTTTACTGTCAATCATCAGAAGGCGGTCACCATCACCATCCAGCGCAATACCTAAATCCGCTTTTTCTTCCAGCACCCTGCTGCGCAAAAATTCAGGGTGTGTTGCGCCGCAATTCAGATTGATATTCAAGCCGTTTGGCTCAACGCCAATTTCAACCACATCCGCACCCAGCTCCCGAAATACATTAGGTGCCACGTGATAAGATGCGCCATTTGCGCAATCCACCACTATTTTCAAGCTGTTAAGACTCACATCAGAAGCAACGGTACTCTTGCAAAATTCTATATAGCGGCCCGGCGCGTCACTCACACGCAACGCTTTGCCTAATTCTGCCGAGTCAACCGTTGTCATTGGTAATTCCAGCTGATCTTCGATAGCCAGCTCCAGATCATCAGGCAGCTTCAGTCCTTGCGAGGAAAAAAACTTGATACCATTGTCGTAATAAGGATTATGCGATGCACTGATCACAATGCCAGCCTGCGCCCGCAGTGTACGTGTCAGGTAAGCAATTGCAGGTGTTGGCATAGGACCCAGCAAATGGGTGTCTATCCCGGCAGCCGATAAACCAGCCTCAAGGACAGATTCAAACATATAGCCGGAAATACGTGTATCCTTACCGATTAATACCTTGCCATGCCTTTGCCGCGCCAATACCTTGCCAACAGCCCAGCCCAGTTTAAGAACAAATTCTGGTGTAATAGGCAGCGTACCTACCCGGCCGCGTATACCGTCGGTACCAAAATATTTGCGGGATTTGCGTGTGACATTTGTCATGTTAGCTGAGACTGCCGCCATTCCCTGACCCTGTATCTACAACGCCCTCAGCATCGCCCTCTCGAACTGATGTTTCATTATCCGACGCAAGCCTGCTATCTGACACACGCTGTTTTGCTGCTTTTCTTTCGATATTTCCCCAGCCAGCAGGTTCACGCGGTATCCTGCCAGCCATGACATCTTCTATTTGTTCCTGACCGATGGTTTCGTATTTTATCAATGCCTGCGCCATCGCATGCAGCTTATCGATATTCTCATTTAACAGCTTGTTCGCACGCTGATAGTTACGTTCAATAATGTCGCGAATCTCATCATCCACAATACTGGATGTTGCTTCGGATACTTCTTTATGCCGCGTGATCGAATGCCCAAGAAAGACTTCTTCGTCATCATTACCTAACGTCAGCGGACCTACTTTTTGTGACAAGCCCCACTTGGTTACCATGTTGCGGGCAATTTCAGTTGCTTTTTGAATGTCGTTAGACGCACCTGTCGTCACTTTTCTGTCGCCAAAAATAATCACTTCCGCCAACCGGCCGCCAAACAGGCTGGAGAGTTTGCTTTCCAGATATTCTCTGCTGTGACTGTAACGATCACCTTCAGGCAGGAACATCGTCACGCCTAATGCACGTCCACGCGGAATAATCGTTACCTTGTGAACAGGATCATGCTCCGGCACCAGCAATCCAACAATAGCATGGCCGGCTTCATGGTAAGCAGTCAGCTTTTTCTCATCTTCTGACATGACCATCGAACGGCGTTCCGCACCCATAATGACGCGGTCTTTCGCCTTTTCAAAATCTTCCATATCGACAACACGCTTATTTTAGCGGTGAGCAAATAGCGCGGCTTCATTCACGATATTTGCAAGATCCGCACCAGAAAACCCGGGCGTACCGCGCGCAATCACTGACACATCAACATCATCCGCTGTCGGTACCTGACGACTATGCACACGCAAAATCTGTTCACGCCCTCTGACATCCGGCAGCCCGACAATCACCTGACGATCAAACCGGCCAGGACGCAGCAGCGCAGGATCAAGAACATCTGGTCTATTCGTTGCCGCCACCACAATGACGCCTTCACTACCCTGAAATCCATCCATTTCAACCAGCAGCTGATTCAATGTTTGTTCACGTTCATCATGCCCGCCGCCCAAACCTGCGCCGCGATGACGGCCAACCGCATCAATTTCATCGATGAAAATAATACATGGTGCCTGTTTTTTCGCCTGTTCAAACATATCCCGAACACGAGACGCACCCACACCAACAAACATTTCGACAAAATCCGAACCGGAAATTGTAAAGAATGGCACTTTTGCTTCGCCTGCCACCGCTCTTGCCAGCAGGGTTTTACCTGTACCCGGTGGACCAACGAGCAGCACACCACGAGGAATTTTACCGCCCAGACGCTGGAATTTGCCCGGGTCTTTCAAAAAGTCGACTAATTCCTTTACTTCTTCTTTTGCTTCTTCGCAGCCCGCAACATCTGCAAATGTAATTTTAACCTGATCGGAATTCAGCAATCGTGCGCGGCTGCGTCCAAATGAAAACGCACCGCCTTTGCCGCCGCCCGTCTGCTGGCGCAAAATATAAATCCAGATACCAAAAATAATAATCCAGGGTAAAAGACCGATTAAATGTGACAATAATCCCGGTTGTTCCGGCGGTTTTCCATTGATAGTCACACCCTTGTCGACCATGACATTTAACAATGCCGGGTCTTGCCGCATCGGGAGATAGGTCGTGAATGTTTTATTATCCTGCAGTGTGCCGGAAACATCCTGATCGCTGATTGTGACAGACTTAACGTTACCCTGCTTGACAGCACTTACCAGCGTAGAGTAACTAATTTTTTCTTCAGCATCACGACGGGGACTGAAATTATTAAAGACAGCAATTAAGATAACAATAATCACCATCCATAAAACCATTTGCTTGATAACATCATTCACGATAGCAGACTCCCTCGAGAAGAGATTTACTCTATACTATAATCATACCTAATCTGCCGGTGTTTCACTACAAAATAGGGCGTTATCCACCGGTCCGTCAATTTCTGTCAACTTTTAATCTCTGTGGCTAAAATATACACTTCTCTTGAGCGGCCACGAGATGCTTTTGGTTTACGAATGGCAACAAACTGGAAGGTTTTGCGCATATGCTGCAAGAAAGCATCAAATCCTTCTCCCTGAAAAGCTTTAATGATAATGCCGCCTGACGGTTTCAACACCTGCAGCGCAAATTCGACCGCCAGTTCACACAAATACATTGAACGGGGAATATCAACACTTTCATTACCACTCATGTTTGGTGCCATATCAGACACCACCCAGTCTGCTGTCTGCCCGTTCAGGCACCCATGCAGCTGCTGAACAACCGCATCGTCTGAAAAATCGCCCTGCATGAATTCAACGCCGTCTATTGGCTCCATGGGAAGCACATCCATGGCAATCACTCTGCCCTTGGGATTGACCCATTTTGCAATCACCTGCGACCATCCGCCGGGTGCCGCCCCAAGATCAATCACCGTCATCCCGGGTTTGAACAAACGGCCGCGTTCATGCATTTCAATCAATTTAAACACCGCGCGGGAACGATAGCCAGCCTGCTGCGCCTGTTTCACATAAGGATCAGAAAAATGCTCTTTCAGCCAGCGGTGACTGCTATTGGATTTACGCGTCATACATACCTGATTCAGCGATAATGAACTTCAATAATTTCATAGGATATGGCACCTTCGGGTGTCGTCACTTCTACCATATCACCTTCGTATTTGCCAATCAGCGCCCGGGCGACGGGAGACGTAACAGATATCCTGTTATCGGCAATATCCGCCTCATCTTCACCAACAATCTGGTAAGTGAGGATATTGCCTTCTATGTGAGAAAGCTTGATCGTCGCGCCAAAAATAACGCGGCCGCTGTTTTCGATTTTTGTCACATCGATAACATGCGCAACAGACAGCTTTCCTTCAATCTCAAGAATACGCCCTTCAACAAAACCCTGCTGTTCTCTGGCTGCATGATATTCAGCATTTTCTTTCAAATCACCGTGTGCTCTGGCTTCAGCAATTGCCTTGATAATCTTTGGCCGTTCAATTTGCTTGAGACGGCTTAATTCCTCTCGCAGCTTCTCGGCACCTTTAACCGTCATTGGAACTTTATTCATCACGCCACCTTTGTTAATCATTTATAACTTCATGTCGTCAAAAAATTTCTTCACTTTATCAAACCAGCTGCTGGATTTAGGGTTATGCTTATTATTTGCTGACATGGTTTGCGCAAACTGATTCAGCAATTCTTTTTGCTGTGCCGTCAAATTCACGGGCGTTTCTACCTGCACCTTACACATCAAATCTCCCGGTTCGCCGCCGCGCACCGACGGTACACCCATACCTTTCACACGAAAAACTTTGCCTGACTGTGTTTCAGCGGGAATCTTTAACTTCACACGGCCTTGCAGTGCCGGCACTTCAAGTTCACCGCCCATTGCCGCCGTCACAAAACTAATGGGAACATCACTATACAGGTTTTTGCCGTCACGCTCGAACAATGCATGCGCTTTAACCTGAATTTGTATATACAAATCACCTGCATGCGCACCAGACTCGCCCGCTTCACCCTCACCACTCAACCGGATACGATCGCCGGTATCGACGCCTGCTGGTATCTTGACGGAAAGACGCTTGTTTTGCTTCACACGCCCACGACCGTGACAGTGCCCACAAGGACTCTTGATCACACGCCCTTTACCATAACAACCCGGGCACGTTTGCTGCACTGTGAAAAAACCTTGCTGCATGCGAACCTGGCCATAACCACCGCAATCCGAACACGTAACAGGAGATGTTCCTGCGCGTGCACCAGACCCTTTACAATCTTTACAACCTACCAGCGTTGGAATGGTAATTTCAGCCGTTTTTCCAAATACTGCGTTTTCCAGTGTGATTTCCATATTGTAGTAGAGATCATTACCACGCTGCGCTCCACCACGGCCGCCACCGCCGCCACGACCACCCCCAAAAATATCTCCAAAAATATCGCCGAAGATATCGCTGAAATTCATGCCGTCAGGCCCACCACCGCCAAATCCCTGATGGCCGCCTGCGTGCGCATGTGCGCCTGCATGTCCAAATTGATCGTAAGCAGCACGGCGCTTACTATCTGACAGCACTTCATAAGCTTCTTTGATTTCTTTAAATTGCTCTTCAGCCGCTTTGTCATTAGCGTTTCGGTCTGGATGATGTTTCATGGCAAGACGACGGTAGCTCTTTTTTATTTCTTCTTCCGTCGCGCCGCGAGAAACACCTAATACTTCATAATAATCACGCTTGGTCATGGCCAGCTCTTCAACTATTTAATCAAATAAAATGCAGATCCCTTCAACCGCAAGCGGTGAAGGGATTGCCGTTCTTGTGCTTTAGGATGCCATCCATGGCATCCAGTCGCGCTATAATAATAAGGCAGCCTTTCCTGGCGGGAACTGCTGCTTCCAATTACTATTCGCCGCTATCCTTTTTTCCGTCTTTACTATCTTTTACTTCCTCAAACTCAGCGTCTACCACATCATCCGCTTTCTGACCTGCTGACTCGCCAGCTCCGCCAGCAGCCTGCTGTTGTCCTGCCGCACCAGCGTCTGGTTGACCCTGTGCATACAAACGTTCAGCCATTTTCGCGGATGCGTCGGTCAAGTCCTTGGTTTTCGCTTCGATTTTATCTTTGTCATCTGACTTGATCTCTTCCTTCAATGCGGCAACAGCATCTTCAATTTTCTTGCGTTCATCTGCATCGACTTTGTCACCAGCTTCTTTCAGTGATTTGGTCACCGCATGAATCATGTTGTCTGCCTGATTACGCACGGTCACCAGTTCATGGAATTTGCGATCTTCCGCCGCGTGTGCCTCAGCATCTTTCACCATCTTTTCAACTTCAGCATCGCTCAAACCAGATGATGCCTGAACTTTAATGGATTGTGCCTTGCCAGTCGCTTTATCTTTAGCTGATACATGCAAAATACCGTTAGCATCAATATCAAATGTCACCTCAACTTGCGGCATGCCGCGCGGTGCCGGCGGAATATCGGTTAAATCAAAGCGTCCCAGTGATTTGTTTGCCGATGCCATTTCACGCTCGCCTTGCAGCACATGAATCGTCACAGCTGTCTGATTATCTGCCGCGGTAGAAAAGGTTTGCGCTGCACGGGTTGGAATCGTTGTGTTCTTATCAATGAGCTTTGTCATCACACCGCCCATGGTTTCAATACCGAGTGATAACGGTGTCACATCCAGCAGCAACACATCTTTGATTGCACCAGTCAACACCGCACCCTGAATCGCAGCACCCATCGCCACCGCTTCATCCGGGTTCACGTCCTTACGCGGGTCTTTGCCAAAGAAACTCTTAACAGTTTCCTGCACCAGCGGCATACGCGACT
>CAZOVT010000054.1:0-9362 GCA_964583565.1 uncultured Coxiellaceae bacterium
GTTAGAGTACTGTGTTCTTAAAACTGGTGCCCCCTAAAATGGGAAAGACCCTGAATAGTGGTAACCTGTTGATTATACTAATGGGCCCACTAGGACTTGAACCTAGGACCAAAGGATTATGAGCGTGATTTTTAGCCTTTTTAAGCAACTCTAAGTTTTTTGAAAATCTCTTAAATTTAAAAATACGCCTTGTTTTTAGCTGTTTCAGTCATATAATGCCTTTCAACGACATTTAGCAGATTTTAATTATTCCTTCTACATGGCTTCTACATAAAGGAACAAAGGATGAAACTTACTAAATCAATGGTGGATAAGGCAGAAGCGCCCCATGGGAAAGATCAAATTTTTTACCGCGATGGTGAATTGAAAGGGTTTGCGCTGAGAGTGACATCAGGCGGTTCCAAAAGCTTTGTTGTTGAAACATTGATCAATAATAAAGTACGGCGTATGACACTTGGTAAGTTTGGCAAGCTGACAGTTGAACAGGCACGTAAGGAGGCTCAAAAGTTGCTTGGGAAGATTGCCACGGGTATCGACCCTATCGCTGAGCGTAAAGAGAAGAAGGCCAGAGGGGTGACGTTGCAGGAAACATTTGAGGCATATCTCAGGGCAAGAAAGGCTTTGAAGCCTTTGACGGTGAAGGATTATGGGTACCTGATGAATCAAGTGTTTATAGACTGGCAAAACAAGCCTCTCCTTGATATTAGCAAAGACATGGTGGCAAAACGACATAGTGAATTTGGTGCGCGAAGTCCGGCAAGGGCAAATTCAGCTATGCGCCTGCTGCGAGCCTTGTTTAACTTTGCCGCTGGTGAATATGAGGATGCACAAGGTCGTTCATTGATATTGGAGAATCCTGTAAGGCGTTTGTCACATACGCGTGCATGGTATCGCGTTGAACGAAAGCAGACTGTTATTAAAACCCATGAATTACCTGATTGGTTTAAAGCTGTCATGGGAGTGAAAGATGAGCGCAGTACTGGTAAGTCTTCCATTTTACGCGATTACTTTTTATTATTGCTTTTTACTGGATTGAGAAGGCAAGAGGCGATTGAATTAACTTGGGATAGAGTTGATTTCAAGGCAAAGACTATTACCATCAGTGACACTAAAAATCGTCAATCACATGCATTGCCCATGTCTGATTTTCTATTAAATTTATTTGAAAATCGCAAAGCCGAGCTATTAGATTCTCCTTTCGTCTTTCCAGGCGATGGCAAAACAGGGTATAACGTTGAGCCACGCA
This sequence comes from uncultured Coxiellaceae bacterium, assembly GCA_964583565.1. Classification (GTDB taxonomy): domain Bacteria; phylum Pseudomonadota; class Gammaproteobacteria; order DSM-16500; family DSM-16500; genus Aquicella. The sequence goes on from CAZOVT010000054.1 coordinate 1,247, forward strand.
AAGTAATGAAGAAAATCATTGATCAGTCAGGAGTGACTTTTACCTTGCATGATTTGCGAAGAACATTTATCACGATTGCTGAGAGTCTAGACATTCCAGCTTATGCGCTTAAACGGCTGTTAAATCATAAGATGACACAGGATGTTACTGCTGGTTATATTGTGATGGATGTGGAAAGATTGCGTGTGCCCATGCAGAAAATTACCGACCACATATTGAAATTAGCGGGTGTAAAAAAGTCAGCGGAAATTATCGAGTTATCAGTGATTAAACAAAATGAAAAAGCGAGTTAAATATGGATAAGAAAACAGGGCGCTATCGTGTGGCAGCTGAGGAAGATTTTGAGCTGGGCTCGAATAATGAGGTATTAAAAAATTTATTAGGGATTAAATCGAAAAGTGAGATGGATATTCTTGAGGCAGAAAGGCTTCAGAAAACTGAGCTTGATCTCCTTGAGAAGTTTGATGTTGATCATCGGTTTACATCTGACGATATTTGCAATATTCATAAATTATGGTTAAGCGAGATTTATGCATTTGCTGGTAAATATCGCAGTGTTGATATGGGAAAAGATGGATTTTGGTTTGCCTCAGCACAGCAGGTTATGCCGCTAATGCGTAAACTAGAAAAAGACTTCCTGGCAAAATATACCCCATGTCATTACACAGATATTGATGAATTAGCAGAGGCACTCGGCGTTGTTCACATTGAGTTTATTCTGATTCACCCTTTCCGTGAGGGAAATGGCCGCACTGCACGTGTGTTGTCTGATTTGATGGCGATTCAAGCAAATTACCCACCGCTTAATTATCATTCCATTGATCAGAGTGGCGATGCTAACGGATTTAGTGAATATGTTCGGGCAATTCATGCTGGCTTTAATGGAAATTACGAGCCTATCAAGAAGATTTTCAAGAGAGTGTTGGAAGAGTCAGTTACTTAGCTGCCACAGATTTACGAACCTTTGGCTTTTTGTGGGAAGCTTTATTTTGCGAGTTAGTATCTGATTTCAGAAATACACCTTCAACGGCACTGGATGTTCTCACTGAGCGCGCAACAAGCTCCTTCCGCTTGGCAGGGTCTTTAAGATAAGGATTTGTTTCAATGAGTGATTTAGTTTTCATATGCTAAGTATAACAGGTTTTACGCAGTCTTGCATGTTGTAACCCCCTGTATTTACGATAAAAAAACATCGAAAAATGATCAGAAGCTTATTGTTTCAGATAAATAAAAAACAAAACTGCCAGAATAAGCCACAGCGGCGTGAATAGTTTTTTTAATAACGCTTCATTCTGTTGAAGTGTAGCAAGAATCAAAGTTTCTTTATCAGGTGCCGTTTCTTGATCATCATTATCTTCATAACTTTCTTCAAAGAGTGTATCCATGTCAATGGCATTTAAATTCAATTTTGGATTTAAATTGTTTCTTGTCATAATTGACATACTAAATTCACTGACATGACCTAATCTAGGCGGATTAATTTCGTTACCTTCTTGAATTATGACTTTTTGTTCTTCAGGGGAGTCAGTCAAAACTTTGATACTATGTGCCGTAACGCTTGGTGACCATTCGGAATAAAACCCAGTTACTCCATTTAATCTTACACGCAGCATATCTATACATTTATTTTTTATCCGTTCAACCAGATTATCGAATCGTTTAGGCGGAAGGCATATCCATATCTGTACAACATCATCTGTAGTTTCGTCTCTAAAATCTATATCAGTTGTATAACTTACACCTCCCCACATGCGGCATGTTTCTTTGTCACTATCATTTTTGAGCTTCCGAATTACTAGATCAAATGATTTTATTGTTCGTCTTGTTCCAAACATAGAATAATAAACATCATTTTCTAAATTCTTTCCATCTCTACATGTTCCAGAATGCAGTGTTGCTGAAATTCTCTCATTCTCTACGACTCCATCGTCACTTTCATCGACATATTTGTTGTTAATATGATTAATATCAATTGAGCTGTGGTGACTAAGTTCGCTTGCAGTAAAATATACACTCCATCGCCAAGGAATTTGATCACTACCTACTTTCTTGCCGTCGCTATTAAACTCTTGTAATGACCATGAATATAGGCCCTTATATTCAGAATCCTCGCAGAGCTGAATTTTATTTTCAAGGTTGTAATCCACGACTGTCTCCTATTTATACTATTCTTAAAATTTGCTATGACATGAAAAGTTATTAATAACTATTAATATTTTCACTTTATCTTTTCATAATTATTCTGGCCGAGTCATTTTTTCGTTGAATCGTTTATTAAAGTTCTTCGCTTACCAAACAAAAACCATCTCTTCATATAACCATTGCCATATGCAATATATATTATTGTTTCAGTTATTATATTTGATATTAGTGTAAGAATGAGAAACGAAATAGCATATATGATTAGGGTTGCTGCTAGCTCTACGTGTAACACCCAATCAAAGAAGCTCTCTTTTATGATGTGAGCTTTATGCTGAAATTCCCAATATTTGTGTGCATCTTGAGTCAGCCATACATAAAAGACAATTACAGTTACCCAGTAAAGTACTTTCATTAATCTATATAGCATTTTATCTTCAATATTCATGAGTGATTTCCGGTTAAAGTAGAAAATTTTAGTTTCATTCTCTGCTTCTCATTGCTGAGGATGGTCTGAATGGTTATTTTTTAGTATTGTCGTCTATACATTCGTTCTTTGAATGGTTTAACAAATGACTGGGTACATGATAACCAAACATGATCCAGAATTTTATGGTATCCATAGCCATCTGCATCGACATGGTAGGATTCGGCAACTTGCATTTGTAATAGCACTGGATATCCAGGGTAATATGCAATTACAAATATAGCTCTACTTCCTGTTTGATTTGTAAAGCTAGTCGTAGAAATTCCTGCTCCATTGCTAAGATTACCATTAATACTCGTATAAACATTATTTACTTGTACGATTGAATTATTCCAATTAATAGATACATGTATAGGCGGGCCATCATTAAACTTTCGATAGCACTCTGTTGCCTCGTTATCTGACATATCTTCATGTGCAGCAAAATCTGCATAAACTGAAGTGCATATAATTAAGCTTAAAAATAATATAATTTTTTTCATGGCGATTAATTAATAAACGTAGTTATTGACATATCCGCTGTGGTACATGCTTACGTAGCCAGTATGATTCACATTTACATTGTATGTTTTTGGTTGCATTGCACTGATCATTGCAGATGTTGCAATACTCTGCGCTAGTCTTCGGTTAGCTTCTGCTTCGTCTTTTAAGAGTCGGCAGGTAGCGAAATCTCTTGAACCAGGTTTTAGATGTAACTGGGCATAGCAATATACTTCACTGTACGCACAGTCAACAAAGCCACGTCTCCCGGCTTCTCTATTAACTTTCTGGCTAATGATGTATTTTTCATCGCCTACAACATTGCATAGTGAGATTGCGCTCACGTTGCGTAATTGATCAGAGGAGTATTCTTGGTAGGGATTTTTTACCGTATGCGCGCAGCCTGTTAGAAGCAAAGCAGGTAGAAGAATTGGCAGCAACCTTATTAAATGTTTCTTGTTCATATATTTATGGCCTCAGAATTTAGCTAGTTAATATAAGCCGCTTCCCTGAGGCGGATTGGAACAATAATACACAAATTGGCTTAAAATGCAACATAATAAGGCTAGAATACCCAATTATGACTATTTATTGATCAATAATGATTCTTATTATTTTATATACTGATTAGTCACACCATGATAGACACAGGCACACCATCGTTCATCTGTATGGATACTGGTAGACGATTATTCATTTTTGGCATGATTTAAAACAGTTTTAGCCATTTTCTTGTGAATTCCCGTCTAAAAAAGATAATTTTCCAATGATTTTCACCCAAAATCCGACCCGCTTTTTCAGAATTGTAGTAAAAAATGTAACACTAGATAGGGTTAAACAGTATCAGGATAGGTTTAGATAGGGTTCAACAGTAGTATCCGCTGGTTTTTATGTTACACCGTGTCAGGTTTTTCCTGATATGCAAAACAATTCTTACTGACTATACTGACAAATCTGCTGCATAGGCGGACTATAAATAATAATTACAATAAAAAGACAGGTACTATGATGAACATTAAAAAACATCCCAAGCCTGATTATAAATATTGGGCAAAAGCTGAAACGTGGAGCCAGAGCAAAGCAGCGCTGTTATTGCATGGCATCGATCCTGATAAATATCCCAGCTTGAATCTAGGCATGAGAGAAACACCGCTAGAACTTGATGCAGCCAAGAAGACATTCAAGATTATTCGCAGTATTCCGTGGATGGAACGACATAAAGGATACTATTATCCCAATATTGGTATTAGTCCTGTGGCTATCCTTGCAGAAGCTAATCTGAAAAATTTGCCATTTCCGGCGCCACTGAAAAAGCTGATTCAAAAAAGATTTGAAGTGGAAATGAAATTTAAAAATCTCATACATCCTCAGACTCATATAGAGCCTGTAGGTAATCCTAAGAGACCGTCACTCGCTAATCGTGAGCGCAATAATTACTTAAAAGCCATAGGTCTTCTTGCAGCATTGTTGATTGATGAAAAAGTAAAATCATCGAAAAATTCACAAGCGAGATTGAGCGCTTCGCAAATTGCGCGCTTGATTATTGAAAAAGCAGAAGTATTGGAGCTTGATGCCAGCGGCATGAAAAGTATAGATCGCAAAATCACAGAGGCAGTCGAACTGCTCAATCAAGAAGGTAAAATTGTCATCAATTTGTAATTACAAATCAAGTTTTGCAATTACGAATTAGCCTTATTTCATTCTGACATCATTAGCTTGTTTTTAACAAACAGGAGCAAGCTATATGAAATCTCAATTATCACGTATTAACCTCATTAATGAATACGAACAATCCCCAGACTGGGCTTTCTTCAACCAACAAACAGTTGCCGCCATTCGTGGCTGTTCGCTGGCAACCATGGAGCGTGATCGCTGGGCTGGCATAGGCGTGCCATTTGTTAAAATGGGGAGGCTAGTTCGCTACCGTAAATCTGATATCCGCGTATGGCTGGAAAATCATCAGAGTGTGCAATCGACTTCTTATTGTGTAGGTCAGTCATATAGGGGGCGGTAACTATGCAGAGCGGCAAACAGCTTTATGACAAAATAATGGGAGTTTATCAGCAGTCGGTTGTTGTTTCAGTTGATCAGACTGCATATGACTGGCCGGAACCGGAGCCACTGCGTGAAGCTTTGGCAGAAGTAGGGCCACTGCCGATTGCTAATATCCCAGTCCCTTATCGTGACTGGATTGCTGATGTGGCAGAACGCATGCAATGTCCGCCTGACTTTGTTGCTGTGGCGGCAATCGTGGCAACGGCATCAATTATTGGCACCAGCTGCGGCATTAAGCCGAAGCAACATGATGATTGGCTAGTGATTCCAAACATATGGGGCGGCATTGTCGGGCGCCCAGGTATGCTGAAAACACCGGCTGTATCAGAGGTCATGCAGCTGGTCGGTCAACTCGAAAAAGAAGCAAAACAATCATTTGATACCGCCAATATCAGCTATCAGGCAGATCTTGAGCTATATAAAGCAGATAAGGAAGCAATCAAGAGTGCGCTGCTTTCATCGCGTAAAAAATCACTTGATAACAAACTGGGGCAAGATGGATATGACGCCTTATCACTGAGGGAAAAATTAATCCAATCTAAAGAACCAGAAAAGCCTGTCTGGAAGCGTTATAAAACCAATGATGCGACGATTGAAAAACTCAGTGAATTGCTGGCAGATAATCCACGCGGCTTATTACTGTATCGTGATGAGCTCGTAGGCTTGCTATCAACATGGGATAAAGAAGGACGCGAGTGCGATCGCGCCTTCTTTCTTGAAGCATGGAATGGTGATGGCTCACTAACAACAGATCGTATCACCCGTGGCACGGTTCACACTGAAAATGTCTGTCTATCCATCTTTGGTAATACGCAACCCGCTAAGCTTGCGCATTATCTGTATGAAGCAATGCACGGGTCGAATAATGACGGATTGCTGCAACGATTTCAATTACTCATCTATCCCGATGAAGTAAAAAACTGGCAGTTGATAGACAGGCAGCCAAATCGTGAAGCAAAACAGCGTGTCAGTGATGTGTTTAAGCGGCTAGCAACAATGAATCCCGTTGAATATGGAGCAATCAAGGAGGCGCATGATCGTTATCCGTATGTCAGATTTGATGAAGCTGCGCAGGATTTATTTAATGATTGGCTGGTCAAACTAGAAACTGAAAAGTTGCAGGCAGATGATCCGCCGATATTGCTGGAGCATCTAGCAAAATATCGCAGCTTGGTGCCAAGTTTGGCGCTGATATTCCACTTGATAGATGCCGCTGATGGTATCAAGCGATCCGCTGTTTCCTTTGAATCAGTATTAAATGCCATTTCGTGGGCTAGTTATTTGGAGTTACATGCCAGGCGTATTTATGGAATGGCAACCAATGTCGTGATGCAAGCCGCGCGGCGTCTTAGTAAAAAAATACAGGATGGTGATTTACGTTCGCCATTTTCATTGCGTGATATTTATCGTCGAGAGTGGACTGGATTAGAAGATAAGGACTTGGTTAGAAGCGCTTGTGATGAACTGATAGAGGCGGGATGGCTTTGTCAGGAATGTCAGCCAAAAGGAATCGGTAGACCTAAGTCGCCAGTGTATCTCATCAACCCCAAGGTGAAAATACGTAAACAAGCAGAAGAAACTTTCCCGTGAATAGCCATAACACCGCCCGACTAAACTGACAGAACGAATTGTGTCAGTTTAGTCGGGAGGGCATGGCGTGTGTTTGGAAATATCGTTGAAGTATCATACGTAGTGGCTACTAGAAATATACAGCAATTTTGTTGTCAGACCCCTTGGCAGCAGTGATGCGCCCTGATCGCTGGTGCCTGACCAACCAATAAAATCGTGAATAGATTATTGGTTGGTCAGGCACCAGCTTGAAGCGGGCTAGGTGCAGTTATTGTCAATATAAGTAAGGAATAGTGATTTTTAGTGAGCATGAGAGATGCATATTAATTTATCCATTGCAGGAGGGTAAGTAACAGACAGAACCGACAAAATGAGTTTAGTCAGTTTAGGCGGGTGGTGATTGGCATGTGTGGAGGCACGAGTTGAGGTATCTGATTGATCGGCTACATACAGTATGTAGATAAATTTGTGTCAGGCCAATAGCGTCACGTCCTGAGAGCGTTCACTGCTTGCTGACCACCCTCTCACACCGACAAGCGATGATAGGGTGGTCAGCAAGCAGTGAACGATTAGTCGTGGTGAAAACATTATTATTTGATAGGAGAGTAATGATGAAATTAACAGATCGTGATTGTGCCATTATGAGATTCATTAATGATTTTGGGTTTTGTGAGATGCCCCATATTGTGAAACAGTTTGGGCTAAACAAGCCGCGTAATTATAAAGTGATGCAGCGGTTAGTCCAGGGAGGCTATGTGATTCATGAGCGAGTTTTTTATTATCGACATGGCATTTATCGATTGAGTAAGAAGGGTGCGGAGCATACAGGTTTGCCAGTGTTAAATAAAATTCCTGTTGGAATTTACGAGCACCAGATGGCGTTGATTGAAGTTTATATTAAATTGATGAAGGAGTATCCAGATGCGACATGGATAAGTGAGCGAAGCATCAAGCGTGATCAGTGTATGCGTGGGATAGGCAGGCGTGGTCATGTGGCTGATGGTATGTTGATTATGCCAGACGGCAAACAGATCGCGATTGAGGTGGAGTTGACGATGAAGGGCAGGTATCGGCTTGAAGAAATTCTGAAAGGATATAGTGCCCAGCTTGAAATAGATCAGGTCTGGTATTACTGTGCGCCTGCAATTTTGCATAAGGTTAAGAAAATAGCAGAAAAAAGATCGATGGTGAGGGTGATGGGGTTGTAATGTTATTCACTGATTTTACTGCTAATTTCCTTTAAACCTACTGCGGTCATACTCATTTTTTAACAAATCGTATCTTATCTTAAGCTTTCTCTAAGGCGAATAATGGTAAAATTGTGACCAACTTATAATATAGAAACCAAAACGAGGTGTGTAGTGGACGCGAGACATCATCATTCAG
>CAZOVT010000055.1:0-9301 GCA_964583565.1 uncultured Coxiellaceae bacterium
CTCCGCTCAACTGTTTTTAGTTATTTGTCACTTGTTTGTACATTGTATGCACAATCAAGTGCTCCTTTTCTTAAGTGTAGTCGAGATTTGGGAAATTGCCAGTTTGAAAAAGATGTTATTAATCAATGAATTGAAAGTATCATGCAAGCTGGCGGATTGATTCACTCAACATGTCTGGTGTGTGCGAACGCAGCGTCAGGGGTCCCACTGGGGGATGGGTGACGCGAGTACGCAAACACCAGGCATGTTTAGTGGATCAATGTACCCGCGTTAATATGATGGATGGGTCCCCGCCTACGCGGGGATGACAAAATAGTAAGCGGGGATGACAAAATAGTAAGCGGGGGTGACAAGATCATGATGTCTGCTAAAAATAGCCTTGCCGTATGATAACGCGGGAAGAGAAATCAGTTATTAGACAAATTTGTCTAATGATCATTAGACAAATTTGTCTAATTAATATATTATAATAATAATCATATAGATATAGAGATTATACATGTTACATCGCCATGAAAAACATAATCAATTTTACAATAGTCTAGCCAATTTTAAGCGACTAGACCCGCATTTATTGCGCCTGCAACAAATGCATTATCAACACGTACCATGCTGGTGGGAAAAGCTAAACCTTGATACACCAGGTATCTATATATTAACAGGTAGCCGGCAGGTTGGAAAATCAACCTCATGCAAATTACTTATCCAGCACGCGCTGGAAAACAAACAATACAAAGCTGATCATATTTTCTACCTGCCATGTGATGAAATATTTGACGCGAAGGATCTCAGCCAGGAACTAAGATTGTTTCTACAAACTTGTGGTAACGAAAAATTCCTGCTCATCATCGATGAAGTTACTTATGTTCCACACTGGGAGCGCATTATCAAAGCACTTGCGGATGAAGGTTATTTTGAACAGGGCATATGCCTTTTAACAGGCTCTGACTCACTCATCCTGAAAGAAGCTGCGATGACTTTTCCCGGCAGGCGCGGTAAAGCAGCGCAAGTTGATTTTCATTTTCACCCTCTCTCTTTCCGAGAGTATGTTGCATTACTTGTCACAGACAATACACCTGACAATGCAACTCTGGAAAAACTGTTTCAACAATATTTAAAATGCGGTGGATACTTAAAAGCTATTAATGATTTGGCGGAATTTAATGAAATTTCGCCAGCAACATTCTTAACTTATCAGCAATGGATTCGAGGTGACTTCATCAAGCAAGGAAAAAATGAAAAATCACTATTATCGATTTTGCAAGCTTTAGTCACTATCGGCGTTTCTCCCATTTCATATTCATCACTGACACAAAAAATTGGGCTGCTTAGCAAAGAAACATGCATAGATTATTGTCGTTTACTGGAACGTATGGATGTCATCATTGAACTACAGGCTTATGATCAAAACAAACGGCAGGGATTCCCTCGAAAAGATAGAAAATTTCATTTTGCAGACCCTTTTATTTATTGCTCTATTCGCCGCTGGCTGCAAGAAGAAAAAATAATCTCCAATGAAGAAATAAACCAAGGTCATTTGGTCGAAGCCTGTGTTGCCAGTCATTGCGCACGCAACGCGAAATCATTTTACTTCAAGGGACAAGGTGAAATTGACGTTATCTGGCTGCGAGATCAACCAGAAGCCATTGAAGTAAAATGGGCAGAGCAGATACGTCCTGCTGACTTAAAAATGCTAAAACAATTTTCAACGTCTGTCATTCTCACAAAAATGTCTCAAACAGGCATGATCGACCACATCAATAGCATGCCGGTTTATCGGTTTTTATATGATTTTTGCTAAATTGCTTTGCCATACGATAATGCAGGAAGCGAGAGGTGCTGCGCAATGGTTTGGCCAATGTCCGCAAACGTATCACGCTTGCCGACTGAACCAGCTTTAACATCCGGGCCAAAAAATAAAACTGGCACGTGTTCACGTGTATGATCTGAACCATGCGCAGTGGGATCGCAGCCATGGTCCGCGGTAATCACTGCGATATCGCCTGATTTCATCACCGCTTCAAATGCTGGCAGCCAGGTATCAAAATCTTCTAATGCCTTGGCATAACCTGTAATGTCACGCCTGTGACCATACACCATGTCAAAATCAACCAGATTCACAAAGACAATACTGTTATCCGGTGCGGTTTTTGCTTCGTTAATAAATGTTTCAAACAATGCCTGATTACCATTCGCTTTCACCATCCGGCTGATGCCTTGATGCGCATAAATGTCTGCAACCTTGCCGACCGCAATCACAGTACCGCCTTGCTGCACTAATATATCTAATAAGGTGGGCGACGACGGCGGCGTAGCATAATCACGCCGGTTACCTGTACGATAATAATTTCCTGGCGAACCCAGGAACGGCCGCGCAATGACACGGCCTATATTATATGAATCAACCAGCTCACGTGTGATATCACATATTTCATAAAGACGCTTTAATCCAAATGTCTCTTCGTGTGCCGCAATCTGAAAAACACTGTCTGCAGACGTATAAACAATGGGCTTGCCAGATTTTTGATGTTCTTCACCCAGCTCATCAATAATCACCGTGCCAGAAGCATGATGATTACCCAGCACACCCGGCAGCTTTGCACGTTTGACCAATTCATCAATTAATTCCGGCGGAAAACTGGGATAGTCAGGCTTGAAATAACCCCATTCAAATAGCACTGGCACGCCTGCCATTTCCCAATGGCCGCTTTGCGTATCTTTGCCTAAACTTTTTTCTGCTGCACAACCGTACGCGCCAACGATAGATGCATGTGGATCCAACCCGGGAATAAATTCACCCGCACTGATTTTTGCCGCAGCATTCAATCCGATACGCGTTAAATTTGGCAAGTTCAATGGGCCGCTGCGTACACCGGCCTTGTCTGCTTTACCTGCCGCGCAATATTCCGCAATGTGGCGCAAGGTATCTGCACCAGCATCACCATAAGCCGCCGCGTCAGCCGTTGCGCCCAGTCCAAATGAATCCAGCATGATAATAAATGCACGTGCCATTCGTTACGCCTGCTGTTTGCAATAGGTTTCACGCATGAAAAATCCAATTATCAATGCAATGATAAAAGATACCGGCATAATCAACATAGCATAATTAAAATCAGCCGCTGAATATTCAACAATGCCGTTTACAACGTTATGTAAATTATTTTTTTCCATTAGCCAGCCAAAAAATGGCGGTACAATGAAACCACTGGCCATGATACAAATGGAATCAATGCTCACCGCTGTACTGGTAAGATAAGTCGGATTCAATTCAGCAATTAAAGGATAGGTCAGGACTTGTGAACTGGTAACCAGTCCAATCAGGAAAAATAAAAATATGATAGATCCCAGTGACAATCCCGGAATGTACATCAACATCAGCATCACGATCAGCGATATCACCGCGCCAATAATCATTGGCATCACACGTCGTTCGGTGTGATCAGAGATATAACCATAAATTAATGATCCAGCGATAACACCGACAAAAAACATGGTCGTTGCATATGATGCCTGTGTCATCGTGAGATGATGCACTTGCGAGAGATACAAAATCCCCCACAATCCGCCAATCACAAATACGGGTAAATTCATCAGGGAGGTGTACAAGCCGCCCAGCCAGTTTTGCGGATTGAACACGGCAAGTTTGATACAACGCCAGACACCCAGTTCATGCAAATGCAACGCATCCGCTTTCGCTTCAACTTGTGCCTCTGCATCTGGCGGACGGTCCTGCACAACCAGCATCGTCACGATCAGGATAACAACACCCAGCCCGGTATTCATCAGCAATGCCTGACGCCAGCTGCCCAGATATTCAGTCAGCAGCGCGAAAGGTGTTTGCGCCACCAAACCACCCAGCATGGCCATGGTCACCACCATCCCGGTTACAAACGCCATACGATGCGGCGAAAACCAGCGTGATGCCAGCCGGATACAACTTAAAAAGCAGAATGCAGCGCCCGCCCCAACCAAAAACCGTCCTGCCGCAGCCAGCCAATACACCGTGGCGACAGAAAACATAAAGGTTCCCAGCGTGCAGACACTGATAGCAAACAGCAGTAATTTTTTGGTTGAAAATCGATCAAGCAGGTTGCCAGCGGCAAAAATACAAAGGAAGTTGGCATAGAAGTACATGGAAAAAAATTGGCCAATATGGACTGCATCCAGCTGAAAAGCTTCCCTCAATTGCGTATTGATGGAGTTGAAGATATTCATTTGAATAAATTCATAAAAAAAGAATAAAGAGGCAGTCAGAACAACAGCCCAGGCTAACTTGGTATGAACCGTCTTCTCATGATGATGAATATGCATGGCAATCTGAACCTGCTTATATTGGGGTGTGAGGATGAGGCTCATTCTAACCAGAAGGCGGCAGAGATGCCAGAATGATTTAAAATACAGCCAGCCTGTCCACCAGCTGACTAGCGCCTATCCGAAAAGTAGCAGGCGTCACCCAGTCACGGCCCATGATGTGGTCCGCCAGCTCGAGATATTGGGCAGCCTGCGCCAGTTCTTTGATGCCCCCGGATAATTTGATGCCCAGCCGGCGTTTCAGCTGCGATGTGACATGCTTGATCACCAGCAGCATGACCACCGCGGCTTCGGGTGTCGCACCCCCAGCCATTTTACCCGTGGATGTCTTAATGAAATCCGCACCGGCAGTGAGTGATTCATAGGCTGCTTCAGCGATTATTCCCGGTTCAATTAATGCACCTGTTTCAAGAATCACTTTGAGCAATGCATCTGTACCACATGCCGCTTTGCAAGCAGCAACAAACTGATGTGCATATTGATGCTCACCTGCCATATAGCGTGTATAAGGAAAAACAACATCGATTTCCTGCGCACCATCCTGTATTGCACGGCCTATCTCGACTAATGTTGTTTCGAGTGATTCATCACCACTGGGAAAATTGACTACGGTTGCCGTTTTGATTGGCGAGTTAGCAAATTCCGCCGCGACGAGGCGCACAAATTGGGGATAAACACAAACCGCAGCAACATGGCCAAACGGTGTATGCGCTTTCGCGCAAAATGCTGCGATATGAGATTCATTGTCATCATCATTCAGGCTGGTCAGATCAATTAATCCTGCTGTTCGCTGTGCAAGCGCGGGATCCGGTGTAACGGGTGTTAATGCGCGGAGGTGCTCCTGCACTACGTCAGTCCATTGCATTGCTTATCTCCGTACTATCCCAACTCCTTTAAAAACTCAGGGATCAGCTTCACCAGCTTTTGTGCGCCCATTTCTCCAAAACGCAGTGTGCCTTCATGTGAAATCACTTCGTCGCTCATGCCTGCAGCCGCATTCGTCACAGCCGTGACGCAAGCCACTTTCAAGCCGCAATGCCGTGCCAATATCACTTCCGGCACTACCGACATACCAACCACATCCGCGCCCCATTGCTTGAATGCACGAATTTCGGCTGGTGTTTCAAACATAGGGCCCAATGTCGAAAGATAAACACCTTTATGCAGCTTGATGTCTAACTGTGCCGCAGCTTTTTCCATTTTCACCTGCAGCTCCGCGTCGTAAGCATTTTCCATGCTGACAAAACGCGGGCCGACTGTTTCATCATTGTGTCCAACCAACGGATTGCCTGGATGAAAATTAATGTGGTCATTAATCATCATTAATTCGCCCGGGCCCGCCTCTGGCCGCATTGAGCCAACAGCACCCGTGACAATTAATGTTTCCGCGCCCATCCATTTCACCAGACGCACCAATGTACGTACTGCATCATAAGCAACACCTTCATAAAGATGCAGCCGGCCGCGTAGACACAGTACTGGCATGCCATTCAGATATCCCATCAGCAACTCGGAAGCATGACCTGCCACACCACCTGTCGGCAGTCCGGGAATCTGCCGATAAGGCACTGCCACTGCGTCTGTTATCTGTTCCGCCAATGAAGATAGACCGGATCCCAGGATCATTCCTACTTTTGGCACAAAACCCGCTGGTGCGCGCTGCTTTAACACGTGCATGACTTCGATCATGTTAGATGGCATATCATTTTCTCGCTTTACCAACAAATTTATTTCAATAGCTCCCGCTGAAGCAGGCTATCTTATTGTTCCGCGCCCCAAACAGCAGCGACATCCAGCATACGATTTGAAAAGCCCCATTCGTTATCATACCAGGCAAGCACTTTAACCAGATTTCCAATGACTCTGGTGCCAAATGTATCAAAAATGGCAGATGCGGAATTGTGGTTGAAGTCAACGGAGACTAATTGCTCTTCGTTATAAGCCAATATGCCTTTCATCGGGCCATTTGCTGCTTGCTGAATAATGGAATCTACTTCTGCGACTGTTGTGCTGCGTTTCGCTTCGAAGGTTAAATCCACTAACGAAACATTAATCGTTGGCACACGCACTGAAAACCCATCCAGTTTGCCGTTTAATTCTGGCAGCACCAAACCCACCGCCGCTGCCGCACCAGTTTTCGTTGGAATAATGGATTGCGTGGCAGAACGTGCGCGGCGCAAGTCACTGTGATACACATCAATCAGGCTTTGATCATTTGTAAATGCGTGAACGGTATTCATTAATCCGCTAACCAGGCCAATTGATTCATGCAGCGGCTTGACTAATGCAGCCAGACAGTTTGTTGTGCAGGATGCATTAGAAATAACTGTGTCGGTTGATTTCAATACATTGTCATTCACACCAAAGACAACGGTTGCGTCCACACCTGTCGCTGGCGCTGAAATAATCACTTTCTTCGCACCTGCTTCCAGATGCATCGCCGCTTTTTCTTTGCTGGTAAAAAATCCGGTGCATTCAAATACGATATCAACGTTCAGGTCTTTCCATGGCAGTTTCCCTGGATCCCGTTCTGCCACCACGCGAATCTTGTCGCCATTCACAATCATGTCATTGCCAGATGTTGATACTTCACCCGGAAACTTGCCGTGCGTTGTATCATAGCGGGTCAAATGTACATTGGTATTCACATCACCAAGATCATTAATCGCAACAATCTGAATCTCTGGGTGAAGTTTCTTTTCATAATGCGCCCGTAATATGTTGCGACCGATCCGGCCATAGCCATTAATCGCAATTCTAATAGTCATGTTTTATTTCCTCCAAAATTTAAACGGCCTGACGAACGGTAGTTCGTGCAGAATATATAACTTCTTTGGCCGCCGCTACAATATCTTCTACCGTTATATGACAATCTTTAAACACATCCTTAGCCGGCGCAGACGCACCGAAACGATCAAGACCCACAACACGGCCATGCAGGCCAACGAATTTATACCAGCCATCCGTCGCTGCAGCCTCAACAGCAACCCGTGCCGCTACTTCATCTGGTAATACGGCCTGCCGGTATGCCCTATCCTGAGCTAAAAACACATCCGTGGATGGCATGGAGACAACACGAGCATGAATATCCATTTTTTTCAACTGATTAGCCGCTTCCATGGCCAGCGATACTTCAGACCCGGTTGCAATCAAAATCGCATCCGGCTGGGCATCTTCCGCGCCATACAGGACATAACCGCCGCGCCTTATCTGAGCCAATTGCTCCGCGGTACGAACCTGATGCGGCAGTACCTGACGCGACAGTGCCAGACATGTCGGGCCCTGATGTTCAATCGCAGCCTGCCAGCTGGCCGCTGTCTCTACCGTATCACAAGGACGCCACACAGATAGATTTGGCATCATGCGGAGGCTGGGCAGCTGCTCAACCGGCTGATGGGTCGGGCCATCTTCACCCAGACCAATCGAATCATGCGTATACACGAATACCACACGCTGCCGCATCAGTGACGCGAGACGAATGGCGTTACGGGCATAATCCGAGAATGTCAAAAAGGTACCACCGAAGGGCAGGTTACCTTTATATAAGGCGATCCCGTTCATGATCGCGGACATGCCAAACTCACGTACGCCATAGTGAATGTAGCGTCCTTCTGGCGTCTCCGCCGTAAAAAGGTGCATGCCTTTCCAGTTGGTACAATTCGATTCAGTTAAATCAGCAGAGCCACCCAGCATTTCCGGCAGTAAATTCGCAAAATGATCCAGACATAATTGCGATGCCTTCCGAGTTGCCACCGACTGTTTCTTGTTATTCATTTCATTGAGCAGCCAATCTGCCTGGGTCTGCCAGTCATCCGGCAGCTGCCCCGCCATCCGGCGCAATAACTCGCTCGCCAGTTCCGGATAATGATCCAGATAATCATCAAACATCGACTGCCACATGGCTTCAAGGGTCGCACCCTTCTGTCTGGCATCCCACGCTGTGTGTATGTCCGTTGGAATGTCAAACGGCGCATGTGACCAGCCTAGCTGTTCACGCACACCAGCAACTTCTTTCTCACCTAACGGCGCACCGTGTGTCGCTGCTGTGCCGGCAAGATTTGGCGACCCCCAGCCTATCGTTGTTTTACAGCAGATAATGCTTGGCTTGTCCTGTTCAGCCTGCGCGGCGATAATCGCCTTGCGCACTGCCTCGCTATCCTGACCATCCACGTCTGCAATCACATGCCAGCCATACGACTGAAACCGCAGCGGCGTGTTATCACCAAACCATCCCCGTACCTCACCATCAATCGAGATACCATTGTCATCATAAAAGACGATGAGTTTACCCAGACCCAGCGTACCCGCCAAAGAGCACGCCTCGTGCGATATGCCTTCCATCAGACAGCCATCGCCAACGAAACAATAGGTGTAGTGGTTAATAATGGAAAAGTCTGGCTGGTTAAATTCTGCCGCCAGATGTTTTTCAGCGATCGCCATGCCAACAGCATTGGCCAGCCCCTGCCCCAGCGGCCCCGTCGTTGTTTCAATACCAGGCGCTTCGCCAAATTCAGGATGCCCCGGCGTCCGGGAATGCAGCTGCCGGAACTGTTTGAGATCATCAATGGTCAAGTCATAGCCCGTCAGATGCAAAAGCGCATAATGCAGCATCGCACCATGGCCGTTTGACAGAATAAAACGGTCACGATTAATCCAGCGCGGATTAGCGGGATTATGCTGCAAAAAATCATGCCATAATATTTCTGCAATATCCGCCATGCCCATGGGCATACCGGGATGGCCTGAATTAGCCTTTTGCACGGCATCAATACTTAAAAACCGGATGGCATTGGCACGATCTCTATGCGTCGGTGTCGACATGAGTGACTTCCTTACGTTGATTCATTAGGTAGTTGCCGGCATCTTACCTGAATTCAGGCAAGCTATACACCCTGACGCATGGATTCATTAGCACATTATTTCATTAAAAATGTTTGGTATTTGCGTACTCGCGTCACCCATCCCCCAGTGGGACCCCTGACGCTGCGTT
>CAZOVT010000056.1:0-9009 GCA_964583565.1 uncultured Coxiellaceae bacterium
CAGTATATAAATGATGCGCCTGGCGGTAATGGTAAAAGTGAAATTGACCTGTTGCTGCAGAAATACCATAAAAGCCTGATAACGTCTGATCTGCCAAAATTATTGTTGTATTCCATTCCGGGTTTCATTACGACCATGGAAACCGTGATGTGGGCCAAGAAAAATATCCCCCATCTTGAGTTAATGGAAGTAGGAGAAGAATTGCATCTTGGACAGGAATCTAACCCAACCATTATAGGTGAATCCATTAGTATCTGGCTGCAGGGTATTGAACAAATGGCGCGGGAGAGCAAATAATGAGTGGTTATTCCGTTGCAATTGTCGGCGCGACCGGTCTGGTTGGTACAACGCTGCTTTCCATTCTGGAAGAGCGTCAAATCCCTGTAAAAAAACTTTATCTGCTGGCCAGCCGGCAATCATCTGGAAAAACGCTGCCATTCAAAGGAAAACCGCACACCATTGAGGATCTTTCCACGTTTGATTTCAGCCAAACCCAGTATGCGTTTTTCTGTGTTGGAAATCAGCTGGCATCAACGTTTATTCCTGTTGCCGCCGCCGCTGGCAATACTGTTATTGATAAGAGTTCATATTACCGTAATGATGATCATGTGCCGCTGATTATACCTGAAGTCAATATGGATGCATTGAAACGTTATTCCAGTCAATCGATCATTGCCAGCCCCAACTGTAACACTATTCCTATCGCTGTCGGCCTAAAACCCATCTATGACGCGGCAGGCATTTCGCGTATTAATGTTGCAACTTATCAGTCGGTTTCTGGCACAGGCAAAGATGCCATGACAGAATTATCTGATCAAAGCAGGGAAGTGCTCGATGGGCGCCCAGTTAAATCAACCGTCTATCCGCAGCAGATCGCATTTAACGTCCTGCCTCACATTGATGATTTTCTAGATAATGGCTACACAAAAGAAGAAATGAAAATAGTGTGGGAAATGCAGAAAATTTTTAATGATAAAACAATGGTAATCAATCCTACAGCCGTCAGGGTACCTGTTTTCTGCGGCCATGCCGCCGCCGTTCATATTGAAACAAAGGAACCTGTTTCGGTTGAAAAAGTACACCAGCTGCTAGATGCAGCGCCGGGCATAAAAGTAATTGATGGTCTTGCGCCATATCCTACCCCTGTCGTGAATGCCGCGGGAACTGATAGTGTTTACATTGGCCGTATTCGCAAGGATATTTCACATAAAAATGGGCTGAATTTATGGATAGTGACTGATAATCTTCGTAAAGGCGCCGCATTAAATGCGGTTCAAATTCTGGAACATTTAACTAACATGGACGTCAAATAATGATTTCTTTAATTATAAAAAGTTATCTGGCTATTTTATTATCTGTCAGTTTGGGCGCAATCCTGCTTTTTTCATTAGGCGTATACCTGATTTTCAGATATTTTTATGGCAATGTCATGGCAGCAGACGCTGTTTCACAGCCGCCAGTCATCGATTTACATGCCAGTGAACTCGCCAGTATCGCGGGTGACGATCTGATTGCGACACAACTGGATCTGGCGCGTGCTTATCTGGAAATTGATAATCATCCTGCCGCTATTAAACTGCTTGAATCTATTAGCCAGCAAGGTAATGCGGGCCAAAAAAGTGATGCGGCAAAACTACTGGATCATCTTTCTGATTTACAGTTTATTCAACACGTCAAGCAGACATCGAGATAAACCCCGGAATGCGTATTGCACTTGGCATAGAATATGATGGCAGCAATTTTTTCGGGTGGCAGTCGCAACGCGAATTATCAACCGTACAGGGAACATTAGAAGCAGCGCTGGCAAATGTTGCCAATGAACCTATACATTTACACTGTGCTGGACGCACCGATGCGAGTGTGCACGCCACTGGACAGGTCGTTCATTTCGATACATCTGCAAAACGTCACATTGACGCATGGATATGGGGAACAAACTCCCATCTGCCGCCATCCATTGTCGTGCGGTGGGCGAAACACGTAGACTATCATTTTCATGCCCGCTTTAAAGCCTATGCGCGACGTTACCGCTATATTATTTATAATAATCCGATACGCCCGGCTATTTTAGCTAAACGTGTTACCTGGCACTATTTTCCATTAGATATAGAACCCATGCGCCTGGCCGCAAGCTATTTGATAGGCGAGCAGGATTTCAGTTCATTTCGCTCATCCAAATGCAATTCCAATTCGCCCATGCGAAACGTAACGTTTGTTGATATCCAGAAAAAAGATCATTTTATTTTTATTGATATTGAAGCAAATGCTTTTTTACATCATATGGTACGGAACATTGCCGGCGTATTAATGAAAATTGGCGGGGGATTTCAGCCGCCATCATGGATGCATGAGGTGCTTGCAGCCAGAGATAGAAAAGCTGCGGCTGAAACAGCCCCGCCTGATGGGTTATATCTTGTACAGGTTAAGTATCCAGAAACATATATATTCCCGATGCCAAATAATGTATTTTTGTTATAATATTGACCTTATGCTTGATCGTCTATAGGTAACTATATGAATTGGTTCAAAAAATTATTACCGTCACGTATACGTACCGGCGCCAGCAGCAAAAAGGGTGTCCCGGAAGGCTTATGGTCGAAGTGTAATAACTGTAATTCCATTTTGTATCGTTCCGAGCTTGACCGGTATCTGGATGTTTGCCCAAAATGCAATTACCACATGCGCTTACCTGCGCGTAAACGTCTGGAATGGTTTCTGGATCCCAAAACCAGCATGGAAATTGCAGCAGACGTTGGTCCTGTAGACACGCTCAAGTTTAAAGATTTAAAAAAGTATAAAGACCGCTTAACAGCGGCACAAGCTGATACAAATGAAAAAGAAGCACTGATTGCCATGCGGGGTGAATTACATGGCATGCGCGTTGTCGCTGTAGCATTTGAATATGGATTTATTGGCGGCTCCATGGGCGCGGCGGTAGGAGAGAGATTTATCCGCGCTATTAATACTTGTATTGAATTACAAATACCATTCGTATGTTTTTCTGCCAGTGGTGGTGCCCGTATGCAGGAAGCATTAATTTCATTGATGCAGATGGCAAAAGTAAGCGCTGGTTTAGCCAGACTGGCTGAAGAGGGTATCCCCTATATTTCCGTTTTAACAGACCCAACAATGGGTGGTGTATCTGCTAGTCTAGCCATGCTGGGTGATGTTATTATTGCTGAACCCAAGGCATTGATCGGGTTTGCTGGCCCTCGCGTCATCGAGCAAACTGTTCGTGAAACATTGCCCGAAGGTTTTCAACGGAGTGAATTTTTATTAGACCATGGCGCTATTGATATGATTATGCATCGAACCGATATGCGTGACGGTATTGCTCGTCTGCTTGCCAAATTGACCAAACAGAGATTGATCAATTCAACCAAATAAGGATCGTTATGACAAAGCACACTAAACATCAAATTCTGGGTATTCTCGTTATTATCGGTCTTATTGTGCTCGCATTACCTTTATTTCAACGGCATAAAAATATTTCCATGGATAACCCATTAAAAGAAACGCCGCCATTCCCTGACCAATCCATGCAGGTTATGTCGCCAGAAAATAATGATGCGCCAGTTGTTACGCCGCCTGTAGCAGCACAAACAGAAGAAACACTGCTGCCGCTGCCTTCAGCAATGCCAGCACAAACGCCTTCAGAAACAGAAACATCAACTCAGGCTGTTACAACAGAAGACGCAGCACCGAAAGAAAAGAAACCAACGCCATCACTGACACCAGGAAAGCCAGTCTCATCAAAAAGCTCTTCAAAAAATATCGCTCATCCACTGGCCATTACATCCGTACCAGCAGCCGCAAAATCTGACAGCAAAACGGAATTAAAATCGGCGGTGTGGGTTGTGCAATTAGGCAGTTTTAAAAACAAAGCAAATGCATTAAAGCTGGTAAACAAACTGCGATCCGGTGGATATCATGCATTTATGGAATCATCACACAGCAACATTACTCGTGTGCTGGTTGGGCCTGAAGCCAAAAAAGCTGAAGCAAAAAAACTCGCCGATCAAGTAAACACGGCGACGCATTTGCAAGGCATGATCATTACTTACAAACCATTAACCTTGTGAAAAAAATATGCTAATTCAACATCAGATTGTCATTAAAACCCCTGGAAGAGGGTTGATCAACATCACGGAGAACGTTGCGGAATGTGTTACAAAGGCAAACATAAAAGATGTTGGCCTCTGCCATGTTTTTATTCATCATACCAGCGCATCATTAGTTGTGTGTGAAAATGCTGACCCGCTCGTACAAATAGACCTGGATGCGTTTATGGCCAGATTAATTCCGGACGGTGATCCATTGTTTAAGCACACCGATGAAGGCCCTGATGATATGCCATCGCATGTCAGGTCTATTTTAACAACAACATTTTTGTCGATTCCTGTCACTGCTGGCAGACTGGCACTTGGCCGCTGGCAAGGTTTATATCTCTGGGAGCACCGTCTGCGCAGCTATGAGCGCAAAATAACGGTCACTCTCGTGACATAGTCTCCTAACCCCGTCATTCTATTAATTTATTTTTTGCTAATCTTTTCTGTTTGAAGATCAGCTATAATTAAATCAAAGAGATAAGAATAAAATCAGCACGGTGTCATGAGCACAAATGTGCGGGGAGGGTGAGTTGTGGCTGATGCAAGAGATCCGGTATTACTAGATGATTATGCAAAACGCATCAAAGACAGTGATGAGCTGCATAATATTAACTGCTATGAATATTTGCTAAATCTGTTTAACGCGCTCCCTGAACAATCGACGTTAAGGTTTACAGCGCTGGAAAATTTCTACATAACATTTGAAAAGCATAAAACATACGATTCCAACTATGCTTATGGCAATCTGTACGTCACATTTCTGAATGATTTTGAAATTGAAATACAGCAGGCACTAAACAACCTACATAGTAATGCACTAACAGTTGATGAAAAACAGAAACTGACCAGCATGTTAAATAATGCTGGCGGCTTGATATCAGCTATCTATACAAATGCCAATCGTTCGCTGGAAAGAACTGGTTTGATGATTCAGGGAGTGACTGATCATATTCACCATACATCACCAGCATCCATCAGGAAGGTAAATGAACGACTAAAAAGTGATAGTTCGTTTGATGTAAATGCAACAAATCCATATCGAACCGGGTCGCTTTTTGGGGTTGCGCAGGCATATTCTAATGCATTAAGTCCATTCGGAACGTATAAACCGCAAGCTACCAGTCTTCCAGCTGTAAGAACGTATACTTATAAAGCTGGCACATCCTATCCAACCGAGCTGCGATTTGGAACACAGGGTCAATATGAAAATAGGACTGCACGTGTCAGTCCGTTGTTTCATGCGTGGCTGATAGTGCAGCAAATGCAGTCCACTGGATTGCATGTGTATATAAATAATTTGCGATTAGATAACGCTGGAAAAATCGATAGCATAAAAGATATTGAAATACCCTTATCAAAAGAATTGCATAAATTAGAACAACATCATCCTGATATTGCTGTGATTACGCTGCCGGCAGACAAAGGCTTGATGAGTAAAAAAATGCTGTATGCCCACGAGAGAAAATACAGTTATAGCGATGCATTTAATAAAATGCTTCATGTCGCCATTGAAAAATCAGATGAAAAAATAAAGGATTTTTATATCAGCGATAAGGTAAAAAGCATGTTATATGGGGTAGCTGCTAATAACAGCTATGATAAAAACAGTGAACTAGACCATGTGAGGGCATTATTAACTAATAGTTTCATCAAACTTGGCTTTGATAGCAACTCAACGCTTAGCCCAGCCCAATTTCATGCGGTATATTTCCATTTTATTAAATTTGAGATGACTAACTTTATTTTAGCTTCATTGAGGCCGAATTCCTTTAACATGACTTGTAAGGACGCAATTGATCGCGGCGGCGTTTCATCAGCATATTACAATCTAATCACCTCGATTGAAAAAAATCACCCCATGACGCAGGACGAATTTATACGCGCCTTGCATGCAGCGCCAGCCATGGTGAAGGGTAGAGGCATGAATCATCACGTCGTTGCATTGTGGAATGCAATTAACGCCTATATTGATGCTCATCCTGACATGGCTGCTAATCAATCGCTCGCCTGGTTGATTGAATGGAGAGATAATAATGTACCCGAAAATAGCAAACGCTACTTACAGCATGAAATACATCGCTATATTGTGCGCCGAAGCGGGGAATCAGAGAGTTCTGGATCGTTAGCCGGCATTCCAGGCTCAGTGAAACTGCAAGCTGCAAATATCATAGAAACGCTTAGCAGAGGTGTAAAATATAAAAATCTCACCTTCCAGGATCAAGAATGGCAAGCGATACACGAAGGCAGACTTGGCAAAATTGTCGCCAAAATGGTAGAACACGGATTAATTGATTTAAGTACTTATGCACCGGCAATAGCAACGCAGCCAATATCATTCAGGCCGTCTATCTAAAGTTAGCAGTGATTTTCCGCCATCCTCATTCCATTCAAGCACACTGCCGTGATGATGCCATGCACCCAGAACGATGCGCATCGCGGGCATACTTTCCAGTGTAAATTGGTGCATACCCAGACGATGCGTATGTCCATGAATTAAAAATGCAACGCGATGTTTTTGCATGACCTTAACAACTTCACTATGCGTTACATCCATGATATCAATGGGCGTTGATGTGACATACTGTTGACTTTTTTCACGCATTTTTGCCGCAAGAAATTGTCTAAGCCGAAGCGGCATCAATAAAAACAAGGTTTGTATAAAATGGTTTCTAATCCATTTGCGGGATTTTAAATAGACAAGATCCCGCGTACACAATGTATCGCCGTGCATCAGTAAAACTGGCGTATTGTAAATAGTAACCACTGATTCATCCGGCAATAGCTGGCAGCCTGTAGCAGCTATAAATTTTTTACCTAATAAAAAATCCCGGTTACCATGCAGCAGATAGACAGGTATACCTTTTTCTGTCGTTGATTTGAGTGCATTTATGATAGATCGATTGAAGTCTGACTGGTCATCATCGCCAACCCAGAATTCAAATAAATCACCTAGAATGTAGATGCCATCGACATCTGTTCCTGCTTTTTCTAACAGATGCATAAATAATTTCGCTATTGCCGGATGTGCGCTATCCAGATGCAAGTCCGAGATAAATAAGGATTTTTTCATATCAGGCTGCCCGAATCTGTCTTAATTGCCAGTGTGTTGATGTTACCGGGGTTGTGTTCATAACGCTATATTATATACTTAAAGTATCAGGATGGAGGTGTCAAAATGAACCTGCTAACCAGTGAAGATACAAACCTGCTTTGGCAGCGTGTATTGCAGGATGCTCAGGCAGCTTGTTCCGTCAAACTTGAGGCAGAACTTGAAGCGTATCTTGTTTCCCTGTTAATCCGCTATACCAACCAGCCCAATATGACGAAACAAGTTTTTGCCACTACCTTTCTTAAAGCTCTGCAGCATCAGGAAAATCAGCGTAATTATTCATTACAACAGGTTGGTGACCAATGCTTGCTTTATGCAGGCTTATTTCCTGGTGCAGCAAAGCGGCGGCTGGTTAAGATAAACTATTTTGTTGATTTAGGCCGTTCAGCCTATGCGGCGATTTCCGGCCATGCGGGCGAATTATATGGCGAGCTGGCAATAGAATTTGTCTTACTGATGGATATATTGCAATCCATTCGCCAAGAGTCATTAACGCCCTGGGAAGCCCACGAACAATGGAAACTGGTAGGCAGCCAGCGCGCCTTGCAGGCGTTAAATAGCTATTGCGGTGTTGTCATACCGCTTACCCGCTGATATCAATAACGTCCCGGTTGAGTTCAGTAGTTAACCCCTCTAGAATAGCCAGATGTTAATGAGGGGATAAATATGCGCTTAATTCTGCTTGGGTGTCCAGGCGCCGGAAAGGGTACGCAGGCCAGGTACATCACTGAAAAGTACCATACTCCCCAGATATCAACTGGTGATATTTTGCGCAATGCTATTCAAAGCGGCAGCAAGCTAGGTAATGAAGTAAAAGAAATTGTTGCCAGCGGTCGTCTCGTTCCTGACGAGGTAGTCATCCAGCTGGTTGATGAGCGCATCAAGCAGCCAGACTGCCGCCATGGTTTTCTACTGGATGGGTTTCCACGCACGGTGGCACAGGCAGAAGCGCTGCAAGCCCTGACGCCGATTGATATGACCATTGATATTGATGTGCCAGCAGAAGAAGTGATTAAACGGCTAAGCGGCAGACGTGTGCACCCAGGTTCAGGCAGGGTATATCATCTGATCAATAACCCGCCTGTCTCACCCGGTCGAGATGATGTTACGGGTGAGCCTCTAGTACAACGACCTGATGACAGCGAAGAAACAGTCAGCAAGCGTCTGGCTATTTATCAGGCGCAAACCAGCCCCTTGCGTGAATACTATGCCAGCAGACAATCACCATCAACGCAATACCATAAAATTGATGGAACACGGCCGGTAGCCGATATTACGGCAGCCATTTTCAAACTGCTTGATCAACTCAAGGGACACACAGATGCGATTGTTTCTTAGTCTTGTTACTGCTTGCCTGTGTTTATTACCCATGTCTGATGTGATAGCAGCAAAAGCGTTCCATTCACCCGCTGGCTATTGGCAAACCATTGATGATGTAACACATCAACCAAAATCTATCCTCGAAATAACAGAAACAACCGACCATGTTCTCACTGGACGCGTTGTTAAAATTTATCCGCGTCCCGGTTATGACCAGCATGAAGTCTGCACTGCCTGTAAGGGCATACGTTACAATCAACCTATCGTCAGCATGGTGGTGATGGAGCGGCTAAAACAAAGCGGCAGCAATAAACAGCAGTGGGTGAATGGTGAAATCCTTGATCCAGTCAATGGCAAGACTTACCACTGTAATCTGACGTTAGTGAATGAGGGCAGGGAAGTCATCGTCCGGGGATATATTGGGTTACCCTTATTTGGCCGCTCCCAGATGTGGCAGCGGGTAAGCCAAGC
>CAZOVT010000057.1:0-8416 GCA_964583565.1 uncultured Coxiellaceae bacterium
TTGTTAGATTGTTCCGATAAAGATTTAAAAAAAAATAAAAGCAAACCAACCGAACCTGGACGCATTACTCCTGCTGACAACAGCGATCATCATTATCTTCCGTCTTTTTTTCTGCATCAAGAATGCTGCCCGTCACCGCATTCGGCCGGAAAATCGTGCAGCCTTTCAAACCTGATTCATAAGCTTGTGTATACACATCCCCTAACTGTTCAAATGGAAAATCAGCCGGTAAGTTAATCGTTTTTGAAATGGCATTATCAATATACGGCTGCATCGCAGCCTGTATAGCTAAATGTGCTGCTGGCACCAGCTCGCTGGCATCTGCCCAGACTGGCGGCTTATCTGCATCATGTTTCAATGCCTTCCACTGCGCATACGCATAATCCTGAACATGAAACTCTCTGGTTTCCTGCTCCGCTATCCGCATATGTCGATGGTAAGCCGCACGAAAAACAGGCTCGATACCATTCGATACGTTATTCGCCAGCAGACTAATCGTGCCTGCCGGTGCAATTGTATTATGATGGCTGTTGCGCACACCATATTTCTCCAGTTGACTGCGTATGTTCTCATTCAGCATCTGCACAAATTCGCCGCGCAAATAGTCTGCCTGATAAAATGGAAATACACCTTTTTCATTTGCCAGCTCAATTGATGTCTGCCATGTTACCGATGCAATACGCTGCATTAACTGTTGCGCCAGTCTGATAGATTCATCACCGCCATAACGCACCCCCAGCATCACCAGCATGTCAGCCAGACCAGTGATACCCAGACCAATGCGGCGCGTGCCTTGTGCCTGTTCTCGCTGGGCAGACAATGGGTAATGCGATACATCCAGCACGTTATCCAGAAAACGGGTTGCAACACTTGCCGTTTCCTCAATACCATGCCAGTCAATTGCCGCTTGCGTGCTAAATGGCGATACAACAAATTGTGTCAGATTAATTGAGCCTAAATCACATGCGCCATATTCCGGCAGTGGAATTTCGCCGCAAGGATTAGTCGCGTTTATCGTTTCGCGGTACCAAAGCGTATTCATGCGATTGATCGTATCGAAAAATAACACACCCGGCTCTGCAAATTCGTAAGCGGAACGAATAATACGCTGCCACAAATGACGTGCGCTTACTGTTCGATAAATCGTTTTTTGAAAAACCAAAGGCCACTCGGCATCTTCTTTCACGGCACGCATAAACGCATCCGTTACCATCACAGAGACATTAAAATGACGCAGCTCACGTGCGTCTTCTTTAGCCTGAATAAAAGCTTCAATGTCGGGATGATCACAGCGCAGCACACCCATCATCGCACCGCGGCGCGCACCAGTAGATAACATGACACTGCACATCGTATCCCATATCCGCATAAACGAAACAGGACCAGAAGCAGGAAGTCCTGATTGTTTGGCCAACGCGCCTGCCGGCCGTAATATAGAGAAATCATAACCAACCCCGCCGCCTTCCTGCAGAGTTAACGCGCCTTCTTTAATGCCTGTAAATATGCCTTCGAGAGAATCTTCAGGAATCGACATTACGAAACAATTCAACAGGGTTACTTTGTGTACCGTACCCGCGCCAGCCAGTATGCGGCCGCCCGGCAGAAATTTGAATCCTTCCAGCAACTGATAAAAAGCCCGCTCCCAGTGCTTTTGCTCCGCTGGCTTTTCAGCGGCAGCAACTGATTTCGCTACTCTGCGCCAGGTATCTTCCAGCACTTGGTCAACAACTTTCCCATCCTGCCGGTAGCGGTATTTGAGGTCCCAGATGATCTTCGAAATAGGTTCTTTCAGCATGTTGCCCTCTTCGCCAACCTTGATGTCATCCATACCAAACATTGGTGTATGTTGGGGATGGATCCCTGCCTTCGCAGGGATGACAAAAGGGGCGCCGGATGACAGCAATCCAGATGACAGTAGCCCTGATGACAGCGGCCCAGATGCCAGCGGCCCTGATGACAGCGGCCCAGATGCCAGTAGCCCGGATGCCAGTAGCCCGGATGCCAGTAGCAACGATAAACAATAAATACCAATTATTTCAATTAGTTAAATAATTCATGCCACCCACATCCAAACCACCCCTCCTTGTATTTTAGCATTTATTTATCCCCGCCCCTTGAACTGACCCGCATAGCCCCTATATAGATTTCAGTGCCTCTCAATGGCCAATAAAATGCTTACTTATTAAATAAGTTAGATAGATAGGAGAAAAACCCATGTCAAATCCAAAGATTCGCCCATTAGGCGACAGACTGGTGGTTGAACCCCAGGAACAAGAAACCAAAACCAAAGGCGGCATTGTATTGCCAGACACCGCTGATAAAGACAAGCCCATCCGCGGCACAGTAGTCGCTATTGGTAATGGCAAATACATTGACGGGAAAGTTCAGCCGCTGCAAGTCAAAATCGGCGACAACGTACTGTTTGGCAAATATGCCGGCACCAGCGTGAAGTTAGATGAAAAAGAATTACTCGTCATGCGCGAAGAAGATGTAATGGGCGTACTAGAGTAACCCATTGTTATCCCCGCGAAAGCGGGGATCCAGTAAATATTAATTAACAAAGAGGAATGTAACATGGCAGCTAAAGAATTACGCTTCAGCGAAGACGCCCGCCAACTCATGCTGGCTGGTGTTCGCGAATTAGCCGATGCAGTACAAATCACAATGGGCCCACGCGGCCGTAACGTTGTTATCGATAAATCCTTCGGCGCACCGCTCGTCACCAAAGACGGCGTCACCGTGGCCAAGGAAATCGAATTCAAAGAAAAATTCAAGAACATGGGCGCGCAGATGCTTAAAGAAGTGGCTTCGCATACTTCTGATGAAGCTGGCGACGGCACCACAACCGCAACCGTGCTTGGCCGCAAGATTTTCGAAGAAGGCCTCAAGCTGGTGGTTGCTGGCTACGACCCAATGGATCTGAAGCGCGGTATTGATAAAGCCGTTGCTCACGCTGTTGATCAATTGAAGAAATTGTCCGTACCTTGCAAAGATGACAAAGCAATTGCACAGGTTGGTACTATTTCCGCTAACTCCGACGAAGAAATCGGCCGTATTATTGCGGATGCGATGGCGAAAGTCGGCAAAGAAGGCGTGATCACCGTTGAAGAAGGCTCTGGTCTGAACAACGAGCTGGATGTGGTTGAAGGTATGCAGTTTGATCGCGGCTACCAGTCACCCTACTTCGTCACCAATCAGCAAAACATGACCGCTGAACTGGATAATCCATACATCCTGATTACCGACAAGAAAATCACCTCGATTCGTGATTTGCTCCCGGTACTTGAAGCAGTTGCAAAGTCTGGCCGTCCATTGCTGATTCTGGCTGAAGACGTAGAAGGCGAAGCACTGGCAACGCTGGTTGTTAACCACATGCGTGGTATCGTGAAAGTTTGTGCTGTTAAAGCACCAGGCTTTGGTGACCGCCGCAAAGAAATGCTGCAAGACATCGCTGTGTTAACCAAAGGTCAAGTGATTGCGGAAGAAGTCGGCCGCACACTGGAATCCACCACATTGAATGATCTGGGTTCTGCAAAGCGTATCCACATCAGCAAAGACAACACCACGATCATTGATGGTGCCGGCGATAAAAAAGATATTCAGGATCGCATCAGCCAGTTGAAAGCGCGTGTTGCTGATACCAGCTCTGACTACGATCGTGAAAAACTGCAAGAACGTATTGCCAAATTATCTGGCGGTGTTGCAGTCATCAAAGTTGGTGCTGCTTCTGAAATCGAAATGAAAGAAAAGAAAGCACGTGTTGAAGATGCTCTGCATGCAACCCGCGCAGCGGTTGAAGAAGGCGTAGTACCTGGCGGCGGTGTTGCATTAGTTCGCGTGATGCAATCCCTCAAGACCGTTAAAGGTGACAACGATGCGCAATCCGTTGGCGTCCAGTTAATTGCCCGCTCACTCGAAGCTCCTGTCCGTCAAATCGTTACCAACGCAGGTTACGAAGCATCCGTTGTCCTCAACAAAGTTGTTGAAGGCAAAGGTAACTACGGCTTCAATGCTGCAACTGGTGAATACGGCGATATGCTGGAAATGGGTATCCTGGATCCAACCAAGGTGACACGTACTGCATTACAGCAAGCTGCTTCTGTTGCTGGCATGATGATCACCACCGAATGCATGATCACTGAACTGCCAAAAGAAGAATCTGCTGGCGGCGATCATGGCGGCGGTATGGGTGGCATGGGCGGTATGGGCGGCATGATGTAAGCTGTCTCGCTTCACTCGCTTAACAAAAACCCCGCTTCGGCGGGGTTTTTTATTGGCAGTTGCAATATTATAGATATAGGATATACTATATCTATAGAGGTGCAAAATATGCAAAAAGTCCTTATCTCATTGCCAGATCAACTGGCTCTCCGATTACGAGCCGCCATTCCTGCCCGACAACGCAGCAAAGTCATTACTCATCTTATTGAAGATGAAATAAAGAAACGTGAAGAAGCTTTATACAGATGCGCATTAGCCGTTGAAAAAGACCATCATCTTCGCGAAGAAATGAATGAATGGAACATCACGTTGAATGACGGTCTCAATGAAGATGAAAATAAATAACATTATAAAAAATGGAATCCGATAATAATGAATCGCGGCGATGTCTATTGGGTTAATTTAAATCCAACGAAAGGTTCTGAAATAAACAAACAACGACCATGCGTCATTGTCAGTGCAACCCCCATTAATCGCGCAAGAAACACTGTTATTGTCGTGCCGCTTTCAACAGCAGCCCGACCACACCCGCCTATCGTTATTGAAGTTGAATGCCTTGGTAAACAAGTCACTGCGGTCTGCGATCAGATCAGGACGGTCGATAAAAGTCGGCTTGTCAAATCTGCAGGCAAACTCTCTATATCTGATTTAGATAATTTAAACGAGAGCCTCCGGCAAGTATTGGCGCTAGAGCAATAAAAATCTCCCTTTACAACCCAAACAGCTGCTCAATCAGCCGCAGCAATAATCCAATAAATGGGCCGATAATAACAACCAGCAGCCCTGAGACTAATAATAAAATAAGAATAAAAAAGCTGTATGGTTCAATAAAACTAAATTTATACGCCATGCGTGGCGGCAATAAACTTTTCAAAATATTTCCACCGTCTAATGGCGGTAGAGGAATCAGGTTCAGCACCCCCAGCACGATATTAATCATGATGCCGATTTCACCCATATAAACCAGCGGCACACCAATCCATACATTTCCCTGTGCAGCAAAATACATTCCCAATTTGGCGATGGCAGCCCATAAAAATGCCATTAACAAATTAGCGGCGGGGCCTGCCAGCGCAACAATTGCCATATTACTGCGCGGATTACGCATGTTACGCGGATCAACCGGCACAGGCTTTGCCCAGCCAAATACGAAGCCGGTTCCCAGCAATATCATTGCCAGCGGCAAGATAATAGTACCAACCAGATCAATATGACGAACAGGATTCAGCGTCAAACGACCAGACAGTCTTGCTGTCTGGTCGCCAAACAAAGATGCCACATAGCCATGTGCAACTTCGTGCACCGTGATTGCAAAAATCAGCGGCAACGCCCACACAGCTATTTTTTGCGCAATAGTTAAATCCATTTTATTTAATCAACCCCAGCTCTTTAACAGCATCACGCTCAGCACGCAGCTCATCTAATGTCGCCTGAATTTTTTCCTGCCCAAATGCATTTTGCTCCAGCCCGGTAATCACTTTTAAACGTCCACCTTCTGTGCGGCATGGGAAAGAAAAAATCAATCCTTCATCAATATCGTATTCACCTTCCGAGCAGCGAGCAACAGAGAATGATTCTCCCTGTTCAGTTTCGTGCGTCAAATGATAGACCGACATTAATGCGGCATTGGCGGCAGATGCGGCAGACGATGCACCACGCGCTTTGATCACAGCCGCGCCGCGTTTTTGCACGGTTGAAATGAAATCATTTTGCAGCCAATTGATATCCGTAATAACCTCTGGCACCGGCTTGCCATTAATTTTAGCGTGATAAAAATCAGGGTATTGTGTTGATGAATGATTACCCCAGATAGTCATTTGTGCAACATCTTTCACATCCACACCCGCTTTAATCGCCAGCTGGCTGCGTGCGCGCAATTCGTCTAGCATTGTCATCGCATAAAAACGGTCATGCGGCACATCAGGTGCATTGTGCATCGCGACCAGGCAGTTTGTATTGCAAGGGTTGCCAACAACAAACACTCGCACATCTTTCGCGGCGTGGTCATTGATAGCTTTACCCTGAGTCGTGAAAATACCACCATTAATTTTAAGCAAATCTGAACGTTCCATACCGTCTTTTCTAGGTACCGAACCTACCAGTACTGCCCAGTTCACATCCTTCATTGCTACATTAACATCTGACGTTGTCGTAATTTTTTTCAGTAATGGAAAGGCGCAGTCTTCCAGCTCCATCGCCACCCCTTTCAGAGCAGGCAATGCATGTTCCAGTTCAAGGAGACTCAATTCAACATCAGTATCTGCTCCGAACATCTGCCCGGAAGCGATACGAAAGATAAAGGCATAACCAATCTGGCCTGCGGCACCTGTGATGGCAACTTTGACGCGTTTAGACATGATAATCTCCTGCTTAACAAAATTGATATATACATTTAGAGGTGCTGCCAGCCCTACTCACACTCCGCCAGCCCCACTCACACTGTCAGCCCCACTCACACTGTCAGCCCTACTCACACTGTCATCCCTACTCACACTGTCATCCCTACTCACACTCTGTCATCCCTGCGCAGGCAGGGATCCATTCCTAACGTGCATCAGTGTCTGGTATGAATGGATGCCAGCCTACGCTGGCATGACAGCGGTAGGATGGTATACTTGCCGGCTATTTTAACGCGAAAACAACGAAAGTATATGCTCAATTTGCCTCTCAGCCTGTATATTCACCTGCCGTGGTGTGTGCGCAAATGCCCTTATTGTGACTTTAATTCACATGAATTGAAGGATGGGCTGCCAGAAGAGCTGTATATCAACGCTTTACTGGACGAACTCGACCATCACCTCCCTGCAATCCAGCAACGCTCACTGGTCAGCATTTTCTTTGGCGGCGGCACCCCCAGCCTGTTTTCAGCACACGCTATTGATCGTATTTTAACCGGCGTCGATCAACGCCTCCCGCTCAGCAGTAACATCGAAATCACTCTGGAAGCAAACCCCGGCACAGTTGAACAAGCCCGCTTTCAGGGATTCAAGGCTGCCGGTGTCAGCCGGTTATCCATCGGTGTACAAAGCCTGCAAGATGATAAACTCAAAACGCTAGGCCGGATTCACGATCGTGAAAATGCTCTGCGAGCTATCCAGTGTGCAAAAGATGCGGGCTTTGATAATTTCAATATCGATTTAATGTATGGGCTGCCAGATCAAACCATCGCCGATGCGCTGCATGATATACAAACTGCTCTTGATCAGACACCTGCGCATTTATCCTGGTATCAGCTAACCATCGAGCCTAACACGCTGTTTTATCATCAACGCCCAGTGCTGCCTGAAGATGATCTACTATGGGACATGCAGCTTGCCGGACAACAGTTACTTGCAGAATCCGGTTTTCAGCAATATGAAGTTTCCGCTTATGCTCAATCCAATAAACCATGCAGACACAATCTCAATTACTGGGAGTTTGGTGATTATCTAGGTATTGGTGCCGGCGCACACAGCAAACTCACGAATCAACAGACAGGCGACATTATCCGTTTTGCGCAAGTTAAACATCCGAAAGATTATCTCGACCACACAAAACGCCGGCAGCTTGTACTAAACAAAGTTGACATATCCGCGCTGGTCTTTGAATTCATGTTAAATGCCCTGCGGTTGACACATGGTGTGCCGCTTGCACTTTTCACCGAACGAACCGGCTTATCGCTTGAGCATCTGCAACCGCAGCTCGATCAAGCCAAAGCAAAAGAACTGCTAATCAATAGCCCAGACAAACTTTGCCCATCTACATTGGGTAAACGATTTTTGAATGATTTGATTGAAATGTTTTTGGTTTGAAATGTGAGTGACCCCTAAAAAAAGGAGGGGTACAATTTGCACCCCTCTTTTTTGTTAATGGGTATTGAATATTGGTATGCTCGTGATCTTCAAATACTGCTTGGCTATGAACAGTGGAGAAACTTTACCAAGGTTGTAGATAAGGCTAAAGAAGCCTGTGCAAATTCCAATCACCCTATTTCGGACCATTTTGCTGACGTCAGCAAAATGGTGTCTCTAGGGTCAGGAAGCCAAAGAGAAGTTGATGATATCAAACTTACACGCTATTGCTAAGGGCTGAGATTAGAGAAGAGAGAAACGAGGGCTAATTTCTCTCTGAAGGCAACAAACATTAGTCATCACATAAGAACTGGCCGCAATATTTATCCGTGAAATGATAGGAAAGACCTAATCCATACAAATCC
>CAZOVT010000058.1:0-7456 GCA_964583565.1 uncultured Coxiellaceae bacterium
ATATCACGACCATGATAATGGATGTCACCAATCAAATTGATGACAACCTTAAGAGCGTGAAAATTAACCCGTATTGTTATGCTGCGCAGTGATGCTGTTATGCCAATGCAGGCATTAAGGTGTGTCATCCCCGCTCACTAACTCGTCACTGCTCTGCACCACTACCTTGTTACCCTCGCGCTCACTACCTTGTTACCCTCGCGCTCACTACCTTGTTACCCTCGCGCTCACTAACTTGTTACCCTCGCGCTCACTAACTTGTTATCCCCGCTTATTATCTTGTTATCCCCGCTTATTATCTTGTTATCCCCGCGCCTACTTTGTCATCCCCGCGAAGGCGGGGACCCATCCATCATTTTAATGCGGGGTACAAATCAAGCCACAATGGATTTTTCTCTTCAATTAAACGTATCTTCCATTCTCTACGCCATTTTTTTATACATTTTTCACGTACAATGGCATCTCTGATGTGATGATGAATTTCATAGTAAACCAATTTGTCTACGTTATATTTTTTCGTAAATCCAGCCACCAAACCATTTTTGTGCTGGTAAATTCGCGCTATTAAATTATTAGTGACACCAACATATAATGTGCCATAGCGTTGACTCGCGAGCATGTAAATATAGTATGTTTTTTGCATATTTTTTATCTCATTGTTATTTGTAGTCATTAGATTATTTGATCTTATCGATGCCCGCAGAGTGGCATGGATGGGTCCCCGCCTACGCGGGGATGACAAAATAGTGAGCGCGGGGGTAACAAGGTAGTGGTGCAGAGCAGTGACAAGTTAGTAGGGCGGAGGTGACAAGTTAGTGATGCAGAGAGGTGACAGCCTGCGCGGGGCGACAGCCTACGCAGGGATGACAGCTTGGTTGTTGTTTATGGAGCAGTACTAATTATATATGGCATCCACTACAACCTTATCTTCTCTCCGTCAATACGCCGCCCTCAAAAATCAAAGTCATCGGCGGTGTAGAGTTGTAGTGGTATTGAACGACTTTAACTTCATTTGATGGCTGACCAGCGTCGCTTGATTCGGTTTGTTTATTAATGAATTGGGCAGTGCCGCAGGCTGATTTAACGCTGTCACGTGTATCACCCATCTGTATGGGTTGGCCGCAGATATCCGTCGCTGTGACGCTGACATTATTTACCATGATATTCAGGATCTTGCCGTTTGGATCAAAGCTATAGGTGACTTGTACGCTTCCCTGATTTGGAACAGTGGGCCCAATCAGCGATTGCTGCATGATGTAGTAGCTCCATTGTTGAGGGACATCGTCGCTGCTTTTTGTTGATTCGGTCTGGCTGTCTGGGTTGCCGCATAGCCTTGTTACTTTATCTAGTGGGTCGCCAATATCGATCTGGTTGAAGTTTTTGGGGCAAAAGAAAGCCATGCCTGACACAGGCATCAAACTAAGTAGGGCAATAAGCGGGATGATTTTGGTTTTCATGCGATTTCCTTTGGTTTGTCTACAGGTTTTAGTCGTTTTGATTGCGCTGATTGATGCCGCGCAATTCGATCTGTATCAATATACTTATCCATAGTTGATGCGTTTTCATGACCAACATCGTCACGTATATGTTCGCGCGGACGATATTCAACTTCGCTGGAAATAGCGGTATGTCTTAGCCAGTGCACTGTTGCTGTTTCAAGATCTTCCGCTTCGTCTATTTTCCCTGCGGCGCGTAATTTGTCAATGGCCCGATTAAAAACGAATTGAACAATGTTGCGAATTTGTCGTGTACCCAGCCCTTGTTTGCCTTTCAGTTTTGGAAAAAGAGGCGTCGGGTCATCACGCGGTGGAAGCGGTGACATGCCCAGAGAGATACGGTAACGTTTTAATGCGGTTAATAGTTCATCGGGTACGGCGACGTCGCGTGATTTATTGCCTTTGCCGACGGTGTTATACCACCATAATCCACGCTTGTCTGGTGCGAAATTTCCCATGGTTGCAATTCGTTCTTTGCCGTAAGCAAGTTCTGATATACGCAAACCAAGCAAATAAAATGCTGACATGAGAAAGTGGGTGCGTTCTTGCTGCGGGTCTTCATTAGCCATTTCTTCACAGGTAGTAATGACATACAGCCATTGCAGCTTGCTGAGTTTGCGGGTGACCTTTTGGTTTTGCTGTCTTTGTATGTATGCTTTTTTTTGCCGGATGAGTGCAATAGGGTTGATGTCGAGATATTCTTCTTGCTGTAGATACGTAAACAAGGAACCTAAAATGGCGAAAATCGCCGCGATGGATTTGCTGCTTAGATGATAGGCATTTTTGTCAGGCTCGTGGCCATGCTTACGTGCCACTTTACTGATTTTAACGACAAACGGCCGCCAGACAGGATTGGGTGCGCGTGTACCATCTGGCAGATCAACGAATCGATCGACAATTTTTGTTCCCATCCAGCTGATTGGCGGCGATGAGACAAATTCGAAATAATCCCGTAAATCATTTCGCCCTAGCTGCTTGAGAGATTTTTTACTAATAAGCCATGTCCAGTGCAGCAAGCGTTCCACTTCTCGCCGGTAGGATGTATATGTATCTTTGGATTGAGTATAGCTTTTAAGAAATTCAGCACATAGCGCAAGTTCTTTTTCAGCTTCAGGCAATGATAATGAATGCAGGCAGGATGACACACAGGCTGGATGCTCAGCAGTGTTTTCCAGCGTATCAAAGATAGGCGGCGGAGGTGGAAAATGTGTTGTCATGCCTAAGGTACATCCTTGTGTGTGCTGCTATCGTCGCTTGATTCACCTGATTCATTGTTTGTGTTTTTTGTTTTATGACGTTTAAATGGATTGAGTGATTTTTTAATTTTAGGTGTCGGTGCACCCTGATCCTGATGCAGGAAGCCAGTTTTTGTCCATGGTAATCTGCGATAATACGGCAAGGGTTCATCAGGATTAAAGAGTGGATATTTGATAATGTCAAAATAGGGTGAGTAATCAAAATCTTTTGGTGTAAACAAATGTGGATTACGCTCAAATAGTTCAACACCTGTTTGCTCGTCAGGTTTGATAAAAGGCAAAATAGGAAACTGGACAGATGAAAAAGCTTCGGCGATTAATGATGAACACACGGTGCTGTCTGGTTGACCTGTTGGTGTGCGAAACAGGCTTGAACCCCAACGCCGCGGTAATATTGTCCATGGCAGCAGCAATCGTAATAATTCCAGCAAATCACGGACATTATAAGGCTGCCCCAATGCTTTGATAGCATAATTAATAACAAGATGCGTGTCAGACGGCGTGATGCCGATTGGCCGGCAAATACGAATATGGTGATTTCGGTAAAATGAAAGTGGTGTAATGATGGTGCCTTGATCAAGTAAACCTTCAACAATAAGGCGCGTATTATCTTTGGCATCCGCATGCGTATGGTTTCGTATCATGTCCTGCATTTGTTCGTCTTCAAAATCGATAATGCGCCCGACATAAAGTGCCGCGTGTGTCCATGGACTTTGTGTGAGTGTTCGTATGACATTGCTAACGCGGCTGTGGCCTTCTATTAACAATACATCACCCGGCTTGATTTCGTATTTCAGGCGGTTGAAATCATACGGCAGAACAGTATAGTGTTTTGGTTCTTCGATTAGCCAGTTATCGATATGATTACGGATTTTTTTGTACATCTTGTTGAGCATAGTAACATCCTTGTTAGCAGTTCAATGATTAAATGTCCTTGGCAAGTTTTCCTGCATATCCAACATAAGTTTCTGGTGTTAATGCGAGCAGCTGTTTTTTAACGTCATCAGGCAACGATAATTCTTTGATGAATTCGGCGAGAGTTTGTTGATTGATTTGTTTGCCGCGAGTCAGCGCCTTAAGTTTTTCATATGGCTGATCAATATGATAGCGGCGCATGACGGTCTGGATGGCTTCCGCTAAAATTTCCCAGTGTTGCTGCAGGTCTGATTCAATCATGGGCTGGTTAGCTTCCAGTTTGACGATGCCTTTGCAGGAAGATTGCCAGGCTAGTAACGTATGTCCGAATGCAACGCCGATATTGCGTAAGACAGTAGAATCAGATAAATCACGCTGCCAGCGTGAGACGGGCAGCTTGCTGATCATGTGTTCAAACAGGGCGTTGGCAATTCCAAGATTGCCTTCCGCATTTTCAAAATCAATGGGGTTAATTTTATGCGGCATGGTAGATGAGCCAACTTCATTTGCAACGGAGCGCTGTTTGAAGTAGTGCAGTGAGATGTACCCCCATGTATCGCGATTATAATCAATCAGAATATTATTTATTCGTACCATGACAGAAAATAATTCAGCCATAAAATCATGCGGCTCAATCTGGGTGGTATAGGGATTGCAGGTTAATCCCATTTTACTAATGAATTGTTCACTGACAGACTGCCAGTTGATGTCGGGGTAGGCAATGGCTAGCGCATTGTAGTTGCCGGAAGCACCATT
This sequence comes from uncultured Coxiellaceae bacterium, assembly GCA_964583565.1. Classification (GTDB taxonomy): domain Bacteria; phylum Pseudomonadota; class Gammaproteobacteria; order DSM-16500; family DSM-16500; genus Aquicella. Next base: position 4,424 of record CAZOVT010000058.1, read on the forward strand.
CATTTTGCCTAGCAGGTTGACAGCAAGCAGCTGCTCACGCTGGCGGTTTAACCGTGCAATAACATTCGCAACTTCTTTGCCAACGGTGGTAGGTGTTGCAGCCTGACCATGTGTGCGTGCGAGCATGGCGAGTTGACTATTGTCGTGTGCAAATGCCCGCAGTAACGTGATCAGGTTATCTAATGCGGGCAGTATGCATGTCTGGCGTGCTGTCTGCAGCATTAATGCATAGGCAAGATTATTGATGTCTTCTGATGTGCAGCCAAAGTGGATAAACTCACTGAGCGCGGCAAGCTCTTTATTCCCACTGATTTTTTCTTTAATAAAATACTCAACTGCTTTGACATCGTGATTGGTGCTGGATTCGATATTTTTGATACGAGCCGCATCTTGCGGTGAAAATGTCTCAATGATGCTGTCAAGATGCTTGTTTGTCTGTGCGCTGAATGCTGGCATATCCGGCAGGCCGGCATCAGCCGCTAATGTTTGCAGCCAGCGGATTTCGACGATGACGCGAAACCGGATTAATCCGTATTCGCTGAATATCTCCCTCAGCGGGGTTACTTTTTCCTGATACCGGCCGTCCAGGGGGGATAAGGCCATTAATGCTGAGGTATCCATCGCGGCTCCTGTCATTTCTGGTGTTCAATTCTGTCGTCTTGGCGAGATTACATACCACTTACAATGATACCACCACCGAGGCAAATATCATCCTGATAAAATACAATTGACTGGCCGGGTGTGACAGCCCGCTGTGGCTGGTCAAAAGTGATCCTGCAATGCTGTTTATCATGCTCCTCAATGGTGCAAGTTTGATCTGTCTGTCGATAGCGAATTTTTGCCCTGATGTTGTGCGGCAGGATGGGGGGGTGATTGATCCAGTGTAAATCAGAGGCAATCAGTATTTTTTTGAAGAGTGCGGGATGGTCGGCACCTTGAACAACTAGCAGGACATTACGTTTCAGGTCTTTATCAACGACATACCATGGCGCTTCCGCTTTGCCTTTCTGGCCGCCGATTTGCAAGCCCTGACGCTGGCCAATGGTGTGAAACATGAGGCCATCGTGTTTGCCGATGACTTCGCCATCCAGTGTTTCGATGCTGCCCGGTTGTGCGGGCAGGTACTCATTGAGAAATGACTTGAATTTGCGTTCGCCTATAAAGCAAATGCCAGTACTGTCTTTTTTGGCGTGATTGCCGAGGTTGATGCTGGCGGCAATATCACGGACAGTCGATTTAGGTAATTCACCAACAGGAAACAGGCTTTGTCTGAGCTGTAATTCATTCAAGGCATGCAGAAAATAGCTTTGGTCTTTTTGCGGGTCACAGCCTTTGAGTAAACGGGTATTCGTTTCATTTGTTTGTGTTCGGGCATAATGGCCGGTGGCGATATAATCGGCGCCGCGTTTTTTTGCATAATCAAGAAAAGCGGTAAATTTGATTTCCTTGTTACACAGAATATCCGGATTAGGGGTGCGTCCGGCACGGTATTCATCCAGAAAATGGGCAAAGACACGCTCCCAGTATTTATCTGCGAAGTTGACCACTTCCAGCTGGATATTCAGGCGGTCGCAAACGGCTTGCGCATCGGCAATATCCTGAGCGGCAGGACAGAAGGTATCTGTATCATCACCTTCCCAATTTTTCATAAAGATACCTTCCACATGGTGGCCGGCTTCTTTAAGCAAGTAAGCAGCGACAGAGGAGTCAACGCCTCCGGACATGCCGACAATAATGTGTGATTTAGGCAGGTTTTTCATGGGGTGGGAGTCTAGCATAAATAGGTGTTGGCCGCTATTTTTGATAATAAATCGTTTTGCTGTCCGGGATGCATTTTTACCGCTGTCTTGTTACTATTCTGTTTTCTAAAAATCAATAAGTTAAAATAAGGACATCCTCTCATGCAGTATCAACACATTAAGTTGCCCGCCGATGGCAGTAAAATCACCGTTAATCCTGATTTCACATTGAATGTGCCTGAAAAGCCGATTATTCCTTATATCGAAGGGGATGGTATTGGCGTTGATATCACACCGGTCATGAAAAGCGTGATTGATGCAGCGGTCAACAAAGCCTATGCAGGCAAGCGCGAGATTCAATGGATGGAAATTTATGCCGGTGAAAAAGCCACCAAGGTGTATGGTAACAATACCTGGCTGCCGGATGAATCGATTGATGCAGTACGTGAATTTGTTGTTTCAATCAAGGGGCCATTGACGACACCTGTCGGCGGCGGTATTCGTTCGCTGAATGTGACGCTGCGGCAAACACTGGATTTGTATGTGTGTCTGCGCCCGGTACGCTATTTTGCCGGTGTGCCAAGTCCAGTCAAACACCCTGAAAAAACCAATATGGTTATTTTCCGTGAAAATTCCGAAGATATTTATGCCGGCATTGAATGGGCGGCAGATACAGCAGAAGCTAAAAAAGTGATAGCATTTCTGCAGACAGAGATGGGCGTGAAAAAAATTCGTTTTCCGGAGCATTGTGGCATCGGTATCAAACCCGTATCAAAAGAAGGTACGTCGCGTCTTGTTCGCCGCGCTATTCAATATGCTATCGAGCAGCAGCGCGACTCCGTAACGCTGGTACACAAAGGTAACATCATGAAATTTACCGAAGGTGGATTTCGTGACTGGGGGTATGACGTTGCAAAAACAGAGTTTGGCGCGGAATTGATTGACGGCGGTCCATGGATGAAGTTTAAAAACCCCGAAACAGGCAAAGATATCATCGTGAAAGATGTGATTGCAGATGCATTTTTACAGCAAATTCTATTACGCCCGGCAGACTACAGCGTTATTGCCACCTTAAACCTCAATGGTGATTATGTGTCTGATGCGCTGGCAGCGCAGGTAGGCGGCATTGGCATTGCGCCAGGCGCGAATCTGAGCGATACAGTGGCAATGTTTGAGGCGACCCATGGCACGGCGCCAAAATATGCAGGGCAGGATAAAGTGAATCCAGGATCGATCATTTTATCAGCAGAAATGATGCTAAGGCATCTGGGTTGGGGTGAGGCGGCTGACCTGA
>CAZOVT010000059.1:0-7404 GCA_964583565.1 uncultured Coxiellaceae bacterium
ATTACACTCTCTGGAATGGTAAATCACACCCATTATATGAAAAGGTTGCCACAACAACTGTTGAAAAAGTAATTGTGATTGTCACTGAACCGCCACTTGATATTTCTGACCGCAAAGGCGTGACCACCTGGGATACATTTCTCACAGACAACACACAATTCAGTAGTGTTAAACTGGAACCGATGTCTCCCTGCCAGATTTTATTTTCATCGGGTACCACTTCCGCACCAAAAGCGATTGTGTGGAACCATATCACGCCAGTGAAATGCGCAAGTGATGCTTATTTCCACCAGAATATTAAGGCCGGAGATGTATTATGCTGGCCCAGTAATCTTGGCTGGATGATGGGAGCATGGTTAATATTCGCTGGTTTAGTAAATAAAGCAACGATTGCTCTTTACACAGACATCCCAAAAGACCGTCATTTCGGCGAATTTGTACAACATGCAAAAGTCACCATGCTGGGTGTTGTGCCAACACTGGTAGCGTACTGGCATCAAACTAAATGCATGGAAGATCTGGACTGGCACACTATAAAATTATTCACATCAACGGGTGAATGCTCCAATCCAACCAATATGCGCTATCTATCATCGCTCGCCAATGCAAAACCGATTATTGAATACTGCGGTGGTACAGAAATAGGCGGTGCCTATTTGTCGAGTACTGTCATGCAAGATAATTATCCATCGCTATTTACCACACCAGTCATGGGTATCCAGATACAAATTATTGATGACCACGGCAAGCCATCGACACACGGCGAAGTCGCTATTGTCCCGCCCTCTATCGGGTTATCCACCACCCTGCTGAATGGCGATCATCATAAAGTCTACTATGCAGACATGCCAGCTGATGCAAATGGAAATCTGCTGCGCAGACATGGTGATGAAATCATCCAGCTGAATAATGGTTTATACTCTATTCTGGGACGAACAGATGATACGATGAACCTGGGCGGTATCAAAATTGGATCGGCGGAAATTGAACGTGTCCTGAGCCAGCACCCGGATATTATTGAAACAGCTGCTGTTGCGATTAATCCGCCCGATAATGGCCCGGCACATCTGATTATATTCGCTGTTTCCAAACAAACTAAAAATAAAATAAAATCTGAATTGCAAATGCTTGTTAATAAGGATCTTAATCCGCTGTTTAAAATTTCTGATTTGATTTTCATTAGCGAACTGCCAAAAACAGCCTCTAACAAAATCATGCGGCGTGTACTGCGGTCTGAATATATGAAGAATGTTAGTAACCCTTAATAACCCCCTTCATAATCCATTGACAATTAACATAACACTCATAACACATGGCAGCCATGTACGGCCATGTACGGCCATGTACGGCCAAACAACGCTGCCATAATGATATATAGTGAATCCAAACAGTGTGTTATTTGCAATTATTATATCATGTGTAATATGTATAAATTCCACCCATAGCGATTAATAATTGATTGATTTATTGTGTATAAGGCAGTTATTGCGCATATATTGCGGTGGGATTATAATTATTTATATAGTAGTAGTTATTAGGAGACTGTCATGCGATCTATCATCTGCTTGCTTACCTCACTATTATTGTTAGTGCCCGCCTTATCTTTTGCTGCGGAAATATCGATTTATGAAACACCAGATGCTAATGCAAAAGTAATAGGTAAAATTGATCCTGCCAATGGCATCGTTCCCATTTTTTCATCTAACGATGGTAAGTGGATGAAAATAGGCAATCCAAAAAATGGTGATGTGGGATGGGCAAAATCAGATGATATTAACAGCGGCGATGTCAACACAAGCATCACCTTTACACAGCGCACTATTACGAATGGAAAATCAAATGCGCCGCAAACTGTTCGATTTATTCAATATGGAAAACCTGACAAATTAACGGATGAGCAAGCGCAGCAAATGATGCAGAAAATTCAGCTGCAACAACGTTCAGTGCATAACGCTATTCAACATATGATAAACCAGATGAGCACCATGTATAACATTGACTGGAACATGATGGAAAATGGTTATCCGATTATTATGCCTCTTGTTATTATTCCATCACCAAAATTGCCACCGGAGCACAAGACAGCACCAGCACCAACTGTTAAAACGAAGAAATAGTTTTTAAGCTAGCAGGTAGATTGATTCACTAAAAATGTCTGGTATTTGCGTACTCGCGTCACCCATCCCCCAGTGGGATCCCTGCCACCATCTTGTCATCTCCGTTCACCACCTTGTCACCCCCGCGAAGGCGGGGGTAACAATAGGGGGGCGGGAATGACAAGTTAGTGAGCGCAGGGCTGGCATCACTCTTCCAGACACTTAATCACCATCCCCAGAAAACGTGTCGCTTCACCGCCCGTCACAGCACGATGATCAAACGTCAATGACAAAGGCATGATTTTACCAATACCTAACTGACCCTTACTGACAATAGGTACTTCACGGCTGCGTCCACATCCAAGAATAGCAACGGCTGGCGGTACAATAATTGGCGTGGCATAACGACCAGAAATCATACCAAAATTCGACAGTGTAATGGTTGCGCCTTGCATGTCTTTTGCCGCGACTGTCCTGTTTTTGACTGACACTTTGTACGCATCAATCATGTCTCTCAACTCTTTATCAGATTTTGCACCAGCATCACGTATCACTGGCACAAACAAGCCTTCAGGTGTATCAACCGCCAGTCCAATATTTACCTCATTAAACATTTGCCGTGCCATCGTTCGTCCATCAAACCAGACATTTAACGCTGGCTCCAATTTTGCAGCAGCGGCAATTGCTTTAAGCAGCTTAACAGTAATATCCGATTTTGCAGGCAAATGCGTAATATCAGCATCTTCAATAATCGTGACAGGCACTATTTCATGATGTGACTGTGTCATGGTCTGTGCCATCATGCGGCGCACGCCATGCAGCTGTTCACCTTCTTCTGTCAGATACGATGCCGCTTTTCCACCCTGCATTTTCTTTTTAACATCATCGACTGTGATTAATCCTTGCGGCCCTGTCGGTGTTACCGTGCTTAAATCAATGTTCATTTCTCTGGCAAGCACTCGCGCTGCCGGCATGACCTTGACTGCTGTTGACGCTGATTTAGCTGCGCCAATAATAACTCCGCCATCATCCCATTTCTTCTCGCTTGTCTCCAGTTTTCCAACAACACTGCCTTTATCAGCGGCAGCTACACCTTCACCCGTGTCAAAGGTAATAAACGGCGCACCTGTTTTGATAATTTCATTTGCCTTACCATGCAGCTGTAAAATTTTTCCTGCGTAGGGTGATGGTACGTCAACAATTGCCTTGGCTGTTTCCATTGAGACAAGCGGCTGGTCAACTTTAACATCATCACCAATCTTGATATACCACTCGCGTATCTCGGCTTCTGCCAGCCCTTCGCCCAAATCGGGTAAATGAAATATTTTCATGTGTACTCCATTGATCTGTTTACTGCGTCTACAATACGCTTTTCACTAGGTATGTAATAATTTTCGAGTCTTGCATATGGCACTATCGTATCAAATCCAGCCACACGCTCCGGCGGCGCTTTCAGGGAAAACATCGCTTTCTCCGCTAATTGGGCAATAATTTCTGCACCAACGCCGCAGGTTAACGGCGCTTCATGAATCACAACACAGCGCCCTGTTTTTTCCACTGACGCCAGAATGGTATCCATGTCCAGCGGCTTGATGGTGGCAACATCTATCACTTCCGCGCTGACGCCCTGCTGTTCCAGATGATGCGCGGCTGCCAGTGTCTCTTTCACCATGGCGCCCCACGTTACCAATGTCACATCCTCACCTGCGCGTAATGTAAAGCATGTATCAAGCGGCAGCGCTTTGCCGTCATCATTCACCGCCTGTTTTGCATATCGATATAAACGTGATGGCTCCAAAAACAACACCGGATCAGGATCACGCATGGATGCAAGTAATAAACCATATGCCCGCGCGGGAGAAGATGGAATGACCACTCTTAATCCCGGTGTGTGCGCAAAATACGATTCCGTACTTTCAGAATGATGTTCCGGCGCATGAATCCCGGCACCGAATGGTGCTCGAAATACAATAGGACAGGTTAAACGACCGCGTGTACGGTTCCGCATACGCGCAGCATGATTAACAATTTGATCAAATGCGGGATAAATAAATCCCATAAACTGAAATTCAGCGACTGGCTTCAATCCGCGTACCGCCATCCCAACAGCAAGGCCGCCAATCATGGATTCCGCCAGCGGCGTGTCCAGCACACGTTCCGGTCCAAATTTAGCTAACAATCCAACCGTTGCACGGAATACACCGCCATCTGTACCAACATCTTCACCTAGTACTACAACATTCTTATCGACCTGCATTTCATGTGCAAGCGCAAGATTGACAGCTTCAACCAGCGTCATATCAACCATGTGATATTTCCTCCATTTCATTCAGCAGATCTCGCTGCCATTCATATGCTTTGGGCAGCCTGGCATAAAGCGAATCAAACATGGATTCACGCGCTTGCGGCGCTACCGCTAAATATTCCTGTACTGCTTCATCGACTTCTTTGCTGCATCTCGCCAGCAATTCTGCTTCTTGCTGTTCAGACCACATATCCTTACTTTCAAGATATTTTTTCAAACGCCCAACAGGTTCCTTCACCCATTCTTTTTCACGCTGCTGGCTGGGTTCATAACGCGACGCATCATCTGCTGTCGTATGGTCATGCTGACGATAACAAACCATTTCGAGCACGCTGGCTTCGCCTTTTTCACGCGCACGTTTTAATGCTTCTTCCGTCCGTTGCTGCACGGCGATAATATCATTACCATCGATCTGCTCGCCATGTATGCCTGCAGCAATGGCTTTTTGTGCTAATGTGTGTGCAGCTGTCTGTACACTGCGAGGAATAGAAATAGCCCATTGATTATTGCAGATAACAAACACGACGGGTAATTTCCATGCACCTGCAACATTTATTGCTTCATAAAAATCACCCTGCGATGTTGCACCATCTCCGCAAACTGTAACAACCGCGTTGTGTTCCTTATGAAATTTCATTGCATAGGCGGCACCCACCGCATGTAATGGCTGGCTGCCTACTGGTACACTGAATGGAAAATCTTCACAGCCGGCACCAAAACAATTGCCGCGCTCATCACCACCCCAGTACAACAGAATTTGTGACAGTTTCACACCGCGCTGGATCAGCGTTCCCATATCTCGATAATACGGCACGAAAAGGTCTTTCTTTTGCATCGCATGGCCAACACCTACAAATACCGCTTCCTGACCGCGTGTTGATGGATAAGTGCCCAGTTTGCCTGTTCGCTGCAAAGCAATCGCTTTGGTATCCATGACTCTGACCAGCACCATTAGCCGATACAATTCAAGTAATGCGGCCTTATTTTCTGCAATAGATGGCATTTCACCAACAAGTTGGCTATTTTCGTTCAAAAATTGATAATACTCTATCTCAAACCGGTCAATAATTTTCACTTGTAGAGATTCCTTCGCTATAATGAATAATTTGGCACCAAGATTATCTATCAGGGTAAAGAGAGTCAAGCTTCAGCGGTTACCGCTGGCCCTACCCGATGGCGCATTATGGGATAGTTGATTGAGGGAGTAACGGTTCATGACAAAGCAAATTGCCTTGGTAACTGGTGGAATGGGCGGCATAGGAAATGCTATTTGCCGCATGCTCTATCAACAGAATATGCGTGTTATTGCCAGCTACCATCGCAAACAGGAAGCTGCTCTTGAATGGCTTGCCCATGAAAAAAAAGCGGGGTTTGAATTTGATATCATGCCTGTTGATGTCACTCATTTTGAGTCCTGTGAACAAATGGCAAACCAGATTGTTTCTGATATTGGCCCGATTTCTGTTCTCGTTAATAATGCCGGGATCACGTGCGATCATTCATGTGCCAAAATGACAAAAGACGAATGGGACATTGTTATCAATACCGATCTCAACAGCGTGTTTTATGTTACGCATGCTGTCATTAATAATATGCGTGCAAATAAATATGGCCGCATTATTAATATTTCATCCATCAATGGCCAGAAAGGTCAGTTTGGTCAAGTCAATTATTCCGCGGCAAAAGCCGGCATGCACGGTTTTACAAAAGCACTTGCGCTTGAAGTCGCCCGCTCCGGCATTACTGTTAACACTATTTCACCAGGCTATGTCGCGACTGATATGATTGCCGCTGTATCGGAAGACATACGCAACAAAATTTTAGCGGAAATTCCCATGGGCAGATTTGCCGAAGCTGATGAAATTGCCCGTGTTGTCGCGTTTCTTGCCGATCCATTAAACGGCTATATTACCGGTGCAAATATTTCAATTAACGGCGGTCACTACATGCTTTAACAGCAAGGCCAAATAATCAATGACCGATATTCGTATTATCAAGAAATACCCAAACCGGCGTCTGTATGATACAGAAACAAAATCCTATATTACCTTGCAGGATTTAAAACAGTTAGTCTGTGACAATGTCAATTTCAAAGTGATTGATTCCACCACCGAACATGACATTACACAAATGACCTTGCTGCAAATTATACTCGAACAGGAAGCAGGCAGTGCGCCATTATTCACAACGGCACTGTTACGCAATTTCATTCAATTCTATGATAAAAAAACATCACGTATGTTTGGCCAATACCTTGAACAATCCATGCAGGCATTCAGCCAGCAAAAAGATTTTTTCAAAGATCAGTGGGCTGCCTATCAACAATTTCTAACGATGAATATACCAGGGAAAAAGTCGGATAAGAAATAATATTAGTTATAATAACTTATTGAAAAATTTAATAATTTTATCGCCTATTTGACAAACCACCCAATATCATCCATAGTAAATATGTTGCACTGCACAATAAATGTGGGGGTAATCCAGATGAATACCGAAAATTTCGAACAATGGTTCAAACAAGGGAAAAATTTTACGCTTCCAATCAATGAGTTAAACAAAGTGACGACCGATATTTGCCGTCATGCCACCCAGGAAGGGCTGGATATACTCAGCGACAATGTAGCACTCATGTCAGACCAGATGAAACGTCTTGGAAATGTACGCAAACCAGAAGACTATCTAAATCTGTCACGTGAATGCATCACGGAAAATATGAATGCAGGCATTGCAACCATACAAAAAATGATGCAGCTATCCGTGCAAACGTTGGAGGAGTTATCCCAGCTTTCTAATACATATCGCAATACTGGATCTGCCAGTATCAAAACGGCTGATAAAGATAAATACGATAAATCTCGTAATTAATTAAATCAGTCATTCGATATGAATAGAATAGACAGGAAGTCTTCATACGGTGCGAATCTTGACGCATCGTTACAGGCAGCATTCGCACATACCACAGGCGGCATTTCACCTGCCGCCCTGATGCTGGCGTTTGCG
>CAZOVT010000060.1:0-7314 GCA_964583565.1 uncultured Coxiellaceae bacterium
ATGCTGTTGGATGTAAATTAGAGATTCACCTGAAGCCTTTTTCTAAAAAAGACATATTCAACTGACGGGGTAATCGAAAAAATTAAAATTTTATTATTTTGATCAATAATCTTGATTGCAAAGTGATCGATCAAAAAAGCGCCTCGAATATCGTCAAACTTATTGCATATATTTTCTTTATACTTAAAAAGAATTTCCAATATGTCTTCATGAAGTGAAATTTCATTTGATTCATCAAAAATTTTAGTATTAATTTCATCATTTTTAATTAAAATTAATCTTGGCATTTTATGCTCTTTTTTCTAAATTTAACTTACTAAGCTGAATTGCGGATGAGAGCATCATATCTATAATCTTCAAAATCGTTTTGGCATCAGCGTTTATATGTGATGCATCATAAATTATTCCCGCAATAAAATTGACTATTTTTTCTGCATCACTGGTCGGGGGAAATAGCACAGTACATTTATTAAGAATATACTTCAGAAGTTCAGTATCGATTTCGATAAGTGAACTAGATTTCAGCTCTGGCGTCACCTGATCTTTCTCGCCAAACAATAACCAGCCAGGGGATACATTAAGCCATTTGGCAATTTTAGGAATAATGTGGTAGTCAGGTAATGCTATACCGAGAGCATACTTTCTCGCCATTTGATATGAGACACCTGTAACCTTGGCAAGCTGGCCAATTTCTATACCTGCTTTTGATCGAGTAGAAACATACCCTTCTTTTTGAAGGAGCGAGTTTAGTCTCTTTGAAAACTTGGCAACGAAATTTGCTCTTTCCATCACATCATACCTTATTGAATTATAGGTAATTAATTAAAAGTATATTCTTTACTCATCATTTCGATATATATAACAGCTTAATATATCATAAAAAATGCTGAAATTAATCCTGTATATATTTTAACCTAAAATCATTTTTATATTTCCCATTGCATTATATTAAACTAAAAGTATAATTTAACTTTTAGTTAAACTAATGCAACAAAGTTTAAAAAATCATGAAAACAATCTTCGAGTTAATGGAAAAAATGAGAGGGAGCTATGTCTGCCGTTCAAGAATTATGCTGCTTGTATGGGCTTAATCCCAAGCGATTATCACGAACAGAAAATGTTTTTCTAGAAGCCACTCTTTTTACACAAGTATGCGAAAAGCTTAAAGAAATTCATAGGAATAAAAATAAGGATTTTTTTCGTTTATTTAAATTCACAAAAAAAATGGAGGACGACATGCTTGAAGCAAATTTTATGCAATGTGTGATTAATGATATTTTAGTGACGGAAGAATATACCATTGATGGGATTGCACATTACTCAGGAACGTCTGAGGAAGTTATCCAGGAAATTATTGTAGGGCTAAATACTGGTCCTTCATTACAACTAGCCAGAAAAATTATTGAATTACATCGGACTATACGGCCTGATATTTACCGGGAAATTTTGAATAAAATTATAGTTGAGGGAGTGATACATGCGTGCTGAGTGGTTACGTAAGGCCCATAATTTTCTTTAACCTAATGATAATTAATATACTTTTATAATATGACAGCGATTGCTATCAATGATAGCACATGCTATCATTATTAAAAGAGGTATGTTAATTGTTAGGGGGGGCAAATCATGGCTAGCTTAAGTATTAGGCAATTAGATACACGTGCTTATGAATTATTGCGTATTCGCGCCGCTAAACACGGTGTCTCAATGGAAGAAGAAATACGACAAATTATTTATCAAGCCGTTTCAGCGCCAGAACAAATCAGTAAAGTGTTCCAGAAATATTTTGGCCGTGAAAATGGTGTTGACTTGGATGCGCTTAGTCATCGTAAACCACATGAACCTATGGATTTTGATGAATGATAATTTTAGATACCAACATTATCTCTGAGATGATGAAAAGCGTCCCTGCAGAAAAAGTGTCGAGCTGGCTTGACCAACAAGAAGTAAATCAATTATATATTACGACTATCACCATTGCAGAAATATCCTACGGATTAAATGTGTTGCCTAAGGGAAGCCGAAGACAATTGCTAGAGAATGCATTTAACAAAACAATCCATGCAGCTTTCAAGCACCGTGTTTTGCCATTTGATGAATCTGCCGCTCATTTATATGGAAAAATGATGGGTCATCGCAAAGAGTTAGGACGACCGCTGAGTGTTTTAGACGGGCAAATAGCTGCCATTGCACGCATGCAAGATGCAACGTTGGCTACCCGAAATATACGTGATTTCGCAAATTGTGAAGTAGATTTAATTAATCCTTTTGTGTAAATCTGGTTACAATTGGTGATCAGGTAGTTATTAAAATGGTTTAACGCAAACAAATCCCGCAACACTATTCATCACAAACTCAAATTGAGTAACCCGAACACGTTTTGTATGTTCGGGGATTCGTGTGTTCAATGATAGAGTTGTTTTGGGTAATTATGGTGATTGTGATTCAGTTGGGAAAGGTGTGATGGAGTTGAGAATTCATTATGGCCCGGGATATCGGATTTATTTTTCTGAGCAGGGCGGCACCATTTTATTATTATTACTTGGCGGGAGTAAGCGTACACAAGCAAGAGATATAAAAAAAGCACAAGAGTACTTAGCTGAATTCCGGGAGCGTTGTTATGACTAACTTGACCCTTTTCACTAGCATCGAAACCAGAAGGTAAGCTTCCCTTAAAAATGACGATTTTTTAAGAAAATGCTTACTAAGGCATTGCAATAAGTTAATATATTTGTTAACATTAATTTGTAGTTTTTTTGTTGGCGCCGATTGATGAAATGGAAAATTTCTTATTATAATCAGTCTGTTAAATATGACGCGGGCGATCTTCATCAATCCATTAAAGCAAAGTTCGAGGCTATTTTGGATAAAATGCTGGAATGTGGGCCAGATCTTGGCCTTCCATTTACAAAAGCGATGGGTAAAGGGCTTTTTGAAATACGTGCTAAAGGACAAGCTGGAATTGCTCGAGGACTTTTCTGTACGATTTCTAAAAATACGATTGTAATACTGCATGTCTTTATTAAAAAAACAGAAGCAACGCCAAAGAAAGAATTGGATTTGGCCATAAAACGTATGAAAGAGGTAAAACATCATGACATATAAACCAGTATTTCGAGATGATGAATTTCGTAATGAAGTGTTATCCAACCCGGAAACACGTGCTATATATGAAGCAACTAAATTGCAAATTGACCTTGCTATGCAATTAAAAAATGCAAGAAAGAAACGCAAGATGACACAAGATGATGTTGCAAAAATCATGCACACCAAAAAACCAGCTGTATCACGTTTAGAGGCAGGTAATGAAGATATTAAAAACTTCCCATCATTATTGACCCTTGTCAAATTTTCATCCGCTCTTGGGTACGAATTAAAAATTGGATTAATACCAATTAAACGTCCTGTGAAACTCAGAACAAAACGACACGTAAAATAAACAAGCTTCATATAACCACCTCCTGCACCTTCAAGTGCAGATGCAGACCCATTTGATCGCCTGTTAGTTATTCAGGCCAAATTAAATAATTTAGTAATTATTGCAAGCGATGTAAAAATGGCAGAATATCCCATTGTTACTTTAAATGCTTAAATGTGCATGAGTGTTTCGTCACCGGCGATAAATTGACAGATTTCTTTCATCATAAACTCAAAATCCGGATTATAGGTTAGTTCTTCATGTGTGGATTTCAATAGATGCATGTTTTTGAGTGCCTTGCTAAACTTCACTTCCAGCTTATTGTAGGCACCGTAAATGGCGTTTGTATCTGGTCTGGATGCAAACGGATAATCACCATGTTGTCCATAGTGCTCATTATCAGCAGAGAAAGGAATAGCGGTGTGTGATAGATGCCGTATGTTTAACGCTGGATAGACACCAGGCCGGACAACAATGCGTGGATCAGGATATTGCTGGTTGGTCGATGAATAGATCAGCATTTTGTTGTCAGGGTTATGCAGGCCGGAAAAATAATGGATGGCTTGATGACTGGAAACGGTTTCATCCTCTCGGCTCATGATCATTAACATGGGCTGCATCAACTCACCGTGCTGCCGCAGGTCATGGATAACGTCTGTTAGTCTGCTGACTTGCGTTACCGCATTTAACGTAACGGAATGATATTTGGTGTAATCATTTTCATTATCAACGTAAGCCCAGGGCGTATTTCCCTGCATCCATTGAACGAGATGGCGCCAGCCGACCACAATGTCAACGGGTGCTTTGATCCGGATGGCGGGTGACAGCAGAACAATGCCTTCGACTTGTATATCTTGCAGTGCCTGATAGATGGCCAGCGCTGCACCAGTGGAGTAACCAATCAGATAAATCTGGTCGACTTCGTTTTTCAGACTTTCAACGCCATAGCGAACGACCTGAATCCAGTCATGGTAGGTGACATGTAGTAAATCAGATGGCATGGTGCCATGACCAGGCAGCAGGACGGATCTGCAAAGTACCCCGGTTTGCTGGAGATGATTTCCGATATCGCGCAGGGAGTAAGGGCAGTCTAACAAGCCGTGAATCAAGAGCGCCCCCCGTCTTTTTTGGGATGACTGGGCAGGCTCAGGCAGCAGTTCATAAGGGCTGTTTGCATCAAGGATACGATGGCAGCCGGGATTGTCTGTTTGCAGGTCGGGTCTACGTGCTGCAATCATGTTGCGGCATTCTTTGATATAATCAGTAAAAGGTAGATGACTATCGCAATAAGGATAGTTAATGGCTGTTAAATTGGCTGCTGCAGATAAATTACCTATCATAATAGTTAATTTATAATAAATGCGATAATATTACCAACTCTTGAATAAGGTTATGAGCAGCATGGTGAATTTTTTATTCAAAACTATCTTGTTTTTTATGTTGCCCGCTATCGTTCTGGCCTATAGTACGGGCGGCACAGGTTTGGGCGGGGTAGCCGTTAATATGATGGAGCCAGTGACACTGGTATCGGATTTTGTTGATACGGGGTGTATTGTCGTTGGTATTGGGTTTTTAATCGCGAGCATTGTGAAATATATTGAGCATAGACGAAGCCCATTGATGGTTCCTATTAGTACGGTAATATTTTTGCTGGTTGCGGGTATTGTGCTGGTGCTAATGCCATTTCTGTCGGTCTTTACAGAGTCGGGCATACCGTATTCATTTTTTTAAGTGATGTTGATAATGAAAAATATATTGAAGTGGTTATGGATTTTTTTGCCTGTCTGCGTGCTGGCTGGCTGCCGGGAAAATATGCCGTCTGATTATCTGATGCGCCATCCGGCTGTGTTGAAACGTGAAATTGAGCGTTGTCATGCGGATGAAACAAAAACACGTGAAATGGCTAGTCATTGTGAAATCGTGATGTCTGCGGCGGAAAGATTTATTGAATTGTTAAAAGAGCAGCAGGGTGAGCCGGAAAAGTTCGGTGTGCGTATTATGGAAGCACAGGCTGCCTGTGCCAAAGCGGGACTTGCTGGTGACTCGGCTGATTGTCACAATGTGAAAATATTGCTGGCAGTTGTTGGTGTGAATAGCCCGGAATAATATTACCGATGATAGGGATGATTCTGCAGGATGGTGTACGCGCGGTAAATCTGTTCAGCAATAATCAGTTTTACGATAATGTGCGGGAAGGTAAGCGGCGAAAGTGACCATTTAACATTGGCTCTTGCAAGACATGCTGGTGCTAAGCCTTCTGGTCCGCCAACTAGCAAATCAATATTTTGACCATTCTGGTGCCAGCTTGCCATTTGTTCGGCAAGCTGTTCGGTTGTCCACGGTTTACCTTTGATATCCAGCGCAATGACAAGATGGTCTGCTTTGACGTGAGCTAACATTTTGTCACCTTCACGTTCGGTAAGACGGGTGATATCAGCATTAGCAGTACGTTTTTCAGCTGGAATTTCAACTAGCTCCAGAGCGTATGCCGGCGGCAGCCGCTTGGTATATTCAATGTATCCTTCCTGAATCCAGCCTGGTGCTTTGTGCGTGATCGTTAGCAACCGCAGTTTCATCGAGTTTTCACTCGGATCCGCTTTTGCCTTCACGTAATTCTTTCACTGGTTCCCAGAGGTCTTCCAGACTATAGAATGATCGTGTCGTGGCGGTCATGATGTGAACAATCACATCGCCCAGATCAACCAGAATCCATTCGCTTTCGCGCTCGCCTTCTGTGCGGACAATGGGATGGTTGGCTTCTTTTACTTTGGTGGCAACTGCGACGGCAAGCGCTTTTACCTGACGGGTAGAGCGGCCTGTGCAGATGACCATATAGTCTGCGATAGTGGTGAATGAGCTAACATCGATGGTAACGATGTCTATACCTTTTAAATCTTCCAGGGATTTGACGGTGATGTCGCGTAATTCTTCAGGATTCATCATGCGTTTTGTTTCCGATTATGCTGTAAGTGCCGTGCTGGTTAATGTAGTTATAAACGTTATCGGGCAATAAATACCGTGGATTTCTCCCCATTGCAAACTGTTTTCGTATATCTGACGCGGATATATCCAGTGATGTGATGGGGCGCAGGAGGATGCCGCCAGCGTTATGTTCGTGAATAAATGCAATTTCTTGTTGTATCGGTGCCTTCAGGAGGTCTGCAACAATGCCGGTTGGGGGTATTTGATAATTTGGCCTGTGCGCGATAATCAAGTGGGCATGAGAGAGTATATCCTCCCAGCGATGCCAGCTGGAAAAACTCAAAAACGCATCGATACCTAACATCAGGCATAAAGGTGTTTCTGGCATTTCCTGCTTAAGATCCAGTAAGGTGTCGATCATGTAGGAGGGGCTCTGGCGCCGGATTTCACGGTCGTCAGCAAGCAGGGCGGGTTCATCTGCAATAGCGCATTTTACCATGGCCAGACGTTGGTCTGCGGAGGCAACGGGTTGTTTGCGGTGTACAGGCTGGTAGCAGGGGATAATATGAACCTTGGCAAGGTCGAGAGCGTCATATAGCTCTATGGCCATCCGTAAGTGACCCAGGTGGATGGGGTCAAAGGTGCCGCCTAATATGCCAATTGCCTTGTGTGTCTGGTGCATATGCTTATTATATCAGATCTTTTTGATGGTCAGTTAACGGAAGTGCATTTTGTATAAATAGCAAATTAGCACGTCTTTGCGAGGAGTATAGTCAAATCTGTCATTCACTATTTTGTAACCCCCCGCGAGGTCAAATCTGTCATTCACTATTTTGTCATCCCCGCGTAGCACTATTTTGTCATCCCCGCGTAGGCGGGGACCCATCCATGCCATTCCTGCGGGGTTAGTTATTATTACGTACCCATAAATTAATTGAAATTTCGCAGTTAAATTAGGGCTGGGCCCCCGCCTT
>CAZOVT010000061.1:0-1458 GCA_964583565.1 uncultured Coxiellaceae bacterium
TAACTAACCCCGCAGGAATGGCATGGATGGGTCCCCGCCTACGCGGGGATGACAATAGTGGCAGGGGTGACAAGGTGGCGAGCAGGGATGACAGAGAAGAGCGCAGGGATGACAGAGAGGAATACGGGGATGGGTGACGCGAGTACGCAAACACCAAACATTTTTAGTGAATCAATGTACCCACGTTAATATGATATCTAGAACTCAATTATCAGTGAAATCTATTGCATAACACTAAAATTTCACTGATAATTGAGTGTATGAAATATTTAAAACGTAACATATACCCGCTCGTTCAGCACACGCTTCAAAGAGGCAAAAGTATTTTACTGCTTGGCGCGAGGCAAACAGGCAAGACAACCTTTATTCACGAGCAAGTTAAGCCTGATATTTATTATTCATTCATCCAGCCAGCAACTCGACAGGCATACGAAAAAAATCCAACTCTATTAGCGGGCGAAATCGCTGCGGAAATCCAGTCAAAGCGTCTTGATAATCCCGTAGTCGTGATTGACGAAATTCAGAAAGTGCCTTTGATTTTAGATGTTGTACAAGACTTGATTGACCAGCGCATGGCACGATTTGTTTTAACGGGATCCTCCGCGCGAAAATTAAAACACGGTGCCAGTATGAATTTATTACCTGGCCGGGTGGTCTTAATGCATCTTGATCCGCTTTTACTAGACGAAATGGCTGAACCATTACCCTCTATTCAAACACTTTTATTATATGGCAGTATGCCAGGCATTTTTACCGAGAAATTAGATCAAGACAAAAACGTTGACCTGGATTCATATGTTAAAACTTATCTGGAAGAAGAGGTTCGTGCCGAGGCATTGGTCAGAAATATGGGTCATTTTGCCAAATTCATCTTGCTAGCAGCAAGTGAATCAGGAAATTTGGTTAATATGAGCAAGTTATCGCAAGAAATTGGCATCGCTCATACAACCATTGCGGGCTACTATCAAATTTTAGAAGATTGTTTGTTAGCAGAACGCATTGAGCCATTAACTCATTCCTCTACACGTTCACGCTTAAGCAAAACATCTAAATATCTCATTTTCGATCTGGGCATTCGTCGTTTATGCGCTGAGGAAGGGGTGAATTTACCTATCTCCACGATGGCACATTTATTTGAACAATTTGTAGGTCTTGAATTAATTCGTCATACGCGTTTACAACCCATGCCGATGAAAATTCTTTATTGGCGCGATCATGCTGGGCCAGAAGTGGATTATGTCATTCAATATGACAATGGGTATATCCCTATTGAAGTTAAATGGAATGACCGTCCAACGGAAAAGAATGCACGGCATTTAAAAATATTCATGAAAGAATATGCTAATGCTAAACAAGGTTATATTGTATGCCAGACACCAAAGCGATATTTAATTGCAGAAAATATTACAGTAATCCCATGGCAGGAAATTGCAAGCTGCCTCGCATAAGCCTTAAAAA
>CAZOVT010000061.1:1468-7130 GCA_964583565.1 uncultured Coxiellaceae bacterium
AATAACCGCCGGTGTAATGTAATCTGGCCCATGTTTTTACTTTCCTTTCTCAAACTTGCTGGCTTCTTCTGAACCCTTTGTTGCATCACCTGCGGTATAAGAATGAGCACCTGCACCAGCTAATTTTCCATGATCAACTATCAAATACTCATCACGAATAGGGTGCCCTTCCAGCCAGCATTCAAGTATTTCTCGTACGCCTGCAGCATAACGTGCTTGAGCAGAGAGTGTCGTACCTGCAACATGAGGTGTCATACCATGATGAGGCATCGATCGCCAGGGATGATCGTTAGGTGGAGGTTGAGGGAACCAGACATCGCCAGCATATCCGGCTAACTGACCACTTTCCAGTGCTCTCACAACAGCATCGCGATCGCAGATTTTCCCTCGCGCTGTATTGACAAGATAAGCGCCCCGTTTCATTTTGCTGATTAATTCATCATTGAACAAATGTTCAGTTTCAGGATGGAGAGGGCAGCTTAATGAGATAATATCACAAAGAGGAACCATGTCTTCAACATGGGCATGATAAGTAAGCCCAAGTTCTTTTTCAATTTTTTCAGGTAAACGATGTCGATCCGTATAGTGCAGTTTAACATCAAATGGTTTTAATCTTTTCATGGTTCCTAAACCAATACGGCCTGATCCAATAATCCCCACTGTCATGCCTTCGATGTCATAAGCTCTTGCAACACAATCAGCAATATTCCAGCCATTTTTAATGACCCATTGATAAGAAGGGATGTAATTATGAGCCAACGCTAAAATCGCCATGACATTATGCTCAGCAACGCTGTTACTATTACAATAAGTCACTTCAGCAACGGTAATGCCTTTTTCAATAGCAGCCTGTAAATCAACATGATCTGAGCCAATGCCCGCTGTAATGGCTAATTTTAATTTTTTTGCTTTAGCAACTCGCTCTGCCGTTAAATAAGCAGGCCAAAATGGCTGTGAGATAACAACGTCTGCATCAGATAATTCATTTTCAAACGTTGAATCAGGTCCATCCTTATCTGATGTGACAATAAACGTATGACCCTGCGCTTCAAGAAATTGGCGTAATCCGAGCTCACCCGAAACAGATCCCAACAATTGCCCAGGCTTGAAATCAATCTTTTTAGGTGTTGGTAAAAGTTGCCCATCAGGATAACGTTCTAGTTTTGGGATGTCATCTCGCGCATAAGAAGCTGGAAATCCGTCAACGGGATCATCGTAAAGTACACAAAGAATTTTTGCCATGGATTGCTCCTTGCTATCTATAAAAAATATTTTCCTGCATTTTATGCAGGAACCATCATCATTCAAACGATAACTAAAATCAACTCAAATATCGAGTGTATGAAATATTTCAATAGACAACACTTGAAATTCATTACCAACTAATCGTCTGAATAAGTCTGCCCTTCTGATAAACATCCAGCTTCTGTTGTTGTGGCTGCAGTCGATAGGTCAGCATACAATTAACACGCGGCTGTTTTAGCACCTCTGCCTTAAAAACAGAAACATTGACACCATCTGCATGCCGCGCAGATGGTACCAGCAGCCCAGGAAACCCTTGTTCATATATTTTCTTACCAATTATTTGTGTATATGCATATTCATCCTGAATCAGTTGGTCACGTTTTCCATTTTCCATCGTTAAATCAATCAGCATGGCTTCGCATTTAATATCATAAACAAGACGTTCACGTATTATTTCTTCAACAAACTCAGCACCTTCAACCTGCATCTCTCTGCGATACATATGATATGCCGTTTCATAAATACTGGTTATTTTATCGACTGACCCATACCAGACAGGAAATGTTCCATCTGAATATCGTGTTGCCATGAAATGATCCGTTGCAAAGGGATAATCAATGGCGGCTGTATAATGAAAGTGTAAATCGCTGGTAATCATGCCGGTTTGCTGCATCACTCGCTGCATGGCATTTTCTGCTATTTGATATGCATCATCCGAGTCATCGGTTAAATCATCAAACGCATTTTGTGCTGAAAGCATATTAACAATATTTCTAATGACATCCTGATTTAAATCAATAACACTGCTAAATAATGCTGTCATTATTATGCAACCAGTTGCATCTGTAAAAAACGTGCAATCTTCGCAATACCAATTAAACCATTCTTCTGCATATACTCAACTGGTGTAGCATATTGCAATGCCTGATGACGTAATGTGACCCATGCATAACACCGCTTTGTATCGGCTGGATACAATGAACGCAATGCATGATGAATAATCAGCAGCCAGCCAGCACGATCAAGCATATCCTGCGTGTAAGGCAATGGCGTTTTACCTTGCCGATAGCGCGTCAGCATTGCACGACTGGTTGGACTCAATCCAAGCAGTGCCAGTTGCGCCGTGGTATCCAGCCCCCAATGTAAAAACAATTTGAGCAGCATCTTGGCTAATTTAATACGCTCACTGTCTGCCATTAATGCAGGATGATGCGTTTTTGATGCGTGCATATAATCACTCCCATTTGTTTAATTATAAACAAATATTGTTTAATTGTAAACAGTGTAGATAATTGAAATTACTGTTATTTCTGGGAAATAACAGTGTAACCTGCATCTGAAAGGAAAAGAACTGGTTATCTTGCCAATGAAAATCTAAGGCTTGACGTCATGTCCATTTGCCTTGACCGAACCATTTTGATAAACAATCGATGTTACATAATCATTATTATCTTTTAGTAAATAGCCTGCCTGCAGATACTGCTGAATCATTTGCTGTACCATCTGCGCCTGATCAGGCTGTTCCAGATATGCCGCAATCATTTTATCCAATAACGCGCTGGAAATCCGCATTGCTACTGTTGCATTGGCAGACATCAATAATGTCTGCATATTCATTTGCCCTGATAACAACTGCGGCCAGCTTAATTTACTGTTCATTACCAATACGCCGTCTGATGTGTTCATGCCAATATCAATAGTCAAATAAGATGACGGTGATATGATTTTTGGTATTAATGATTGCAGTTTGGTTAATTCTTCTTCGGTCATTGCACGCTTTATTGAGGTAGCATAATCATAGAGTTCGTCATATTCCTTCGCATTTAAATTTTTTATATTAAAATAAATGCCGGATTTATTCAGATGGATGGGAAAATTTATTAAACTGAATGTATCCAGTGTCAGTGAAGAATATATATTTAATAAATTATCTGATAAATTTGATTTTTGTGTGTATACCTGTTTTAGATTTTTTAATGCAAAAACGGGCGTAGAACCAGAAACAATAACAACAGAAGGCGTGCTGAATACCGAATTAAATGCATATCCATGCGTATTATTCATGGAGTTTTCATAGGTAATGGGTTGTGCATTAACATTTGGAATCATCTCGGCTGCTTCTGGTTTTTCAGCTCTCACTTCTAATGCGTTAATGGTCGCTTTGGTATAATATTTTTCTAGTTTATCCTGTTTAACATCCACATGAAAAACCGCATCCATTCCACCCCAGCGTCCAGCTACATCAGTAGATGGCAGCGTGATGGGAGGAATTTTATATTGGCTAAACCAGTTTCCTTTAAATGAAGAAACAGCATCAAACTGCATGAAACCATTTGGAGATTTTTTCCCGTATAATACTGTTTCAATTTGATCGGGCAGACTAATAAACCCGCTCACACTGCCATAAGCTAATGCGTAACGTTTTTCTATGGGATTATAAATCAACGGTCCATGCTGAATTTGTATATCAACAACCATGCTGGCATTGTTACCAGCTAGTGCTGGTTTCATAGCAGGGTTATCCAGAAATACCGTGCCAGGTTCTACTTTAATGTGAGCCTGTGATACCGCCCAGCCGCGTTTATAATCCATCACACTAAGCTTAATGAGACCGCCGCTATTGATAACATCAACCAGCCTCATCATCTCTTGCTTGAAAAGCACGCCATATACAAACGGCGAACCGGCAGCAGCGCCGATCGCAATAAATAGCAGCAACAATATGAATCGTCTCATTCAGGCATATCCTTATCTTCAGATACAAATAGCCCTAGCCAGATGGCTTCCCCTTGACTATATTATACTATGGAAATAGAAATCACCCCGCCAAAACGGCATAACAAGTTGATATATAACATTATTTTTTAAAAGGACTTCGCATGGCCACTATCACCCTCAAAGGCAGCCCAATCAACACATGTGAAAATTTGCCTGCAGTCGGCTCATCTGCACATGATTTTACAGTCACTAAAACAGACTTAAGCGAAATCAGCCTTAAAAATTATCCTGGTAAAAAAATAATACTCAATGTTTTTCCAAGCCTTGATACCTCTACCTGTGCAACAGCGATGCTCAAATTTAATGAAATCGCGGCCAAACACAAAGACATACTCATACTCTGCGTTTCTGCTGATTTACCATTCGCGCAAAAACGCTTTTGTGCCGCTGAACATCTGGATAATGTACAACCTGTTTCCGTTTTTCGACATCCACAATTTGGCAACGATTATGGCCTGGGTATTATTGATGGTCCCTTAGCCGGATTACTGGCTCGTGCCGTCATTTTGATTGATGAACATAAAAAAATTGTTTACACAGAGCTGGTACCCGAAATTACCAATGAACCAGACTATGATAGCGTAGTAAAAATATTAGGACCCGCTTAAGACTGTTGATGCTTTGAGAAGCCGCATGTCATGCGGCTTCTCAGGACGAATGGAATGTTAGTGTCTTGCACTGAATACTGGTGCCAAATCAGAATGTGGAATAAATTCGGCATCATTTTCAGCTTGAATACCTAATACGGTTCGGATCTGCTTTTTTTCCTCTGCGGTGATAACCGTACCTGGCAGTGCCAGCACCGTTTCAATCCACTTCTGAATAAACTCTCTTTCCTCGTCACTCAACCGTGGATGATTCACTAATTCATAGTAACCTTTTGGCTTGTTCTCTGCTAACGTATGTCTGATGATATGTCTCGTTGCATTACTGGTTGTCTGACTTATCCAGTCAATAAAATAAGATGCAAACCAGCCGCCTACCACTGGTAATGTTGTCCGCACCACCTGGCTCATAATAACTGTCGCAGCACCTAGTGCTAACAAACCCGCTGGTCCCGACGCCAGGCCAACCACCATACCGGCGGCTGTTACCGCTGATCCGATACCTGCGGTTTCAACAACTGCTGCACTAATCGCTTGCCCTGCGGCTAAACTTGCCAGATTGCTTGCCGCTGTCGTCGCACTCCACATTGCCCAGCCAGGCTCATTATGCAATTCTGTCTTATGGGTGCAAATATGGTCTAGTTTACTACGGTGCAATTCCAGTTTCTGAAATGCCGGGTTATCTTTGTATTTTTCCGTCTGGTTTGCAATCTCAAGCACATAGGTGTTTAACACCACTAACCATGCCATTTTTTGATCGCAGGTTAAATCGGTGAGCTGACGGATATTTAACGCTTTTTCACACCTCTTATAGAGTGAACTGCCATTATATTTTCCAAGCCACCGGTTTCCATCTGGTTTGAAAAAACCATATTCATCATTAATCACTTTTAACGTATACATGATCAACCCAAGACGAACATAGCATGAGCGTAAATAAGTATCTTCACTTTGCTGTTCCTGCTCTCTGGAAACAGTTTCCCGGCAAGTTTCACGAATAAATTTGATGAACTGGACTAACTCCATTCTGCTTT
>CAZOVT010000062.1:0-7001 GCA_964583565.1 uncultured Coxiellaceae bacterium
TATGCGGGAATAGCTCAGTTGGTAGAGCACAACCTTGCCAAGGTTGGGGTCGCGAGTTCGAGTCTCGTTTCCCGCTCCAGAATTAAGTTAAACCTCAGGCTGGGTGGCAGAGTGGTTATGCAGCGGCCTGCAAAGCCGTGTACGCCGGTTCGATCCCGACCCCAGCCTCAAAAGTAGTAGTTTATGCCCGGGTGGCGGAACTGGTAGACGCAAGGGACTTAAAATCCCTCGGGATCTAATCTCGTGCCGGTTCGATTCCGGCCTCGGGCATGTTTTCAACACCGTGGATATGTACATATCCACGGTGTATTTTTGTTATGTAATTAGTAGATATAGATTGTTTCACTAACAATGTCTGGTATTTGCGAACGCAGCGTCAGGGGTCCCACTGGGGGATGGGTGACGCGAGTACGCAAATACCAGACATTGTTAGTGAAACAACGTACCAGGGTCTCGACATAGGTAACCCTCACCATGACATTTGTTGTGACAGAGAAGTGCATAAACTGCAAATATACCGACTGTGTCGAAGTATGCCCCGTCGATTGCTTTTACGAAGGCCCAAACTTTCTTGTTATTAATCCTGATGAATGCATCGATTGTGCCTTGTGCGAGCCGGAATGCCCGGTGAATGCTATTTACTCAGAAGATGACTTACCTGAGAAATATCAGGCATTCCTTCAACTAAATACTGAATTGGCTGAAAAGTGGCCTAATATTAATCGAATCAAAGATGCGCCGGCAGATGCGGATGACTGGAAAGAGGTTGATAACAAGTTAGATCACCTTAAAAAAGAATGGCCGGATAAAGCGTGAATATTCTGGCATTTGATACGTCTTTTTCTACCTGCTCCATCGGACTGCTGCATAACGGGCAAATAAGCACCATGGATCGCATTGCTCCCATGAAGCAGGCCCAACTGATTTTACCCCTCATTACCGAGCTGCTAGGCAGCCATTCATTCAATCTGGAATCCCTCGATGCTATTGCCTATGGCTGCGGCCCAGGTAGTTTTACAGGCATCAGGATTGCAAAATGTGTCGCTCAGGGTATTGGTTTTGCTGTTCAAAAACCACTCATTCCTGTTTCATCGTTGGCTGTATTGGCGCAATCAGCATGGTTAAGCAAAGGGTGGAATAAAATTGCTGTCTGCGTTGATGCCAGAATGGGCCAGATACACTGGGCTGAGTATGTCATACAGGATGGCAGCAATGTTGTGACGCTGCAAAGGGATGAGCGTACCTGTGTGCCCGATGCCCTTCAGGCTGATGATGCATTATTCCCGATGCCCGTGTCTGCGGAGTGGCATGGTGTTGGCGATGGCTGGGCGACATATCAGGTACCCCTGTTTAAAATGACTGGTATTCAGGCAGAGTCGGTAGACAATACATGTAAACCAGGCGCTGATGCGCTCCTGATGTTGGCGGAAGCAACAATAAAAGCGGAGCCGCATTATCTTCGTTGAGATTTAGCCTATATAAGACTCAAATGCACGCCGTCCTCGTCCTGTGGGATTTTAGCAATTAATATAAATACCGTGGCACTTAAGAGAGGAACACCTATGCCGGGTTTGAACAATGTTGAATGCCAACATATTATCGACCAGATCAAGAGCCTGATAAAAAAGAATAATAAAGAAAACCAGCGTTCACTGATAGATGAGTTTGCACAGCGGATTTTCGCTTCATCCGCACTGGAAGATCTTCAGGATAGATCCATTGCCGAACTATATGGCATTTTACAATCCATCTGGGTTTTTTGTTATCAGCGTAAGCGTAATGAAGCCAAAATCAGGGTATTCAACCCTGAGCAGGACAAAGACGGCTTTCAATTATCACATACAGTCATTGAAATTTCTCACGATGATATCCCATTTTTAGTCGATTCAACCCGAATGGTATTAAAACGTCATGGTATTGAAATTCATTACATTGTTCATTTAGGCGGTTTAAAAGTTAAACGTGATGAAAAAGGGCACATTGTCAGTATCTATCAAAATGGGATTACAGATCAGGACGTATCCACTGAAGCGCCTATTTATATCGAAATTGACCGTATTACCGATGATAAAGTGATGGAAGATCTTTGCAGCACGATAGCTGCAGTACTGTCTGACTCGCGGTCTGCGGTTGCTGACTGGCGCAAAATGGTAGGCAGGGTAGAAGCATGTCTTGTTGAACTGGAAAACAACCCTTCGCATCTGGATATGGCTGAAATCGCAGAAACACGAGATTTTTTACGCTGGCTAATTAGTAATAATTTTACATTTCTTGGTGCTCGTGATTATAAACTGATAGGGGATGGAACAAGCCGCGCGCTGCAAATTGTTCCGGGGTCCGGTCTGGGTGTATTACGTGATGCAACAGGAAGTGCGGCATCTAAAAGCTATTCTGCTCTGCCGCCGCAAGCAAGAAAAATGGCTTTATCAAAAGATATTTTGATTGTTGCAAAAACAAATACAAAATCAACAGTGCATCGTGAAGCCTATACCGATTATATCGGTGTAAAAATGTTTAATGAAAAGGGTGAGTTAATTGGTGAACGCAGATTCATAGGTCTTTATACATCGACAGCGTATCACTCCAGCCCGAGGCAAATTCCATTTTTAAGACATAAAGTCGATCAAATTTTACGGGATCTGGGCTATCCACCTGATAGTCATGACGGCAAGGCGGCGGTACATATTCTTGATACATTGCCGCGAGATGATTTATTTCAGGCAAGTCAGAAAGAATTGCTTGAGTTGACACAAAGTATTATTCATATCAAAGAAAGAAAACTCGTCCGACTGTTAGTTAGACGTGATGCCTATTATCGCTATTTCTCCTGTCTTGTTTACGTGCCGAGAGACGTATTCAATACAGATCTGGCGTCAAAAATACAAGATACCCTGATGGATGCGTTTAATGGTCTTGAAAGCACTTTCACAACCTATTTTTCAGACTCGGTGCTTGCCCGTATTCATTACCTGATTCGCGTCAATCCGAAAAAACAACTTGAATACAAAGTATCGGAGCTGGAAAAGAAACTGGTTGAAGTTGCGCGGTCCTGGGCGGATTGTTTAAAAGAGCTGCTTGTTAGCAAATATGGCGAAGCTGAAGGTTTGCGTTATTACCAAAAATATGCAAAGGCATTTCCTGGCAGTTATACAGAATATTACTCGCCTGATTATGCGTTACGCGATATCGAAAAAATAGAGTCGCTCAATGAAAATAGCCCGCTTGGCATGCTGTTTGATAAATCAGGAAATGGCATTTTAAATCTCAAGCTATTCCATGCCGAGGAAACGATCGTATTATCAGATGTCCTTCCTATTTTTGAAAATATGGGTCTTAAAGTAATAGGCGAAAGACCACATAAGCTCAAGTTCAAAAACGGCGATTCAATCTGGATTAATGATTTTGATATGGATTATGTCGTCAACAAAGAGCTTGATATAAATGATATCAAAGATATATTTCAGGATGCATTTAAGGAAGTCTGGTTTGGACACGCAGAAAACGATGGATTTAACCGCCTTGTTTTAGACGCCAATCTTACCAGCCATGAAACGGTGATGCTGCGTGCGTACACCAAGTATTTACGCCAGACAGGCTTTACTTTTAGCCAAAACTATATCGAGCAAACGCTAATCAACAATGTTGAAATTGCAAAGGGACTGGTACAGTTGTTTTCAATACGGTTCGATCCTCAATATCAAACCGGAAAACATAACGATCCAGGTGATTTGGTTGCCTACATTGAATCATCTCTGGATAATGTCACCAGCCTGGATGAAGACCGCATCTTGCGCAGGCTGCTGGAAGTCATACAAGCCACCATACGCACTAATTATTATCAGCTTGATAATGGTAAATATAAACCATACTTGTCATTTAAGTTTGATCCGTCGCTGATTTCCGAATTGCCGCTGCCGCGTCCAAAATATGAAATTTTTGTCTATTCACCTCAGGTAGAGGGTGTGCACTTGCGCGCGGGGAAAGTCGCGCGAGGCGGTTTACGCTGGTCAGACAGACGTGAAGATTTCCGCACAGAAGTACTTGGCTTGATGAAAGCACAACAAGTTAAAAACACGGTGATTGTCCCGGAAGGTGCCAAAGGTGGTTTTGTTGTGAAGAAGCTGCAAACACCCGAGATGACCAGAGAAGAATATCTCAAGGAAGGTATCAGCTGTTATTCGATATTTATCTGCGGCTTGCTTGACTTGACCGATAACATTAAAGAGGGCGTTGTTGTTCCACCGCCCAATGTCGTTCGTTATGATCAGGATGACCCTTATCTGGTTGTTGCGGCGGATAAAGGCACAGCGACCTTTTCGGATATTGCAAATGGCATAGCACAACAATATGGATTCTGGCTGGATGATGCATTCGCCTCCGGCGGCTCAATGGGGTATGACCATAAGAAAATGGGCATCACCTCGCGAGGCGTCTGGGTATCGGTTAAGCGTCATTTTCGCGACCTGGGAATCAATCCTGAGAATGAGGATATAACAGTCGTTGGTATCGGCGACATGGCTGGTGATGTTTTTGGTAATGGCATGTTAATGTCAAAACATATCAAACTGGTGGGCGCGTTTAATCATTTGCATATATTTCTGGATCCTGACCCAGATCCAGCGGCTAGTTATGAAGAAAGAAAACGCTTGTTCGACCTGCCTCGATCTGCCTGGACTGACTATAATCCAGACTTAATTTCATCTGGCGGCGGCGTATTTAATCGAAGTGCAAAATCAATCAAGTTGTCACCTGAAATTAAAAAGCTGTTGAATGTCAAAAAAGACAGCATGATCCCCAGTGAACTCATTAAAGCCATGCTGAAATCGTCAGTTGATTTAATCTGGAATGGCGGCATTGGTACGTTTGTGAAATCCACTCAGGAAACACATTTAGATGTTGGAGATCGCAGTAATGATGCGATCAGGATTGACGCCAGCGAACTCACCGCGCGCGTGATTGCCGAAGGAGGTAATCTTGGCATGACACAACAGGCGCGAGTTGAATACTCGCTGCTGGGTGGTCTCGTCAATACAGATTTTATTGATAATTCAGCTGGCGTTGATTGTTCCGACCATGAAGTGAATATAAAAATTTTACTGAACCGTATGGTGTTATCTAAAGATATGACGCGCGACAAGCGCAATCATCTGCTTGAAAGCATGACTGACGAAGTCGCCGAGTTAGTTCTGGATGATAATTATGATCAAAACCAGATGATCAGCCTTGAGTTTTTTGTTTCGCAGCAATCGATGGATCTGTTCCGACACTACATTGATTATCTGGAAAAAATAGGCAAGCTGGATAGAAGGCTTGAATACTTGCCGGACCATAAGACATTGCTTGAGCGCAAGGCAAACAATAAACCACTCACCCGCCCGGAAATTGCCATCCTGTTTGCATACAGTAAAATGTATTTGAAACAGAATATACTTGCCACGCAGATTCCAGAGCATCCCTATTTTGCTAAATACCTGTTAACAGCGTTTCCCGTTCCCATGCGGACTAAATTTGAAAAACAAATGGAGAGTCATAGTTTGCGGCGTGAAATCATAGCAACGCAGCTATGTAAAAATATTACGGATCGAATGGGAATCAATTTTGTCGAGCGGCTCCAGCGTGAAACGGGTGCATCGACAGATTTTATTATTCGTGCCTTCTCTGTTGCTTCCAGTATTTACCATTTTGATGAGATCTGGCAGCAAATTGTTTCGCTGGATTATAAGGTAGCACAAGAAGTGCAGTTTCGTATGATTTTGCAAATTTACAACCTTATTCGACGAGCCACCAGATGGTTTCTACGCAATCGCAAACCAGATATGGATATTACGGAAGTAATAGATGAATTCCAGCCTATGGCTGATCAACTGACCGGATTAATGCCGTCATTACTCGATGTGAGCGGCCAGGAGAGCTATGACCTTGTCAAATCAGGTCTTATTGAGCAAAGCGTTCCCGAAAAGCTGGCAAAAAATATCGCTTGTTGTCAGGCATTATTTACATCGCTTGATATTATTGAAGCATCGAGAAAAGACAAAATTAATCTGGAGTCAGTTGCTAAAACATACTACTTGATTGGGGAGCGTCTGGAGTTAAACTGGCTTAGAGAATTGATGAACGTTTATATTGTCGAAACACAGTGGGATGAGCTGGCGCGAGCAGGGTTTCGCGATGATCTTGACAGGATTCAGCGTAAACTGAGCGCTAGTGTATTGATGATGAAATCCAAAGAGGCCAAAGACAAGCATATTGAAGATAGAATCAATATATGGATTAGCCGTTATCAGTTTCTTGTTGAACGCTGGCAAAAACTGGTTAGCGATATTAAATCCAGTGATGGCGTAGGATTTGTGACTTACTCCGTGGTATTACGCGAGCTATTTGACTTTGCACAGGCAGCATAAGGACTGTATATGACGAAGGATCATCGTGAAGTGGAGATTATGGGTGCAAAAATGCACTATATAGAAGCTGGCAGCGGCAAGCCGATTTTATTTTTACATGGCATTCCCACCTTCAGCTATATTTGGCGTGATGTAATTCCTCGTTTATCATCATTAGGCCGCTGCATAGCACCTGATCTCATTGGATTTGGGAAATCATCCAAGCCTGATATCGCTTATTCTATTCACGATCATATAACTTTTATTAACCATTTTATAAACTCGCTAAAATTGAAAGATATTGTGATTGTCATGCATGGCTGCGGCTCCGTGATCGGGCTGGATTATGCTCTTAATAATCAGGATAACTGCAGAGGGCTGGTGTTCTATGAAGCATTTTTACGTCCCATGCAGGGTGATGATATATCGCTGCCATTTCAGGAGCAGGCCGCTGAGTTACGTGAAGCATTTCATGGCTACAATCAATCCAGAAATGGTACCCACTTCATTGATCTCATGATTTCGCAATCTGTCATGAATCAACCATCTGACGCTGTTATGCAGGCATATCGTCAGCCATTTTCGCAGCCCGGCTCTGCACAACCCATTATTCAGTATATA
>CAZOVT010000063.1:0-6666 GCA_964583565.1 uncultured Coxiellaceae bacterium
CTGGATTTAGGTTCCAGTGGGGCAACCCGTGAGAGTTCGAGTCTCTCCTTTCGCAAAACTGGATTGACGACAAACTCTGGCGTCATATAGGGTTTCTGACTATAATGGCAGCCAATAAAACTGAGTATCTATTCTTATACACAACCATCATTAGCGTTCAAATAATTATCAGGGTAACATCATGCAAGTATCAGTTGAAAAAGTCAGCAAGGTAGAGCGTCGTCTCACTATAACAGTTCCTGCCAATCAGGTTGAGGCTGCTTATACGAAGCGTATCGACCGTTTTGCTAAAAATGCCAACATCAAGGGGTTCCGTCCTGGTAAAGCACCCATTTCTTATATCCACCAGCGTTATGGCGAAGATGCTCGTAAAGAAGCGCTGAGTGACGTGATACAGCAGTCCCTGTACGAGGCTATTACCACTGAAAAACTTCAGCCTGTCAGCTCGCCGCGTGTTGAGCCAAAGTCTGTGATGGTCAATCAGCCGCTCGAATTTACGGCTTCATTTGAAGTGCTGCCTGATATCGAGGCAATTCATTTTGCAGTGGACAGTATCGAAAAGCTGGATATTAGTATCGACCAGCAGGATATTGACCATGTAGTAGGCCAGCTGCGTAAACAGTTTACCAAGTGGAAGCTGGTTGAGCGCCCTGCGCAAGAAAAAGATCGTGTGGTCATCGATTATTACGCCATCTTTGAGGGTAATGCGGACACTGAAAATAAAATTCAGAGCTTCCCGCTTGAACTCGGCAGTAATGTGATGCTGCCAGGTTTTGAGGCAGCTCTGGTGGGTGCCAAAGCAGAGGAAGAAAGAACGATTAATCTGGCATTTCCCGCTGATTTTACCATTGCGGAACGTGCCGGCAAGCCAGTTGATTTTGTCGTGCAGGTAAAGCAGGTATTCGAATCTGAAGCACCCGAACTCGATGAAGCTTTTATCAAGCGTCTGGGCGTTAAGTCAGGAACGTTAGACGATTTGTCTGCCCAGATAAAACAGTCATTAGAGCAAGAGCGTGATCGTCTGGTACAGGAAAAATTGAAGGAACAGGTCTTTCGTCAGCTGTTAGAGCAGAATCCGCTGGATGTGCCTGCATCGCTTGTTGCAAAAGAAGCAAAAAATATACATGATGAAGTATATCCACAGCATCACGATCATCACAATCACTCAGGTGAGGAGATGAGCAGATTTAATGAGGTTGCAACTAAACGAGTAGCGCTGGGTTTGCTGATTGCAGAGTACGCCAGGCAGCAGGATATTAAGGTGGATGCTGAGCGTGTGGTGAAGCGAATTCAGGAAATTGCAG
Source organism: uncultured Coxiellaceae bacterium (assembly GCA_964583565.1). Lineage (GTDB taxonomy): Bacteria > Pseudomonadota > Gammaproteobacteria > DSM-16500 > DSM-16500 > Aquicella. The sequence continues at coordinate 1,305 of CAZOVT010000063.1, forward strand.
CTGTTTATGAAAATCCGGCAGAGGTTGTACAGTGGTTATCCTCTGATGAGCGTCGCAATGGTGTAGAGTCGCAAGTGCTGGAAGATCAGGTGCTGGACAAGCTCATGGAAAGTGTGCCGATGACCACAAAATCCATGACATATGCGGAAGCGAAGGGTATTCGTACATAATTTTAACGATAAGGAAATGGATATGTCTGGTAACAAGATGAATAGTTCGAGCATTGTCGCGAATTTAGTGCCGATGGTAGTAGAGCAGACTGCAAGAGGGGAGCGGGCATATGACATTTATTCGCGCCTGCTGAAGGACAGGGTCATTTTTATTCATGGACCAATAGATGACATGACAGCCAGTCTTGTTGTCGCGCAATTATTGTTTTTGGAGTCGGAAAATCCGGATAAGGATATTTCCATCTATATCAACTCACCTGGTGGTGTGGTTACTTCCGGGATGGCGATTTATGACACCATGCAATTCATCAAGCCAGATGTTAGCACGATGTGCATTGGTCAGGCCGCTAGTATGGGGGCTTTATTGCTTGCTGGGGGTGCAGCAGGCAAGCGTTACTGTCTGCCAAACGCCAGGGTGATGATACATCAGCCATTAGGCGGCGTGCAGGGGCAGGCTTCCGATATAGCGATACATGCGGAAGAAACCTTGAAAATTCGCACACGCCTCAACCAGATTTTAGCGCATCATACAGGGCAATCGGTCGAAATTATTGCTAAAGATACTGATAGAGACAACTTTATGAGCGCTGAACGGGCTCTGGAATACGGGATTGTAGATAAATTACTCGATTACCGGACCAATAAGCAGTAATAATATAGGTATGGGCAATCAGTTGAATTGGCGTCATTAGACCCTATATACATATTTTAACTGAAGAGGTGATGTCTTATGAGCAATGACCAGCGCGGCAACAATGGCAGGGACAAGATTTTCCATTGCTCATTTTGCGGTAAAAGTCAGCATGAAGTACGCAAGCTTATCGCTGGGCCGTCTGTTTATGTGTGCGATGAGTGTGTTGCACTGTGTAATGATATCATCAGTGAGGATACGCGTGACCAGAAGTCTGCCCCCGCGACAGATGAGGTACCCAAGCGCCCAACGCCGACTGAAATACGTAAAACACTGGACGAATATGTGATCGGCCAGAATCAGGCAAAAAAAGTATTGTCTGTTGCGGTTTATAACCACTATAAACGATTGCGTACGCATACGAAGCTTGATGATATCGAGCTTAACAAAAGCAATATTCTTTTAATCGGCCCGACTGGCAGCGGCAAGACCTTGCTGGCAGAAACGCTGGCACGCATGCTGAATGTGCCGTTTGTGATTGCCGATGCCACTACATTGACAGAAGCTGGCTATGTAGGGGAAGACGTTGAGAGCATTATCCAGAAACTCTTGCAGCGTTGTGATTATGATGTGGCTAAAGCTCAGATGGGCATCGTTTATATTGACGAAATCGACAAGATTTCCCGTAAGTCGGAAAATCCATCTATTACACGTGATGTATCCGGTGAAGGTGTTCAGCAGGCATTGTTGAAACTGATCGAGGGTACTGTCGCGTCCGTGCCGCCACAAGGTGGCCGCAAGCATCCCCAGCAGGAATTTATCCAGGTAGATACCCGGAATATCTTATTTATCTGTGGCGGTGCATTTGCCGGACTGGAAAAAATTATTCGTGATCGTTCTGAAAAATCGGGTATCGGATTCTCTGCTGAAATTCATGGCAAGGAAGATGCCAAAACGGTAGGCGATCTGTTACGTGATGTCGAGCCTGGGGATTTGATCAAATTTGGTTTGATACCAGAACTGATTGGTCGTCTGCCGGTTGTTGCGACACTTGAAGAACTTGATCTGAATGCCATGGTTAGCATTTTAGTCGAACCTAAAAATGCGCTGGTGAAACAGTATCGCAAATTGTTCGAGATGGAAGGTGTAGCCCTGGAATTTAGGGATTGCGCTCTACAAACCATTGCAGAACATTGCGTTGCTAAAAAGACTGGTGCGCGCGGTTTGCGGTCAGTTCTTGAAAAAGCATTGCTTGATATCATGTACGAGCTTCCTTCTTTATCTAACGTTTCAAAAGTCATTATTGATGAGTCAGCCATTCATGGAGAGACGAAACCAATCGTGATTTATGAAAATCCGGAACAGCAGCAGTCAGCGGCAGAGTAGATGCTGATTTAAGCGAAGACCACCTGAATAAATATAGCGGAGGCTAACTTATGGCAATTGTTTCGAGCGATGTGAACAAGTTGAATATTCCCGTATTGCCTTTACGAGACGTCGTTGTTTATCCATACATGGTGGTACCTTTATTTGTTGGAAGAGAGCGGTCAATCAAAGCGCTTGAAGTAGCTATGGCGGCAGACAAACAAATTTTGCTGGTTACCCAGAAAAATGCAACAGATGATCAACCCACTGAAAACAGCGTTTATGAGATTGGAACGGTATCGACTGTATTGCAATTGTTAAAGCTGCCAGACGGCACGGTTAAAGTATTGGTTGAAGGTGTTAGGCGGGGTAAAATAGAACGTTTCATCGACAGTGAAGGATATTTTTTTGCTGATGTGAAGCTGGTTGATGATAAGAATGCGGCTGATCGTGAAGTGGAAATTTACCAGCGTTCGCTTAAATCCCAGTTTGAACAATATGTAAAATTGAACCGCAAGATTCCTGCTGAAATCATGGCATCCATTTTGGCGATTGAAGATGGCAGCCGGCTGGGTGATACAATTGCCGCGCATCTTAGTATCAAGCTTGAAGACAAGCAGAAATTAATGGAAATACAAAGCCTGCCCAAGCGTCTGGAAAAGCTAATGGGTTTGCTGGAAGGTGAAATTGATTTGCTGCAGGTGGAAAAGAAAATCCGCGGACGAGTCAAGCGCCAGATGGAAAAAACACAGCGCGAATATTATCTGAACGAACAAATTAAAGCCATTCAGAAAGAGCTGAATGAAATTGAAAATGTGCCAAATGAGTTTGAAGCGCTTGCCAAGCGTATTGTTGACGCCAAGATGTCAAAAGAAGCGCGCGAAAAATGCGAATCAGAGCTTGCCAAGCTGAAAGCCATGCCGATGCAGTCTGCTGAAGCAACAGTGTCGCGAAATTACCTTGATGTGATGTTATCGCTGCCATGGTCCAAGAGCAGCCCCACTAAAGTGAATCTTGCTGAATCCGAGAAAATTCTTGAGCGTGAGCATTATGGCCTTAAAGAAGTCAAGGAGCGCATTCTTGAATATCTGGCTGTTCAAAAGCGGGTTAAGAAACTGAAAGGTCCTATTTTGTGTCTCGTTGGGCCGCCTGGCGTGGGTAAAACATCACTGGGGCAATCTATTGCAAATGCGACAGGACGCAATTTTGTTCGTATGTCGCTTGGCGGTGTGCGCGATGAAGCTGAGATTCGTGGTCATCGAAGAACATATATTGGTGCCATGCCGGGTAAGATTGTACAGAAACTGAGTAAATCTGGCGTTAATAACCCGCTGTTTTTGCTGGATGAGATTGATAAAATGTCGATGGATTTTCGTGGTGATCCGGCATCAGCATTGCTTGAGGTGCTTGATCCTGAGCAGAATTTCTCATTCAATGATCACTATCTGGAAGTCGATTATAATTTGTCTGACATTATGTTTGTCGCAACAGCTAATACACTGGATATTCCGCCAGCTCTGCGTGATCGTATGGAAGTCATTCGTATTCCAGGCTATACCGAAGATGAAAAAGTGAATATTGCCATGAAGCATTTAATTCCAAAGCAAATTGAAGCGGCGGGATTAAAACCCAACGAGATTGAAATTCCTGTCGATGTTGTGCACGAAATTGTGCGTTATTACACGCGTGAAGCGGGTGTGCGTAATCTTGAACGTGAAATTTCAAAATTATGCCGCAGGGTTGTGAAGGCAATTTTGCTAAAGAGTAAATCGAGTGTTGCCAAAATCAAGATAGAAGATATCGAGCAGTATCTTGGTGTCAGGCGGTATCGCTTTGATATTGCGGAACAGCAAGATCAGATTGGTCAGGTTAAAGGCCTGGCCTGGACAGAAGTGGGCGGCGAACTGCTGACAATTGAAGCGATTGTGCTTCCTGGCAAAGGAAAAACAATCTATACAGGTCAGTTAGGTGAAGTGATGCAGGAATCTATTCAGGCAGCACTTTCTGTCGTCAGGGCTCGTTTGAAGATTCTTGGCGTTAATAAAAACTTTTTTGACAAGCATGATATCCATATTCACGTGCCGGAAGGCGCAACGCCGAAAGATGGTCCGAGTGCGGGTATCAGCATGTGCACAGCGCTGGTATCTGTGATTACCAATATGGCTATTCGGGCAGATTATGCAATGACTGGCGAAATCACCTTGCGCGGAGAAGTGCTGCCTATCGGTGGTCTGAAAGAAAAGTTATTGGCGGCGCATCGCAGCGGCATTAAAAATGTTATTATTCCAATCGAAAATGTTAAAGACTTGAAAGAAATTCCTGATAATATCAAGCAGGATTTGTCGATCAAGCCTGTACGCTGGATTGACGAAGTATTAACACTGGCGTTGACTGGATATGCTCGTCATGTCTCTAAACGAGGCGGAGCAGGCAAGCCGAAAGGTACACTTGTTGGTGCAATTAGCAAGAAAGATAAATTGCGCAAACATGATCGAGTGAGAGCCCATTAAAGGGGCTCTCAGCTGTTTTGGGTAGAAATATTTTTAATTAAGCTTGACACCGGTTTCCCGCTATTGGTATAAATCTCCATCCTGTCGGTTCTAGCCACAGTGGATGTTTAGCTGGACTACATGAGTAATAAAGACTGAATTAATGAACTAAGGATAGAGAGAATAACCATGAATAAAACAGAGTTAATTGATTTTATCGCAGAGAAGGCGGGTCTTTCCAAAGCGGCATCAACAAGCGCGCTAGAAGCATTTCAGGAAGGTGTAATGGCATCCCTGCAAAAGGGAGATCCGATTGTGCTGGTTAACTTCTGCACAATAACAGTAAAACACCGTGCTGCAAGGGAAGGTAGAAACCCTGCGACTGGTGAGAAAATTAAAATTAATGCTGCAAAAGTGGTTGGTTTTAAAGCGGGTAAAGCATTGAAAGATGCTGTTAAAGAGTCAGTCTGACTACCTGAATGTTAAACAGCATTTAGGGGTTATAGATTGGGTGCTTAGCTCAGTTGGTAGAGCATCGCCCTTACAAGGCGAATGTCGTGGGTTCGACCCCCTCAGCACCCAAAATGTATAAATAAGTGATTGCAAACAATAAAGAAATGATATAAAAAGTGTTCTCGTTAGGAGTGGTAGTTCAGTTGGTTAGAATACCGGCCTGTCACGCCGGGGCTCGAACCCGCGACCCCCGG
>CAZOVT010000064.1:0-6336 GCA_964583565.1 uncultured Coxiellaceae bacterium
GGTGCTGGAACCCCTGCAAGCCAGCCCAACCATCATCGAAGATGACTGCTTCATCGGGGCCCGCTCAGAGGTCGTTGAAGGGGTTATTGTCGAACAAGGCTCGGTGATCGGTATGGGTGTCTACCTTGGCCAAAGCACCAGAATATATGATCGGGAAACAGGCAGCATTACTTATGGCCGCATCCCCGCCGGCTCTGTTGTCGTTTCCGGCAGCCTGCCCAGCGCTGATGGCAAATATAGCCTGTACTGTGCCGTGATTGTCAAAAAGGTCGACGAAAAAACACGCTCCAAAACATCCCTGAACGATCTCCTGCGCAATCTGGATGAAGAATAAACATGATGAATGTCATCGAGCTTACCAAACAGTTAATTTCGTGTCCTTCTGTCACGCCTGATGACGCTGGCTGTCAGGCAATCATCAGCGACTACCTGAACAAAGCGGGATTTCACTGTGAATCGATGCGATTCCACGAAGTAGACAATTTATGGGCTCGTTATGGCAATGCGGAACCGCTGCTGGTATTTGCAGGTCATACGGATGTTGTTCCCACAGGGCCCGAAGCTGACTGGACCTCACAACCATTTTCACCTGATATCCGCGTTGGAAAACTTTACGGACGCGGCGCTTGCGACATGAAAGGCTCTCTCGCCGCCATGGTGGTTGCCGCCGCTCGTTTTGTTAAACAAAACCCGCAATTTAAAGGTTCTATTGCTTTTCTCATCACCAGCGATGAAGAAGGCCCAGCCATACATGGCACAGAAAAAGTCATTGAAACATTACAAAAACGCGGTGAAAAAATTCAGTATTGCATTATCGGCGAACCTGGCAGCGACACTAAACTGGGTGACCAGATTCGTGTCGGGCGGCGCGGTTCACTGCACGGAAAGTTAATGATTGAAGGCAAACAAGGCCACGTTGCTCACCCGCATCTCGCTGTCAATCCCATACATCAATGCTTGCTGGCACTGGACAATCTGGCTAAAACAGTCTGGGACAATGGCAGCGAGCATTTTCCAGCAACCACATTTCAAATTACCAATATACATGCGGGCACAGGTGCCGCTAACGTTATTCCCGGACACGTTGAAGTCCTGTTTAATCTGCGCCACTCAACCGCTCTCACGACATCACAAATAGAACGGCAGATTGAAAAAATATTGCATGATCACCACCTGACATTCAAACTCGAATGGCGGATTGGCGGCCACCCATTTCTGACTCAGCAAGGCAAATTAATCACCGCGGTGCGGCATGCCATTCACAAACTGACCGGCATTGACACAAAACTTTCCACTGGCGGAGGCACATCCGATGGGCGGTTTATTGCTCCAACCGGCGCGGAAGTTGTTGAACTAGGCGTTTCCCACGCAACCGCTCATCAGGTCGATGAATGTGTAGACGTGAATGATCTTGAAAAACTGCCGGCGATTTACCAGGAAATTCTCTCGACCATTTTTACAAATTAAAAATTCAATTTGCAACTTCCCAGGTTCTGATTTACTCTTACGCCCCAGTTGAGGAGAGATGTCCGAGCGGTCGAAGGAGAACGCCTGGAAAGCGTTTATACGTTAATAGCGTATCGAGGGTTCGAATCCCTCTCTCTCCGGTAACATAGCAAGAATCTATAGCAGCGAGTATTGGTCCCTTCGCGACGATAAGCCGCGAACCCCGCCAGGTCCGGAAGGAAGCAACGGTAGTGGCTGATGCGGGCGCCGAAGTGCGGCTGGTGCTCGCTACTATGGATTTTTTTAGTTTGAATTCCTCATAAAAACCAAGTAATTTGTCCATACGAACATACAAGGTTTGCATCTATGAGCTATCAAGTCCTTGCCAGAAAATGGCGCCCTCGATCTTTTCAAACCATGGTAGGTCAGGAATCCACCCTGCGCATACTGGCAAATGCCCTGGAGCAAAAACGGATACACCATGCTTACCTGTTTACCGGCACACGCGGCGTTGGCAAAACCACCGTGGCACGCATCATTGCCAAATGCCTTAACTGTGAAACTGGCATCACACCAACACCCTGCGATCAATGCACTACCTGTCAAGCCATTAATGCCGGCCACTTTCTGGATTTATTTGAAATAGATGCCGCGTCTCGCACCAAAGTTGAAGATATGCGCGAGCTGCTAGACAACGTTATGTACCCGCCTACCCAAGGCAGATATAAAATATATCTGATCGATGAAGTACACATGTTGTCTAATCATAGTTTCAACGCGCTGCTTAAAACACTGGAAGAGCCGCCGGCACAAGTCATCTTCCTGTTTGCAACTACCGACCCAAAAAAAATACCGGTAACTATTTTATCCCGCTGCCTGCAATTTCACCTTGCCAGAATTACGCCGGAACAAATTTCCAGCCACTTGCAGCACATCTGCACAGCTGAAAATATCACATGCGATGAGCATGCGCTTCACCTGTTGGCGAAAGCCGCTGATGGCAGTATGCGTGACGCACTCAGCCTGCTAGATCAAGCTATTGCCTATGGCCATGGTCAAGTCACCAGAAACGAAGTAGAAACCATGCTGGGCAGTATTTCTCAAGATAGTATTCTGCCTCTGATTGAAGCACTGGCAACACATGATGCAGCAGCAACACTGGCCGCTGTTCGACAGCTGACAAATCACGCACCTGATTTTGGGCAAGTACTTGGCGAAATGATCAGCCTGTTTCACCAGATGGCAATCGCACAAATTGTGCCTGATGCCGCACTGGAAAATGAAACTGCCCGTATACTGTCAGCAACATTTACACCCGAAGATATACAACTATATTACCAGATTGCATTACTGGGACGCCGTGATCTTGCTTATGCTTCCAGCCCGCAGCAAGGCTTTGAAATGATTATACTGCGCATGCTGGCATTCCAGCCCAGCCATATGACTATGACCGAGACACCCAATATTGCCCGACTACCAGCGCAGGCAGCCAGCAGCAAAGCAGCTCAAAAAACAAAAGTCACAACAGCAGCAACTGCTGTCACCGAAATCAACGATGAATGGCGCGACATTCTGCCTAAACTTGGATTATCAGGTATGGCTTACGCACTCGCGGCAAATTGCACGATGGAATCAGTGACAGAAAACACAGTTGAACTTGCGCTGTCAACCAGTCACCAACCTATGTTAAATACAAAACTAAAAGAGCGGCTAGCAGAAGCATTAACTCGTCATTTTAATCGGCCGCTTCAATTAACAATCAACGTCTCCCCCACTGTCCTGGCTACACCCATCAAGCAACAGCAGCACGATAATGACCAGCGCCTGGAAGCCGCCAAACAAACTGCCATGCAAAACCCGGCGATCAAACAGCTGATTGACATGTATGATGCTACTGTTGATGTTTCATTACTGACATAGGTCTGTTAACATTCACACAAAATTTTTGCTTATTATTGGAGATTCATAATGACAACCAAACCCACAAACGATAAAGCCGGCTTGAACGACATTATGAAGCGGGCACAGGAAATGCAGAAAAAACTTCAAGACATCCAGAAGCAAGTTGCCGAGATGGAAATTATCGGTCAATCCGGCGGCGGCGTCGTGAAGCTTGTCATCACTGGACAGCACTATGCGAAAAAAGTCACACTGGATCCCAATCTGCTGAAAGAAGAAAAATCTATCATCGAAGATTTGATTGCCGCAGCGATCAACGATGCAACAGACAAAATTGAGCGCGGCTTGCGCGACAAGATGGGTGGTTTGGCCGGCATCAAACTTCCAGACGGCTTTGATACATCTGACAAATAAACATGCGATTCAGTCCGCTGCTGGAACAATTTATTGAATCGCTGCGCTGCTTGCCTGGTGTCGGCCAGAAAACAGCGCAGCGAATGGCGTTTCAATTACTAACCCGCAGCCGTGAAAATGGCAAACGGCTGGCACAAAATTTAATTGAAGCCATGAACAACATCGGTCATTGTTTACAGTGCCGCATTTTTACCGAAACAGAGTTATGTGAAATCTGTGCATCTACACACCGCGACCCATCTTCTCTTTGTGTTGTCGAAAATCCTATTGATGTTAGTGTTATTGAACAAAGCGGCAGCTTCAGAGGAAAATACTTTGTACTGCTTGGCCATCTTTCACCGCTGGACGGCATTGGCCCGGAGGAAATTGGCATCCCGATTCTGAATAACAGATTCGATCAAGACAATATTCAGGAAGTCATCATTGCCACCAATCCAACTGTCGAAGGTGAAGCAACCGCACACTACATTTCCGAGCTTGCCAAAAATAGACAAATCAAAGTGAGCCGAATAGCTCGTGGTGTTTCAATCGGCAGCGAACTGGAATACATTGACTCCAATACACTTGCCCACGCTTTTGCGGGACGGGAAGTTATTTAATTTTATTGTAAAAGATTAAAAAATAAAGTGGGTTAACCGAACAGTTACATTTTATTAGTGCAAACGCGATTTAAACGACTTTGTCATTTCGGACGGTGCGCTCAAAATAAACTTTGGAATCGCTACCTGAAACTTTTCTTCATCCAGGTTTTGCATTTCATATAAGCCTTCCATGGTTCCTTGCGGCGTTGCAAGCTGGCAATAACTGGTATATACAAATTCTTTTCCCGGTTTAATGATAGGCTGCAACCCAACCACGCCCACACCTCGCACTTCCTCGATTTTACCCGTCATATCAACAATGCGCCAAAACCGATTTAACAACTGCACGATGGTGTTACCGCCATTGCGTATCGTCACCTCATAAACCCACGTGAATTTATGATTTTTTGATTCCGATTCATCAGGAACAAAATTCACCATTGTACTAACGAAAACATCCTTCCCCATTTCCGCGTTAATCAGCTTTCTTTCATTTTTATTATTATGGTTTTTCATGTTTTATTGCACTCAATAATTTATTATGTATCCCGTCAAACCCTGAATTGCTCATCACGACAACATGATCTCCGCTATCTAACTGCGGTACAAGCTTCTCAACCAGCTCATCAACGTTATCATAAAGCGCTGTCGGCTGCGTAAAATCAGCCAATACTTGTTTCAACCCCCAATCCGCTTCCGTACTTTTGCAAACAACCATATCAGCATCCTGCAACGCTGTCATTATGTTAGCCTTATGCACACCTGAACGCATGGTATAAGAACCAAATTCAAGCACTGCAATCATGCGTGATTGTTTGCCGACTTTAGCACGCAATCCAGCAAGCGTTGTAGCGATAGCTGTCGGATGGTGCGCAAAATCATCATAAATCACGATATTATTCGTAACTCCCTTCACCTCCAGACGCCGTTTCACATTTTTAAAACTGGCTAACGCCTGGATAGATACATCAGGGTCAATACCAATCTGCTGCGCAGCTGCAATGGCCGCTAATGCATTACTCACATTATGCCTGCCCAGCAGATTCCATTTAACTATACCAGCCTCCTTGCCGCGATAAATCACCGTGAATTCGCTGCCATCTTGCTTTATCAAGGATGACTGCCACTCACAACCGTCACTCCCCAGCGCGACACAAGGTGTCCAGCATCCCATCCCTAACACATCAGTAATATTTTCATCCAGCTTGGGATAAATAATGCTTCCATTACCCGGAATCGTCCTGACTAAATAATGAAACTGCTGATTCACAGCCGCCATATCTGGAAAAATATCCGCATGATCATATTCAAGATTGTTAATTATTGCTGTTTTTGGCTTGTAATGAATAAATTTTGATCTTTTATCAAAGAAGGCGCTGTCATATTCATCTGCTTCAATCACAAAATAAGGATCTTGCCCCAATCTGGCGGAAACCCCAAAGTTTTCAGGGACACCACCTATCAGGAAGCCCGGGGATTTACCCGCACACTCCAGTATCCACGTCAGCATGCTGGTCGTGGTCGTTTTACCATGTGTACCGGCTACACCCAGCACCCAGCGGTCTTTCAATATATTTTCTGCCAGCCATTGAGGGCCTGAAATATAAGGAATTCGCTTATTAATGACATATTCCATAGCAGGATTGCCCCGCTTGATCACATTTCCAACAACCACACAATCAACGTCAGAGGTAATGTGAGCAGGATCATATCCTTCCTGCAAAACAATACCCTGTTCTGCAAGCTGTGTGCTCATTGGCGGGTAAACATTCATGTCTGAACCAGACACCTCATGCCCTGCCTGCCTAGCCAGCAAGGCAACACCACTCATAAATGTTCCACAAATACCTAAAATATGTAATCGCATGCCTTACCCCTGTCTATATTCATGTAAACAGACCCTGCTAGATCGGAAAATGTCTGGTGTTTGCAAACGCAGCGTCAGGGGTCCCACTGGGGGATGGGTCACGCGAGTACGCAAACACCAGACTTTTTC
>CAZOVT010000065.1:0-6279 GCA_964583565.1 uncultured Coxiellaceae bacterium
CAGCAAGAGGCGCCCGTTTACCATCATATTGGTTTATATGGGTTTACACGCGATTTTCTCCTGCTTTACAAAACCCTGCCGCAAACGCCGCTGGAAAAGACCGAATCACTGGAACAGCTGCGGGTCCTTGAACATGGATACAAAATCCGGGTCTGCCTGACAGAAAACCAAACGCTGGAAATCAACACGCCTGAAGAATATGAACAGGCGCAGATGTTTAAATATGTGGTATAGCATTAGCCTAATTACCGGCGTTCAGGTAAGATATGCCCCTTTTCAAGACAATCATTCGGACTAGGTGAGTATCGTGGCAGAAAAATTACGCAATATCGCTATCATTGCCCATGTTGACCATGGCAAAACAACGCTCGTGGACAAGCTATTACAGCAAACATCCAGCGTTTCCAAGAAAAACACGACTGAACGCATTATGGACAGCAATGACCTTGAGCGCGAACGCGGCATTACCATTCTTGCCAAAAATACAGCTATCAAGTGGAATGGCTACCGCATCAATATCGTCGATACACCCGGTCACGCAGACTTCGGCGGTGAAGTGGAACGTATTCTTTCCATGGTTGATTCTGTCTTGCTGCTTGTCGATGCTGTTGACGGACCGATGCCGCAAACACGTTTCGTCACCCAGAAAGCATTTTCATTTGGATTAAATCCGATTGTGGTGATCAACAAAGTTGACCGCCCTGGCGCACGTCCTGACTGGGTTATGGATCAGGTATTTGACCTGTTTGATAATCTCGGCGCAACAGATCAACAGCTCGATTTTCCCGTTATCTATACATCTGCACTGCTTGGCTATGCAACGCTGGATCTAAACCAGCCTAGCGATACCATGGAACCATTGCTGGAAACCATTGTGAAGCATGTACCCCCACCGGCGGTTAATCCAGACGGCCCTTTCCAGATGCAGATTAGTACACTGGATTATTCCAGTTATGTCGGCATGATTGGAATAGGTCGTATCACCCGTGGAACAGCACGCACCAACATGCCAGTTTCCATCATCGACTATGAAGGAAAGATTCGTCAGGGACGCATCCTGCAAGTGCTTGCTTACCTAGGTCTGGATCGAACAGAAGTACCAACAGCAACAGCGGGCGATATCATTGCCATCACAGGTATCGATGCACTAAAAATTTCCGACACGATCTGCGATCCAGCTAACGTAGAAGCATTGCCTGCATTGACGGTCGATGAACCAACTGTCAGCATGACATTCCAGGTGAACACTTCCCCGTTTGCGGGTAAAGAAGGCAAGTTCGTCACAACGCGTAAAATCCGTGACCGTCTTGACCAAGAGTTATTGCATAATGTTGCTCTGCGTGTAGAAGACACGGCTGATCCTGATAAATTCAAAGTTTCTGGCCGCGGTGAATTACATCTTTCCATTCTGATTGAAAACATGCGCCGTGAAGGTTTTGAGCTGGCCGTTTCACGCCCTGAAGTCATCACCAAAATGGTCGACGGCGAACTGCAAGAACCATACGAATCATTAGCGATTGATGTTCCCACCGAATATCAGGGTGCTATTATGGAAAAACTCGGCAGCCGCCGCGGTGAAATAAAACACATGGTATCTGATGATAAAGGCCGCGTTCGACTGGATTATATTATTCCTTCACGTGCATTAATTGGCTTTCATACCGAGTTTCTCACGCTAACCTCCGGCAACGGCATCATGCACCACGTTTTCAGCCACTATGGCGCCGCAACAAAAGGCAGCATAGGTGCCCGTCAAAACGGTGTACTAATTTCCAACCAGCAAGGTGTTGCGCTTGCGTTCTCTCTCTTCAACCTGCAAGAGCGCGGACGTATGCTGATTTCACCGCAAACGGAAGTCTACGAAGGCATGATTGTCGGTATTCATACACGTGACAATGATCTTGTCGTCAACGTTTGCAAAGGTAAGCAGTTAACCAACATGCGTGCCTCTGGCTCGGATGAAGCAATTACGCTGACACCGCCTATCCTGTTCTCGCTGGAGCAGGCGCTTGAGTTTATCGAAGACGATGAGCTGGTTGAGATCACACCTCAGACTATTCGCGTGCGGAAGAAATTCCTGAAAGAACACGAGCGGAAACGCGCACCGAAGGATTGAGAATTATCATAGTGAGAGAGTGGCTGCGACGCATCACCACTCTCAATCTTTCGTATCTCAATCTCTCGTATAAGTTAAATTCAACTCACGAGCCGCTTTCACATCATCCAGCCGGCGCACAGGCATGGTGTGCGGCGCATTATGCAAAATGGCGGGATCCTGTTTTGCTTCATTGATAATCTGAATCATCGCATCCGCAAAACCATCCAGCACTTCTTTGCTTTCCGTTTCAGTTGGTTCTATTAACAGACACTCAGGCACCAGCAATGGAAAGTACATCGTGGGCGCATGAAAACCATAATCCAGCAATCGTTTTGCGACATCCAGCGCTGAAATATGCAAGGTTTTTGCTTCATTTTTCAGCGTAATAATAAATTCATGTGTTGCGCGGCGTGTTGGATAAGCCAGCGTAAAACCAGCTTCACGCAATCTGGTCTGCAGATAATTCGCATTCAATGTTGCAAACTCAGCCGCACGATGCAAGCCTTCTTTACCCAGTAAACGCGCGTACAGATAAGCACGCAGAATAATGCCGGCATTTCCCATGAATGCAGAAAGACGGCCTATCGATTGCGGGCAGTCTTCCACTGTCAGCCAGCGGTATGTGTTACCCTCTTTCGCAACTCGCGGCACAGGCAGGTAAGGCAGCAAGCGCTCATTAGCAACCACAGGACCACTGCCCGGACCACCGCCGCCATGCGGTGTCGCAAATGTTTTATGCAAATTCAGATGCACGACATCAAATCCCATATCACCGGGACGCACTTTACCCAGAATAGCGTTAAAATTAGCGCCATCGTAATAGAGCAAGCCGCCAGCCTGATGAATAACCTTCGCCATTTCCTGTATCTTTTTCTCAAACACACCCAGCGTGGAAGGATTCGTCAACATGATACCCGCTGTATGAGGGCCCACTGCCGCTTTCAATGCCTCAAGATCAACATCGCCTTCACGATCAGTTGGAATCTCACGTACTTTATAACCGCATTGCACAGCAGAAGCCGGATTCGTTCCATGCGCCGCATCAGGCACCAGAATTTCCGTACGGGCATGATCACCACGTGCCTGATGGTAAGCACGAATCATCGCAACACCCGCAAATTCACCCTGCGCTCCAGCCATTGGTGACAAGGATGCACCTTTCATGCCAGTGACTGTTTGCAATATTTCCTGCAGTTCATACACACACGCCATATATCCCTGACTATTGTCCGGCTGAGTCAGCGGGTGATGCTGTAAAAATCCCTCAAGAGATGCGAGTTTATTGGCACCGCGCGGATTGTATTTCATGGTGCAGGAACCCAGCGGGTAAAAATGCGTATCAATCGAAAAATTTTTACGCGACAAATTCGTATAGTGCCGGACAACCTGTAACTCTGAGACTTCTGGCAGCATGGGCGGTGTCTTTCTTAACAGTTCAGCAGGAATATCATCACATGCCTTAGGCAGCATAGTGGACGGCCACTGCACTTTTGCCGAACGTCCCTCACGAGATATGTCAAATATCAGACTGGACATGCTTGTTTTCTCCCTTCCAGCACTTCATGTAAATGCCGCGATAAACTATCGATATCGTCTTTTGTTTTTGTTTCTGTTGCGCATACCAGCAGGCAATTTTCAAAGCCGGGATAGTCATTGCCCAGTGCAAACCCGCCTTGTATACCGCGTTGACCTAATTCACGTAATATCTGTTTTGCGGGCTGCCTGAATCGCAATACAACTTCATGGAAAAAAGGCGCGTTAAACACGACTTCAGCATTTGATGACGCAACAAGCACCTCTTTTAACTCACGCGCGCGCTGATGACAGGCTGCTGCCGTGCGGCGCAAACCTTCCGGTCCCATCAAACTCATATAGATGGTTGATGCTGTTACCATCAAGCCCTGATTCGTACAAATGTTGGATGTCGCTTTACCGCGCCGAATATGCTGCTCGCGAGCCTGCAGTGTCAGCACAAATCCAGTCTTGCCCTCGCTATCCACTGTGCGGCCGACAATACGGCCCGGCATTTGTCTTACCTGAGATTTTCTACCGCATAAAAAACCATAATAAGGGCCGCCGGAAGCAAGCGGTATACCTAAAGGCTGGCCTTCGCCGCATGCGATATCAACGCCATACCTGCCCCACTGTCCCGGTGCCTTCAGCAACGCCATGGCCATGGGATTAACCACCGCAATCGAAATAATATTTTTTTCATGCGCCCAGTCGGTCAATGCATCGACATCATCCAGCACACCAAAGAAATTAGGCTGTGGTATCACCAGTGCCGCCGTGTCAGACGCTATTAATTTATTTAATGCTGACAAATCTGTCTTGCCTGTCTCCGGATGATAAGGCACATCAATAAACTGAATATTTTGCTGCCTGACTATCGTATGCACGGTTTGCCGGTAATAAGGATGCACCGTCTGCGGCATCAAAATGCTCACCGCATTTTTTTTGCTGCTCAGCCTGACAGCCATCAAAACAGCTTCCGCCAATGCAGACGCGCCGTCATATAACGATGCATTCGATACTTCCATCGCCATCAAACCAGCCATCATACTTTGAAATTCATAAATCAGCTGCAGACTGCCCTGACTGGCTTCCGCCTGATATGGTGTGTAAGCCGTATAAAATTCACCGCGGGTCGCAACGTCCCAGACTGCCGCGGGAATATGATGTTCATAAGCACCAGCACCAATAAATGAAAGCTTATATTCATCCTGTTTAGCGCGTTTATACATCAACTGACCAAGTTCCATTTCTGAAATACCAGAGGGAACATCGTCAAGCGATGCATGGCGCAATGCATCCGGGATTTCATCAAACAGGGTTTCAATATTTTTAACCCCAATGGTTGCAAGCATCTCACGAATATCTTGCTCTGTATGAGGAATAAATGGCATCTGACTCACCTCCAGACTTGTGATTAATGTGCTTCCGACGCAACCACTTTGGTGTACTCATCCGAACTCAGAAGACCAAGCGATGATTTATCATGCGGACGTACTTTAAGTAACCAGCCTTTGCCATACGGGTCTTCATTAATCAATTGAGGATTTTCTATCACAGCCTCGTTTATTTCTATTACTTCACCAGATACCGGGCAGTAAATATCAGCAGCTGCTTTCACGGATTCAACCACCGCACATTCCTGACCGCCTTCCAAAACAACTTCCGGCTCAGGTAATTCAACATAAACCAGATCACCCAGCATCGTTTGTGCATGATCGGTAATACCAATGGTTAAATAATCTGCTTCTGACTTGACCCATTCGTGGGACCGGGTGTATTGCAACTTGCTTGGTATATTACTCATTATTTCATTCCTTCATTATAAACCAGTCGGTTAAAACATTTTTTTTCCGTGCCGCACAAACGGCGGCTTAACGACTTGCGCGGGAATACGTTTATTACGCACTTCAACCTGACATTGCGGACCAATATCAGCAGGCACCCTGGCAAGCGCGATACTTAAACCAAGCGTCGGTGAATAACCACCGCTGGTAACTTCACCTTCACCATCACCTTCAATCAATACTTTTTGATGATTTCGTATAATACCAGGGCCATCCAGCACCAACCCAACCATACACCGGCCTATGCCTGCTGTTGTCTGGCGCTCCAGCGCTTGCCGGCCAATAAAATCACGCTCTTTGGGATCAAGCGCAACCGTCCAGGCAAGATTGGATTCCAGCGGCGTCACCGATTCATCCATATCCAGTCCATACAAATTCAGGCCGGCTTCAAGCCGCAATGTATCACGCGCACCCAAACCACATGCTTTCACGCCTGCCTGTTTTAACGTTTGCCAGATAGTCGCTGCCTGTGCGGCTGGAAAAATAATTTCGTAGCCATCTTCACCGGTATAACCAGTGCGTGCAATGAATAAATCGCCCAGCACCGTAAACGTAAAGGGTTTCATCGCCTGAACAGCATCACGATGTACCGCGTCTATCAATGCCGTCATTTTATTTTTTGCTTCCGGACCCTGAATAGCCAGCATGGCAAGATCTGTACGCTCGCGCAGGGTAATGCTGAAATGACCTGCCTGCTTGCGCATCCAGGCAAGATCTTTTTCACGCGTGCCGGCATTAATGACGATACGATACTGGTTCCGGGCAATTTTATAGACGATTAAATCATCCAGCACACCACCCTGCTCATTCAGCATGCAGGTA
>CAZOVT010000066.1:0-5993 GCA_964583565.1 uncultured Coxiellaceae bacterium
AATCCTGAGTAAAAATGGTGCTCGCATGCGCAATTTCGAGTCTTGTCTGAATTTCATTAGGCGCAAAACTATCGGCAATAGAAACAACTACGCCGCCCATTTTCACAATACCAAGGTAGATAGCAACAGCTTGATAATTCATTGGCATGGCGATTCCAATGGCATCACCTGGCTGGTATCCAGCTTTTACGAGGCTGTTAGCAACGCGGTTTGAGAGTTGATCCAGTTCGCCATAGCTGATTTCATGTATTACACCGTTATGATCACTATATTTGACAGCAGTCATGTCTGGGGGAGCATTAAAACAGCTGTCAGCAATATTCATGCTGGCACCGGGAAACCAGACAGGTGATTCAGTACCATGAGAAAGATCACATACACTGGTGGGCGGACTGCTGAAAACAATACCTAACTGTTTTGTAACTTGTTCCCAGAAATTGTCATAGTGCGTAATGCTCCATTCGTGAAACGAAAGAACAGTCGGGCATTGTCTGGCTTGCATGAATAGATAAAGATTTGACTCGTGACTATCTTTACTGCCGGGTTTCCATATAGATTCTGGTGTCATAAGATCCTTGTGCGCAATAATCACACGCAAAAAAAAGCCATACATAATCATGATGTATGGCTTTGATCGATCAGGTATTACTAATCAAGCATTCCATATTGCTTTAGTTTTTTCCGTAACGTTCCGCGCGAAATTCCTAAAATATTAGCCATTTTAACTTGATTGTAATGTGTGTGGTTAATCAACACTTCAAGAAGAGGCCTTTCAATTTCTTCAAGTAAAATTGAATAAAAATCGATTGGTTGCTCTGTGCCAATATTGGAAAAGTAGTTTCGCAGCGTATCCTTTACCACCTGTTTTAAGGTGATAGTCTGGAGGTCTTCAGCACTAGCTATTGATTTATTCATATAATAAACTCCTTACTTTCCATAAAATTAGCAACATCTTCCATGATTGATCAATAAATGGGTATCAATTTATAACCAAGATCATTTCAACGGGCGCTCGATTCTCAACATTAGGCCGCAATGTCTGTTGGCTCATTAGCTTCGATATTGCTTGTATCAGCCTGATCAGCAGGCGAGCTCTCAATGATATCTAATTTCGCGGCTGGTTTCACAGCTTTTTTTCTTTTTTGTGCTTTGGTTTTTACTTTGGCCTTTTTTAATTTTGCATTTTTTGCCCATTGCTTCTCAAATGTGGCTAAACATTTTTCAAGAGCTGCTACTTTTGCTTTTTGTTCAAGCAGAGAGCTGAGTTCGCTAGCGGCATCCTGACGTTGTTTGTTCAGTGTTGACAGGGTGGATACGGCACCGGACAGGAGTTTTTTGGCTGCATTGATTTGGCTCTTTGCGGCAGCGGCGCGGGTGAGTGATTTTACTTTTGCAGTTGCTTTTTTAACCTGAACAGTTGCTTTGCTAATAGCCGCTTTTAGCTTATTGTCTGATTTTTGTAAATTTGTTATATCTTTGTCAAGTTTGGTTACTAAACGATCAGAAATTTGAATCAATTCGACAGCGGGGGCTGATTTCTTCGCGGTTGCACGTTTGGAAGTTGATTTTTTCTTTGCCATGTGTATGGTGTCCTTTTGAGTACTAGTAATTTGAGATGTTAAAATTTAACATCGAAGTGATTTAAAAGTCTACTGATTGTATTGATTTAAGCAAGCTAACTCTTTAAAGTACTCTACACATGTCATCTATTATGCCATCTTGAACGATCTTGATTATGCCAGTAATGGAGTTTTTCGAGGATGAGTAACCCTAGTTTGAAAGAACAACTGCAAGCTGTTGCTGCGCAGATAGTTGATGTTCCTGCAAAGCCTAAACAACAAAAACCAGGTAATTACCACCAGCAGCCAGCACAACGCAAGGATCCTGTGGTTAAAAAACCTAAACCACAATGGCTTGAATATGCACAATACGGTGTAGAATTGTTACGTGTTTATTTTCCTGCGGCTTTTAAAGAATTAAATGCTGTGCAGCCACTTAAGAAAGGTATCAAGGAAGATTTGATCAGACGTTTGAGTACCATGGAAAATATAGTCACTGATGATAAAGCCTGTATGGTTAAAAGCCTCGCCTATTATGTTAATACAGTGTTTTATCATAAAGCCATGCAAGATGGCGCCGTCAGGGTGGATCTGGATGGAAATGCGGCTGGTACCGTTACCGCTGAGGAAGCTCGTTATTCACTTGAGCGCCAGCAGGCAAAGCGACAGGCAAAAAAGCAGCCAGTGAAAATATCACCGGTACAACAAAACAAGAAAGAACTAGTGACTTAGTTATTTCTGGCACAAAAGGCTTTTTCTCATGACGCAATTATCCCGTCGTATATCACCTATTATGCTTTTTATGCTGAGTATGAATGCGATTATCGGCTCAGGCTGGCTTTTTGCTCCCTATTATGCGGCACGGATTGCAGGTCCTGCATCGATCATTTCCTGGATGATAGGTGGTATAGCAGCCATCCTGATTGCACTCACATTTGCTGAGTTATCTGCCATGCTGCCTGTCGCAGGCGGCACTGCTCACATACCACAGCTTAGTCATGGTCCATTTGTTAGTTATGTATTGGGCTGGATAGCCTGGGTGAGTTCTATCACCATGGCACCCATTGAAGTGCAGGCGGTACTGCAATATGCATCCTTGTCATTTCCATCTTTAATGAAACTATCAGCAGGTATACCTGTTTTGAGCGCAGTGGGTTATGTCTGGGCAGCAATATTGATGCTGATGCTTTGTGTGATAAATATTTTTAGTTACCGCGGATTGATGAGATCTAACGCCATTATTTTTGTAGTCAAGTTTTCTATCATTTTTATTACTATCGCCGCTATTATGCGCGCACAATTTTATCCAGCTAATTTTTCAGGCTGGGGTGTGACGGCGTTATCCACGTCTGGCTGGCACTCAATCTTCAGTGCAGTTGCGACAGGTGGTATCGTGCTCGCGTTTAATGGATTCAAGAGCGGTGTCGAGATGGCGGGTGAGACAAAAAATCTTGCACTGGCTATTCCGCTTAGTACAGCCGGAGCAGTATGTGCCTGTTTACTTATATATATTGGATTGCAGGCAGCGTTTATTGGATCGCTGGATCCCGCGGTGTTTAAAAATGGATGGTCAGCTATCAGTTTTCAGGGTGATGTCGGGCCTTTTGTCGGGTTGGCGGCAGCACTGGGATTAGTCCTGATTTGTAAATTGCTGTACACGAATGCCGTTGTGTCGCCGCTGGGAGCAGGGTTGATTTATGTTACTTCAACAGCGCGTATTCTATATGCGATGAGCAAGATGGGTTTTGTGCCGGCTTTTTTATCGCGGCTTAATCGTCAGCACTTGCCAATGTGGGCGATCGTTGTCAATTTCATTTTTGGGATGCTGTCATTTTTACCGCTGCCAGGCTGGCAGGCAATGGTGAATTTTTTGGTAGCAGCAATGGTAATTACGTATGCGATGGGCCCGATTGCCCTGATGAGCCTGCGATACACACTGCCGGCGCAGCATCGTCCATTTCGTTTGCCTGCCGCCAGGATCATTTGTCTACTGGCATTTTATGCCTGCAACTTATTTAGTTACTGGACGGGCTGGCATACGATTTCCCGGCTTGGTTTAGTGCTGCTGTCTGGTATCATTATTTTTGCAATTGCTTGTGTGCGGAAGAAAGTTAATTTAACCCGTGCAGAATTGCTGGCTGGCAGCTGGATGCCGCCTTATTTGGCAGGTTTAGTATCCATTTCATATTTAGGTTCATTTGGCGGCCGCAATGTGCTTCTATTCGGCTGGGATTTTGCCGTTATCGCTCTTTTCACGGTGGTTATTTTTGCATGGGCGGTGAAAGGCAGACTGCCTATACAGGATGGAGAGACGCTGGCGGATCTGATGCCAGAACATGGTCAGCTTTTAGCAGCAGAAGGATAATAGTATGACGAACAACAGTGTGCTTATTAGTAAAACCCAGTCAGGTATTTTACATATTAGTTTAAACAGACCAGACCAGCTTAATGCACTGAGTCATGAATTGCTGGAACGTCTTTTGCAAGTATTCAATGAAGCGAGGCATGATGCATCGATCAAGGCTATCCTGCTGACAGGAGAAGGCCGGGGATTTTGTGCAGGTGCTGATATCAAGCAGCTTCAGGCGCTTGATGGTGTGAGCGGTCTCGAGTTCGCCCGTTTTGGCCAGATGGTTTTTCGTCAGCTGGAATTATCAGGCAAGCCTTCGCTGGCGGCTATTCATGGGTTTGCCTTTGGCGGCGACTGTGAACTGGCGATGGCTGCAACATTAAGGATGGCAGCAAATAATGCGGTCTTTGGGCAGCCTGAAATCAAACTGGGCGTCATTCCGGGTTTTGGTGGAACACAACGGTTGCCGCGTCTGATAGGCAAGGGCAGGGCACTGGATATTTGTTTGACTGGCCGGCGTTTCAGTGCGGATGAAGGTTTGCAATGGGGATTTCTTAATGAGGTGACGACACCAGATCAACTAATGATTCGTGCTAACGCAGTATTAGAGGATCTGACGCAGCTTGCACCATTTGCGCAGCAAAGTATCTTAAGTGCCATTCACATGGGATATGACCTGACACTTGAAGAAGCATTTGAAATGGAAGCAGCGCAATTTGGCTTGTGCTGCACAACAGCGGATAAAAAAGAAGGTGTGAGCGCGTTTCTTGAAAAGCGCACAGCGGCATTTACAGGAGCCTAGCGCATGGCTGAGTACGATGAAATATTGTTTGAAGAGAAAACGGGACGCGGTGGCAGCGTAGGCATTATGACGTTGAATCGACCACAAGTGTTGAATTCGCTTAATCATGCAATGGTTCATGCCATGTATGCCCAGTTGCAGACCTGGGCAGCGGATGGTGATATCAAGGCTGTTATTATTCGTGCCGCAGAAGGAAGAGCTTTTTGTGCCGGCGGTGATTTGCGCTTAACTTATGACAGGGCGCTTGCCAAGGATCCGGCCGCAACGAATTTTTTTCGTGATGAATATCAGTTGAACCGTTTTATTTTTCATTATCCTAAACCGTATATCGCTTTACTGGACGGTATTACCATGGGAGGCGGTGTCGGGATTTCCATACATGGTTCACATCGTGTGGCAACAGATAAGCTATTATTTGCAATGCCTGAAACAGGGATTGGTTTTTTTCCTGATGTTGGCGGTACGTATTTCCTGCCGCGTTTAGCTGGCCGCATGGGATATTATCTTGGCCTGACAGGCGCCAGAATAGTGTGTGATGATTGCGTTGCCGCTGGTATTGCGCAGCATAAGGTGTCCAGTGATTCACTGGGTGAGATCATAGAGGCCATCGCAGACTGCCAGTTTACAGCAGATGCCAGACAGTCAGTGACGACAGTGTTGAAAACATTTTCAGCCAGCAAGATAAACTCGGAGCTTGCTGCTGTGCAAACATTAATAGATAACTATTTTAATTTTTCTACGATGGAAGAAATTATTGATGCACTGACATCATCTGCACATGAGTTTGCACAGAAAGCGCTGACAATGCTGGCGAAGAAATCGCCCACTAGTTTGAAGGTAACCTTAAGAGCATTACAGACAGGTGCAAATCTGGATTTTGATCAGTGTATGCTGCAGGAATACCGGCTGAGTACCCGGTTTTTGCAAGGCCATGATTTTATAGAAG
Source organism: uncultured Coxiellaceae bacterium (assembly GCA_964583565.1). Lineage (GTDB taxonomy): Bacteria > Pseudomonadota > Gammaproteobacteria > DSM-16500 > DSM-16500 > Aquicella. The sequence goes on from CAZOVT010000066.1 coordinate 5,658, forward strand.
GAATCAGGGCTGTAATTATTGATAAAGACCAGTCACCCGTCTGGGAACCAGCAAATTTGCAGGCTGTTTCTAATGACATGATTAATCATTACTTTAGTCCGATGTCGCAGGAATTAATCCAGTAATTCAATGGATTACAGAATTATTGTTTACGTGGAATGTGCGCTATACTGATAGTAACGATAGATAATTGCAGAGGTGTGCAAAGGAGAGCAGCGATATTTTTGAAGCAAGTGTGAAAAGGGGGTAGGTATTATGCAACCATTACAGATTACACTCAGAGATATTCCAAATTCTGCAGCACTGGAAACCGTCATTCGCAAGAAAGCCGAGAAG
>CAZOVT010000067.1:0-5376 GCA_964583565.1 uncultured Coxiellaceae bacterium
AAAAAAAATAAAAGCAAACCAACCGAACCTGGACGCATGAGAACCGGCAAGTAAAAGGCTGGGTGTTTTACTTAACCAGCAACAACAACACTTCCTGTTCTTCCACCTTATAAACAAGTTGAACATGATTAATGCTGTCATGATACAGACCAGTCATGCCTTCAATTTTTTTGGCACCGGGTGGACGCGGGTTAACAGCAAGAGCTTGAATCAGCCGGATAGCAATTTTCCGTTCCTTTTGGGGTAGCGCACGAATTTGCCGCTGTGCCGCAGGCGCAATTTTTATATGGTACGGTGTCGTGTTCACAGACTGTTATTCCATGTCATCAATTAATTGCTCTAGCGTGATCACACCTTTTTCCCTTGCCTCTTTTAGCGCAGCAGCTGCATCATTGAGATCATTTTTATTTTGTGATGACTGTAACAGTGCGAAATCTTCAATTGGGATAATAGCCGCGACTTCCTTGCCGCGGCGTGTCAGGATGATGCGTTCCTTGTGATGCGACACCCGGCTGATGAGATCAGCAAAGTCCTCTTTTGCATCAATCGTATTTACGTAGCCTGTGGTCATGTGAGTATCCTTTCAGCTTAGGCCATCGACACTTCTTCTTTTTCCATGGCTTCGGTGTATTTGCCAGTCGCAGCCAGGCTGTTTAACTTGGCGCGTTTAAAGAAGGCTTTTTGTGCGGCATCGACATTGTCTGTCTTGCCTTGCCAGGTTTTCATGGCGTAATCCTGCAGTGCGCGAGCGTAGGAATAGCTCAGGTTCCAGGGCAGGGTGCCTGTCTGGTTCATGGCATTCAAATGTGCTGTTGCCTGTTCAGATGACTGTCCGCCAGACAGGAAGTTAATCGTGGGAACAGCAGCCGGTACGGTACGGCGCAAGACACGTAACGTGGCCTGGGCAACATCGCTCACGCTGGCTTTGTGTGCGCATGATTTGCCGCTGATCACCATGCTGGGTTTGAGAATAATGTGCTCAAGTGACACCTTGTGTTTGTACAAGGCATTAAAAACGGCATGGAGAACAGGCTCGGAGACTTCTTCGCAGCGGGCAATGGTATGGTCACCGTCAATGAGTACTTCTGGTTCAACGATAGGAACGATGCCAATATTTTGACAAATCGCCGCATAGCGTGCCAGCACTTCCGCGTTGGTCTTGATCGCTAATTTGCTGGGCGTGTTGCCAGAGATAGCGTAAACGGCTCGCCATTTAGCGAAACAGGCGCCTTTGGATTTGTATTCCGCTAGTCTTTCCGGTAAACCATCCAGACCCTGCGTGACTTGTTCTTCGTTGGTATTGGCCAGATGCACCAGACCTTTGTCCACTTTAATGCCTGGCAGTATACCCAGCGATTTTAGTACGTCTGGAAAGGGTTTGCCGCTGCTGGTTTTTTGATTTAAGGTTTCTTCAAAGAGGATGACGCCGGCAATGAACTGGCTGATGTTAGGGGTAGTCATTAACATTTCACGATAGGCTTGACGTGTTGCTTCGGTGGACTCAATACCAACCGCCTGAAATCGTTTGGTGATAGTGGGAGTGCTTTCATCAGCAGCTAAAATACCTTTACCGCATGCCGCAATGTGTTTAATGGTTGCATCTAACTCAGACATGATAGACATAGACATTAGCCCTTTTATAGTGAGGAGGTAATTTGCGCAAAAGCGTAGCATAAAATGATGACAATATCGAGAGTTTGAACAGAGGAGTAGAAAGTATGTATGTATTTATTCTGGACGATAGTCCGGCAACAGCGGATGCTGCAGCGAGTTTAATGCAGGCAGATGAGGGTGAGCCTCAGAGCAGACTATTCACCCCCGTTCATCAAGGGTGTTTTTTTGGTATGGACGCATCAGATCTGGCAGAAAGTTTCTGGCTGGGTCACATGGATTGTGGCGGCATCGGGCAATTTACGCTAGATGAATTTGTGGATAAATTCACTAGCGAATTTGAGTGCCAGTATAAATCAAGAAATAAATTAGCTGTTCAGCACTTATACCTGGTAGGTTGCGAAATTGGGCTGGCCGACCGATGGATGCCGGCTGCGCAAGTGATTGCTGATTTGCTTTACAGGCGTGGATTTGCAGGCTGCAATGTACATGCAGTGATTAATCCGCCGCGGGCGGACGCAGCGATGCTTGTAAATGTGCTGGCTGGGTCGCAGTATGCTGCCAGCTTGCCTGGTGAAGTGCACGCAACACTTTATGATAGAAGCACAGTTGATCAGTTGCAGCGTCTTCAAATAGACATTGATGCGCTGGAAAGAGAGTGCAGAACATTAGGTGTTCATGCGCGTGCGGCTAAAGCAGGCATGCGGCAGCAGTTACAACAAAAATGTAAAGATAAAGAAACATTAGAAAAAGAGGGTATCCGGTTTCTGGAAACATGCGATATTCGGGCAGAATTACTGCGTCCGCACAATACCTGTATACCGAACAGGCCGGCTTTACGGCCGGAAAAAGTGATGGCGCATGAATTAGCACTTGTGCAAATTAACAAGCTGATGATGCGATTGGCATGTGCTGGAGCCGTCCAGTCGACGTTTCAAAAACAAATTGATAATGTTGCACGCATCGTAATGAGAACAACATCCCCGGAACTCAGATTGTTAAGAGAATTGAGACAGGCACTTGCGGCGCATGAAGGGCCAGAGTGGTGGCGCGTACTTGAAACTTACAGAGATAAATTTAACAAACGGACTGAAACCGGGCAGGCAGTCATCAGGCTTTGTCAGGAAGCAAGGCCGGCTTTGTTAATATCACCAACACCCGTACCGGCGAAAAAACCAGGGCTGTTTGCAAAAGCAAAACATGCGGTAACATTTGTTAGTACATTAGCGGCAGCAGCATCAAAACCAGTGATGCCGAGTGATATGTCGCTGGCGATAACGATGATTAAATCGTTTGCTAATCAACTTGAGCGTGAATCACATCATTCATTTTTTTACAAAGATCTTAAAACCTATAAAGTTAACAAATTAAAAAACCTCGCCAGTATGATACAACAGTGTTTTGATGAGAATCCGGCTGCGCCAGACTGGATTCCTTTGGTTAAAGACGCGATGAAAGACAGCAGACTTGTTCGGGGAGTCATTAGTCATCGTACTTATGATTTACTTGACGATATTTTACGGCGCCAGCGTTCATACGAGCACACGCCATTGTTAACTATTGCTGGTGTCGGCGCTAGTATGCGTTGAGGAGCACACTATTTTCTGAGACTGTTTTTTTTCGTGATTTTTCCAGATGGACGAGGCTTTGTCGGGCTGTGTGTTCTTCTGTGCGGTGACAGGAGTCCTGATGTGCTGCCACGCGGTGTGTCGGGCGGCAGGCTGACGCTGTTTTTGAGTGTTGATGCTGGCAAGTCTGCAGAGCTGTTTCTGGGTGTTGGCGGCTGGACATGGATATTCACAGAGCTGCTTCTCGGCACTAAAAGGCTGGCTTTACGCGGATGTTTTACTTCCCCGCTTTTTGTTGTTCTGGCTGCCGCTGGTGCTGAAACTGGCTGTGCGGGTGTGGAAAATGCATGGAATGAATAGGCTTTAGTTAGTTTTTTCGCTTCAGGTTTGTCGTCTGTTGTTAATGTTGGCGCAGATGGCGTGCATCGATGAAACATCTGTTGCCCCGTTGTTTTATTGGGAGCATCTTCGGCAGATTTCGCAGAGGTTGATTTTGATGACTGGCTGGAGCCTGTGGATAAATCGGACATACTGGAACTCGTGAGACTGGTGCTGCTGTCTCCGATGCTCGTTGTGCTGGTGATTAATGACAAAAATGACGGGGTTTCCGATAGGCTGGAAGCGCTGGATTCCCTTTGCAGGCGAGCATGCCGCTTGTCAAAAAAATGAATGTCTGTGGCAAGTGAATTAATGTATTCAATGCTGGGAAGATCTGGTTTTTTCGAGTTTGCTTTTGCTGTGCCAGCAGGTGCATCTGTTAATGCGGCAAGAGCGGATTTGATTTTGGTAAATTCCTTGCCTGATGTAAAGTTAGGCTCGAGAACTTTATTCAGGTCTACGCCGCGCAGTTTCTTTTTGAGGGTTTTGAATGGCTCCAATAATTTTTTTTGAGAGCAGACGCGGTTCAACTCTTTGTGTAACTCAGCCTGAATTTTTGTAATTAATAGGGGTATTGCAGTTAATTCCTGACGCACCGCGGCTGCAAAAACAGCACCTTCATCATAGGCGGTAGGCTTGATGATGATGGTTTTGTCGTTGAATTCGATTGGCGTGACGCGACGCTGAAAGGGTGTCAGCGCATCTGGGTGTTTGATCTGGCAATGGGATTTGAGATCAGTGATGCCTGACATCAGGCTGGTAATGACCGGTGGAGTTGTTGAAGATGTTTGCCCCGCTTCTTTTGCTCTCGTTAATGTTTTTTTAATGCCTGCGAGGGAGGGGATAAAAAATTCCTGGTTTGCAAGATGTCGCTGCATTAGCCCCCAGCCTTGATCGCGGATCAGTGCTTCATTGGTATCTTTCATTATCTTTGTTTCTTCGCCAGTCAGATGATATTTGGTGGTTTTTAATCTTTCAATGGCATCAGTTTGTAAGGCCGCATTGATTGCGCCAGCAGTGTGATAGTCCGCGTTTTTTATGCTGCGATGTAATATATCAACCCAGCGTTTTAATATGATAAGCTGAAGGTCTGGTGTTTGTGCCCCTATGATTTCGTTTACGATAAAATGCGCAAGGTTGTCAAATGCATATGCCATGTTAGTGTGGCTAACGGGACTGTTGTAATCAGTTTTTACATTCTCAAGTTCGTCGAGTTGTGCGGCAAGATAGATACTGAGACGGCTTAATTCGTCGGAAAACTGTGCGAGCAGTAATTGATATTTGCTTCTTAGATCGTTAATGACAGCATTGTCTCCCTGTGCGAGAAAATTTTTTATCTCGCCGTCAGCCATGAGTTCTTCCAGAATGATGATGCTGTTGCAGCAATCTGTTTGTCGACGAGCTTCTTCCAGTGCCACGCTGATTTTGGTTGCATTTGCAATGAACTGTCGCGAATTACTCATTGCTCACTCCTCGTTTGTTATAATATTGAGTGAAACAAGCATAATATAACTTTAATTATACTTTATTTAAGCAGACATGGGTTTAAAGGGTTTGTCTGACTTTGAAAGTTCCGTATAGGTTCGGTTAACCCATTGATAAATTAACACCTCGCTGTCATTTCTTCATCCTATTGTCACTCCCGCCCCGCCCTCTTCTCTGTCACCCCCGCCCTCTTCTCTGTCACCCCCGCGCTCTTCTCTGTCATCCCCGCTACCCCTTTACTGTCATCCCCGCTCGCCACCTTGTCACCCCTGCCCCTATTGTCATCCCCGCGTAGAGCCTGTCCTCACGAAGGTGGGGACGGGGACCCATCCAT
>CAZOVT010000068.1:0-5028 GCA_964583565.1 uncultured Coxiellaceae bacterium
TTGGCCCCATGAATTTATCAACGCCAGCTGAAAAGTCAGCAAAAACAGGCAAACCGCACGCACCCGCAAATAAATAGGCAGCCACCACACCGGCGCCGCGTTTTGAACCGAATGTCATGCCAATCAGAATAACGGTTGCACTTTGAAACGTGAGAGGAACGGGAACAAACGGGATGCTGAGCTGGGAAGCAAATGCAAGTACTAATACACCCAGCAGCATGATGGTGCTTTGTTTTGTGAAAGAGTTGCCGGCTTGCCAGAAAATGCTTTGCAGCGGCGGTGATAAACGTAGTGTGCTATTCATGTGTTTTCCTTTTGTTTTTTTCGTCGGTTAAGATTTTTAATGACAAGTCAGTTCAGTTTGTTCACCATCCTGACTGTTAGCCGGAGACAAACCAAGCTGCCCACTCACATCAGCTAATTCTTCACCTGCCCTGTTTGGAACATGATCGCTGATCAAATGGACTGGTAGTCTTGCAATTTTTTTATTGCCTTTATAGATGAATGTTATCTCGACAGGTTTATCTGCCATGCAGGTGATACCGTTGCTTTCAGAAAAGTCATAGTCTACCACCACATGATCGTCACTGCTAACTGTCAGATTAAATGGCAAATGTCTGTAAAACGTTGTGGCATGGCTGTTGGATAGAAGCAGGATCAGTATCAGGCCGATGAATAGTTGTTTGGGTTTACGGATTGCAACCATGATGCCCCCGTCTAAATAGTATATTTTTTAATCAATCAGATGTCATCATGCGCGTTAATTTAGCATTTATTTACTGAGACGGGAAGCTTTAATAGTATCTTAACTAAATAATGCTAACTTAATTCCCAATGACAATTAACAGTTAAAACGGGGTTGCTTCAATGCAAAGAAAAAAAATATTAATCATTGGCACCAGACCAGATGAAGTGAATTTTTTAAGTGAGCTGGCACCAGTTGATGATGCGGAAAATGTTTATCAAATTGGAGACGCTGAGGTTGTTATTGAAAGATCATCTGCGCATTCAAAAATGCTGGCAGCCTTTCCACAATCACTGGCTGGGTATCATGCTGTTATCAGTGTATTTGCAAAGATTAATACACGATCAGAGCTGCTGAGTCGTCTGTTACTCATTGACGATCAAGAACTAGCCGTTTTTATCAATATGCAAGGTGACGGCAATGCTACCGAGTACATGAAAGATGTTTTGGAGCAAATTAAAGATAGAAATGCCTATCAGCCAGCTAATGTACAAGCAACACCGTACAGCTTTGTCAACGCGTTTCATTTAGTTGGGACACTGTTTGCTTCTTCTAAACAGCAACAACATCAACAGCTAGCTCAAACTTGTCATTTAAACCACATAATGGGTTGATGTGTTTACATCATCCCATACGTTGGTCCGCTGCCGCCTTCCGATGGTGTCCAGGTAATATTTTGTGTTGGATCTTTGATGTCGCAGGCTTTGCAGTGTATACAATTCCCGCCGTTAATCATTAATCTTGGTACGTTTGCTTCGTTGCGTAATATTTCATAAACACCAGCCGGACAGTAGCGCGATTCTGGAGAGGCATACTTATCCAGATTCACGCTAATCGGCACACCGTGCCGGTCTTTTAATTTTAAATGATACGGCTGATCTTCATCATATTGTACGCCGGCTAAATAAACAGATGTTGGCAAATCAAACGTGACTTTATTGTCATGCTTCGGATAGTCAATTTTTTTGCTGGCCGCTGCGTTATGTAACGATGCATTATCTGGTATGGAATGATGAAATGTCCACGGTGCCTTGCCGCGGAATAGATAAGTATCAATAGCTGAATAAGCCAGTCCCGGCCACAAACCCCAGCGTAAGGCCGGGCGTATGTTGCGTACTTTATACAGATCGTCCCACAACCAGCTTTGTGTTAGTTGATCAGTGTATGTTGTACATTCTGCCGCAGCATTTGATTGCAGTAATGGAAATAAACTTTCTGCTGCTACCATGCCGGACTTCATGGCATTGTGGATGCCTTTAATTTTTGCGACATTCAGAAAACCAGCCGCATCGCCGATGATGAGGCCGCCTGGAAAGGTGAGCTTGGGAATGGATTGTAAACCACCCTCAATCAATGTACGTGCACCATAAGCAATGCGTGTACTTTTTCCCAGTATGGGATAAATAGAAGGGTGCGATTTGAAACGTTGAAATTCTTCATATGGATTCAGCCAGGGATTCTGGTAATCCAGACCCACGACAAATCCAACAGCGAGTAAATTATCGCCGAGATAATACATGAAAGAGCCGCCGTATGTTTTATTATCAAGCGGCCAGCCAATCGAATGTGTTACGTGACCTGCTTTATGCAGTTCAGTGGGTACTTGCCATAGTTCTTTAATGCCAAGACCATATGTTTGCGGATCAACATTGTCACGCAAGTTATAGCGTGGAAACAGAGACTGTGTCAGTGAGCCGCGGCAGCCTTCGGCAAAGATAACCTGTCTGGCGCGTAATTCCATCCCTGGTTGGTAGTTTGGTTTATGCTGGCCATGTCTATCGACACCTTTATCGCCAGTGATAATACCAACGACCCGGTCATTGGCATAAATAATTTCTGTCGCTGCGAAGCCTGGAAAAACATTAACACCCAGCGTTTCTGCCTGCTCAGCCAGCCATCGGCAATATTGACCCAGACTGATAATATAGTTGCCGTGATTGTGCATTTGCGGCGGCGTGGGTAAACGCCAGGATTTTTTTTCTGTCAGCAAGTTGAATTCGTCATGTGTGACGGGCGTGTGCAACGGCGGATTTTTTTCTCGCCAGTCTGGTATTAACTCATCCAGTGCGCGTGGTTCAAGCACCGCGCCAGACAGCGTATGAGCGCCAACGTCCGCTGCCTTGTCGATAATGCAAATCATTAATTCATGCTGATGTTGTGCAGCAAGCTGGGCGAGTCGGATACCTGCTGCCAGACCGGCAGGCCCTGCACCAACAATAACAACATCAAATTCCATTACATCGCGCGTCATGTCACATTGTCTCCAGACTACATCATTTCAACAGCAACGGCTGTTGCTTCACCGCCGCCGATACAAAGCGAAGCGATGCCGCGTTTTAACTGTTTATTTTGCAGTGCACCCAGCAACGTCACCAATATACGCGCGCCGCTGGCACCAATGGGATGTCCTAGCGCAATACCACCGCCATGTATATTGACTTTGTCATGTGGAATGCTTAAATCATGCATGGCTGCCATGACGACGACAGCAAATGCTTCATTGATTTCAAATAAATCCACATCTGTCACTGACCATTTTATTTTATTCATTAATGAACGCATGGCATCAATGGGTGCAGTGGTAAATTCAGCCGGCGCTTTTGCGCTGCCAGCATGACCAATGATTTTTGCTAATGGCTTGATGCCTAATTTTTCTGCTGTTGAGAGCCGCATCAAGACTAATGCTGCCGCACCATCGGCAATCGAGCTTGAATTACCAGCGGTGACAGTGCCCTCTTTGGCAAAAGCAGGTGATAAAGTGGGGATGCGTTCAGGTTTGACGCTAAATGGATGCTCATCTCTATCAATGATGACATCACCTTGTTTTGTTTTTTGCGTGATGGCAATGATTTCGTTTGCAAACAATTTTTCATTTGTTGCCCGCTGTGCACGTTCAAAGGAAGCCAGCGCAAAATCATCTTGTTGTTTTCGGGTGAAGCCGTATTTTTTTGCGCATTCTTCCGCAAATACACCCATGGCTTTGCCTTTATCGTAAGCATCTTCAAGACCATCCATCATCATATGGTCAAATATCTGGCTATGCCCAAGCCGGTAACCTTGCCTGGCTTTTAATAATAGATAGGGGGCATTTGTCATGCTTTCCATTCCGCCCGCGATCATGACATCGTTTGATTCCATGGCCAGCATGTCATGTGCGAACATGACGGCTTTCATCCCGGAACCACAAACTTTGTTGATGGTCGTGCACGGTGTGGTATTCGGAATGCCGGCACCCAGTGAGGCCTGGCGGGCTGGCGCTTGTCCTTGTCCAGCGGGTAGAACACAGCCCATCAGGACTTCATGAATCGCATCCGGTTTTAAGGTTGCGCGTTCAATGGCAGTCTTGATGGCTAGAGAGCCTAATTGATGTCCAGAAAAGTCTTTCAAGTCACCGAGTAGATTGCCGATGGGTGTTCGGGCGATGCTAACAATAACGACAGGATCCTTTTGCATGATAGTTATCCCAAGGCTAAATAAAGGGATTTATTCTATCTGCCAATCAGATAATATGCTATGTCGGCAATATAGTGTGATCATATATTTTACTGAAAGTTAAAATTGTAACAAAAATAAGCTCATTATTATTGTATTGTAGTTTACAGAGCAGTTCTTTCGTTATATATGTAAGAGATCGTCCTGTTTAGATGAAGAAATTTAAGATTTCCTTAATCATATGTTTATACACTCTAAGTAAGTAGTGGCTTTAAAAGGAAAACAAGAATGCCATATAAAGCGCCAGAGCTGGCAGAATTAGTAGACATGATAAACGGGCTGAGATCCGCCTATAAGAACACAAATGCTCTGCGCTTGTCCTCGATTAAACTTCTTGAAATGATTGTTGCTGGTATTGACGCTGCGCCTGAAAAAGACAGACAGGATATTCTGTTGGGTGGATTAGTATTTGTATTGACAGATATTGCGAAAGAATACGCCTGGCTTTCTCCCGAAAGAAGTACCCTGTATAAAGCTGTATCGGACAGATTAAAATTATCTGCGCAAAATACATTGAATGACGATGAACGGTTCATGTATCTGGGTCGTTTTTATCTGTATCTGGTGGGCAAGATATCCGGGATGGATATAACAGGATTGTATTGGAAATCCAGGGTAGATTTACTGGGTTATATAGAAAAGGATTTATTGCTGTTAAAAAAACGTGAAACCGACCGCCTTGAAGCACTGCAAACCACACAGCCAACACTGGATGCGATTGAAAAAGAGATCGATCAATTCTGCGCTGCTTATGTAGCAGAATATAACAGCCGCCGGTTTTTTAAATCCGA
>CAZOVT010000069.1:0-2278 GCA_964583565.1 uncultured Coxiellaceae bacterium
ATATGAATGCGGGTTTAAGTAATTCCATTACCCTGCCGAGTGGTAAAGGAAATAGTATCTTCATTACCGGCGGTGGCATTGGTTATATCAACGATCCTATTTTCTTCAACGGTGCTAACACATTTATCGGCACCAGCGGCAGCTCGGTTACTTTCCTGACAAATGCCACGTATGATCCTCTTACGGGTTTATATTATGTCAATGGGGTTGGCATGAACTTTGCCAGCTTTGCTTCTTACAGTGGATTTAGTGTTGTTTCACCTACTGTTGATGTCGCCAACATTATCCAGCAGCCGCCAACCAATGCCGAGCAAAATACCTCTGCACCGGTGACGTCATCACCAACATGGGTACTAGCCGGTACCGAGGTTAATCAAAACATCACGACCATGATAATGGATGTCACCAATCAAATTGATGACAACCTTAAGAACGTGAAAATTAACCCGTATTGCTATGCTGCGCAGTGATGGCTGGGGGGCCCCCGCCTTCGCGGGGGTGACAAGATAGTGAGCGGGGGTGACAAGGTAGTGCTTACAATCACTCAGTACGCTTTTGCAAACACCACGCGCTGTGTGCTGGGTTCGCCTGTAAAAATACAGGTGCCTGGCTCATCGTGACTATCGAATGGAATACAGCGTATCGTGACACTTAAGTCTTGTTTAATTTTCGCTTCGACTTCAGCGCTGCCATTCCAGTGCGCAAGTGCAAAGCCGCCGTCATTTTTAAAGTGTTTGTAAAATGCATCTTTATCATTAATGACAGTCGTATTTTGTTGCGCGAAATCGTTGGCACGCTTAAACAGATTAGCCTGCATTTCATCAAGCTGCTGCGTCACGGATGAGATAAATGCTTCGCGGGACAGTGATTGTTTGTCTTTGTATTCTTTATCGCGCCGACCCATGTAAACGCTGTTGCCCGCACATTCTTTGCCGCCAATCTCAAGACGTACGGGAATACCTTTTTTGACCCAGCTCCAGGCTTTTTCACCGCCTGGTAATTCACGTGTGTCAATTTCAACTTCCAGTTTGCGTTCGTGATACTGAACTTGTTTTAACTCTTCAGCTAGTTTGTTGCAATATGCAAGAATATTGGCACGATCTTCTTCTTTATGAATGATAGGTAAAATAACCACGTGTGCGGGTGCGAGACGCGGCGGCAATACCAAACCGTTATCATCGCTGTGTGTCATGATCAAGCCGCCGATGAGCCGTGTTGATACGCCCCATGATGTTGTCCAGACAAATTCTTCTTTGCCAGCAGCACTCAGGTATTTGATGTTGAATCCACGTGCAAAATGCTGGCCAAGAAAATGTGAGGTGCCAGCTTGCAGTGCTTTCTTATCCTGCATCATTGCTTCAATGCAATAGGTGTTCACGGCGCCGGGAAAACGTTCGCTTGCAGATTTTTCGCCTTTAATGACAGGCATGGCCATGCAGTCTTCAGCAAACTGGGCGTAAATATCGAGCATCTGGCGTGCTTCCTGCATAGCTTCATCGGCTGTTGCATGTGCCGTATGGCCTTCCTGCCAGAGAAATTCTGTCGTACGTAAAAAGATGCGTGTACGCATTTCCCAGCGCACGATGTTTGCCCATTGATTAACGAGCATCGGCAAGTCACGGTAAGATTGAATCCAGCGTGAGAATGCTTCGCCAATAATTGCTTCAGACGTTGGACGAATGATGTAGGGTTCTTCTAATGGGCTGGCAGGTACAAGCTGGCCGTCTTTGTCTGTTGCCAGCCGTGTATGGGTAACAACCGCACATTCTTTGGCAAATCCTTCGATGTGCTCCGCTTCTTTTTGCAGAAAGCTCATGGGAATCATTAATGGAAAATATAAATTTTTATGACCGGTGGCTTTAAATTTTTCATCAAAAATACGCTGTATATTTTCCCAGATAGCATAACCCCACGGTTTGATAATCATGCAGCCGCGCACGGGCGATATTTCAGCCATGTCAGCGGCTTTGATAATTTGCTGGTACCACTCAGGATAATTTTCTTCGCGTGTGGGAGTGATGGCAGTTTTAGTTGATTTCATTTAAGACTTGCTCCACGTGGCCTTTAACGTTGACTTTGCGCCAGATGGCACGAATGGCACCATTTTCATCGATTAAAAATGTCGAGCGCTGTATGCCCAGAAATGTTTTGCCAAACATGCTTTTTTTGTTGATCACACCATAAGCTTCGCACACATCGGCATTGTGATCGACCAGCAGCGTAAATGGCAGTTCATATTTATCTTTGAATTTCTGATGTGCTTTTGTGCTGTCTTTTG
>CAZOVT010000069.1:2288-4989 GCA_964583565.1 uncultured Coxiellaceae bacterium
GCGTCAACAGGTTACTCTCAGTAAGCTGTTGACCCTCTGTATCGGTGGCCAGGGTAAAGTCAGGGGCTTTGTCGCCTATAGACAGCGTCATGAGTAATTGCCTCATTAATTGTGAATTTTGCTGAAGGATAGCATGGGTTGGCGGGTTTTTTAAGCAGAACAACAATAAGCAGAACAACAAGGGGGAGCGGCAGCTCTCCCCTTTGCTCGCAAGCACAAATTTTTATTGAATTAATTGCTCAATTGTCTACCTACATAGCCGCCGCCAACTGCACCAGCAATGGTACCTGCTGTGCTGCCGCCAGTGAGTGCGTGACCTGCTACACCACCAACCACGCCGCCAGCTACCATACCAGCATCTTTACGCTGTGATGTTGAGCATGCGCTTAACGCACCTGCAACAAAAATAACCGCAATGCTTGAGATTAATAACTTTTTCATAGTGACACCTCGTCCTTTGTAGTGTTACTACTATTTTATCAGCTATTTTAAGAAAAATGCGTGATAGGCGCCTTGCTTGTTGATTGATAAGGCATTCCATAGCCAGGGTAAATTTTGACCAATCATTTCATCGAGTTGATAGGGTGGATTAATAATGATCATGCCTGTGCCATTGAGGTGCTGGGGAAGATCGGGGTAAATCGTTAATTCTATTGCGAAAACAGGTTGGGCGATGTTTTTTTTAATAGATTTGTAGAAGTTTTCTACCTGATTTCTGCCTTTGATGGGGTACCAGATAGCATATACGCCTGTATCCCATCGTTTCAGAGCGATAGACAGCGAATGGGCAATGCGGGCGAATTCATCTGGGTCTTCATAGGGTGGATCAATCAGCACGATTCCGCGGCGTTCTTTGGGCGGCAGAAACGCTTTTAAGCCAAGAAAACCATCCTGATGATGAACGGCTGCTTGTTTGTCGCCGTTGAACGTATTTTTTAGCTGTTGATATTCTTCGGGATGCAGTTCGCAGGCAATAATGTGATCGTGAGGGCGCATGAGTTCGCGAGCAATCATGGGTGAGCCGGGATAGTATTGCAATGAAGCGAATTTTTCACCGCTTAAACGATTATTTATTTTGTGTACGCAATCCAGATAAAGTCTGATGATGGTTGGTGGATCATCATGATGAATAATTTTTTCGATGCCATTTTCGTATTCTTTCGTTTTAGCGGCGAATTCAGATGTTAGATCATAGAATCCAGTACCGGCGTGCGTGTCGATATAACAAAATGGCGTATCTTTGCGAGACAGGCAGGAAATGAGCGCAGTGATAATAATATGTTTGGTGACATCGGCAAAATTGCCAGCATGATACGCGTGGCGGTAATTCATTTATTTAATCCCATATTGGATAATGTTCCAGCGTGATGTTATCACCAAAGAACATGGCCGCATTGGCCGCGAATGATTCTGTGTAGTCAGATACATAAAAATGTTTGTTGCCATCACCTTCTGTATTGAGTAGATGGTTTTTTTCCAGTCTTGCTTTTACCGCTTTTGCGACAGTGTCCGATGCATCAATGATATCGATAGATGTTTTGTAGTTCATTTTGATGCGGTCTTTGACGATGGGGTAATGCGTACAGGCAAGTACAAGCGCATCGATATTGTTAAGTTCAGGATGTTGTAAATAAACATTGAGCAGCGAATCAATGATGGCATGATTGCCAAATTCTTCGATGGCGGACGCAAGCAGGTTGGTTGCATGTGCATGCAGCATGATGCCTTTGTTGAGCTCATCGATTTTCTTTTTGTAAATATGTGAATTGACTGTCTGGCGAGTGCCGATTAATCCAATGTGTTTGTTGGTGTATTGCTCTTTTAGCAGTTGAATGACTGGATCGATTACGTTCATTACCAGTGCCTTGCTGCCAATATATTCTTTTACGAGTTCGTAAGCTGCGGTGGAGGCAGAGTTGCAGGCGATCAATATCAGCTTGCATTCTTGCTGCAGCAACATATGTGCAATTTTGATTGAATAAGCTTGAATGGCAGCGGTTGATTTGTCGCCATAAGGCATGTGAGCGGTGTCGCCAAAATAAATGATATTTTCATTGGGCAGGTGTTTTACCAGCGCATGCGCAACTGTCAGGCCGCCTATGCCGCTGTCAAAAACGCCTATAGGCTGATTTGGGGAATGATTTGGCTTCATAAAGGTCAATCATAGCGAGAGTGGGCAGAAAAAGCTAGGGTCTCTTATCATCATAGGTGATTATATATTCTAAAAAAATTATGTATAATGGAACTTGTGGCTTTGGATTTTTACTTAAGTAAACAAAAGGAGTTTGAGTAATGAAGAAGATTACAGGAATCGTTATTGCTATCATGATGATGGGTGCGTTAGCTGGTTGCTATTCAAAGACATGCGAACAACCAATGTCATACAAAGGTGAAGGCTAAACCTTAGTTTTCATCCAAAGAAATAACAAAGGGCATTATTTACATAATGCCCTTTTTTTGTGCGTCTCTTTTTTTAATATCCTGTGCCTGATTACTGATCCAGCATGTGAGGCGTGTTAGTGATAATGGTTCCCCGCCTTCGCGGGGATGACAAGGTAGCGGAGATCTGTCATCCTCGCTGCCTTGCCATCCCTGCTACCTTGTTATCCCTACTACCTTGCCATCCCCATTACCTTGTTATCCCTGCTACCTTGCCATCCCCATTACCTTGTTATCCCTGCTACCTTGTTATCCCTACTAC
>CAZOVT010000070.1:0-4679 GCA_964583565.1 uncultured Coxiellaceae bacterium
TATTGAACTCCCTTCATTGTATTACAATAATGCATAATATATCATTTGTTATGTTCTATCATAAGTAAAAAAACACGACCCATTGAATCTTGCTATGTTGTGTTTTTGTTTATCTTTAGTTTAGTTATTGTTTAGGACGCTGTAACACATTGAAAGGAATATGTTTTACCGCTTCAAATGTGACGTTTATGGTAAGTGTTGTGACATTTGTGGGATATAACGTGACGCTTGTGGGATAAGTTGTGACAACTTTGGGATGAGAAGGTGACGGATATGGGATACCCCAGTAAGGAAGATAAAAAGGAATTAAAGAAGCATGCTGCAACAATTCATTGTTCAAATACATTGAGTCTCCTGCAACGCAAGATTACCAATGCGCTTCTTTACCATGCTTACAAGGAATTGATGCTGAAGGATGAACATGAAATTACCGTCAAACAACTATGCCGATTAATCGGTTATCAGGGTAATAATCATTCTGTTATTAAAGAGGCACTGCGAGGGTTAATTTCGACGGTGATTGAATGGAATCTGACGAATGATATCACTGGCTCGGAAAACTGGACAGCAAGCTCTATTATCGCGAGTGTCTGTCTCGATGGGCCGCTTTGTTATTATGCATACTCCCCTCGAATGAAACAGCTCCTGCACTCTCCCTCCATGTTTGGCAAAATTGATTTAGTGATACAATCGCGTTTTCGTTCCAGTTACGGACTAGCCCTATATGAAAATTGTTCACGCTATCGTGGATTACCCCATACAAAATGGTTTGATCTGGAATTATTTAAAAAACTGATGGGTGTTCAGGCCGGTAAGTATGACGTGTTTCGCGATTTTAAACGCCGGGTGCTGGACAAGTCGATTGATGAAGTCAATACCTATTCCGACCTGTTTATTGAAGTGGAGTGTATACGTGAGGGGCGCAAGACAGTAAAAGTACGTTTTAAACTGAAAGAGAGGGCGCGTAAGACGCGATTGGGCGGCGGGAAGAAGAATAATAAGGCACGGCTTCCGGGCGTACAGGATGCGCTTAGAACAACGTTATACAATCAGTTTGGACTATCTGAGGATCAGGTAGAACAGTTACTCACGGAATACGATACGCAGTTTGTGCTGGACAAGATTGCTATCATTGAGGCATCGAAGCCGTATCAGGAAGGTAAAGTTAAAAATATGGCGGCTTATTTATTAAGTGCGGTTAAAAACAATTACCAGCAGGGGAAAACCAGGCAGTCACAAGTGGTGGAATTGCAGGATGCCCGTCAGGAAATGGAGCTTGCTGAACTCAGGCGTAAAGTAGAAGAGATACGGCAGGACTATAGTACGCATCGAGAGCAGAGTATTCATGCCTATATCGATCAGCTGCCCCAGCGGGAAAAGCAACGGCTGTTATCTCAATTTGCCGAATTTGCCGAGCCGGTGATTAGTACCATTTTGCAATTGCAGCGTAACCGGTACAGCAGGGATAATGTCATGGAGTCGCCGCAGGTGAAGGCTTTGTTAAGGCGCTTTGCTGTGCGTGAAATGGATTTTATCAACATCCCATCGCTGGAAGAGTTTATTTTGAAGCTGGATGATGAAAAACGTGATGCATGGCAGAAATTGCGTGCCTGTGATCCTGATCATGTACTGCTTAAATTTAATGAATGACAAACATCAGGGTGAGGACATAGCTTGATGTGACACTGTCGCCACATCAAGGTTGATTTGGTAGATATGGTGTTCTTTATCGTTGGTTGCTACGCGCAGCAGCGTGAGCTGATTGCTCATCATTGGCAGCATCTTTATTGGCCACCTTGCTTCTTTTAGCGGCAGCAGGCTTGGGTGCAAACACACCTACGTGACTGACAGCGGCCGGACTGGATAATGAACTGGATGATGAAGCAGCGTCTGCACTGGCCGCGGCAGCAGATGCGGCGTCAGTATCGGCTATAGCGGCGGCAACAGATGCTGCACGCTCTGCGTTTTCACGATCCTTGGCTTCCTGTTCATGGAAACGTGTAATTGATTTAGCAATAAATTCATCGAAGCCAATATGCTTTTTTGTTGTTTGAAACTGTCTGGCATAAAGCCAGCGGCAATAACGTTCTTGCAGTTCCAACGGACCCACACAGTTACCTTCGTTGCCGGCAAAGTTGAATACTTCTTCTGCTGTTGGTAAGGGAAGGTACTCAAAGAGTTTGCATTGTACTGCGCGGTCAATATAATTTACCTGTGACAGCGAAGCCAGTTCTTTAATTAATGAGCTAATTTCACTATTGTAGTCTTGTACGAGACGGCCATTTTTAGTTTTCAGTGATTCAGATTTATGTTGTTCTAATTCTCGTATTCGTTCTTCTTTTTCCTGAATTTTTCTTTCCAGAAGTGGTTTGAACGTATCATTATTTGACATTTCAGCAATAATCAAGCTGGCTAGTCCATGCAAGGTACGACAACTGAGCGCTAATCCATTGTTGCGAGTTTTCAGCTTTTGACATTCTTCGGCAGCTGTACGTACCTGCTGGATTAATCTAAACCAGTCATCAAAATCATTTGCCGCATAGATAGCTGTTTTGACGGAGTTTATTTGAGCATCCAGTTGACTGACAACGGGTTTGTTGCCGGAGTAAAATGAGGTGGCCATTTCTACAGCAGTTTTTAACGAGGTAGTAAGTGAGTCTCTCTCTTCAGCGCGCATTTCTTCATATAGGGCGAGGTAGTCGATGAATACTTTTTTTGGTGGAAATGGCATAAAAATACTCCTTACTGTCCTGATAGTCTGAGGCAAACTTTGATACTACTGCATGCAGATTAAGAAAGCCTTAAGATTTTTCTTTCAAGCTGATTTGTTTTCGGTACAATCTGTCTGCTTATAACATATAGCGATCAGGGAGATGGGGCAATGACTTTTTTAAATTTTGCGCTTGGTGAAACAGCAGATATGTTGCGCGAATCAGTAAGGGAGTTCGCGGAGCGCGAAATTTTACCAAAGGCTGCTCTTATTGATAGCGAGAATCATTTTCCAAATGAGCTATGGCCTCAATTTGGCCAGCTAGGTTTATTAGGTATCACGGTAGAAGAAAAATACGGCGGTTCTGGTTTGGGTTATCTGGAACATGCCATTGCAATGGAAGAAATCAGCCGTGCATCGGCATCAGTCGGGTTAAGTTACGGCGCACATTCTAATTTGTGTGTAAATCAAATACGATTGAATGGTACTGAAGAACAAAAACAACACTATCTTCCCAAATTATGTACAGGTGAGCATATTGGTGCACTTGCCATGAGTGAAGTGCAGGCAGGATCGGATGTGATGGGCATGCAATTGCGTGCAGAAAAACAGGGTGATGATTATATTTTAAACGGAACAAAAATGTGGATCACCAATGGTCCGGATGCGGATGTACTGGTTGTTTACGGCCGCACCAATCCGCAGGGCGGTTCGCGAGGAATTAGTGCTTTCATTATTGAAAAAGGTTTCCATGGGTTTTCAACGGCACAAAAACTAGACAAGCTTGGTATGCGTGGTTCAAATACATGCGAGCTGGTATTTGAAAACTGTCGGGTGCCGGCAGCGAATTTGCTTGGCAAAGAAAATCAGGGTGCAAAAGTATTAATGCGCGGGTTGAATTATGAGCGCGTGGTGCTGGCAGCCGGTCCGGTGGGTATCATGCAGGCATGTATGGATAGGGTGCTGCCTTATGTACATGATCGAAAACAGTTTGGCAAACGCATCGGGGAATTTGAGATGATGCAGGCCAAACTTGCTGACATGTATACTGCCTTAATGACGTCTCGTTCCTATTTATACGCTGTTGCAGCGGCTTGTGACCGTGGTGATGTGACGCGTAAGGACGCGGCGTCTGTGATACTCTATACAGCAGAACGCGGCACCTGGATGGCAGGCGAGGCGATTCAATGTCTGGGTGGAAATGGGTATATTAATGAGTATCCCACCGGACGTTTGTGGCGGGATGCCAAACTTTATGAAATTGGTGCGGGAACATCGGAGATACGCCGGATGTTGATTGGACGCGAGTTGTTTGAAGAGATGGAGTAGGCACAGTGTCTGTATTGCAAACGCAAATTAACCCCAATGATAAAACCTTTCAGGAAAATGCAGCTATCATGCGTGATAGTGTTGCTGACCTGAAAAAAGTGCTGGAAAAAATTCATGGCGGCGGCGGTGAGAAAGCGAGGGAGCGTCACCGGCAGCATGGTAAGCTGCTGCCGCGGCAGCGGATAGAATTATTGCTGGACCCGGGATCTGATTTTCTTGAGCTGTCAGCACTGGCTGGTTACGAGTTGTATGAAGATGTTATTCCCGGCGGCGGTATTATTACGGGTATCGGCCCGGTGATGGGCATTGACTGCATGATAGTCGCTAATGATGCCACTGTGAAAGGCGGCACGTATTATCCTATAACGGTTAAAAAACATTTACGCGCACAAAAAATCGCTGAGCAAAATCGTCTGCCATGTATTTATCTGGTGGATTCCGGCGGTGCTTTTTTGCCTAAACAAGATGAAGTGTTTCCGGATGAAAATCATTTTGGGCGGATTTTTTATAATCAGGCAACGATGTCGGCACAAGGTATTCCACAAATTGCGGTTGTCATGGGGTCATGTACAGCAGGCGGCGCTTATATTCCCGCGATGGCTGATGAATCCATTATGGTGCGTGAACAGGCAACGATTTT
>CAZOVT010000071.1:0-4490 GCA_964583565.1 uncultured Coxiellaceae bacterium
CATGAGTGATATTCCCCATTTTTTACATACGATAAAATGCGCGCCACGTTATGATGTGACGGTGTTGTTAGTAACATTTACATTAACGATATTCACCAATTTAGTGATTGCGGTAAATGTCGGCGTTATCCTGGCCATGTTGTTTTTTATACGGAATATGACCCGTGCGGTGAATGTAGAGCGGCACTCTCACGACAGTTTGCAGGAAGAATTGAGCCGTCATCATGTTACGCTTCCGGAAGGAGCCCTTGTCTATTCTATACAGGGACCGTTTTTCTTTGCGGTTGCTGAAAAAATTGAACATGCTTTTGCAGTAACACATACAGACCCGACAGCCATTATTTTACGATTACGAGATGTGCCTTTTATGGATATGACGGGTATAGAAACGCTGGCGGAGGTGATTGAGCAATATCACAAGCGCGGCGTTAAAGTGTATCTTTGTGAAGTAAAGGCCCAGATTGCCAGAAAGCTGCATCATACAAAGATGCTGCAGTGGATTGAAGGTAAAAAAATATATTCAACTCTGGCTGAAGTATGCCGTCAGCAATCGGGATGAGTCCCGTTCGTAATGTTAGTCCAGGTATCTGCTGATGACACCTTGATAGGCATCAATACGCCGGTCACGCAGGAATGGCCAGCCGCGGCGTACACGTTCGCTGCGGTGAAGATCAAGATTAACCATGAGCAATGCCGCGTTATTCTGTGTTGCCTGTGCCAGAATTTCACCCTGTGGCCCTGCGGCAAAACTATTGCCCCAGAATGCTATACCTTGTTTGCTGCCGGGTGTTGCAGATTCGAAGCCAGTACGGTTTGCAACCAGTACAGGTAAACTATTTGCAATGGCATGCCCGCGTTGTATCACTGTCCAGGCGTCTAGTTGCCGCTGCTTTTCTGCGTCATCATTTTCCTGCGATCCCCAGCCAATAGCGGTTGGATACAGTAATATCTCAGCGCCTGCCAGCGCCATTAATCGAGCGGCTTCTGGATACCATTGATCCCAGCAAACAAGAACACCCAGTTTGCCAACGGATGTTTGCACAGGCTGAAATCCAGTATCGCCGGGTGTGAAGTAATATTTTTCATAATAGCCAGGATCATCTGGTATGTGCATTTTGCGGTAACAACCAGCTATTTCACCTGTTTTTTCAATGATAACAGCTGTGTTATGGTAAAGACCGGCAGCGCGTTTTTCAAATAGAGACGCAACAATCACAATACCCAGTTTTTTAGCCAGCGCACCTAATGTTTGTGTGGTGGGGCCAGGAATAGATTCAGCCAGATCAAACTTATCTGCATCTTCAGTCTGGCAAAAATACAATCCTGTGTGTAATTCCTGTAATAATACCAGTTTTGCGCCTTGCGCCGCTGCCGCTTCAATCTGTTGAATGCTGGCCGCCAGATTTTGTTCACGATTGTCTGTACATGATTGCTGGATGATGCCGGCACATAAATGAGAAATGGATGTTGTCATATTAATACTCCATCAGGTAGCTGCATGGTCATGCAGTGTATACTGCCATTCCACTGGATAACAGGCAGGCTGTCGATAGGGATCATTTTGCGGTCTGGGAAACAGGCTGCCAGTGTTTGCAGTGCTTCTGCATCGGCAGGATCGCGATAGGTTGGTACCAGTACAGCGCCGTTGATAATCAGAAAATTAGCGTAGGTTGCTGGTAGTCTACGCCCATCGTAAGCTGCAAATACTGCTTGCGGCCATGGTAATGGAATTAAGGTATATGGGTTACCCTGATAATCAGTCAATGTTTTTAATTGTGCTTCCATGTTGGCAAGCGCGGTATAATGTTCATCATGTTGATCTGTACACCGGGTATAACAAATGGTGTGTGGATTAACAAACCGCGCTAATGTATCAATATGCCCATCTGTGTCATCACCCGCAAGATAGCCATGATCCAGCCACAGAATGCGTTTTAACCCAAATAGTTTTTTAAGTTGCGATTCAATGCCGGATTTGCTGATAGCAGGATTACGTGTTGATGATAATAAACAACTGGACGTAGTCAGTAAAGTACCGTGCCCATCAACTTCTATGGAGCCGCCTTCCAGCACCATGTCGATCGTATTCAATCTCGCCGTACCAAATATATTCTTCTTGAATAAGCTGGAAGACAGTTGATTGTCATTGTCTGCGGGATATTTATTGCCCCAGCCGTTAAAGGTGAAATCCAGTAAGTGATGTTTGTTGTCAGCCGACATAACACAGATGGGCCCGTGATCTCTTACCCAGATATCATTGGATGCAGCGAGTGGAAAATGTATTTTTGTTATATTGATATTAGCTTGCTGAAGCAGCGACATAATATGCTGCCGATGTGTGTCGTCAAAGCAGGTAATGATTAATTTTTCATATTGGGTAATCGCAGCGGATACCTGGACAAATACATGATCAATGTCCTCGAGCATGTCTACCCAGATGGTTTCCTGATGCGGCCAGGTGAGCATGACACCGCTTTGGGCAGCCCATTCTGGCGGCAGTGTACACTGTGTTGCTAATTCAGCAGCTATTGGCATGGTTTATTCTTCAAAGTAAGTATAGCCTTTGAGGCCTGTGATCAAATCTGATAAATATTCTTCACACTCAGCTGCTGAAAGAGAAGACTGTTCGAGCTGACGGCGGTAGGAAACGAGCAGGTCATCGCCATTAAAATTGACATGCCGCAGTGTTGCTTCGACCGTATCGCCTTCACGCAGGTGAGTAAGCTGGAAATCACCATCAGGCTGAAGTTCTACGTGGACTGAATGCGTATCGCCAAACAGGTTGTGTAAATCCCCCAGAATTTCCTGATAAGCGCCGACTAAAAACATACCAAACAAATAAGGCTTGGCTGGATCATAGGGTGCCAGCGGCAGGGTATTTTCCAGACCATAGTTATTGACGTAGGTATTAATGCGTCCGTCTGAATCGCAGGTAATATCATGGATGACGCCGTGCAGCGATGGTTTTTTATCTAGCCCCGATAATGGAATAATGGGAAAAACCTGATTGATTGCCCAGGAGTCAGGCAGTGACTGGAAGAGAGAAAAATTACAAACATATTTATGTGCGAGCTTTTCATTAACTTCATCAAGAATTTCACGATGTGCGCGGATGGTTGGTTTTAACAGCGTGCGCAATCTGGTGCAGGTTGCATAATAAAGTTGTTCAGCATAAGCACGCTCTTTCAAGCCCATTAAGCCGTGGATATACATCGTATGGGATTCAGACATCCAGTGACAGGCATCGTGATATACTTCACGTGCGGTACTCTCGGTTAAACTGGTATAACTTTCCCAGAAACCCGACAGAATAGGCAAGCTGTCTGCATCAGGCGCGGTGATAGTTGTGACGTCGCATGCTGGTTCAGAAGCAATAACATCCGTAATGAGCATGGCATGATGTGCAGTCATGGCGCGTCCGGATTCCGTCACTATTTGTGGATGCGGTAAATCGTGCTGGTTACACATCTCGGCGATGGTATACACAATATTGTTTGCATATTCCTGAATGCTATAATTCATCGAACAAAAACTGCGTGATCGCGTACCTTCATAATCGACGCCCAACCCACCGCCAACATCAACGGTGTCAATGGGTGCGCCCAGATTACGCAATGTTTCATAGTAGCGTACACCTTCGTGCATGCCGCGCTGAATGTCGGCGATATTAGCCACCTGTGATCCAAGATGAAAATGCAGCACTCTTAGATAGTGCAGGCAATTCTTTTCTCGCAGCGTTTCAACGACGTTTAATAATTGTGGTGCGGAAAAACCAAATTTTGATTTTTCGCCGCCTGAGTTTTGCCACTTGCCAGCGCCGATAGAGGCAAGGCGTACCCGCACACCCAGACAGGGTTCGATATTCAATCTGGCAGCTTCTTCAAGCGCAAGTGTCAGCTCAGAGAATTTTTCCAGAATGATGTAAACCTGATGACCCAGACGCTGGCCAATCAGTGCCAGACGAATATATTCACGATCTTTGTAGCCATTGCAGATGAGCAGCGGCATACGCTCGGTTGTCATGCCTAGCGCGGCAAGCAGTTCGGGTTTGCTGCCGGTTTCAAGGCCGACCAGTGCCTTGCCATTTTCGAGGATAGCTTCGACAACATGGCGCTGCTGGTTAACCTTGATGGGATAGGCGCTCAGGTACGATCCTTTATATTCGTGGCTCTTGATAGCATGATTGAATGCATCGTTAAGGGTCTGGATGCGTTTATGTAAAATATCCGTGAAACGCAGTAGAACGGGGAAGTTGACCCCTGACTCGCGAATCGACTGAGCCAGTTCATAGACATCCAGGCTGGTGGTGTTGGGAGCGCCCTTGGGATATGCCAGTATCGTACCCCGTTCGCTGACGTCAAAAAAACCGTCACTCCATTGCGTGATGTGGTACATCTCGCGGGCTTGTTGTGTTGACCAATCTGGTATGGTTGTCGTTTTCAACGTCGTTAACCAGTAACCAGTTCGTTTTCGGCAAATAACAGACTATA
>CAZOVT010000072.1:0-4183 GCA_964583565.1 uncultured Coxiellaceae bacterium
TCCGTGGTTAAATCAGGGATGGGCCCCCGCCTTCGCGGGGATGACAGTAGTGGTGCGGAGGTGACAGTAGTGGTGCGGAGGTGACAAGGTAGTGGCGGAGGTGACAAGATGGTGTGGCGGGGATGACATATGCTGCAAAGCCAGATGCGATACTGGCATGACATGCTATCTCTGTGATAAATTAAGTATTGGGACTGTGAGCAAGGATTGCCAGTTTCGTGCACTTGACGAAATCTTTTCTGAAGATGGATGTGCTAGTCGCAATGACCTGTTTTGGACTGGCAGGTTGTATGGTAGGTCCTGATTTTCATGCGCCTGCATCACCCACCCATTCAAAGCGTTATACTGCAACGCCAATACCGGCTAAAACAGTGCATACGAATGCACCGGGCAACAGCGGCAAAACACAGCACTTTATCTCTACGCAGGAAATTCCTTCACAATGGTGGGAATTGTTTCATTCAAAAGAAATTAATATGCTGGTCAAACGCGGCATTGCACATAGCCCAACCCTGGCAGGTGCTTATGCCTCGTTGAGACAGGCACAGGAAACATTGAACGCACAAATAGGCAATTCATTATTCCCAGCCTTTAGTGCGCAGGCTGGTGCGCAACGGCAGTTATTTAACAGTGCCGGATTTGGCGGCACATTGGGATCCAGCATTTTTAATTTATATAATGCCAATGTGAATGTCTCTTATACGCTGGATGTTTTTGGCGGCGCGAGACGTCAGATAGAATCTCTCAGTGCCCAGGTTGATTATCAGCAATTTGAATTGATCGCGGCTTATCTGACATTAACATCCAATATTGTCACCACCGCGGTGACAGCCGCTACCTATGAATCCATGATTAAGACAACACACGCATTGATAAAAAATCAGGAAGAGCAATTAGCTATTATCAAAAAGCAATTTGGTATTGGCGGCGTGTCAGAAGAAAATATTCAAACGCAGCGGACATTGGTAGAACAGACAAAAGCGACATTGCCGCCCTTGGAACAAAACCTGGCTAAAACACGCCACGCACTGGATGTATTAATCGGAAACCTGCCTGATCAACCTGTTCCATCAATTGATTTGAATAAACTAAATTTACCGGCAAAACTACCGGTAAGTATGCCGTCAAGCTTAGTACGTCAGCGTCCGGATATACGCGCATCAGAAGCATTACTACATTCAGCAAGCGCGAATATTGGCGTGGCAACCGCGAATTTATTTCCCCAGTTCACGCTGTCAGGTGTATATGGATGGCAGAGCGCAGTGCCATCAACATTGTTTGGCACCAATACAAATATGTGGAGCATAGCAACACAAATTGCCCAGCCTATTTTTCAAGGTGGTGCATTGCTTGCGCAACGACGAGCAGCTATTGATGCTTATCAGTTAGCATTTAATCAATACAAGCAGACAGTCTTGCTGGGATTTCAAAATGTCGCTGATACATTGCGTGCATTACAAAATGATGCACGAACATTGCAAGCATTGAATCTGGCAACAAAAGCAGCATATAAAAATTACCAGTTATCAAAAGATCAATATCACATGGGCGGTGTCAGCTATTTGAACCTGCTGGTTGCACAATTGCAATATGAAACAACTATATTACAGCGGGTACAGGCTCAGGCGGCACGATATAATGATACCGTCGCATTATTTCAAGCGTTGGGCGGTGGTTGGTGGAACCAGACCTGGTGTGTGAAGGAGTGTTTATATGAAGCTACCTAAGCTGCATAAAAAAATTAAAGTACCAGGCATGATTGCTGAATTAAGTAAGCCGATGAAGATAATGCTGCTGGTAGTCGGCATCCTGTTTGGATTAATTTTCACCTATAAAGGCATTATGATGGTGATGCGGAATATGTATTTTGCCGCGAATAAAAATCCAGTCGTTACCGTTTCAACCGCTGTTTCTGGCTATCAGGATTGGCAGCCAAAATTAAAAGCGGTTGGCAGTTTACGCGCTATCAGCGGTGTCAATGTGACGACAGAGCTGGCTGGATTAGTGACTAAAATATATTTTACGCCAGGTTCCTATGTGGAAGGGGGAACCGTCTTGATTCAGCTTGATGCAGATACGGAAATAGGGCAGTTACAATCGCTGCGAGCTCAGGCTGCGCTGGCGAAGATTACCTATGACAGGGATAAAAAACAGTTTAGTGTGAATGCTATCAGCAAGCAGCAGCTCGATAATGATCTATACACGTGGCAAAATCTGGAAGGACAGGCCGCTGCACAAGCTGCAACAGTGTCGAAGAAAACCATTCGGGCACCATTTGCAGGGCAACTGGGTATCAGGGTTGTCAATCTGGGGCAGTATTTGAATACAGGCGATAATGTGACAACCTTACAGTCA
Organism: uncultured Coxiellaceae bacterium; assembly: GCA_964583565.1. GTDB lineage: Bacteria > Pseudomonadota > Gammaproteobacteria > DSM-16500 > DSM-16500 > Aquicella. The sequence continues at coordinate 2,356 of CAZOVT010000072.1, forward strand.
TTAGACCCCATTTACGCAAACTTTTATTTACCTCAACAAGCATTGGCACAATTAAAAATTGGCCAGACAGTTCATATTACGACGGATACATATCCAGACAAAGTATTCATTGGTAAAATAACAACAATACAACCTTTGGTTGATACCAGCACACGAAATGTTGAGATAGAAGCGACCATTGATAATCCTGAGCATACATTAACACCAGGTATGTACATTACGGCGGAAGTATTGTCTGGTGAAAGCCAAAAATTATTAACTTTGCCTGTTACAGCCGTCAGCTTTAATCCTTATGGTGATATCGTGTATATCGTTGAGGATGGCGGCAAGGATAAAAAAGGTAAATCTCAATTGTCAGTAAAACAATCGTTTGTGACAGTGGGAGATTCACGCGGTGATCAGGTAACCATCACAGGTGGATTAAAAGCAGGCCAGACAGTGGTAACCAGCGGTCAGTTGAAGTTAAAAAATGGCAGTTTAATAAAAGTAAATAATACCGTACAACCAGATAGCAGCGCTAATCCAGTCGTGACCAACGATCATCAGGGATCGTAATTATGCACATTACGGATTTATTTATTAAGCGTCCTGTATTAGCAACCGTTCTTAGTTTGCTGATTTTAACATTGGGATTGCGAGCTATCGCATCGCTGCCAATCATGCAATATCCGTACACTGAAAATGCCGTGATTGACGTCAATACGACTTATACCGGTGCGGATCCAAGCCTGATTGCCGGCTTCATTACGACACCATTGGAAGATGCGATTGCTCAGGCGGGTGGTATTGATTACATGACATCAAGCAGCACGCCTGGTTCAAGCGCGATAATTGTCAATTTGTTATTGAATTATGATGCCCTTAAAGCTGTTGCGGATATCACAACAAAAGTTAACTCTACACTTAATCAGCTGCCGAAAGAATCGCAATTGCCCGTTATCTCTATTACGGTTGGCCAGACTATCAACTCGATGTATCTCGGATTTTATAGTGATAAAATAGCTATTAACCAGATAACAGATTATCTTATTCGTGTTGTGCAGCCTAAACTGCAGGCAATTAATGGCGTTCAGCAGGCACAGATTCTTGGTAACCAGACATTTGCGTTACGATCATGGTTAGATCCAGTTAAACTCGCTGGTTTTGGTCTTACGCCAGCTGATGTCAGCAGGATGTTATCTGAAAATGATTTTATTTCCGCCGCGGGCCGGACAGATGGTCTAATGACTATCCAGAATCTTACCGCGGCGACCAATTTAACGGATGTCAATCAATTTAAAAATATGGTGCTAAAAGCAAAAAATGGCGCCGTAGTGAGATTGGGTGATGTTTCTACCGTCGATCTTGGCGCGCAAAATTATGATTCATCGGTTAGTTTTGACGGTAAAACAGCAGTGTATATTGGTATTGTGGTATCACCATCAGCAAACTTGCTGACAGTAATTGGTGAAATTAAAAAAATATTCCCATCCATTCAGGAACAGCTCCCCGAAGGGTTAAATGCCAGCATCGTTTATGATGCCAGCGCCTATGTAAACAGTTCTATTGAAGAAGTTGTTAAATCGTTATTTGAAGCTTTCTTAATTGTGACCGTGGTGATATTCCTGTTTTTAGGCGAAATCAGATCTGTTTTGATACCACTCATTGCCATACCATTATCGATTATAGGCGCATTTTTTATCATGCTTGTGCTGGGGTATTCCGTGAATTTGCTGACCTTGCTGGCGATGGTGCTGGCAATTGGGCTGGTAGTTGATGATGCCATTATTATTGTGGAAAATGTGCAGCGGCATATGGAAGAAGGAAAGTCTGCATTTGAAGCTTCCAT
>CAZOVT010000073.1:0-4139 GCA_964583565.1 uncultured Coxiellaceae bacterium
GGGGATGACAGTGTAAGCGCGGGGGATGACAGTGTAAGCGCGGGGATGACAGTGTAAGCGCGGGGGATGACAAGGTAGTGGCGGGGGATGACAGTAGTGGTTTGCTACCATCACACCCCTTCAGGGTTACTTCTTTTCAGCAGGAATAATTTCGTAAACTTCGTCTGCTAACACTCTGAAGTGAGCATAGGTCATGTAGTAAGCGCCATTGTCGCCAGCGTCGCTGCCCCAGGAGTTGCGCAGTGTCAGTACACCAATTTGTTTGGTATGATCTGGGCCCATTACGACAGCATTATCATCATAACCTGTAATAATCATCTCATGACCCGCTTCAATTTTGCCTTTTGTCTGAGCATCTTTGCGAATCTCTGGTGTCATCATCCAGGTATCGTATTTAACTTTGTAAGTACCCAATGCGCCATTATGCCCAACGCTAACATCAAGCAGCGTGCCAAATGTCAATCGGTGGCCTTTGTTTAAAGCCTGTTTAATTTGCATGAGTACAGTTGGTGTATTTACTTTGCTGGAGAAGGCATCTTCATGTCCCGCTAATGTTTTATATGAAATGTCTTTCATAATATTTTCGCTATATTTAGCAAATTCGTCAGTTGGCATCGGGTGGCCAGTGTCTCTGCTATTGTTGCGAGGATATTCATACTTGCCCGCACAACCATTGCTGCGTTGAGAAACCATGGAAATAATACCGTAGTCGCGAACCTGATCTAATACGACATCGCCCCAGGAACCATCCCAACCGCTATCATGAGTGGGATCCTGCTTTTCCAGATAAGCACCCAGCTCGAGATTGCAAAGCTGGCTGACATAATCTTCTTTACCTCTGGCAGCATCTAATGCGCCACTGACTGCAAATGTTACGCAGGTGCCATGTTGTCCCTGATCAAGGACTGGCACATCGTTCATGTCAAGCTGCACTTGTGTTGGCAGAGCAGAATCACCTGCTGTTATGGTATGTGGTACTGACGTGTCATCAGCATGCTGTGCCAGCCAGGTTTGTGCTTCAGGCGATAATTCTACTTTTTGAAACAGAATGTGTTTTTCTGGCGATTCATTTCTTGCTGTTAATGATGAAGGTTCTTTAACAGGAACGTAGCCATCAATCGTACCGACAATTTTTACATTACCTGCGCAGGCGCCTGCACTAAATACCATGCTCGCAATCACTGATAATACAAGCTGTTTATTCTTATTGGAGGTTATCATAACTGTTCGCCTTATCTTCGTAGTGAGATCAAACGTAAATGAACCAAAACACAGTAAATAGGTCCAGGGAAAAATGCAACACCAATTTCATTATGGCAGGGTGAAGTCTACGATTGTATTATTATTGATCCACGTGCCGAGCTTATCATCCAGTTTGAAATCGGCGTCTACATCGATAGCAGCCTGGGCGGCACAGGATATTTGTTGACCATGTTGCAGCGCGTGCAGGAATTGATAGTCTGCTGTTTCAAGCGGGATTAAAACAATTTCACGATGGCGCCTGATGAGAAGCAGGTTAATAAGCGTTGTTTCCAGCGCATCAATTTGATCTATTTTTCCTTTGCATAAATCAATAATGTTTAGAATGGGGTAATGAAACTGCATAAGGCTGCTGGCTGGGTGCAGCAGAAATGTCAGTCTGGGGTAATCCTCTTCGGCAACCTGAGTTAGCTGTTCCTGATTGAGAGGGGCGGTGTCAGCGGCCCTGTATATGATGTGGCATGTCCATTCAAAAGAGGCGACTTCAGGCAGATAAACAAGATGGAACGCGGGTGGATAGTTAGCGATAAAGTAACTAAAATATTCGCCATATTCATCCAGATTGCCGCTGCAGGAAGGGTATTGTTCAATGTAATCTCTGGCCGCTGCTTCAAAAGCCGTTTCGCCAATCAATTGAACGGTGAGTGGATAGGTGCTTTTTAGCGCGTTGGTCAGGTTGCTCAGCACACTATGATGATAAACAACAAGATTGGCAGGTGGCTGCACCAGATCTGTTGTTTGTTCATTGGTGAGAATCAATTCAGCAAATTCAACCTGTGCATTTTGCAGTGACATAGGAGTCCTTCATTATTTTTTCGGCTTTGGAGGCTTCGAGATAGAGTGTATCAAGTGAAGGCAGATCGGTATCCCATTCAATGATAGTTGGTTTGCGGCCAAATGTCTGAATGACTTCACGATACAAATCCCATACAGCAGGCATGACGGGTTTGCTGTGGCTGTCTACCAAAACATCTTTGGTATTAATAATGGTTGAGGTAAAACCTGCTAAATGAATTTCCTGAACAAGTTCCTTGGGAATAGCATTTAAGTACTGTGTTGTGTTTAAGCCAAGATTAACCGCATTGACGTAAAGATTGTTAACGTCAAGCAAGATGCCGCAGCCGGATCTTGATGCAACCTGACTTAAAAATTCATGTTCTGGCATATCGGAGCAATTGAAGCGAACATAGGATGAAATATTTTCAATAAGAATTTGCCTCTCCAGATAATCTTGCACTTGCTGAATGCGGAAAATAATATGATCCATGGCTTCGCGTGTATAGGGGAGTGGAAGCAAGTCATTCAGGTAGCGGCCATTGATGGAAGACCATGACAGATGTTCTGAGACCAGGCAGGGATTAATGCGGGTGATGAGTTCCCTGAGTTTTTTTAAATGCTGCCAGTTTAATTCGTCATGGGAACCTAATGACAGTCCTACGCCGTGCAGACTGACTGGATACTGTGCGCGGACGTTCTCCAGTGTCTGGATAATGTTGCCGCCTTCTGCAAAGAAATTTTCGCTATGTACTTCTACCCAGGCGACGCCAGGGCGTTTTTCCAGAAACTCTTTATGATGCGGGGTACGCAGACCAATACCTGTTAATAATAATGGTGATTTCACCGTTGTTCCTTACCTGCAATATGGTCAGATCAGTGGTTTACAGTAGTCTAACGCTTTTTGCGGTGTTGTTTAACCTGTTTGTAGAAAATGGGGAACAGGCTAAAAATGGCCAGAGCAACCAGCGGCAGCATGATGGCAGGGTTGAGGATAGTCTGGATTGACAGGGGTTGGTGAGTGGTCAGGAGGGCATTGATGCTCCTGCCAGCGAGGACATAGATGATAGTGGCTGGCAGGATACCGATGGCTGTTGCGGCAAGGAAAGTCCGTTGCGGCACGTTCAGCATGCCGGCGCTGATGTTACTGATCCAGCAGGGGAAGACGGGCATGAGACGCAGCATGAGAATATAATTGAATGCATTTTTTCTAAAGCCTGCTTCCATGCGTTTAATCCAGCCTCGTCCGCGGTTTTTGGTGAGGTGGGCGCTAAACGCAGTACGTACGGCATGAAATAAAATATAGCCGCCTAATGTGACAGCAATCTCGGCATACAGGATAGCAATGAGACCAAAGACCATGCCGCCTACGATAGTAAGGAGGGTAGCGCAGGGGATGGTACAGGCGATTAATATGGCAAATGTTAGTATATATAACGGAACAACCAGTTTGTAATGCTCGGCTGCCCACGTTAACAGTGCTTCCTGATGCTGCTGCAGGGAAGAAAGCCTGATGTACTCATCCAGCCGCAAGTAATAAAATGTGATCAGGATGAGCAGCAGCAGTACTAATAAATAGTATTTTTTAAGCGACGATAAAATACGCACGTTGTTTTAGGGCGTCCTGTTATGTTGGATCAATTGGTTGGTTTGGTCGATCCGCCGGCAATTTTGTTGCACAATCCTTCGGGAACAAACATCCAGGATTTGGGATCGCGGTCAATTTTTGCTTCTCCGCCGCAGTTATGCTTGTCTGCACCAGCCGTACCGCAGTCATTCATGCCAGCTTTGGCAATGCCATAGCATTTTTCCATACCGTTAACATTGGCGGCCATGTCCATGCCGGCATCAGCGGCATGACTGACGTTTGCCAGCCCCATTGCAAGAACAGCGGAGATTGCGGTGGTGATCATTTTATTATTAGACATGTTTAGTGTGCTCCTCATCATCCGATGCGGTAGTTTAATATAATTTTGTCTGTAGTAGTACTTCAATTATTGGTAATATTATGGTCAGGATGTGGTGTGTTATGGTAGATTGATTCACTAAAAATGTCTGGTATTTGCGTACTCGCGTCACCCATCCCCCAGTGGGACCCCTGACGC
>CAZOVT010000074.1:0-4048 GCA_964583565.1 uncultured Coxiellaceae bacterium
GGAAAAAGCCATGGCGCAAGAACCACAGCTACGTGAACGCTATGCCCAGGAAGAAGAAGTCCATACACTCATTGATCTTGCTCTCAAGCTGGAAGGTATTACCCGCAATGTCGGCAAACATGCGGGCGGTATCGTCATTGCTCCGGGTAAACTCACTGATTTTGTGCCGCTCTACTGTGAAGCGAATGAACCGGAGCATCCCGTCACTCAATTCGATAAAGATGACGTTGAAGCCGTCGGCCTGGTTAAATTTGACTTTTTAGGTTTAAAAACATTAACTATTATTGACCGTGCCCTGCGCATTATTAATGATAACAACGCGCATAAACATGAAAAACCCATCAATATTAACCTGATACCGCTAGATGATCCATTAACATTTAAACTGTTAAAACAGTGTCAATCGACAGCCGTCTTTCAACTTGAATCTCACGGTATGCGTGATTTAATCAAGCGGCTGCAACCTGATCGCTTTGAAGATCTGATTGCACTGGTTGCACTCTTTCGTCCAGGACCTCTGCAATCTGGCATGGTTGACGATTTTATTAATCGCAAACATGGTCGTGCGAAAGTTGTCTATCCTCATCCAAAACTTGAACCTGTTCTCAGCCCCACCTACGGCGTTATTTTGTATCAGGAACAGGTCATGCAAATCGCGCAAATTCTGGCGGGCTATACCTTAGGTGCCGCTGATATATTGCGGCGTGCGATGGGTAAGAAAAAACCGGAAGAAATGGCAAAACAACGGGAAATCTTTTGCACAGGCGCTCAAGCACTGCAAGTATCTTCTGATCTTGCCAATCAGATATTTGACTTAATGGAAAAATTTGCAGGATATGGTTTCAACAAATCACATTCCGCATCCTATGCGCTTATTGCTTACCAGACAGCCTGGCTAAAAGCACACTACCCCGCCGCCTTTATGGCGGCTGTATTGTCATCTGATATGGATAAAACAGAAAAAATTATTATTTTTCTGGATGAGTGTCAAGCAATGAAACTTCAGGTTTCATCACCAGACATCAATACCAGTCATTACAATTTCAGGGTTGTGGATGAACAGCATATTTTATATGGCCTGGGTGCAATCAAAGGTGTCGGTGAGGCGGCCATAGAAAGCATCATTGAATCACGCAATGAAAATGGCCCCTATAAAAATCTATATGATTTTTGCCAGCGTATCGATTTGCGCAAAGTAAACCGGCGGGTACTCGAAGCCTTGATTAAAGCTGGCTGCTTTGACTCACTCGGCACCGCTCGCTCAATACTCGCAGCATCTCTCGAAAATGCCTTGCAACACGCAGAGCAGGTCTTGCATAACCAACGATATGGGCAGCATGACTTATTAAGCACACCTGATAACAGCACCATTGCCACACCAGCCTATGTTGATGCTCCACCCTGGCCTGATGAGATTCAACTAAAAGGCGAGAAAGAAACATTAGGATTTTATTTAACCGGTCATCCTCTGAGACGATACCTACACGAACTGGAAAATTTCACTACGTGCCGAATCGCTGAACTCCACCCAGGCACACATCAGCAAGCTAGAATTGCAGGAATCGTTACCGGCATACGCACAAGGCAAACAAAGCGCGGCGACCGTTTTGGTATTGTCACATTTGACGATGGCACATCACAAATCGAGGTAGTGTGTTTTACTGAGCCATACCAGAAGTACCGCTCATTACTAGTCGTAGATCAATTATTGATTGTGGATGGTGAAGTTAGCATGGATGAATTCAGTAACAGCCCGCGAGTTGTTGCTAAAGAATTACATACACTGGATCAGGCAAGACAGAAATTCGGGAAATATTTAAAAATTCAGATCAAAGAGGATAACCAGCTCAACACGACCATTCTAAAACAAATATTATCAGCGCATGGCGGCGGCAGTTGCCGGGTAGTGTTAAGCATCATTCAGGACAATACAAAAACAGACATCAAGCTAGGCCAGAAATGGTTAGTAAAAGCCAGCGATGCACTGCTTGCCATGGTTAAGGACCAGTTATTGGCGGATGAGGTTGAGATGGTTTATTAGTAAGCTGCTGACCATAGCCAATAGGACTACAGCAACACCTTGATTTTAGCTTTAGCCACCATACTACGCTTATAAAGATCATACTCTAACAGACCAAGGCTGTTTTGCATCTGCTCAGCATAAACTGACTGCTGTTTTTTATCGCCTACCTCACCGCTTTTTACTGATTTAAGCGCAACGATAGCATATCCATTTGGTAACCGGCTGACACCATATGTAACTGGTTTATGTACCGTTACAGGATTTGGCAGCCGAAACGCCAAGTCAAGAATAGCCGAATCTACTTTCGTTGAGTAACGGCCAATCATGCCTGTCTGGGCCAGATTTAATTTTTCCTGCGCGGCAATGGTGTCCAGACTAACAGCGCCAGATTGTAATTTATGTTGCAAACCTTCGGCAAAATCAGCTGCGAGCGCCTCTGCTTTTTCATCTTTTAATTTACCCTGAATTTGCTGGGTAACATTCTTCAACGGCAGTAACGTTGATGGAATATGCGATTTTACTCGCAGCACAATCACTGTTTCAGGATTAATCTGAATAACATCACTGTTATTTTGCAGATTCATCACATCATTACTGAATGCTGTGTCACGTACTTTCTTGAATTGTGAAATATCGTTAGCTGCTTTTTCCTTGGTGAAAAGCTCGCTTGTCTTAACTGGCAGGTTCATTTCCCTGGACGCATTTTGCAGCGTGTCCGGATGCTCGTACGTCAGGTCAGCCAGCTGGTCGCGAAGTTCCGCAAATTTTTCTTCCGCATGCTGATGTATATAGGTTTGCTTAACCTTATCCTGAACAGACTCAAAAGACTGCATCTTTGGTTCTTTAATGTCGATTGCTTTAACAACCGCAACACCTTTGGTTGTTTTAAATGGTTCAGACACTTGCCCCGGTTTGGTCAGATCTGAAACTGACCGCTGTAATTCCGCAGGAACCTGACTTAACGTCTCCCAGTTGGAATTGCTTAAATTACCTTTATATTCGGCAGATAAAGCGGTCAAATTTGCCTCATCTTTACCCATTGCCTCAGATAATAATTCCGCGCTCTTTATGGTTGATTTAATTTCTTCCTGCGTTGCAGATGCAGCAATGGGAATCTCAATTTCTGCATACTTCCACTGCATAGGCTGCGTATAGGAATTAATATTTTCATTATAAAAACTTTTCAGCGCAGCATCAGTAGGCACGATATCCTGAGAAATAGCATTGAGAGACAGCTCCAGATACTCAACCGTCACCTGCTCAGGCGTCATGTAGTCATCTTTATGTGCATCATAGTAAGCCTGAACTTTTTCAGGATCAATGGTGATTGGCTGCGATAAAAATCGCTGCATGGGAACAACAAGATAAGTGATATCCCGTTCCTGATTAACCAGCTCCATCGTATATTTTGTTTCATTTGGCAATGCAAATGAAGTGAGTAAAATCCCCAGCCTGGGTTGATCTATCAATAAGCTGGTTCGAATCAAATCGAGAAACTCGCTCGTTGATAACAATGTTGATGACAATACTTCATGAAAACGGTCAACTGAAAAACGGCCGTCAACCTGAAAATCCGGCATGCTTTGCAAATAGTTGTCGACCTGAAGATCAGAAATACGAAAACCCTGGGCAATAGAAGACTGTTTAAGTACTTCCATATCCACCAGCGCCTGCAATGCACGCGATTTTAATGTCGCTTCATTTTTACCTGCATATGGATTATTAGCACCGAACTGTGCCTGAAATTGCTTGCGCAAACGCTCAAATGCGACTGCAAGCTGTTCTTTGGTAATGTCGATACCGTTAACCTGGGCAACATTAGTATTACTGGCACCACCACCAAAATAACTGTGTATTCCCCACAAGGAAAAAGAAAGTATGATTAAGGAGACGATCACCCCGGCTATCCAGCCCTGGGTATGTTCACGAATGGATTGAAGCATCTTTATGCATCCAGCTAGATCAAGTAAATGATGGCATTAATTACGGAGTGGACGGGGCTCGAACCCGCGACCCCCGGCGTGA
>CAZOVT010000075.1:0-3956 GCA_964583565.1 uncultured Coxiellaceae bacterium
ATGGATGGGTCCCCGTCCCCACCTTCGTGAGGACAGGCTCTACGCGGGGATGACAGTGGTGGCAGTGGTGACAGTGGTGGCAGTGGTGACAGTGGTGGCAGGGGTGACAAGGTGGCGAGCAGGGATGACAGAGAAGATCACGGGGGTGACAGCGTGGAGGCGGAGGTGAGAAGTTAGTGAGGGGGGATGACAAGATTATCTCAGAAACAATTACTTCCCCTGCGTAGAAATATGAAAAACAACCTGAGATGCGCTATCAGTACTTTCCCATGGACGCGCATAGGAAAACCGGATACTCGATTGCTGCGGCACAATAAATCCGGACGGCTTAATTTTAAATGTCCAAAGCTCATACCCGGGTGCGCCAATTAATTTTTTATCGCCATGTATAAATTCGTGTTTAACAGGCTGCACCAAATTAGCATCGTATTCGCGCAAAAACCATGAATACCCTGTCGTTGGATTAGATTGCAGCTTAATCATAAAGTTAGGCGCATCTTTCGAAACAACAATATTTGGTTCATTTTGGGTATACGTTGAAACTGCAGGTGCCGCGGCAATGGCAAGCGTCGAAATCAAAGTCATCATGACATATAAAATCTTTTTCATTACCGCCCCTCCTGAATGTTACTTAACATTTCTTGCACCAACATGTCACTGTTCATTTTAACACGAACACTCACATACCAATAACGATCATCAGCAAAAGATGTGCATTTCACCGCATCCTTTTCTGTCATTATAATTAAGCGATTATCTTTAAAATCAATATCCTGCTTTTGATATACATGATGATCTGGAAATGCATGAGCACTCATCTGATAACCCGCTTTCTTCAAGGTATCAAAAAATCGTGCCGGATGACCAATACCTGCAACTGCGTGCACGGATTGATCCTTAAATGCATCTAGCCATACTCGAGAGTCTGGCTTGGCGACAGAAACAAGTTCAACAGGTTCAAGCTGCATAATAAACCTGTCATTTTCATTGCCGCCATTCACAACAATAAAGTCGGCCTGCTGCAATCGTGAGACAGGCTCACGCAATGGCCCCGCAGGTAAATAACAGCCATTCCCAAAACGCCGCTCACCATCAACCACAACAATTTCAATTTGCCTTCCCATACGGTAATGCTGTAATCCATCATCACTGATGATGACATTGCAATCAGTCGAGGCAAGCAGCGCCTGAACTGCTGCGACACGGTCAACACACAACATCACGGGACACCCGGTGCCGCGGCTCAACAATAACGCTTCATCACCTATCGCAACAGCACTATCTCCAGATTCAACCAGATGCGGTTTACGCTGCCGTTTACCACCTGCGCCGCGCGATACGATCCCTGGCTTATAGCCATGTTCACGCAAGATATGTGCCAGCCAGATAACCAACGGTGTTTTACCCGTACCACCGGCGACGATGTTACCAACCACAATCACAGGGACATTGAACTGATGCGTTTTAATAATGCGATAACGATACAAAAACCGTCTAAGACATGACACCAGAAAAAATAGATAAGAAAATGGAAGCAGGCAAATAGTAACAAGGTGCAAACGTTGACGATACCAATAACGCGGAAGATCAAACCACATTATCGACTAACTCCACCACACTATTAGACACATCCCTGAATTGCATTTGATAAAGCCGTGCGTAATGACCGTTTAATGCCAGCAATTCGGCATGATTACCCACCTCAACAATTTTACCGTCATTCATCACAATAATCTTGTCTGCGTGCTCTACTGTTGACAGTCTGTGTGCGATAACCAGCGTGGTGCGGCTCTTCATTAACTCATCCAGCGCCGCTTGTATATATCGTTCAGATTCCGTATCAAGCGATGATGTTGCTTCATCCAGAACAAGTATAGGGGCATCTTTCAAAATCGCACGCGCTATCGCAATACGTTGACGCTGACCGCCGGAAAGCAGTACGCCATTCTCACCCACCAGAGTATTCACGCCATCTGTCATCTGTTTGATAAAATCCATGGAGTAAGATGCTTGCGCTGCCGCCAGCACATCTGCTTCTGTCATGTCATTCAGGCGGCCGTATGCGATATTATTAAAAATGGTATCCTGAAACAGCGTCACTTGCTGCGATACCAGCGCAAACTGGCGGCGTAAATCTTTCAGCGAATAATCACGAATCGAAATACCATCCAGTGTAATGGTGCCGGTATAGTCATCATAAAATCTTGTCAGCAAACTCACCAGCGTCGACTTGCCGCTGCCCGAACGCCCAACCAGCGCCACCAGCTCACCGGGTTCAATGACAAACGAGATATCCTGCAATACCTTCTTGTTATTGTCATAATTGAAGCTGACATTCTTATACTCTATCCTGCCAACCGCACGTTCCTGACTATGAACGCCAGTATCCACTTCCGGCTTTTCATCCATCAGTTCAAATACTTTCTGCGCCCCGGCGAGCCCGCGATAAAGTTTATTCTGAACCATCGCAAGATCTTTCATCGGCTTCAGCAGCGCAAGCATGGCCGCAACCATCGCAACAAAGCCGCCAGGCGTCAATAATGAATCCGCGACCGCCAGCGTTGCGATATACAATGTCAATGCGAGCGCTGCTGCCGTAATAAACTGAACAGCTGATGTACTCAATGAACGCGCAACAACGACTTTCATTTCACGCTGACGATTTGCACGCACGGCACGGTTAAATTTAGTCGCCTCATATTCTTGCCCTTCAAACGCCCGGACAACTTTATAGCCTTCCAGATTCTCTTCTGCACGATGACTGATATCCGCTATTGAATCCTGAATACTCAAACTCAAGCGGCGAATCCGCAGGCTGGCAACACGCATAATCACCGTCACGAATGGAATTAACACAAAATACATCATGGTTAATTTCCAGCTGATCGACAACATAACAATAATCAACCCAACGATCAGAAACAGTGACTGAATAGCGGTCGTCAACACATCTGCGCTTGCATTCGCGACCTGGTCAACGCCATACAGTAACACCGCCAGCACCTGCCCTGTTGAGGTATGATCATAAAACCGCGCGGGCAGCCGCTGTAAATGTGAAAATAAATCCTGACGCAAACGCATAATGACGCCGCGTGATGCCGACGCAATATAAAAATTGGAGAAAAAGCTGGCAATACCGCGGAACACAAATACACCGAGCACCAGCCAGGGTGCGTGACGCAGAAAATCATGATTTTTAGCCACTAAACCTTTATTTAGCAATGGCTCAAGAAAGTGAATAAACCAGGCATCGACACCCGAGTACAACATGCTTGCAATACCGGCAATAATCAGCGCCAGCCAAAAACTGCGTACATAGACAAACAGTCTGGAATAAATATAAAACGCATTTGCCACTTGTGTTTTTTGTGTTTTCGCCTGTGCCATAATCTGCTGGTTTATTGTCATTTATTAGAGTTAGGTATACTATCATAAATTTGGGTTCAATATATATGCAAAATCTTCAGGCATTAATCGAAACCGCTTACGAGAACCGCGCTGAATTATCTCCAAAAACCATGTCCGCAGACGTTAAAGACGCCATCAATGCAGCAATTGACCTGCTGGACACGGGTAAAGCTCGTGTCGCAGAAAAGACCAATGGCGGCTGGCACGTCAATGAATGGCTAAAAAAAGCTGTGCTCCTCTATTTTCGACTGAATGATAACATATTGATTAATGGACAATTTACCCAGTTTTTTGACAAAGTACCCCTGAAATACAGCAATCATTCAGCCAACGATTTTCTTGCCGCCGGCGTACGTGTTGTACCATCTGCCCTGGTACGTAAAGGTGCCCATGTCGCCAAAAATACCATTCTCATGCCCTCTTACATCAATATCGGTGCTTTCATAGACGCTGGCACCCTGATTGACACCTGGGCAACGGTGGGGTCATGCGCCCAGATCGGCAAAAATGTCCATCTTTCTGGCGGGGCGGGTATCGGCGGGGTGCTG
>CAZOVT010000076.1:0-3746 GCA_964583565.1 uncultured Coxiellaceae bacterium
GCGTTTCGTCCGCACCACTTTCTATGCACATTTTGCTTTCAAGGCAGGGGTTACTCCCCTGCCTTTGTTAAAAACTTTCAATCCATCGTCGATATCCTGAGCGCACCAGACGGCGATGCAACACCCATCCAGATTACAGAACATACTGATTCTATCTGTGACCCCTGCCCGAACAAACGCGGCATAGCCTGCACCACCCAGACAAAAATCAGCAAACTTGATCAGGCGCATGCTCTGGCATTAAATATCCAGCCCGGCCAGACAATCACCTGGCATGACGCTAAAGCAAAAATTGCCAGCCATATTACACTCCCCGTATTCGATAACATTTGCACGAGCTGCGAATGGAAAGACTATGGCATTTGTGAGAAGGTGCTCAAGACAATCCAGACAAAGTAGGGTAAACTCAATGGAATATTGTGAGGGAACGCAATGCAATCCATGCTACGTAAAATAACACGACGCAAACCAATCGGCCATACACACGGCCATACCCCATTGCTGCGCTCACTCACCGCCACAGACCTTACCCTGATGGGTATAGGCGCGATCATAGGCGCGGGCGTGTTTGTCCTCACTGGCATTGCCGCAGCAACCAAAGCGGGACCTGCCATTGTCATCTCCTATGCACTGGCTGGTCTTGCCTCGCTATTCGCAGCGCTTGCCTATGCGGAACTTGCTTCCAGTGTCGGTGGTACTGGCAGTGCCTACAGCTACGCTTACACTGGATTTGGTGAATTGATCGCCTGGATCATTGGCTGGAACCTGATCCTTGAATATGTCATGAGTGTATCAACCGTTGCCATTGGCTGGTCTGGTTATGTGACCAACCTGTTCGCTGCCTTTCATATTATTTTACCGCCGATACTCACTAAAAATCCTTTCGATGGCGGTATTATTAACCTGCTTGCTTCGTCTATTATCATTATTCTCGCTCTTCTCTTGTGCGTTGGTACAAAATTAAGTGCCCACCTCAACGCTGTTATTGTTTTTATTAAATTACTCACCATCGGTATTTTCATTGGCGTTGCTTCAAATCATGTTCAGCTCCAGTATTGGAGTAATTTTATGCCATTTGGCTGGACTGGTGTCATGCAAGGCGCAGCACTGGTTTTCTTTGCCTATGTTGGATTTGATGCGCTATCAACCACCGTTGAAGAAGCCATCAACCCGCAGCGCAGTGTACCCATCGCCATCGTCAATTCTTTAGTTATTTGTACCCTGATCTATATCATTGTCGCTGCCTTGCTCACCGGCATTGTTCCTTATAGCAGCCTGAATGTAAAATCACCTGTATCAGAAGCATTACTCATCATTGGTCACCACACTATTGCTGGTTTAATCGCTGCGGGTGCCATTGCTGGTTTAACCACCGTCATGTTAGTCATGTTTTATGGATTAACGCGCATTTGCCTCGCGATGGCCCGGGACGGCCTCATCCCAAAAAATATTGCGTCTATCAGCCCCAGAACACATGTGCCAATTAAAATTATCCTTATTTCAGGTGTCGCGATTGCTATCATTAGCGGCATTGCGCCGATTGATCGTGCGGCTGAATTAGTGAATATCGGAACCCTGGCGGCATTTGTTTTTGTATGCGGCGGCGTTATCGTCTTTAGAATCACCCATCCAGACCTGGATAGACCCTTTAAGTTACCGCTTAACCCTCTCTTTCCCGTCTTGGGCGTTATCTCGTGTTCCTATTTAATGCTTAACTTACCAGCTGTCACCTGGATGCGGTTCCTCCTCTGGACAGTCGTGGGTATCATCATTTATTTCCTGTATGGTCAACAACATAGCGTGATGCAAGACTCAAACTAATCCCTTGTGTGTCATACCAGTCCCTGCCGTTATTAAAAATACTGGATCCCCGCGTAGGCGGGGATGACAAGTTAGTGAGCAGGATTACAACCATCCTTCATCTGCCCTTAAGCTTAACCAGCTATCATGGTGTCCTAAATATAAACAACAGAATCGGAGAGATATGCCAGCCCCCCGAACCAAAAAACATCGCCGACTATTTATGGCATTTGCCTATATCATGCTGGCCTGGGTAATACCGTTGATTATCTCGATTGGCCGCATCTTGTCATCCGCCGGCTCGGCTGCCTTTGTTTTTCCAAAATTTATGGACTTTGCTACCAGCTGGAATCCATCACCACATAACAACTCCGCCATACCAGCTAATTCAACAACGACACACCATACAGGTTGTGCTGATAGTAGCAGCGATCAGGAGTGTTTAACTGGATGGGGTATTGCATCAGCCATTACAATGATGATATTCAACATTATTCTCAATGTAATGACCCGTGCACCGGTTACCTTTTCTGCCTTTAGATCTCAATACCGCAGTTTAAAGAATAAAAATAATCCTGATGAAGATGCAGTATCAAATAACGATGAGTCAACATCTTATTTTGATTTTCAGGGCATGACCACAAGCAGCGCTGTCATTTATGCCGGGCTTAAAACAGTCAATGTGGCATCAGGTGCGTTTGCCGGTCTTAGCACGTATCTATCTATAAAATCATTAGGTGAATTTTTAGAACATTGCCTGATACACACCAATATAGGTGAAGACCATCCAGGCATACGTATTGCCCTTTATGAAAGTGCGGCGATATTTTTCACCGTCAGCAGCATCTGTAATCATTTTAATTTTAACATTAAAACGGGTGACGAAAACGCAAAAGCACTTGCTATCAAACTAACCAGCGGTTCCTGTCCACGCGTCGATTGTGCCTCTGTCGCAACTGTCATACTCTCAAGCCCTGCAACCATGTGTGTCGGCCCCATGGCATTTTTTACCACGTTTCATGCATTGGATAAAATCTGCTGGATCACGATGCCAACCAGCTTACACTATACCATTTCTGGTGTTTCATATTTTACTTCTACAACGGCAAGAATACTCACTGACCCTCCCTGCATGTATCAAATGATCAATGCGGCATTTCATCCAGATACACATACTGCTGTATCCTATTCTTCCTGCCAGACAATACCCTATAAAGCTATTGTTTATTCCGCGGGTATCGGTGATTCAGCCGGTACAGCTCTTTCAAATTTCACGGGATTCATCAACACCGTGAAATTGTTAACACCCATTGATCAGCATCATCCTGCCCTGCTTGCCGCTGCTGGTGTGTGCGCACTCAGCGCTAGCGGTCTCAATTTTTCATTTGGCGTACACAATGGTGCTAAAAAAGGTATGGCTCTATTCTTCAGAGCAAAACCCGCCAATGATGGATATCAAGCTGGCAGTCAGGTGTCAGCATTATCGGATCCTGCGATAGAAGATGTTGAAGCAGGAAACATTCATGCTAATACGGTATTCGAATTTCCACCCCAATCTCAACCAATTGACATCCCTGATGATGACACGGACAGAATTTATTTATCTGCCAGCGTTTAATTCTGCTAACAATCACTTTTCAGCAGCAAAAGCAACGCTAACTTTGGATCGCGGTGCGCGGCCAAGACAGGATGAAATAAATTCGCCCGCTTCAAGCAGCTTTTCCATGTTGACGCCGGTTTCAATTTGCATGCCATTCAGCATATACAAAACATCTTCGGTTGCGACATTACCCGACGCACCTTTCGCATAAGGACAGCCGCCTAATCCAGATACCGAACTGTCGATCACACCAACACCGAATTCCAGCGCCGCATAAATATTGGCAAGCGCCTGCCCATAAGTATCATGAAAATGTACCGCCAGCTGTTTGATCGGTACTTGCTTG
>CAZOVT010000077.1:0-3607 GCA_964583565.1 uncultured Coxiellaceae bacterium
GTCATGCCAAAGAGTGTGCATGCCATATTCATGATTAACGGCAGCGACATAATGGGAGATGTACCAGGATTACAGTCTGAGGCAATTGCCACGGGTACCTGATGCTGGCGTAATGCATTCACTGGCGGCATTTTCTTTTCGCGTAGAAAATAATAGGCGCCGGGCAATAACACGGCGACCGTGCCTGATTTTGCAATCGCCTTGATGCCATTTGTTGAAACATGTTCAAGATGATCAACCGATAATGCATGATAATTAGCAGCTAACTCCGCACTGCCTGAATCAGATAACTGCTCCGAATGGCATTTGATACGCAAACCGTATTTTTTCGCAGTCTGAAATATTTTTTCTGTCTGTGGCAGGTCAAAAGCGATTTTTTCACAAAACACGTCGACGGCAGACGCTAATTTTTTCTCTGCGATCACCGGCAGCATGTCACCACAAACATAATCAACATACTCATCCGATTTTCCCCTGTATTCCACAGGTACACAATGCGCCCCTAAAAAAGTGCTGCAAACAGTGAGTGGAACATGCTGTGCTATTTTGCTGGCAACACGCAATATTTTTTCTTCTGACGCCAGATCCAGACCATAGCCAGATTTTATTTCAACCGTCGTCACACCGCTTGCATGTAACGCACATGCCCGCCTGACACTTTGCTGGTACAACTCTTCTTCCGTTGCTGCTCGTGTTGACATAACAGTTGATTGTATACCACCGCCTTCACGCGCAATCGCTTCGTAACTCATTCCCTGTAAACGCATCTCAAATTCACGCGCACGATTGCCGGCATAAACAAGATGTGTATGACTATCAATTAGCCCCGGCGTCATGCAACGATTTTTAACATCATGCACTTCTTTCGCTAATGCCTCGGGAGACCCTGTTAATTCATTCATGCGGCCAACCCAGGCAATATTGCCATCTTTAACAGCAACACCTGCGCTCTCGATCAATCCATAACCATCAATGCATGTCGCAATCAGGCCATTTATCCACATTTTATCCCATTGATGGTTCATCTTTACACTCTCATCTGAATTGCTCTTGCCATTATGAAATAACTACATGAGAATACCACTGGATCATGCACTTAGGAATCACTGTGATGTCTTGGAAAAACAGATACAGCCCGCCTGTCAATATACCGTGGCAAGGCCGTCAGGATCTACCCGCCAATGCCTGTCTTTTTCAAGTCATGAAATTATTTGATCTCACACAACCTGACAATACCGTACATCATCCCGCTTTTGCATTTATTGGTTTTTGCTGCGATGAAGGTATACGCCGTAACCATGGACGCCCTGGTGCGGCAGGCGGCCCTGCGGACATCCGCAGTATGGCTGCAAAACTGCCGCTGCCGCGTGATGATGTTCATTATTATGATGCAGGTGATATCACCTGCCTGGATGGTAACCTCGAAGAAACGCAGCAAGCGCTCGCAACCGCCGTCAGCATGCTGCTAAAAGCAAATATTATTCCTATTGTATTAGGCGGCGGCCACGAACTGGCATGGGGCCATTATCAGGGCATTGCCGCTCACTATCCGGCAGAAAAACTGGGTATTGTTAACATCGATGCGCATTTTGATATGCGGCCTCTGCTCGCTGAACAAAAAGGCAGTTCAGGCACACCCTTCCTGCAGATTGCAGCCGCTCATGAACGCGCAAACCGCGCGTTTGATTATAGCTGCTTCGGCATCCAGCAAACAGGTAATATGAAGCTGTTATTTGAAACAGCAGAGCGCTATAAAACACATGTGATCACCGCAGATGACATTCACTTCGGCGACACTGAAAAACAAACGCAATTTGCAAACCGTGTTATCAGTGATAATCAGATTATTTATCTCAGTCTTTGCATGGATACATTTGCCGCGCCGTTTGCACCCGGCGTCAGCGCACCGCAAGCCATGGGTATATTACCGTGGACTGTCATTCCATTGATTCGGCAGCTGGCTGCCTCGGGCAAGATCGTCAGTTATGATCTGGCGGAACTCTCACCACCCTATGACCGTGACAACCGCACCGCCAAACTCGCTGCCAGTTTTATTTTTGAAATAATGCATCACCACCAATTTTAACGAAGGACATCAACCATGATAAAAACACCTTCGCGGCATGATACATCAAGACATATACGTGCTCCTCATGGTAATCAACTCACTGCCAAAAGCTGGCTCACTGAAGCACCATTGCGTATGCTCATGAATAATCTGGATGACAACGTTGCCGAAATACCCAGTGATCTGGTTGTCTATGGCGGTATCGGCCGCGCGGCGCGCAACTGGGCATGTTATGACAAAATAGTTGAATCGTTAACACGGCTCAATGACGATGAAACACTGCTGATTCAATCTGGCAAACCTGTTGGCATCTTCAAGACGCATCCTGATGCGCCGCGTGTCCTCATTGCAAACTCCAATCTCGTTCCACACTGGGCGACATGGGAACACTTCAATGAGCTAGATAAAAAAGGACTCATGATGTATGGGCAAATGACGGCCGGTTCATGGATCTACATTGGCAGTCAAGGCATCGTCCAGGGAACTTACGAAACATTTTGTGAAGCAGGACGCCAGCATTATGCAGGCAATCTACGCCACAAATGGATACTCACCGCAGGATTGGGCGGCATGGGCGGCGCACAGCCGCTGGCAGCCACCATGGCAGGTGCTTCCATGCTTGCGATAGAATGTGATCCTCACCGTATTCAGCGCCGGCTCGAGACAGGTTATCTCGATAAACAAGCTGCGACACTGGATAACGCATTGCAACTCATTCAGGAGCACTGCAAAGCCGGCAAGCCCATTTCAGTCGCACTGTTAGCCAATGCCGCAGACATTTACCCGGAACTGGTCAAACGTGGCATTAAACCGGATATGGTCACCGACCAGACGAGTGCGCATGATCCATTGAATGGCTATTTGCCGCAAGGCTGGACACTGGAAGAAGCTGCGGAGCAACGCAAATCCGATCCAGCACGCGTTGTAAAAGCCGCCAAACAGTCCATGGCGATTCAGGTACAAGCCATGCTGGCTTTTCATCAGCAAGGCATACCCACATTTGATTATGGCAATAACATCCGGCAAATGGCGAAAGAAACCGGCGTGAATAACGCATTTGATTTTCCCGGATTTGTTCCCGCTTATATCCGGCCGCTTTTTTGCCGAGGCATTGGACCGTTTCGCTGGGCGGCACTCTCCGGCGATCCCGAAGATATTTACCGTACCGATCAAAAAATCAAAGAACTTATTCCACACGATCAGCATTTGCATCAATGGCTGGATATGGCGCGTGAACGTATTCATTTTCAGGGTTTGCCTGCGCGCATTTGCTGGGTAGGTTTAGGCGATCGTGCGCGGCTGGGACTAGCCTTTAATGAGATGGTTCGCACCGGCGAATTAAAAGCACCTGTTGTCATTGGCCGCGATCATCTGGATTCAGGTTCTGTCGCCAGCCCCAATCGTGAAACAGAAAGTATGCAGGATGGATCTGATGCCGTGTCAGACTGGCCGTTACTGAATGCGCTTTTGAATTGCGCCAGCGGCGCAACGTGGGTCAGTTTGCATCACGGCGGCGGCGTTGGTATGGGCTTTTCGCAG
>CAZOVT010000078.1:0-3407 GCA_964583565.1 uncultured Coxiellaceae bacterium
GTGGAATCTCACTCATGTTGTAGGTAACAACAAATAATATTGCCGCCAGTGTACATAGTGGAATATTCGCAGCCAGCGGTGCGGCTAATAAAATAATCAATACCAGTACAATTGAATGTGTCACCGCGGAAACCGGACTGGTGCCGCCATTACGAATATTCGTTGCCGTACGCGCAAAAGCACCCGTTGCCGCAAAACCACCAAACAACGGCGTTAATACATTCGCAATGCCTTGCCCGATTAATTCCTGATTTGAATCATGCTCAGTACCTGCCATTCCATCCGCCGCTGTCGCCGATAATAGTGACTCAATGGCACCAAGCAACGCGATCGTAAAAGCGGGGCCAATTAAGGCAAGACATGTATCAACCGATATGGCAGGAAAATGCAGACTGGGTAAGTGCCTTGGAATAGCGCCAAATGCACTGCCTAATGTCGCAACACTGCTGAATTGACAAACTGCCTGTACAATAGTCACGACAACCATTGCCACCAGCGGGCCGGGAATACGCTTCATAATCCGCGAGCTGACAAGCACCAGAAAAAGACTCAGCAGCGCCAGCCCTGTCGTCGGTATATCCAGATCAGGAAGCGCCGCGGCTAACGCCAGACATTTCTGATGAAAATGAGCATCTAACGGCAACTGCACATTTAAACCAAAAAAATCTTTCCATTCGCCAATGAAAATAATGAAACCAATACCACTGGTGAATCCGGTAATAACAGGGTCAGGAATAAACTTGATCACGCTGCCAAGCTGCATGATCCCCATTAACAGTAATATCAAACCAGCCATCAACGTAGCAAGCTGCAAACCTGCTATGCCGTAATGCGCAGTGATCCCCGCCAGAATAACGACAAATGCACCCGTTGGACCCGCCACCTGCACACGGGTGCCACCAAAAAGTGCCACGCAAATACCGGCAATAATCGCTGTATATAAACCCTGTGCAGGCTGCACACCAGAAGCAATCGCGAACGCCATCGCTAATGGCAGCGCTACTACACCGACAACAAGACCAGCCAGAACATTTTCACGCCAGCGGTTGAGACGCAGCAAACCCGCATGATATGCTTCAACGATTGCAATCATAGTCATACCTATTATGTGGTTTCAAATTAAAAATACTGATATTGAGATTAGGGTCTATGTAAAGCCCAATGCAAAAACATCTGCATTGCTGGCTATTCATGACCATGAACTACATATCGCCTTGCATGCCAAACCTCACCAGGGTGAAGCTAATGCCGAATTACTACGCTTTATCAGCAAATTATTTAAAGTGCCTAAAACACACATCTCGCTCGTTCGTGGTGATGCCAGCCGTCACAAGGTACTTTTATTGCCTTTAAATAAAACAATAGAACAATTTATACACAAAAATAGCATTAGTTGACTGATTTCTCTATTTTCTGTCCAGCTGATTGCATATCCTTGCCAAAGCCGCTTACTGTATTTTCACAACCAGCCAGCATACTCGCGGCAACCAGCAGGCCGATAACAAAAAAACCTTTTATCATTCTGGACATACATCTCTCCAACGCAACTCATTGATGTTCATTAGTTTATTAAAGAGATGAGTGAGTAGCAACTGAAATCATGTTAACGCGGTGTATCTGGCAGCATGTCGTCACGCTCCGCAGCACGCTCAGATAAATCATCTGCGAGTATCATATACATCGCCGGAACAACAAACAGTGTAAACAATGTTCCAATCGAAATACCTGTCGCAATCACCAGACCAATATTATACCTGCTTTCAGCACCCGCGCCGCTTGCCAGAATTAAAGGTACTACACCAAGCACCATGGCTAGCGTTGTCATTAAAATAGGCCTGAACCTGACGGAGGCTGCCTGTGTAACTGAATCAAATTTATTTTTTCCTGTCATCTGCAAATCATTTGCAAACTGAACAATCAAAATACCATGTTTACTGATCAAGCCAATGAGTGTTACCAACCCAACTTCTGAATAAATATTCAGGCTCGCACCACCAATACCCAAACTAACGAATATCATTGCCCCGCAAATTGACATCGGTACGCTAATCAGTACGATCAATGGATCGCGAAAACTTTCAAACAAAGCAGATAATGATAAAAATATGATAACAAGCGCAAAGAAGAAAGTTACTATCAAAGCGGATCCTTCCTGCACGAACTGCCTTGATTGTGAGGCATAATCTATATCATATCCTTGAGGTAATGTTTGTTTTGCAATTGCTTGAAACGTACCAAGCGCGTCTCCCATCGTCACGCTAGGAAACGCCACAGCTGAAATCGTCGTTGAGTTTAACTGCTGGAAGTGATTAACAGATTCAGGCACAACATTGGGCTGCAGGCTGACAATAGTAGACAATGGAATCTGATTACCGCTTTCCGTTTCAATATAATAGTTCAATAACTGATTAGGCGTGACACGCTGGTCACGCTGCATTTCGGGTATCACCTGATAAGACCGTCCAGCAAAATCAAAATAATTAATATATCCCTCACTCAGCGCACCTGCCAATACGGTACTAATGTTTTGCATATTTAACCCGAGTAAAGCAGCTTTATCCCGGTCAATGTTAATCGTCGTTTGCAATTGATCAATTTTTAAATCAGGGTCAATATACATGAATTTTCCACTAGCATATGCCTGCTCCAATACCGACTGCAGCACTTCGTTTAATTTACTAAAATCATCCGTTGTCTTAATCACAAACTGAATAGGCAGCCCGCTGCCACCGCCCGGCAGTGATGGCAGTTGAAAGGCCGCCACTTTGGCGCCTGCAATATCGTTTAATTGCCGTTGAATAACCGGCTGCAACTGGTTCGTTGTTTTTTTACGCTCATCCCATGGTTTAAAAACCATACCAATAATGCTGTTATTCAGCCCGTTCGCGCCGTCAATTTGAAAAATATGCGCTGTTTCAGGATATCCCTTAAATATGTTAAATATCTGCTTTGAATATAATTTTGTTTGCGCCAGCGAAGCATTGGCCTGTGCCGTCACTTGAGCAATGATAATACCCTGATCTTCTTGAGGTGCCAGTTCAGAATTTGAGGTGACAAATAAAAAATAATTACTGGATAATATGATGACAGCAAACACAATAACAACAGATAAATACTGCAATGCGCTTTTAAGCGTGCGTTCATAAGCCGATTCAAGTTCATCAAATTTTTTATTAATATAACTCATTATTTTATTTTCTGATTTTTTATCTGATACCTTTAAAAATTTTGAGCACATCATCGGTGATAATGTTAAAGCAATAACGGCAGAAACCGTCACTGCACCTGCCAGTGTAAAGGCAAATTCAGTAAATAAAGCACCTGTCAATCCGCCCATAAAGCCAATAGGTGCATATACCGCGATCAACACGATCGTAATCGCAATAATTGGATTCGCCAGTTCTCTC
>CAZOVT010000079.1:0-2914 GCA_964583565.1 uncultured Coxiellaceae bacterium
GGTACGGATGCGGCTGCCGCAAGACTCAAACGTGTGTTAACAAACGATCCTGCTACTGGCGTGATGCGCCATGCTGATGCAGGTTACGACATTGCCATTCAATGCGCAAAAGAACAAAAATTAAAATTACCCATGGTGACATAACAATGCATTTCATACTTAAGCCCGGCACATTAAGTTTAAACGATATTCATCTGTTGCTAGATGAATCAACCACCATCGCATTACATGCAGATGCTTACGCTGGCATACAGGCTGCAGAGCTTGTTATTAAAAAAATTATTGACAATAACAAAACTGTCTACGGTGTTAATACGGGTTTTGGTTTACTCGCCATGACCCGGATTAAAAAAGAAGAACTAACACTTTTACAAAAAAGTATTGTGCTGTCACATGCTGCCGGAACAGGCGCACTGCTGTCAGATCGTGCTGTTAGATTAATACTGGCGCTCAAAATCAATTCGCTTGCGCGCGGCTATTCCGGCATACGTCAAGAAACCATTGATGCACTCATACAATTGTATAACGCTCATATTTATCCTTGTATTCCATGCCAGGGTTCGGTAGGTGCTTCAGGTGATTTGGCTCCTCTTGCACACATGAGCGCGTTATTGCTCGGCGAAGGCAGCGCACGGCATCAAAACACCATGCTTTCAGCATCCGCCGCATTATCACTAGCAGGTTTGAAACCATTACAGCTCGGTCCAAAAGAAGGTCTTGCGCTGCTGAATGGAACACAGGCATCTACCGCGCTTGCCTTACTGGGCTGGCTGGATGCAGATACATTATTCAATGCAGCGCTTGTGACAGGTGCCATGTCCGTTGATGCCGCACTCGGCAGCGATGTACCGTTCGATGCCAGAATTCACGATGTGCGAGGACATCAAGGCCAGATACACGTTGCAGCGACATTAAGACACTTGCTGCAAAACAGCGAGATACGCCAGTCGCATCACAACTGTGAAAAAGTGCAGGATCCTTACTCCCTCCGATGCCAGCCGCAAGTCATGGGTGCTTGTCTGGCTCAGCTGCAATTTGCAAAAGAAACGCTGGTAACAGAAGCCAATGCTGTTTCTGACAATCCTCTCGTCTTTACTGATCATCAGGATGTCATTTCAGGCGGCAACTTTCACGCTGAACCAGTTGCATTCGCCGCGGATAATATCGCGTTAGCCATTGCTGAAATGGGAGCGTTGTCAGAACGCAGAACAGCGTTACTGGTTGATCCCCACTTTAGCAGCCTGCCTGCTTTTCTCGTCAACAATCCAGGCATTAATTCCGGTTTCATGATTGCACACGTCACTGCCGCGGCGCTCGCCAGCGAAAATAAATCCCTCGCCCATCCTGCCAGTATTGATAGCCTGCCTACCTCAGCAAATCAGGAAGATCATGTTAGCATGGCAACCTATGCCGCCAGAAGACTGTCACAAATGGCTGACAATACGGCTGCCATTATCGGCATTGAGTTACTTGCCGCCTGTCAGGGGATTGATTTTCGCCGGCCGCTGACATCATCACCCAGCCTGGAAAAGATACATCAATTGGTCCGACAGCATGTTTCTTTTTATGACAAAGATCGTTTTTTCGCGCCAGATATTGCCAAGATAACAGAACTCGTCCAAACTGGGCGCATAAACTATACAACCTAAAATAATAACCAAGCGAGTCATCATGGATAAAAAAGCGCTCAGTCTGCCACTTCTCACCTCGCTGGAAATCGGGAATATGGTAGGAACAGGTATCTACATCTTGCCGGCGGCACTGGCTGCGTATGGTACTATCTCCTTATTTTCATGGGTTTACACTTCTTTCGGTGCCATGCTGATTGCCCTGACGTTTACCAGCTTAAGCAAACGCTATCCAAAAACCGGCGGCCCCTACGTTTATTGCCGGGAAGCATTTGGCAGATTTGTCGGGTTCCTGATTGCCTGTACCTACTGGTTCACCAATCTTGCTTCATGCGCAGGCGTCGTCGTTGCCTCTGTCGGTTATCTCGGCTACCTGATACCTGTACTGGACGCTAACTCACCTGCCTATCAGCCGCACATGGCGCTTGGCATTGAGTTAGGACTGGTCTGGCTGTTTACCTTGATTAATATTATCGGTATTCATGCTGCAGGTGTTACCCAGTTCATTTTAACTATCCTGAAAATTGCTCCCTTACTTGCTATCGCCTTTCTGGGGCTGGGATACATCCATCTTGAACATCTG
The DNA here is from genome assembly GCA_964583565.1 of uncultured Coxiellaceae bacterium. GTDB lineage: Bacteria > Pseudomonadota > Gammaproteobacteria > DSM-16500 > DSM-16500 > Aquicella. The sequence continues at coordinate 2,212 of CAZOVT010000079.1, forward strand.
GCAATGGGCAATATCAGCCAATATTCCAATTTCAGTGCGATTGGCGCGGCTGCAACATTAACCTTCTGGGCATTCATTGGTGTCGAAGCCGCTACTGTACCTGCTGAGAATACAGCAGGATATAAGGATATTTACAAAGCAACCATTTATGGCACACTGATCACCGCCATGATTTACATTTTTTGCTCCTTTGCGCTAATGGGCATGATTCCTTCCACCAGGCTGATGAATTCGCAATTTCCATTTGCAGAAGCTGGGAAGATGTTATTTGGCGCCTATGGTGCTGCTATTGTGGTTGTTTGTGCGTTTATCTCCGGCATCGGCACATTAAATGCCTGTATTTTGTTACAAGCTCAGGTTGTATTTGCCGCGGCACGCGATAAATTTTTACCGCGCATTTTTGCAAAACTTTCCAAACACGATTCACCCATCGCCGGTCAGCTGTTAGGCGCTGTCATTGTCAGTATTGGATTACTTATCACCGTCAAGCCAACCATGCTAAAACAATTTGATGTCATCGCACTGGTCGCCTCACTGCTTGCCTTAACAATCTATTTAGCTGCCATGCTCGCTGAAATTAAATTTCTTTTCCAGAGACAAAAAAAATGGCGGCGCGTATTGCTTAATAAAGCCTGCTGGGTTGCCGCAACCGCTACATTATACATTATATGGATGATTACCTGTTTCAATATGCAAGTGTTTG
>CAZOVT010000080.1:0-2830 GCA_964583565.1 uncultured Coxiellaceae bacterium
ACCAGCCCAAGTCCGACTGACGTGACCATATTCACCCAGAGTATTTGCACGGGCGTAATAGGCAGCGGTAATGCAAACATAACAGCGACAATAATGGCTAACACTTCGCCTACATTAGTGGGCAGCGTCCAGGCAATGACCTTGCGCAAATTATCATAAACAGTACGTCCTTCCTGCACGGCAGCGGCAATAGAAGCAAAATTATCATCCGCCAGTATAATTTCTGCTGCTTCTCTGGCAACAGCGGTGCCTTTTTTCCCCATGGCAACGCCCACATCTGCCTGTTTCAATGCTGGTGCGTCATTGACACCATCGCCTGTCATGGCAATGACTTCCCCGTCTTTTTGGAAAGCGCGTACCAAACGTAATTTATGTTCGGGATTGGTACGGGCAAAGACAGAAACTTTTTCTACCGCGAGGAGCAATGCTTTTTCATCCATTGCTTCTAGTTCACGACCCGTTAATACCGCCGGATGATCAGCCAGATCGAGCTGCCGGGCAATGGCCAGGGCTGTTGCAGCATGATCGCCGGTAATCATGACAACGCGAATACCTCCTCTCTTGCAGGCATGCACAGCGGCAATCGCTTCTTCGCGCGGCGGATCGATCAATCCGGCCAAACCCAGCAGGATGAGATTCTTTTTAGCATCTTCAAATAGTAATCCAGCGGTATCCGGCCGCATGGGTTTAACGGCAAACGCTAATACTCGCAATCCTTTGGAAGCAAGTTTTTCTGTATGGGTTAACCAGAATGTTCTATCAATGGGGTGGTCGCCATCTTCGTGACGCTGCAAATGGCACATTGTAATAAGCTGTTCGGGCGCTCCTTTGACCACCATGAATTTTGCGCCTTGCTCATGATCATGGTGCAGCGTTGCCATAAAGCGATGTTCTGTATCAAAAGGAATTTCATCAAGACGGGGGAGTCGTTTGCAAACAGCATCTTGCTGGAATCCTGCTTTTATCGCTAACGATACAAGAGCACCCTCCATGGGGTCACCTTCTACGTACCAGCCTTTTTCAGATTTGCCAAGTCTGGAATCATTGCAGAGGAGGGCGCTGCGACAAAGTTCCAATACAATTGGTTGACTGCTAACATCAATTATTTTTTCATTCTGTTGAAACGAGCCTGCCGGCTCATAACCAAAACCGTTGACACGGAATAAACCGCTGGTTGTTAGCACTTGCTGCACGGCCATTTCGTTTTGAGTGAGTGTTCCAGTTTTATCAGAACAAATGACTGATACGGCTCCTAATGTTTCTACGGCAGGAAGACGGCGAATAATAGCCTTTCTTTGAGCCATACGATGTACCCCAATGGCCATGGCAATTGTCATGACAGCGGGTAATCCTTCCGGAACGACTGCAACAGCAAAACCCACGACAATCATAAATGCATTGGCGAGATCATAACCACGGAGATAATAAGCAAATAAGAATAATATAACGGCGGTCATTAGAATAAGAGTCGTTAATTGCCGTGCGAGTTTATCGATTTGCCGCAGGAGCGGTGTTTTTAAGGTTTCTACTGTACTCAGCATGGTACTGATTCGCCCAAGCTCCGTATCAGAAGCTGTTTTTACCACCACGCCCGTTCCCTGCCCTGCCACCACAAACGTACCGGTGAATGCCATATTAGTTTGTTCGGCGAGAGGAAGTTTTTTGTCTATCGGCATGGACGCTTTTTCAACTGGTACTGATTCGCCTGTTAGCGCTGCTTCTTCAATGCGTAACGATTTTGTATGCAAGAGACGAAGATCTGCCGGTACACGGTCTCCTGCCTCAAGCAAAACAAGATCACCTGGAACAATGTTTTCGGCATCTAGTGTGACACGTTTACCCTCACGCATGACAGTTGCATGAGGCGCTGCCATGTCTTGAATGGCTTCCAGCGCTTTTTCAGCTTTGCCTTCCTGAACATATCCAATAATGGTATTAACAATAATGACCAGAATGATGACGGATGCATCCACTACATGTCCAAGCAAGGCAGCAATCACTGATGCGGCTAACATGATATAGATGAGCATATTATTGATGTGAAACCAGAGGCGCATATACCAGGAGCGTTTTTTTATTTCTGGTAGACGATTATATCCGTATTTAATTAAACGCTGTTGTGCCTCGGCAGTGTCTAATCCATTGGGTGTTGTGTTAAATGAATGATATAATTTTTTTGTTTCTTCGCTATCCATAAAACATCCTGGCGGAAAATTTGAATATTCTTTACTATGATATAACATAAAGGAAGATAAGTCATGACAGCACCTAAAAAACACGATGTGCCAGCATCTTTCAAAAAAAATGCCTATGTCGATGAAACACAATATCACGCATTGTATAAACGATCGATTGATGATCCAGATGGATTTTGGGCTGAGCAGGCGGATACGTTTATCAGCTGGGAAAAGAAATGGGATACCGTACGAACCGGTGATTTTAAATCAGTTGATTTGAGCTGGTTTAGCGGCGGTGTGTTAAATGCCAGCTATAATTGTCTTGACAGACATCTTGCCACACGCAAAAACCAGGTTGCGATTATCTGGGAAGGTGATAATCCAGATGAAATTCGCTATATCACCTATGGCGAACTTCACGCTGAAGTGTGCCGTTTTGCAAATGTCCTGAAAAATAATGGTATCAAAAAAGGCGACCGGGTTTGTATTTACCTGCCCATGATTCCGGAAGCAGCTGTTGCCATGCTTGCCTGTGCGCGTATTGGTGCCGTTCATTCCATTGTATTCGCTGGCTTTTCATCCGAAGCCTTGAAATCCCGCATACTGGATACGGGTGCCAGTCTGGTGGTGACCGCAGATGAAGGGATGCGCGG
>CAZOVT010000081.1:0-2278 GCA_964583565.1 uncultured Coxiellaceae bacterium
TGCTATCCTTCATGCCCGCAAGGTGTTGAATTGCACCAGAAATACCAACCGCTATATATAAATCAGGTGCCACGACCTTGCCCGTCTGCCCCACCTGATAATCATTCGGCGCAAAACCCGCGTCTACCGCTGCCCGGGATGCGCCAACAGCCGCTCCAAGTTTATCCGCGATTGTTTCCAGCAAATGAAAGTTGTCTGCGCTTTTCAGGCCGCGGCCACCAGAGATAACTACCCGCGCTGCGGTTAACTCTGGTCGAGATGATTGCGTCAAGACATGGTTTTCAAATCTGGATTGCGTATTCTGAATCACAGTATCAATTGACTGAATGCTCGCATTGCCTGCATGCTGATTTTTTGTCGCTGTAAAGGCGGTAGTACGAACTGTCATCACTTTATTTTTTTCAGCTGTCTGCACCGTTGCTAATGCATTACCCGCATAAATAGGCCGCACAAACGTATCCGGGGAAACAATCTTGATAACATCGCTTAGCATTGAAACATCCAGCAATGCGGCAACACGCGGCAACAGATTTTTTCCAGCTGTTGTCGCTGCTGCAAGTATATAGTCATACTCCTTGGCAACACCTGCAATAAGTGCCGCTGTATTTTCAGCCAGCTGGTATTCATACACTTTATTGTCTGCCAGTAACACAGTACCAGCTGATGGTAATTTTGCTGCCTGATCTGCAACAGACTGGCATGCTGAACCAGCAACCAATACATCATAGCCATCGGCCAATCCCAGCGCTGCCGTGATAACATGATCAACAGCAGATTTCAATTGTACATTATCGTGTTCTGCAATAATTAATACTTTCATCATAGCACCTGCGCTTCATTTTTAAGGCGGCTGACAAGTTCTGTCACGGTTTCCAAACGTACACCAGCGCTGCGTTTTTCAGGTGCCGCCACATTGAGTGTTTTAATGGAAGGCGTTAATGCCACACCCATCTCATCAGCAGATTGTACGGCGATTGTTTTACGCTTTGCCTGCACAATATTAGGCAACGAAATGTAGCGCGGTTCATTCAAGCGCAAATCGGTTGTAATGACAGCCGGCAACGTTAAAAACAGCGTTTCAAGACCGCCGTCAATTTCACGCTCAACAGATACACCACCATCATGAAATGTCAGACTGGATGCAAATGTACCTTGCGGCCACTGCAATATAGCTGCCAGCATTTGTCCAACCTGATTGTTATCTGTATCAATCGCCTGTTTACCTAAAATAACTAACGAGAATGATTCTGTTTCCACCAGTTTTTTTAATATTTTTGCAGCTGCCAATGGCTGAACTGCTGATTCTGTTTTAATCAGCAATGCACGATCTGCTCCCATTGCCAATGCTGTTCTCAATGTTTCCTGACATGTATCATTGCCAATAGACACAGCAACAATCTCAGTGGCAATTCCTTTCTCCTTCATCCGTACCGCTTCTTCAAGCGCAATTTCATCAAAAGGATTCATCGACATTTTAACATTCACTGTTTCAACGCCTGATCCATCTGGCTTGACACGAATGACCGCTTTATAATCAACGACTCGTTTGATAGCGACGAGTACTTTCATTTCACCTACTCCAACGACAAATCAACAGATGCAAAATGTTACCAGAGTAGCAATTTATTTCATATATGATAATCTTCTCAAAAGACTGGAGCATGTATGCAAATCAATCAACTATCAGCTATTATTACCGGCGGTGCATCAGGCATGGGTGCAGCGACTGCCAGAATGCTTGCCAGGCAGGGTGCAAACGTAGCACTACTGGACTTAAACAAGGATGCTGCCGAAAAAATTGCCAAAGAGATTGGCGCGATTGCTCTCCAGTGTGACGTCACCAAGCCAGACAGTATTGAACATGCGCTGACAGAGGTAAGCAGCCGCATCGGTGTTGCAAGAATTTGTGTGAACTGTGCTGGCATTGTACATGGGAGACGTATGGTAAATCAGCAAGGCCCCATGCCGCTGGATGAATTCAAACGAGTGATCGAGATTAACCTGATTGGTTCTTTCAACGTCATGCGGCTTGCTTCCGCCGCCATGATGCCGCTTGATGCAGTAAATGATGACGGCGAGCGTGGCGTGATTATCAATACAGCTTCCGTTGCAGCTTACGAAGGCCAGATCGGCCAGACGGCCTACAGTGCATCCAAAGGCGGCATTGTCAGCCTGACCCTGCCGGCTGCGCGCGAGTTAGCACAATTTGGTATCCGTGTCATGACCATTGCCCCCGGCCTCGTTGACACACCCATGTTTGGCCAGATTTCCCCAGAAG
>CAZOVT010000081.1:2288-2745 GCA_964583565.1 uncultured Coxiellaceae bacterium
AGCACGCGCTTCACTTGCCTCAGCCGTTCCCTTTCCAAAAAGACTTGCCAATCCTGAAGAGTACGCCCAGCTCGTTCAACAAATTATTGAAAACACCATGTTAAACGGTGAAGTCATCCGGCTGGATGGCGGATTGAGAATGCAGGCGAAATAACGCGATTGCATCAATCTTGACATCCTCATGGTGACAAAATAACTGTTGCTGAGATTTCTAGGCATCTTACAGATACACCAGCACCTAGAACACTGCGAGACGACTTGGCTAAATTAAAAAAAGTAGGTCTGATCGCATTATCTGGTAGAGCCGCTACTGCTAAATGGTTTATCGCCAAAAAATGATTAAGGCGGTTAAGGCGGTTAAGGCGGAAGGATAAACAAATATTTTCTTTCCGTTAATGTATTATCACTGCGCAGCATAGCAATACGGATTAATTTTCACAGTCTTAAGATTGTCATC
>CAZOVT010000082.1:0-2647 GCA_964583565.1 uncultured Coxiellaceae bacterium
AGGAAAGCTTTGTTGGCGGTCATTTGCTGGCCAGCCCGGGTTACTGTTACATTACCATCGAGTATGGACGTGCCGTGCTGGGCGAACAGTGTCTGGTTGCTGGTAATTTCAACTGAATTATTTTTGTCTACACTAACGGGATAAACGAAAGCGGGTTCAAGATAATAGCCGCCGCATTGATAGGATGGATCAGGTATCCAGCCTAATTGAGTTGATAATGGAATGTGCGTAATAGCCGGTGGTGTGTCTGATTTTTTTACTGTGGCAGCATAGTCTGCGGGCAGCAGAATAGCAGTGAGAGTTAGCGCTATAATGATTTTTCTAAACGACATTTCATTATCTCAAGTATGGTTTGCAAGTGTAACGAAAAGGGGTAATTAATGGAATCCGCAAAAGCAGTAAATATCGCGGAATGTACAGATAAGCGGCTGGTTGAGTTGGGTCAGTGGCTGCATCGCGATTGTGCATTATCATTTAATTCGATACATCCTGTTACAGGGGATGCAAGTTTTAGGCGGTACTTTCGGCTCTTGACCAATACAGGTACATACATTGCGATGGATGCACCGCCGCCGCAGGAAAATTGTCGTCCTTTTGTTGCGGTTAGTCAGGCATTGCGTATGCATGGTCTGCATGCGCCGGATATTATCGCTGCAGACATTGACCGCGGTTATTTACTCATAACAGATTTTGGCGATGATACATTCTTGAAAGTGTTACGGCCGCAAAATGCAGATGTCTTGTACCGCAAGGCACTGGATGCGCTTGCTTCCATTCAGGCATGCCGCGACGTAACCGGCTGGTCTGTGCCGGCATTTGATGCTGGATGGATGTGGAAAGAATGGGGGTGGCACAAAGAATGGGTTCTTGAAAAATGGCTTGGTATTTCATTTGCTGCGCAAGAAGCCGCGCTTGATGATTGTTATCGTTTGCTGGTTGAATCTGCAGTCACACAGCCGCAGGTTTTTATGCATCGGGATTATCATTCCGCTAATTTGATGCTGCTGCCTGATCAGCAGGCAGGCATTCTGGATTTTCAGGATGCATTTATTGGGCCGCTGACTTACGATGTGGTTTCTTTGCTGCGTGATTGCTATATCGACTGGCCGGATGAAAAAGTAATGGAGTGGGCTGCCTGTTATTTTCAGCTGCTTGTTGGCTGCAGCGTGCTGCATCAGGAAGACTGGCCGCATTATCAACGCTGGTTTGACTGGATGGGCATGCAGCGGCATCTGAAGGCGCTGCTGACATTTGCACGTAAACATGTTCGTGATCACCATTCAGATTACTTGCGTCATGTGCCAAGAACGTTAAACTATCTCATCACCGTGAGTGCGCGTTATCCGGAAATGGCGGTGCTTCATCGTTTTCTGGTTGATACAGTTCAACCAGCTAGTCAAAAGGAATTAACACAATGCGCGCAATGATTCTGGCTGCCGGCCGTGGTGAGCGGATGGGTCAGCTAACACTATCAACACCGAAACCATTATTGAAAGTCGCAGGTCATTATCTGATTGAATACGCGATTGCGAATATCAAGCGTGCTGGCATGAATGACATTGTGATTAACACGGCTTATTTAGGCGATCAAATTAAAATAGCGATTGGTGATGGCAGCCGCTATGGTGTCAATATTGTTTATTCGGAAGAAGGTGAACGTCTGGAAACTGGCGGTGGTATTTTCAAAGCTTTGCCATTGCTGGGCCCGGAACCATTTCTGGTGATGAGCGGCGATATTATAACCAGCCATCCGCTTGCATCACTGCCAAAACAGCCGCACGGTCTTGCGCATTTGGTGATGATTGAGAATCCACTTTTTCATCCGCAAGGTGATTATGGATTAAAAGATGGCTTTCTTGATACACATTCGGTACCGGCAGTGACATTTGCCAATATTGGTGTTTATCGTCCGGAATTATTTGCCGCGTGCAAGCCGGGCTATTTTCGTTTGAATGACGTGTTGCAGCCCGCTGTTGCCGTCAGACAAATGACAGGTGAGATGCTGCGCGGTTTCTGGTTTAATGTGGGAACTGCTGGTGATCTCGCAGAAGTTGATCAACGCGCCCGAGAGGATTCGAACCTCCGACCCTTGGCTTCGGAAACCAATACTCTATCCAACTGAGCTACGGGCGCAGCAATAAAATACGACCGCTACAAATAGCCTATCTTCTTACCGCTCGTCAAATTATTTTATCGATTTCTGTCGTAACGCAACTCATTATAACTATAAGGAACCAACATTATGTCATTAGCGATCGTATATAGCCGTGCCTCTGCCGGGATGGATGCGCCATTAGTGACGGTTGAAGCACACCTGTCATTTGGTTTGTCGGGTTTTTACATTGTTGGTTTGCCGGAAAAAGCCGTCAATGAAAGTAAAGACAGGGTACGCAGTGCGTTTATGAATTCTAATCTGGAATTTCCTGACCGCCGGATCACGATTAATCTGGCGCCGGCGGATTTGCCAAAAGAAGGCGGCCGGTTTGATCTGCCGATTGCACTTGGTATTTTGGCTGCATCAGGACAGATTCCGCCTGATGTACTTGAGCACTATGAATTTGTTGGTGAGCTGGCATTGTCAGGCGAGTTGCGGGCAATACGTGGTGCGTTGCCTGTTGTGCTGGGTGCGTACCGTGCGGGCAGGCAG
>CAZOVT010000083.1:0-2512 GCA_964583565.1 uncultured Coxiellaceae bacterium
ACAAGTAAGGTATGTTATTTACGATTAAAATGCCCCCTTAAACGGGGAAGAGCCCTTTTTCCTTATCCAACATGATATATCCCACAGTGACAGCATTATGTATTTTGTGGTTCAGTAATCGTGTGAGGGTGTAGGCGGGAATATCAAGGTTTTCTGTTATATAGTGATAAAGGTACGCCTTAGATCATGAATAGTAAATACTGTCACGACAGGGTTACACCTACCCACATTTTTGATGGTAAAGCCGGGCAAACTTAGGATAATATCCTTGCGGGGCATTTTTACTCTCTTTTTTCTTGTCCATTCAATAAGTAAGGTATGTTATTTACGATTAAAATGTCCCCTTATCTGGAAAAGAGCCATAAAAAATCTGCAGTGCAAATAATGTAGAAGGAGTATTTATGCTAAAGCGGAAATGTTGTTTGTTTTTATCAGTAGGGTTACTGGCTTGTACATTTTATCAGTCATCCTATTCTTGTACACGTGTACTTGATGCTGTTGATGGCCATACAGTGATGGTCGGCCGTAATATGGACTGGTATGGTGAAATGCAAACCAATTTATATGTTTTTCCTCGTGGTATTAATCACATTGGTAGTGCAGAAAAAAATTCATTAAACTGGAAATCAAAATATGGAAGTATTGTTTCAGCTTCTTACAACGCATATACGTCAGATGGCATGAATGAAAAAGGGTTGGCAATTCATTTACTCTGGTTAAATGCAAGTGATTATGGCCAGCGTGACTCCACTCAAGCAGGTTTGAGTCTAATGTTATGGGGGCAATATTATCTTGATAATTTTGCGAGTGTGAACGAAGCCGTTAATTACACAAATACGCATCCATTCCAGGTTTTGCCATTCTTTTTACAGGAAAAGCAGCGGTGGGTTAGTTTGCATTTGGCTATTGAGGATGCAACGGGTGATTCCGCTATCATTGAATACATAGATGGCAAGCCTAAGATTTATCATGATCGTGCATACACGATTTTAACAAATGACCCTGTTTATCCTGGTCAGCTGGATCACTTAAAAAATTATGTTGGGTTCGGTGGTGATCAACCGATGCCTGGTAGTGCAACGCCGGAAGATCGTTTTGTACGCGCATCTTATTATTTGAAATATCAGCCATCACTTGATTCCGATCGAAGTGAGATGAAATATTTAAATGGTATTATGCATAGTGCCGCACATCCATTTGAACCGCCAAGCCAGAAATATCCAGCAGTGGCAGGCACCATCTGGACAGTGGTCTCAGATTTAACGCATCAACGATATTATTTCAAGCTGGCTGATAGTATTTCTACGGTATGGACAGACTTGAATAAATTTGATTTGCGAGAAGGTGCATCTGTCATGCAGTTAGATTTGGTGAGTCACCCAGATATTAGCGGTGATGTGACAAATCAATTTGAGGCGGTTAAAAAATAAGTAAATCAATTTATAGTAGGCCAGCCGGTCGATCCGGCTCGTCTAATTTTGAATTATGCGGGTATGATTGTGACTAATCGTTAAGATGACATTAAGAATAAGAAGAGGATGGGTGCAATGCTTAACCGACAAGATCAAATTTTTCATGATCGTTTGCTTGATGCTGCTTATACTAACGATGTTAGTACGATAAAAGAAATTATTTTGCAACTTGGAGAACGTGGAAACTTGCTTGCTGTTGTTAATGCCGCCGATCAAGGTGGTGACACCGCCTTAATCCTTGCGGCTAGTTGCGGTCATACTGCTGCCGTGACAGCTTTGCTCGCTATCTCCGGCATCAATGTCGATGCCGTTGGTCAATTTGGCGACCCTGCCTTAACCTGCGCGGCTAGTAACGGTTATGCTGCTACTGTTCAAGCCTTGCTTGCTGCTGGAGCTAATGTCAATGTTGCCACCCAACGGGGTAACACGGCCTTAATCTTGGCTGCTGCTGGCGGTAGAATCGCTGTCGTTCAAGTTTTGCTCGCTGTCCCTGATATTAATCTTGATGCTCAAAATAATAACGATAGGACTGCCGCCGAAGAGGCTGAAAGATACATAAGCTGCCGTCCTGCTTGTAGAGAGACTTACAATCTTATCATGACTGCAAGCAGAGCTAGACGTGCGTCTGCTCCAGCTGCCGCTGCAGAAAGTGTATCATCTAGTTCTTCGTCTTCATCGCCAACAACGCCAAGCTTTGAAGAACGTTTAGCGGCGATCCCTGATTTTGATGAACGCAAAATTCCACCAGAATTTATTGATCCCATTTCGCAAGGGATTATGAATGATCCTGTTACTGTAAACAGTGGTATTAATTACGATAGAAAATCACTGGTTAGGTATTTTGCTGTTAAGGGAAATTGCAGGAAATTGCCATGCCCAATGACACGATTTTCAATACGCAGAAATGAATTAACTAACAAGTCTAATGTTACTATAAGAAGCTTGATAGAAAAATTTGTTAGCAAACAGGAAGCCAAATATCGGCAACAGCAGGAGCAAGCTGCTGCTGCATCAAGTTCAAATGACGAAGCCACACCTAC
>CAZOVT010000084.1:0-2499 GCA_964583565.1 uncultured Coxiellaceae bacterium
ACTGGGGGATGGGTGACGCGAGTACGCAAACACCAGATATGTTTAGTGAATCAATACAATCTTGTCATTCCCGCGTAGGTGGGGACCCATTCCTAACATGCATCAGTGTTTGGCAAGGATGGACCCCCGTCTACGCGGGGGTGACAGTAGCAGCGGGGATGACAAAATAGAAAGAAATAGAAATGCTAATTTAGATCTAGATCATTCGCTTACAGTCACGTTTTCAATAACGATATTCTCAACAGGCACATCCTGATGACCATTACGTGAGGTGGTTTTTACCTGTTTGATTTTATCAACCACATCCAGGCCTTCGGTCACTTCGCCGAATACACAGTAACCCCAGCCGTTTGCATTTTCGGTTTTGAAATCCAGAAAATCATTGTCGGCAACATTGATAAAAAATTGAGCTGTTGCTGAATGTGGGTCAGAAGTGCGTGCCATGGCGATACTGCCGCGTTTATTTTTGCCGCCTTTATTTGCTTCATTTTTAATCTGAGGGCCGGTTTGTTTTTGACTCATTGTTGCGTCAAAGCCGCCGCCCTGAATCATGAATCCATTGATGACACGGTGGAATATCGTACCAGTATAAAAGCCATTCTTTGCATAACTTAGGAAATTTTTAGCTGTTTCCGGGGTGTTGATATCGTCTAGCTTAATAACAATATCACCATGACTGGTGTGTAATGTAATCATGAGTGTCCTCTATTTATTATGAGTTAATGTTTGCGGAGTATACAAAAAACCAGCCACAAATTACAGGATTTATCAGTCGTTCCCGCTGAAGCAGGCTATCTTATTGTTAAAGCGCGACTGGATGCCATGGATGGCATCCTAAAGCATAAGGATGTGCTGTTTGGAGCGCGGAACAATAAGATAGCCTGCTTCAGCGGGAACTATTGAGGACTTATGCATTAAGCTGATCAATTTTTGCTGCGCAGATAAAATCATTGGCCGTCAGGCCATCTATCGCATGGGTAGTAAAGTGGACAACACAATAATTGTAGCCGACTTCCATATCCGGATGGTGTCCTTCCTGATTTGCAATCCACGCAATAGCGTTAACGAAAGCCATGGTTTTATAGAAACCTTTAAATTCAAACCGTTGTGTAATACGTTTGTTATCACTGCTGACTGTCCAGTTACGAACTTGAGATAAATACGATTGGATTTCATCGGGTGTTAGAGCAGGCACACCACCTTCGCAGCCAACACAGTGGATTTTATGTAACTCTGACATGATTATTCCTCTTTTACTTTTGCTGGATAGACTGGTGCATGCATACCAAGCTTACGTGCCTCATGTATCAGCCCAATCAGATCCATTTCAATAAGATTGAATAATACATCAAAGCTGTCGATGACAAAATAAATTGGCTGCAGAATATCGATGCGATAAGGTGTGCGTAATGCATCGAGGACATCCAGCGGTTTACGAATGGCAGCGGGATCTTCAATACAATAGGTTGTTTCACTTTTTGACGAAAGTATGCCGCCGCCATATGCGCGTAAACCATCTTTTGTTTTAATGAGTCCGAATTCAATCGTGAACCAGTATAAACGTGCCAGCATGACTTGATCTTCATGAGAAGCAGATAAACCAAGTTGGCCATAGGTATGTGTAAAGTCAGCACATGCCTGATTGGTCAGCATGGGGCAGTGACCAAATACCTCGTGAAAGATATCAGGTTCCTGCAGATAATCCAGTTCTTCCCTGCGGCGGATAAAAGTTGCAGCAGGAAATTTACGATTAGCCAGTAAATGGAAAAAATCATTAAATGGAATGAGTGCGGGTACTGGCGCAAGTTCCCAGCCTGTTGCTTTGCGCAGTACATCAGATATTTCCGGACACTGGGGAACTCTATCCTGCGGCAAACTTAGTAAATCCATGCCATGGATATATTCATCACAGGCACGACCCTGAATAAGTGGTGTCTGGCGCACGATTAAATCATGCCACACTTTATTTTCTTCATCAGTGTAGTTTGCATTTCCATGGGCATCAACAGGGTGAGCAATATAGGTGGATGTTTTTTTATATGTCATCATCATATCCTCATCGTCGTACTGTCAGTGTATCATCAGCCAGTAATGACTATATTAATTCACTAATGGTTGATTTTGATAAATTTTTCCAGCAGTCCATGTAATTATGTTGACGCAATTGCGATGCATATGCCCAAGGTGTTAATTGCCAGATTTGCCTGGATTCAAACATAAAAGCGAGTGTGTTGGCATAATACTCAGGTTTTAATGGTGTATTTGTCGCTTTTTTATAGGCATCTGCGTCAGGTCCATGCGCGGACATACAATTATGCAGGCTTGCGCCGCCTGGCAAAAAGCCGGCTGCCTTTGCGTCATAGCTGCCATGAATTAACCCCATAAATTCACTCATGATATTACGATAAAAATAAGGCGGCCGAACTGTGTTTTCTGCGACCATCGAGCGCGGCGGGAAAATAACAAAATCGATGTTGGCAATGCCGGGGTGGAATGAGG
>CAZOVT010000085.1:0-2469 GCA_964583565.1 uncultured Coxiellaceae bacterium
TCGGCACCAGTGGCAGCTCGGTTACCTTCCTGACAAATGCCACGTATGATCCTCTTACGGGTTTATATTATGTCAATGGTGTTGGCATGAACTTTGCCAGCTTTGCTTCTTATAGTGGATTTAGTATTGTTTCATCTAGCGTTGATGTCGCCAATATTGTCCAGCAACCGCCAACCAATGCTGATCAAAATACCTCCGCACCGGTGACTTCATCGCCGACATGGGTGCTGGCCGGTACCGACGTTAATCAAAATATCACAACCATGATAATGGATGTCACCAATCAAATTGATGACAATATGAAGACTGTGACAATCAATCCGTATTGTTATGCTGCGCAGTAATGCCTGGGCCCCCGCCTACGCGGGGGTGACAGTGGTGGCGGGGGCGACAAGATGGTGCAGTAACAGAGCAATTATAAACACCAGATCCTACATCAGCACACAACACCCTCTCTCTTTCACTTTATCCTGTACTCCAGGTTCGGCAGCGTTATCTTTTTTACCAAACAGACTACTTGATGAATGTGATAGGCGGTCTTCTACTACAAGTGCCTGTAATTGCTTCCGCAATTGACATGCATCATCGTCATCACCCAGCACACACGAGGCAGCTGCTTTTGCCAGGTCAGAAACCGGTATCAACGGCGCATCATCATCCTGAGAAACCGTTCTCCTTAATGGAAGCGATGGCGATAACTCAGGTAAATTCAATATACGGCAGATAAAATCATTGAGAAACGGACTATGATCCAGCGGGAGACTATTATCACGATACCATTTATGCAGCGCCTCCATAAATGCTGGATAAGCTTCGCCATACATCGCTGTATAATCCACTCCTTCCGGCACATACTTACCCCAGTGAGGCTTACCCTGCAAATCCCCTTGCAAATAAGAAGACATCGATTGACGAAACTTATTAAACCCTTGCAACCCGGGTAATGACACAACATCAAAACCAAATACGTGTTCACCAGCTTGATGGGCGCTGATTGATAAACCACCATTTGTACCTTCAAAGTAGCGTCCATACGTTGCATAAGCAACCGGGTATTCACCCCTCTTTGCATGCTCACCTAATAACAAACAAAATTTCGTGTAAGCTGCGATAATTTTATCGTTATTAGCAGCATCATCGACGGTAAATACATAACTAATATCATTCATTTTTCTTGGAAACGCAGTTTGATAATGAAATAACGGCCATGGACCAACCTCAATCTGGTCTTCAAACCCAATGGCGCTGCGAGTTAACAGATACCGCATATAATAAGGTATTAATGATGGCGCTGCACATAACAAATCATCTATGTCAAATATCTCTTGAGCGGCAATTTGTATATCCTGACTCCATCTATCTATTGCCGGCTTATGATTTGAATCGATTGCCGCTTTATCAACCGGCTTATAACGATAAACAATAACATTTTTAACCGATTTATTGACTAATTCATTTTTATAATAAGTAGGCACATACATCACGCTGACTGCATAATTTTCCTGAAACAAACCATTTCTTACATCTTCAAGAAACTCTGGCAAACTGCGCTTTTCAATAACGCATTGTAATTTTCTTGCGGGAGCACACTGTAACTCGACATCAATGACAACACCAAACAAACCCAGATGCGCACCGCGAATTGTCTCAAAATCCGGGTGCGTATGATCAATTCTCACAATTTTACCATTGGGCAGACATAACGTCATTGCGCGAATCAATCCTGCAAAACCAGGTTGATCTTTACCCGCCCCGTGTCCAGCATTCGCAGACAAACCAGCGATCGTCACATAAGGTATTAAACTGGATGTTGGCATAACCATATTAAACGTATCATACAATTTCTGGTCTGCTTCGCCAATTTGCACGCTGGCACCAATTGACACGACACAATTATCTTTATCCACCACACGGATTTGCCTGAATTCATCTCCAGTTAACTGAAGAACAATATCAGCTTCGGAACCCGCCGTGAATGAATACGATTGACTGTATTTATCTCCTCTACCGCCGGCAGCCACACGCACTATAATTCTATCTGATATTTCCTTCCGGTTATTAAGATCAAATATTTCAGTCATCATCTCTTGCAGCGATGCAACATTACCAACTTTCAACACAAGCGCATCTGGCAAATGGATATTGCGTGAAAAATTACCCCATCCTTTCTTATGTTCAACGTGCGGGTTACGTTTAATCAGGTTGATAATACGGCCATGTTCCGTTTGAGTCAGCGGCATATAAAAACTCCCTTCCTTGATGTATTAAATTAATATACTTCACCATGCTTGACGATTTGATGAGCCATTCCCGCACCCATGTAATAGGCTAATTCTGCTGGATGCTGCACATCCCACACAACCAGGTCAGCCTTTTTACCGATGGAAATCGTACCATAATCATCTTGCAGCCCCAATGCCCGCGCAGCATTCACGGTCACGCCCAGCAACACCTCTTCCGGCGTCATGC
>CAZOVT010000086.1:0-2377 GCA_964583565.1 uncultured Coxiellaceae bacterium
TATCAGCAGGTGTGGCAGCCAAGAGTGATTTTTCTTTTGTTGCAGTTCGCCCAACTATCTCACCAGCTCCAACGATAAAACCAGCTGCTCTCTGTTCAGTGGACACAAATGCTACTTGCACCTTTGAGATTCATCGATCAAGCGGCAGCATATTAAAAATTAGTGTATTTCCTGTTGCATCCTTGGCAGCGATCATTAACCAATTTGTGGAATCATAATATGCTGCAAGTCACACCACAACATCGATTATTATTAGCCATTGAGCCGATCGATTTCCGTGCTGGTATCGATGGTTTAAAAGCTGCTTGCCAACAGCGTCTTGGATGCGATCCATTCAGTGGTACGATTTTTGCATTCGCCAATCGTGCACGCACCTCTGTTAAATTGCTTGTGTATGATGCCAGTGGCTTTTGGTTGTGCCAGAAGCGGTTTTCGTCAGGCAAACTCGCATGGTGGCCAACGGGGCACTCTAAAACAGTGACGCTTCGTGCCAGTGAATTACATATTTTACTAGCGCAAGGTGATCCCATGAAAGCGGCCATACCAGAAGATTGGCGGCCTTTGAAGATTGATTATGCGGCGGATGCCAAAGTGGATGTCAGGTTATCCTGATAATTCCACGGTAACCAGCGTTCCGGTTCTTTAACAACTTGGTTTTTATTTTCTTGCAGTGCTGTCAGGTAGATCAGCGGATTCACGCCTGCGAGCGCGCAAGTGTATATGACACTTGTTAGCACGCCGCCAATCATGGCGCCATATTGTGTTTTATAAAACAACCAGGTGCGTCTTCCGCGAATGGGAATTTTCAATGCACGCTCCAGGATATTGTTGTCGAGCGGAGCGCCAGGCACACGAAGGAACTGGGTTAGCTCATGCCAGTGTTTTAGCATGTAGCGCATAGCAATTCCAAGAGAATCGTTTGGCTCAACCTGCTTTGTTTCCAGTTGACCCGCGATATATTTCTCAAGAGCTTTCATGATTGGTTTGCTGTACTTCTGGTGAAAGCTAAGTCTTGCTTTTTTGTCCATTGATTTTGTTTTTTCATCATGTTCATACACATCAGCGATTTGCTTGATGATATGAAGACAAGGCTCTGGATAAAAGTCCTTAAGATCATCAAACTTGCGCAACCCATGGCTTAGGCAATTACAGAGAATCGTTTTGAATGAAGCGGGAATGTTCCGGCTTAAAGCATCACACATCTGAATGACCGGTGGATTATTTGGGTTACGTTTTTGAAGCAATTTTTCAAGGTTCTCACCCGCATGCTGGGTACCATTGTAAAATAGCGCAATGTCATGTTTCTCTGAACGTGAAAGAATACCCGTGGTAAACATACCCGTGCGCTCTTTAGGTGGTTGAGTGCGGTTAAGATGAATCAGGTCAGTGATTTTGACATGGCTATCATCATTGTGAATGATATTGCCGTTTGCAGCCTTACGCTCTAGCATCTGAAAAATAGGGATAGCAATTCCACCTACCTCTTCAATCAGTTGCCATTGAGTCGATACAGGCAACGGCATTTGCAGTAATGATTGAAAATAAGACTGACGATTAAATGGGACGGCCACGTAGTATTTTTGCAACACCAGCACTGCTTTAAATGCGGCATCATATTTTGACTTGCCAACTTCATCAGGCACATCGGCTGATACAAGATACCCGCAGGTAGCGCAGCGAAGTTTCTCAACCCAGTATTTGTGGACAGCAGCTAAATTCTGCCCTTTGACACGCACCAATACACCGGGTTCATACCGATATAGCTTGCCACCACAGTCTTCAGGGCATAAATCACCAGCACTTAAATCTGATATCGCTAGCGTATGTTCAATCGTGTTTGTATAGGCAGAGTGTGGCAACCGGCCATGTCCGGGTAAACTAGCATTTTGGGTGGTAGCTGGGGTATCGCTTTCGGCGGGCTCTGCTGGTGCCAGCTCAGCATCGTTGGCTGGTTGTTCAGGTTCATCTTTTAGAGAGGTAGTTTCTTTATTGGATTCCCTGTTTCGATTGCTTCTTTTCCCTTGGCCAAAGATCAGCTTACGCAGATTAGATAACTTGATCTTCTGCTCAAGCAGCGCTTTAGGGAGCCAAACAGCCAGTTTAATGCAGGAGATGGCAAATTCTTTTGTGGTAGACGGCAGGTCAGTAGATTGAATGGCTGCAATAGCCGCGTCAATATCAGCTTGGCTTTTGTCGATCACTTTTGGCAGTTCTTTGCCACTCATTTAAAATCTATCCCTACGCAACGAGGCGGCAAGACTAGCGAAAAAATTTAGATAAATCAATACGGTAAAAATACGGTATCGAAAAAAATGGTGTGATCACGTTGAATCAGGGGTAATAGATGGGGTATTATGCGGGTCTACTGAAAATACAC
>CAZOVT010000087.1:0-500 GCA_964583565.1 uncultured Coxiellaceae bacterium
GGTGTGCCGACACCAATGGTGTCGCCCAGCGAAATTTCATAACAACCCATCTTTAATAATTTGCCCGCCAGTACCGCGACTTTTTCCGGCGCCATATCACCTTCATATGGGCAGCCTATCACGCAAGATAAATAGGCACGGACGCGAATTTTTTCCTTTTTTGCCAGCGTCGCAATCTCTGTTATACGCTGCAAGCTCTCAGCAACCGTACAATTAGTATTACGCTGTGAAAATGCTTCCGAACTAGTCGTAAATACAGCAATCTCCTTAACACCAACGGCTAATGCTTCTTCAAAGCCTTTGAGATTGGGTACTAATACTGGATAAGCAACATTTGGCTGTTTTGAAATGCCGCTGTATACATCAGCATGATCTGCCAGTTGCGGGATCCATTTGGGTGAGACAAAACTGGTTGCCTCAATCACTGACAATCCCGTTGCCGATAATTTATTGATGAATTCGATTTTCACATCTGTCGGGATTTGCCCGGCTTCATTTTG
>CAZOVT010000087.1:510-2333 GCA_964583565.1 uncultured Coxiellaceae bacterium
CAATCCATCACGCGGCCCCACTTCAACTAATTTCACCTGGGTTGGAATCGACATTACCACCTCGCTTTTCGTTTCTCCATAAACGCCTTCAATCCTTCTTGCGCCTCTGGTGTTTTGCGCAAATCAGCCAAATGCTCCGCTGTTGTCTGTGCCAGCGGTCTGGTTATTTTTTCCTTGGTAACCATGTGAATTAATTGTTTAGCGGTACGCAGTGCATTCGGGCTATTTTGCAATAATGATGCTGCTAATAATAATCCCTGATCATGCAATGCGGTGCGTGATACCATTTTTTGTATCAATCCCAGCCGATGTGCTTCGTTCGCGTCAAACTTTTCAGCGGTGAGAAAATAGTAATACGCTGCGCGTTCACCGATAGCTGCAATCACATAAGGACTAATCATCGAGGGCGTTAATCCAATTTTAACTTCTGAAAAACAAAACAAAGCATCATCTGCTGCCAGTGCAATATCACAGGCAGCCAGAATACCTAATCCACCGCCCATCACCGCCCCATGCGCCAACGCAATAGTTGGTTTGGGAAAGGTGTATATGGCATGCAGCATATCAGCCAGTATTTGCGCGTCAGCCAGATTCTCCTGATCCGTACCCGCCGCGATTTTTTGCATCCAGTGAATATCACCGCCGGCACAAAAATGTTCGCCATTGCCATTAATCAATAAAACCCGCGGCTCATCTTCTGCTATGTGTTTCAGTGCAGCCAGCACTTCCTGAATAAGCGGCGCATGCATGGCATTGCGCTTATCAGGACGATTGAATGTCAATGTGGCAATTTTATCTGTCGTGGTGACAGTAATAAATTCGTATTTCTGCATAACGTCCTTCTATACATGGGCCCCCGCCTACGCAGGGGTGACAAGGTGGCGATATAGTGATGGTCTACATCCTGAACAAGCCAAATTTTGTCGGTGCAATAGGTGCATTTAATGTCATTAACAAACTCGTTCCAATAGTACGCCGCGTATCCAGCGGATCAATCACACCATCATCCCATAATCTTGCACTGGAATAATAAGCTGACGATTGCGCATTGTATTTCTCCAGCATCGGCGCTTTAAATGCTTTTTCATCCGCATCCGTCCATTCTTCGCCATGCCGTTTTTTCTTTGCTCTTGTCACTTGCGCCAATACACTGGCAGCCTGCTCCCCGCCCATTACCGCGATACGTGCATTCGGCCACATCCATAAAAATCGTGGTTCGTAAGCTCGCCCGCACATTGCATAATTACCAGCACCATAGCTGCCGCCAATAATAACCGTAATCTTTGGCACCCTGGCGCAAGCAACGGCTGTCACCAGCTTTGCACCATGCTTTGCAATTCCTTCTGATTCCACTTTACTGCCTACCATAAAACCAGTGATATTCTGCAGGAACACCAGTGGAATACCACGCTGGGTACACAGTTCAATAAAATGCGCGCCTTTCTGTGCAGACTCAGAAAATAAAATACCATTATTGGCGATAATACCTACTGGCACACCATAAATATGCGCGAACCCGCACACTAGTGTTTTACCGTAAAGCGCCTTGAATTCATCAAACACTGACGCATCCACTATGCGAGTGATAATCTCACGCACATCAAACGGGTAACGTGAATCAGCAGGAATAATACCGTACAATTCTTTTGGATCATGTACAGGCGCTTTCGATTCACGCATCACCACCAGACCTTGCTTCTGATAATTCAGGTTGGCGACCAATCGCCGTGTCTGGGCAAGCGCTTCTTCATCATTCCTGGCATAATAATCCGCCACACCAGAAATTCGGCAATGCACATCTGCGCCGCCCAATGCCTCCGCTG
>CAZOVT010000088.1:0-2231 GCA_964583565.1 uncultured Coxiellaceae bacterium
GATTTTGGTAAAGCCATAGATAGGCTGGATCAATACATTGCAATCGAAAGACCGATTGAAATTAGAGAAATCGTTAATGAATTAATGAAGAATGACTATTTTATGAAAATAGTAAATAAATTAGAAATGGATGAGGCAAGAGTGCGTTCGCTGGTGGATAGATTTCCAGGGGAAATGCAGCTTATGTATCGACGTTGCGTTCATTTGCAAAGAGAATCTAATGAGGTTGCTAAAATGATGTCTCAGGATCATCTCCATCCAGCAATGCTTAGGTTATTTGATATGATCGCTGATGATGCTTTTTGGAAAACAGAATGCCATGCTAAAAAATTGCCTGATGTTGTATCTAAGTTGTCAGGAATAATTGCTTTTGCCGATGTGAAAAATGGAAGTGTTGATGGTTATCAACGATTGTTTGATCAATTAAAGCAGGCGGCTGTGCTTTGCAGGCGTGAGGAAGGAAAGAGGTTTTTCAGCAGTAAAGCGGTTAAGCCGCCTTTGTCGACACTGTATGCGATATTTCAAGAAGTAAATCTAGTAGATAAGCTGCAGGATTCGTCCCGATTTAATGAGTTATGCAGCTGTTACGACCGGCGAACCGTCGCATCTGCGGCGGCAGTATTGAAGTAGCTTGAGTAAATAGCCGCCATGCATTAGTGGCGAGTGGCGGCTATAAAAAGGTTAGCGACGTCTTGTTGGCTGATGTGTCTCAAGCTGTTGCTGTTCTTTGATGCCCACATCATCAGGATGCTTGATTTTCCAGGCGCTCGCAAAGCTATCAACTTTACTTTTGCTGCCAAACCAGCCTGCTTTGTCAACATTATCCTGATATGCTTTATATTCAGGTGAATAGGGTGACACTTCAAGCTCATAGCCCTTATATGCGCAATAAATAATGTAGCCTTTTATGAAGGTGCTTGGCATTGGTGGATTGCCAATGTTTAGTTTGATTGGTTTGTTAACATCAGTGGCAAGCATTGGCGCTCTAAAATCTTTTACATTTTGAGCGACCATTTCCATGATGTCTGAGTTAACGTTCTCGTTATTTTTAAATGTAGCTAATTCCTGAGAATTGAAATGGAATTCAGATTTAATGGTATTGTTTGTTCTATCTACAGTTCGTATGACTGCTGAATTGATAATAGTCTTATCTTGTGCCTGAACCGTCATCTTGAAGACGGTGTAGTTTTTCTTACCCGTTGTTTGCAGACTTTCACCGGTGCTCAGGCTGCCTGTCGCAACGGTTGATGTAAAGCCGAGCGAATTGTTTGCTTCTTGGCGGGCGCTTTCATAACTATCATGTTCAGTTGCATTGCTTTCGAGGATGCTTGCATGCAGCCATCCATCAGTTTCAAGTTTGGCATTTTCAAATGTTGAAATGCGTGAAAGAGCGCTTTTGGTGATTTTCAGACGTTCGCTGAGATCTGCTTCGCATGCCTTTACTTTATTAGGACTGATTTTATCCATGTTATCTTGAAGCGTTTCAAGTGTTTCAGCAGCATCATTAAGTTGATTTTTAAGGTTTTCAATAGTTGCTTCCAGGTCGTTAAGTTTGGTTTGTTCACTATGCTCAGAAAATTTTAATTCGACGTATTGATTTACGGATGCGAGCAATAACCGGTTTAAAGCTTCCAGTCTATCTTTAGGGTAGAGATTTAAAAATTCATAAAACGCTTGTTCCAGTTGGGATTTTATATTCTGTTCGTTGTGAGATATCTTGTCGAGCAGTGGCGTTTCATCTTCGTCTATAAATTCTTCATTTCTTGCATCGCCGGCTTTAATCGCTTCAAATATCTCATTAATGTGATCAGTAATTGATTGGGTGGGCTTATTGCTTGGTAACGGTTGTTCTAATGCATGTATACATACGTTTTGCAGTTTTTGGGCAACGATGTTTGGGTCTTCATCATCGTAGTCCTCTTCGTATGCACGTCTTAATTGTGCTCTTGGCGAATCATCAGATGATATGGGGCGGCCTTGATCTGCATGACAAATTAAATTTGCCAGGGCATAGTAGCCGCAGCTACTGTTGTCTGGTTGTATCTTGCGCGTGCGTATATCGTTATAGTCACTGCTGCCGTCATTGCTTTCTGCGAGCAGGTTGTTTTGTTCACGTTGAAGATTTTTGCGAATTTCGTTGAGATAACCATATATTTTTGTCGTATAAGGATTTTCTGTCGTTCCATTTTCAGGGTTGATTAACGGTGCTGTATTTAAACTATCAATCCAGG
>CAZOVT010000089.1:0-2055 GCA_964583565.1 uncultured Coxiellaceae bacterium
GCCGGCATATCGATGCAGCAACCTGCTTGCAACTTTATAGCCGCCGCCACCGCTAGGAAACAGTTCAATTACCTGATTATAACCCAATGAAATAATAAAAATGGTAACGACCATAATAACAACAATGAAAATAGCGAGATTATGGTGAACACCCAGTGCGATAAATGTTTCTTCCGGACCATAGCAGGAAGAGGAGAGAGGATCTGCGCCCAGACCAACCCAGGCCAGTAATGCAACCAGCGCCATGTGACGCCTTGCATTTTTGTCTCGCGGGTCAATTGGGCCGCCCAACAAAACCCGCTTGAATCTAGCCAGCATGCTTATCAGCACTCAGGCGGTTTAACTATTCACATGGGTAGTAACATGGCGGCCAGCGGCATGTTTTTTAGCGGCGGGTAATTTCTCAATCCTCCAGAAATGATGTGCTTTCGCCGGTTTGACATCAGCAACCGCTTTACCTTTAACTGTTTTGTCTTTTTTATTGTTGACTGGTTTATGCTGCGGTTTGACATCAGCCATCATTTTGTTTCTGGCTGCTGCCTTGATTGTAACAGGGTGGTGCTGTGGCTTAGCTTCAACAACCATTTTGCTTTTAGCTGATTTGTGTTTTGATTTAACTTCAGCAACAGCCTTGTTTTTAGTTATTTTATGCAATGGTTTAATATCAACAGCCAGCTTGCCTTTCACCGCCTTGTGCGGCTGTTTAACGTCAGCAGCAGGTTTGCTCTTAACTGCTTTATGCACTGGTTTAGCATGAGCAATCGGCTTGCCTGCAGCCAGCTTGACAACTTGCTTATGGGGTTCCACAAGAGTGCTGTCTAAAGCAACCTTGATGTCAGCAATATCGCCATTTTTTTCTGCCCCTGGTAATGGTTTTGCTGCTGTTGTAGCTGCAGATAACGATTGTGGAGCAGGCTCCGTGCCAACGACTTTATGTGCAATCTGGCTCAGAATAACATCAGCGCGAGGGGGCTGATTAAATGCCCATAACAAACGCGGCGCATCCATTCGCTGTAATTGTTTTTCAACAACTGCCGGGGGTAAATGTCTGACAGGATCCGGTTGATCTTCTGTTAAAATATAAAAATCATCTTTCGTTTCATCTCCCGCAACGACCCTGGTTCCTTTAGGTAAAATAGTGTCAATCGGCTGCATCTCTGGCGCCGCTGACTGAGCAGTTGGCTTATCCGCCGGCTGAGCCGCTGACGATGTTGTTGTCTGGGCTATTGGTTGGCCTTTTGGTGTCACGGATAATTCAGCTACCGGTTGAAATGCTGACGGGATAGCAGGTTGCTGTACTGCGGCATACTGCTGAAGTTTAAGAGGAAGGCTTTTTCTAATCCTGGTATAAAGTGATGCTGACTCAGCCTGCACAGCACAAGACACTACGACACTGGTCGCTAACACAAATAGCGATCGTACCAGATTCATTGATAAACTCCTTTTCATCTGAATCAACAGATGTTTATTATGCAGTGATTCTCACGGTTGAACAATCACCTGTGATTGATTTATCATCATGCATCATCTTTGGACAGACTACCATGCCTTCAATCTTGTGCGTTATCCCCAGCCGAATTGGCTCAACCCGGTTACCCCGCAAACCACTCTTGCCGATACAAGGCAAGCCGATGATTCAGTGGACATATGAAAATGCATGCCGCTGCACACAGGTGAGCAAAGTGGTTGTCGCAACAGACAGTCAGGAAATAGCTAATATAATCAAAGAGATAGGTGGCGAGGTGGTCATGACTGACCCCAATATTCCAACCGGCTCTGAACGAACAGCCGCCGTCGCGGAACAATTCCCGGACATGGATATCGTCATCAATCTGCAAGGTGATGAGCCGTTTATCCAGCCACGCATGCTGGAGCAACTCGTTGAGCCGTGGTTAAAAGGTGAATCGCCCGACATGACGACACTGGCCTACCCGCTGGAAAAAGATAAATATTTATCGCCTGACAGTGTCAAAGTCATCACCGATCTTCATGGCAATGCGCTGTATTTCTCGCGCGCACCGATCCCCTATTATCGAACGCAGCAAGAGGCGCCCG
>CAZOVT010000090.1:0-1937 GCA_964583565.1 uncultured Coxiellaceae bacterium
TTTTCGATTACTTGCTAACAGTGGTGTCCGCGACCTGACACCTTATCAACCTGGCAAACCAGTCGAAGAATTAGAGCGTGAGCTAGGTATTACCTCATCGATCAAACTTGCCAGTAATGAAAATCCGCTAGGCCCCAGTCCTAATGCCATCCTGGCAACACAACAAGCTCTGTATCATGCGCACATTTATCCAGATGGCGGTTGCTATGAGTTAAAGCAGACGCTCGCTTCATTTTTATCTGTCAAGCCCGATCAGATTACCGTTGGCAACGGTTCTGAAAACATTCTGGAATTAATCATAAAAGCTTATCTGCATAAAAATGACCATGCCGTGATTTCTCAATATGCTTTTTTAACCATTCCAATTCTGATTCAAAGTTATGGTGCAATCGCTAATGTTGTGCCTGTTGATCAATGGGGACATGACATTGAAAAAATGATTCAGGCGATAGACGATAAAACACGTGTCCTGTTTTTGGTAAATCCAAATAATCCTACCGGCACATATACAAATCATAAAGATTTCCTGCACCTGATGAACTCCGTACCTTCTCATATTGTTGTTGTGGTCGATGAAGCTTATGCCGATTACATTGTTTGTAAAGATTATCCAGATACACTTTCTTATCTGAACCAATATCCAAACATGATTCTCACTCGCACCTTTTCCAAAGTATACGGGCTTGCTGCGCTGCGGCTTGGCTATTCCATATCATCACCTGAAATCGCCGATATTCTTAACCGCTCACGACTGCCATTCAATGTCAACACCATTGCTTCTAAAGCTGCCTGTGCCGCTATTCAGGACCAGGAACATGTCCAGAAAAGTATTCAATTAAATCAAACCGGCTTGAAGCAGCTTGAAAATGGATTTAAACAATTGCAGCTAACGTATATTCCATCTATTTGCAATTTCATTACAGTCAATGTCGGCGATGCCAGCCTGATTTACCAAAAATTACTCCACGAAGGCGTGATTGTACGGCCATTAAATGCCTATGGTATGCCGCAGCATATTCGTGTCACGATTGGAACAGATGCACAAAACGAACGTTTTTTATCTGCGTTAACCAGGGTAATGAAACATGTCTGATACCATACAATATCTATCAGGATTTGGTAATAAATTTGAATCTGAATCTGTTCATGGTGCGCTGCCAGCGGGACAAAACACGCCGCAAAAAACACCCTATGATTTGTATGCGGAGCAATTAAGCGGTTCGGCTTTTACGGCAAGCAGACACTCTAATTTACACAGCTGGCTATACCGTATCAGACCATCTGTCTGCCATGAGCATTTTAAACCTGTGTCACATCACTATCTTGCTGGAACACCGTTTACAAATGATCATACCCCGCCAATGCAAATGCGCTGGGATCCCATGCCATATCCTGATGCGAAGCAGGACTTCTTACAAAGTCTTTATACGCTGGGTGGAAACGGCAATATCAACATGCAGATTGGCGCAGCCATTCATTTATATTGCGCGACTGCATCCATGTCTGATTCCTATTTTTCCAATGTAGATGGCGACTTTCTCATCGTTCTGCAAGAAGGCAAACTTCGTTTTCATACCGAATTCGGTATTATTGATGCGGCACCGGGTGAAATTGTCGTGATACAACGAGGCATCAAATTTAAAGTAGAACTGAGTGATGCCAATGCAAGAGGTTATATTTGCGAAAATTACGGCTTGCCGTTTCAACTGCCAGAATTAGGTATCATTGGTGCAAATGGTCTTGCCAATCCACGCGATTTTAAATTTCCTGCCGCACATTATGTGGATCAGGATCACCACTGCTCACTCTATACCAAATTTCTCGGGCAGCTATATGCCGCTGAATTAGATCATTCACCACTTGATGTGGTTGCCTGGCATGGGAACTATGTACCGTATAAATATGATTTATCCTTATTTAACACCATTAATACCGTC
>CAZOVT010000091.1:0-631 GCA_964583565.1 uncultured Coxiellaceae bacterium
CACCAGCGCTTCTGTAATCGTCTGCGCTAATGCATAGGTGAACACAACACGCGGACCGGCTGTTGGAATTTTTACAAAGTATCCTTTCCATACTGAAAATAATCCTTCCCGTTGAATCATTTCAGCAGCTACCTGCCAAGCCCCTTTTTCTGCTGGTTCCAGCCCGGACTGCAAGCGTGTTTTAATCACATCCAGCGGATGGCTCAAGGTAATACTGATCATGGTCGCAATAGTCGAGGCAGATAATTTTTGCCATGTCGAAAGATAGGGTGCAGAATCACGCCCTGTCATAACTTCTCTGGCACAGGAATAAGCCGTAAAAAATGATGCGGCGCCGATAGCATTCCGAGTCATCGTCACACCTAACCCTCGATAAAGCCTCGTTCCTTCCGATAACATAAACTGGACGATACCATGACCATTCACTGATTGACGGTTAACCTGCATCCTGACCTTCACTGCATCCAGCGGTAAAAGAAAGGGTGCTTCACAAATACCGATCAATAAACCAGCCGACCCATCCAGCATAATCCTTGCCTGACGATCGCCATACTGCTGGCGGCAGTACTCGCCTGTATGCTGCTCCAGAAACTGTTTCACCAGCGGCTGGCCGCCGTATTTATAACCACGC
>CAZOVT010000091.1:641-1934 GCA_964583565.1 uncultured Coxiellaceae bacterium
GGCCGCCTAACGCTGCCGTCTTAAAGTTATTAAAGGCATGGCTCCATAATGTTCCACGCATATAAATTGGCTGCTTATGTGCTTCAAGACGTCTTGAGACGACCTCTATGGGATAAAACAGTAGCATTTCAACCAAACCAGCCGCGGCTGGCCCACAAATAGTTGGAAAAGCACTCTGATGCGCAGGTGCCGTAATAGATGCATCTCTCGTCGTTGACATTTTTAAAATACCCAGCGTTTTGATTGGACTTGATGCACTATAATGTATGAATATTAAACAAATATTAACAGCACGGTTTTTCTTGATCTTATATAGGTATTGACGCTATAAGACACTCTCACTCTGGTGGAAAATAACGATGACCGCGCCTGAACACATCATTCTGGTTGATGAACACGATCACGAAACGGGAATTATTGAAAAAATGACCGCGCATGAGCAGAATTTGCTGCACCGGGCTTTTTCGATATTTATTTTTCATCAATTCAATGGGTTAAACATATTACTGCAACAACGCGCCTTGCATAAATATCACTCGCCGGGGCTGTGGACCAATACCTGCTGCTCGCATCCAAGACCAAATGAAACTGTCCTCGCTGCAGGCGCAAGAAGACTAAATGAAGAATTCGGATTTACTGTACCACTACGGCAATTAGGCTGGTTCCATTACAACGCCCATTTTCCGAATGGACTGTCGGAAAACGAGATTGATCATGTTTTGATCGGTGAAATAACAGATCTCACCCTGATTCAACCTAACCCACAGGAAATTAATGCCTACCGCTGGATCAGCCCGGCGCAGCTCAGGCAAGAAATCAGGGAGCTGCCTGAACAATTCACCCCCTGGCTGGAACAGGCGCTGGAGATTGCGCTGGATGGGCCCCCGTCCCCACCTTCGTGAGGACAGGCTCTTCGCGGGGGTGACACTACTATTTAATCTCAGCGGGTACCTTGCTTTTATACACTGGAAATTGATGACACAACGCCAGCACTTTTTCCTTGATCTGACTAATCCTGGCTGTGTTTTGTAAATCATCCAGAATGTCGCAAATCCAGTTAGCCACCTGCTCGCATTCCTTCTCTTTGAAACCACGGGTGGTCACAGCAGGTGTACCAATACGAACACCGCTGGTAATAAAAGGTGATTGCGGATCATTCGGCACCGCATTTTTATTCGTCGTAATGTATGCCTGACCTAACGCCGCTTCAGCATCTTTGCCCGTAATATTTTTATCAATCAGATCAATCAGCATCAAATGATCATCTGTACCGCCGCTGACAATTTTATATCC
>CAZOVT010000092.1:0-1845 GCA_964583565.1 uncultured Coxiellaceae bacterium
AGCAGTATGAGACTGGCTGCCGGTTTCGCGATTGCCGCCATCAGGCTGAACCGGGCTGTTCTGTGCAAGAGGCAATCAATAGTGGTAAAATCAACCTTGAAAGATACAAGAGTTATCTTGAATTATTAAAAACGGCGAAAGCAGTCAGTTATAAAAAGAAATGACTTTTGTCATCCCTGTGACTTTTGTCATCCCTGTGATTTTTGTCATCCCTGTGATTTTTTGTCATCCCTGCGGAGGCAGGGATCCAGAACGATAGAGAACAATAGAAATGTTAACTTCCACTACCCAACATAGAGTCCGCAGTTTTGTGCGCCGCAGCGGCCGCAAAACAGATGCTCAGGTACGGGCACATGAAATATTGTGGCCGGTGCTTGGCTTGCACGTCGGTCAAGGCATGCTGGATTATCAACACTTATTTGGCAGACTGGCACCAACCATTCTGGAGATAGGTTTTGGCACAGGCCAGTCGTTGCTGGCGTTAGCGGCAGAGCGCCCTGATATTAATATAATTGGTGTTGAAACATATAAATCGGGTATTGGTGCATTACTGCTAGGTATCCAGCGGGCTAACTTAACAAACATCCGTGTATATGATGCGGATGTGATTGATGTATTTACCGGTTGTATTCCAGATGCTAGTCTGGATGGCGTGCAGATTTTTTTTCCTGATCCGTGGCAAAAGCGGCGTCATCATCCACGCCGGTTGATTCAGCCTGAATTTATTGCTGGCGTTGTGACAAAGCTGAAACCAGATGGTGTGTTGCACCTGGCGACAGATTGGGAAGATTATGCGATGCACATGCGCAATGTACTGACGCAGGAAAAACGCTTGGTTAATATGGCGGGCGAAGGACAGTTTGCTTCACGTTCACCATTTCGTCCAATTTTGAGCAAATTTGAACGCAGAGCATTGCGCGAAGGGCGAGGTATTTGGGAGTTACAATTCAGGAAAACGACGAGATAAGCGGAAATCAAAAAATCATTGCTCTAAGCTTCGTATCTTCGCTATATTTCCCGGACTATCTGGATTTTCATTTGAGGTTCTCATGCAGCGTGTATCTGGTTGTTTATGTCTATTCATTGCTTCTATTTTATTAACAGCCTGTGACGTGCAGCATCATTATGCTTACACGCCGCCAACATCTGCTGCAGATCGAGTTTGTGTTGCCAGATGTTCATCAGGTAAGACTCAATGTGAAAAAATTTGTACATTAAAGTATAACAATTGCATGAAGCGGGGCGGTGTATTTTGCAAACCCGTTTGTCCCTGTGTCGTGTCGTTTAATACCTGTTATTCGGCATGCGGTGGTCAGGTGCAAACTATTTTATAATCGGGTAACCTGTTACGATAGTTTCAGTCGTGTTTGAGGTAAGGGAGTGATTCATGCATAAAGGAATAATGAAACATATTTTAGCATCAGTCATCATGGTATCGATGACAGGCGGTGCTTATGCTATTGCGCCTGGGTTATATCTGGGGTTGATGGCAGGTCCTGCGACAAATGGTGCGGAATCGCAGAATGTACAGGTATTACCTTATCCCACAGCAGGCAATCCCGATCCAGTGGTGTCAATCGCTAATCCAAGGTCATCCCAGTTCGGCAGCCGTTTTTTTATGGGATATAAATTTAATCACTATGCCGGCTTTGAGATGGGCTTCTCGTATTTTTCCGGGGTTAATTATAGTCTGGTAGATTCATCTTTGCAGGCGGCGGCTGGTACGACAGCACGAGTACGCGGAATTGATTTATTGGGTAAGCTGGATTATACGTTTCAAAACACAATGGGCGTGTTTGGTGGGGCTGGCGTCGTCACATATGAGGCAACCACGCCAGCCCCACC
>CAZOVT010000093.1:0-1758 GCA_964583565.1 uncultured Coxiellaceae bacterium
GGGGGTGACAGCAGTGGTGCGGGGGTGAAAGTAGTGGCGGGGATGACAGTAGTGGCGGGGATGACAAGGTAGTGGTGCAAGGGTGACGGTGGTGGTAAGCAAGAATAATAGTAATAGCAGAACAAGCGAACAAAACCATCAACCCGGCAACATCACTCTTCTAACAGCCGCCTGCCATCCTTTATAGAGTATGTTTCGTTCATTTTTATCAAAACGAGAAACAAATATGTCACTCTGTTGCCACGATTTCGAAATATCATCCAACGATTGATAAATACCAACCTGCAGACCAGCCAAATAGGCAACACCCAGCGATGTCGTTTCTATACAAGCCGGCCTTTCAACCCGTATATCCAGCATGTCTGCCAAAAACTGCAATAACCAGTCATTAGCCGCCATCCCGCCATCCACACGGATGGTTTCCAGATGCTCCCCGCTATCTTTCAGCATGGCATCCAGTAAATCCCGTGTCTGGTATACCACACTTTCCAGCCCCGCACGGACAATATGCGCACGGTTTGTATTGCAGGTCAGCCCAGTCAACGCACCTCTTGCATGCGGATCCCAATAGGGTGCACCCAGCCCGGTAAATGCCGGTACCAGATAAACACCGCCAGTATCTTGCACGGACGCGGCAAGCTCTGCGGTTTCAGAGGCACTGCTTATCATGTGTAACTGATCACGCAGCCACTTTATCGTTACCCCGGCACAAAAAATACTGCCTTCAAGGGCATAAGTCACCTTGCCGCCAATGCGGTAAGCAATCGTTGAGATCAGATTAAATTTTGATTCAATCACACGATCGCCCGTATTGAGTACCATAAAGCACCCTGTACCAAAGGTCACTTTAAGCATACCCGGCTTAAAGCATGCCTGCCCGATGGTTGCTGCCTGCTGATCACCAGCCATCCCGCCCACCTTAATCGGCGCACCCAGCAAAGCGCTTTCTGTGACACCAAAATCAGCCGCATTATCTTGTACCACTGGCAGCAGTTGAGCAGGAATATTGAACGCTGCCAGTATCTCCTGATCCCACACCTGCGTATGAATATTCAATAACATTGTCCGAGAGGCATTTGTTGCATCTGTTACATGTGAGCGGCCAGCCGTCAGCTTCCACAGCAGCCATGTTTCCACCGTACCAAATAATATCTCACCCTGCTCCGCCCGTGCCCGAACGCCCGGCACATGCTCCAGTATCCATGCAATTTTAGTCGCTGAAAAATAGGGATCCAGCAGCAAGCCGGTTTTTGCATGAATATTTGCTGCAACAGCATGCTGCTTTAATGTCTGACAATATTCAGCTGTCCGGCGGTCCTGCCAGACAATAGCAGGATAAACCGGCTGACCAGTCTTTTTATCCCACAGAATAGTCGTTTCACGCTGGTTGGTAATACCAAGCGCCGCGATCAAATTGGCTGATATCCCTGTCTTCTGCAGCACCCGGCGGCAACACTCAATGGAGTGATTAAACATTTCAACCGGATCCTGCTCTACCCATCCATCCTGTGGAAACGATTGATTTAAGGCAGTTTCGTGATGCCCGATCATCATGCCGGCACTGTCAAAAATAATCGCCCGGCTATTGGTAGTACCCTGATCAATCGCCAATATATATTGCTTCATGCCTATCCACCTCAATGATCAGATACTAGCTTAACGTGCATACGCCATATTAAACAAATCATCTAGCATTGATGACAATAAATAGTGTCACTAAAAAAGTTTGGTATTTGCGTACTCGCGTCACCCATCCCT
>CAZOVT010000094.1:0-1687 GCA_964583565.1 uncultured Coxiellaceae bacterium
GGGATGGGTGACGCGAGTACACAAACACCAAACATTTTTAGTGAAGCATGTACCCGCATTAATATGATGGATAGGCTCCCACCTACGCGGGGGGGTGCACAAATATTACAGCCCTAAATCGCAAGGGATGATTGGTTATTCTCCGGCCTTATGAGGTACTAAGTTATTCACTTATAGAATATTGATCCGTTTCAATTTAGACGACTATAGTCACTATTATTTACTTGACGTCTATAGTTGCATTGATCAGGTATTTCGAATCAAAACTTTTGAAAAATTAAGCAGCACAGCCGAAACATGCGTGACTTTTTTAACGCCGGGCGATAATGCCAGCGCATTGTCGATTGTCA
Organism: uncultured Coxiellaceae bacterium; assembly: GCA_964583565.1. Taxonomy (GTDB): domain Bacteria; phylum Pseudomonadota; class Gammaproteobacteria; order DSM-16500; family DSM-16500; genus Aquicella. Next base: position 351 of record CAZOVT010000094.1, read on the forward strand.
TCTTCTGTTTTTCTGCGATGCAATAAGATTATCCACAACGGCAGGATTTGCCAATGTAGATGTGTCACCCAATTCATCGAACTCGTTGCTCGCTATTTTACGTAAAATACGCCGCATAATTTTACCCGAGCGTGTTTTTGGCAGATCATCAACCCACTGGATGAGTTCGGGTGTCGCTATGGCGCCTATGCTATTCCTGATATGCTGAATCAGTTCCGCACGCAAGGCATCCGTCTGGGCAATACCATCTTTGGTTGCGACATAAGCATATATACCCTGCCCCTTGATGCCATGAGCCACGCCAATCACCGCAGCTTCTGAAACAGCTGGATGCAGCAAGAATGCACTTTCTACTTCTTCCGTGCCAATACGATGCCCCGACACCTTGATAACATCATCGTCACGACCCGTCACCCAGTAATAGCCATCTTCATCACGACGAGCTTCGTCGCCAGTTAAATAACAATTTGGAACAGGCTTGAAGTAAACATCAATAAAACGCTGATGATCACCGTAGATGGTTTTCATCATTCCCGGCCAGGGCTGCCTGATCACCAGTCTTCCGGATGCTGCACCATGCATCTCCTGTCCATTTTCATCCACAATGGCTGGCTGGATGCCAAAGAAAGGCCATGAAGCTGATCCGGGTTTCAGCGGTGTCGCACCCGGCAGCGGCGCAATAAGAATGCCGCCTGTTTCTGTCTGCCACCAGGTATCAACAATCGGGCATCGCTCGTCACCAACAATATGATAATACCATTCCCAGACTTCTGGATTGATAGGTTCCCCAACAGACCCTAGCAGCTTCAAACTTTGACGGCTGGAAGCAGTAACCAGTTTATCACCCGCACGGCGCAAGGCACGAATAGCCGTCGGGGCAGTATAAAATATATTAACCTTGTGACGATCGATGATTTCCCACCAGCGTGAAAATGTCGGGTAATTGGGCGCGCCTTCAAACAGAAGCGTTGTTGCACCATTCGCCAGCGGGCCATACACAGCATACGAGTGGCCGGTAATCCAGCCTACATCCGCAGTACACCAATAAATATCACCATCATGATAATCAAAAATATAACGATGCGTCACTGCCGCATACACAAGATAACCGCCAACCACATGCAGCACACCTTTGGGTTTGTTGGTAGAGCCAGAGGTATAGAGAATAAATAAAGGCTCATTTGCTTCCATGGCAACAGCCTGACAATCATCGCTGACTTTACTCATTTCTTCGTGATACCACTTATCGCGCCCCGCGAACCATGGTATGTCATGCCCTGTTCGTTTTACAACAATCACACTGTGGATATCAGGACAGGCTGCCAGTGCCGTATCAA